>JAJDCQ010000107.1 GCA_029260755.1 Planctomycetota bacterium | reverse complement strand
CGGATCGTCGGCAAGACGACCGACCGCGACGGCAAGCCCGGCTACGTCCTCACCCTCCAGACGCGCGAGCAGCACATCCGCCGCGAGAAGGCGACCAGCAACATCTGCACGAACCAGGCCTACATCGCGCTCCGCGCCGCGTGCTCCCAGGGGTCAGGCCTCAGTTTGCAGCTTGGCGCTCCATAAGGTAGCGTCGGAGTATGGCGAGACCTCTACGAATCGAAGAGCCGGGGCTGTGGCATCACGTCATGAACCGAGGCGTCTCGCGGCGGGCCATCTTCACGAGTGAGGAGGACTACGAGCTCTTCCTCGCGCTGCTCGGGGAGTGTCGGGAGCGGTGGGATCTTCGGGTGCATTCGTTCTGCCTGATGACGAACCATTACCACCTACTGGTTCAGGACGAGCGGGGGCAGCTCAGTCGCGCGATCCAGCACCTCAACGGGGTGTTCACGCAGCGCTTCAATCGGCGGCACCGGCGCGACGGCTCGCTCTTTCGAGGGCGGTTTCGATCACGGGTGGTGCAGGACGAGACCTACAGCTTCGAGGTCGCCCGTTACATCCACAACAACCCGATCGCGGCTCGCCTCGTTCGCTCGGCTCGGCGGTACGAGTGGAGCAGCCACCGACACTATCTCTCGCGGGCCGAACGACCGAGCTGGCTCGAGGTCGAGACGCTCCTGGCTCCATTCGGAGGAGACCGTCCGAAAGGCCGACGAGGCTTCGATGAGTTCGTGGCGGAGCGGGCGCCCGAGGAGCTTCGCAAACACGTGGGCGCGACCCGGTGGCTTCCCGTTCTCGGTGATGAGGCGTTCCTCGAGCGTTGGCGCGAGCGACTCCGGAAACGAGGAGTGATCGCGCCCGAGGTTCCCCGAGCGTCGCAGATCCACGCGACCCAGCCCGAAGAGATCATCGAGACGGCCTTGGCCGTCTTCGAGTTAACCCGCGAGGGTCTCTTCGCGACCCGCCGCGGCGTCTCCAACCTACCGCGGTCGATCGCCCTCTTCGCGTGCCATCAGCTCTGCTCCGCCGGGAACGACGAGCTGGGGGAGCTCTTCGGGCTCACTCCGGGATCGGTCTCCGCCTACGCGTCGAAGACGCGAGTCCTCGTCGACGAAGACCGCGATTACACCAAAGCGTGGAAGAGGCTCCGCGCCGAGCTAGCGAAGGTCGTGGTGTGATCCACCGGCGCCTCACCTCAAAGCTGTGAACTGTGAACTGAGGCCTGACCCCTGAGGCCCGGAGGAGTAGATGTCCGACACGGAACTCCGTCGAGTTGAACGGCGATGGCGAGAGACGTGCTGCGTCGTTGATGAGATCGCGTACCTTTCTGCGCGAATGACAGCCGGACTGCTGCGCCGCGAGACGCTCGAGCTCGCTCGTCACTGTGGCCACGAAGCGTCTGCTCGCGTTCTCGGACAGGCCTTCGTTCTTCCGGCTCGAATCGCCGACGTGCGTTCATGGTCAGACGGCTTTCGGCAGTGGGGTGGCGAGGCATATGTGCGGATGGGAGTCGCCCTAGCGAAGGCGGTGCTCCCGCTTTGGGAGAACGATGAGGCGCGGGAGCAAGCCGTCCGCGCAATCGACGCAATTGGTACCTTCCTCTCCGACCCCTGTAGCTCTCATGAGGCACGTGCTGCGGAAGCGCAACGTCGAGCGGGCGAGCGAAGCGTCCACAACGGGTTCCAGCTTGCGTTGGCGCGCCTTCCCCTTGAGGACGTTGTCGCGACAGTCGCACGGGAGATTGTTCCATGGGCTCTAGAGCACGAACGTTCGTTTCAGGACTCGAACGTTGCGACCTACTTGGCTGCTCGCGGCCCAAGAACGTGGAGCCGCCCTGAGTGACTTGGAGGCGCGGTGTGATTACAGGCATTGCACTCGCAGGGGTGATACTCGTAGGGGTCAGGCCTGAGGACGCGACGCGGCCACACCCCGCGACGAGCGACGAAGAGTCGGCAAACGCGGTCGTGCCCGCCCCGCCCCCTCCGGCTAGGTCGCGGCTACTATTCGGGGGCCGCGTCGAGGGCTCGCCCGAACGCGGCGGCGCCCTGGGTGCGGATGAGCTCGGCTGGGTCGACTCCGGGAAGGGTGACCAGCCGGACCTCCAGATCGGCGCCCTTCGCCGTCTGGAGGGTGCGTCGAGCGGCGCGCTCGCCGGGTTCGGTCCCGTCCGTGATGACGAGGACGGGCTTGCCGAGTCGGCGAAGCTGCTCCGCCTGCCGATCGCCGAGCGCCGTGCCCAGGCATGCGACGGCTCCGCGAAACCCCGCGTGATGCGAGAGCACGACGTCGAGGTAGCCATCGAGCAGGATCAGACGATCCGGGTCGGCGCGACGGACCTCGTCGAGGCCGTAGAGGAGGGAGCGCTTGTCGAAGACCGGGGTCTCGGCGGAGTTGAGGTACTTGACGGTCGACCTACGGGCGGGACCGAGGCTGCGTCCCGCGATCGCGCGGACCCGCCCTCGATCGTCCTTGATCGGGAGCGTCAGGCGGTCGTCGAGGTAGTCCTGGGCCTCGCGGTCGCTCGCGCGGAACCGGGCGAGGCCCGCGGCCACGACCGTGCCCTCGGCGATCCCCTCCCCTCGGAGCCGCTCCAGGAGGCCCCGCGGACCCGCCGGTGTCGCACCGAGTCGGAACACGCGGGCGGTCTGCTCGGTGATGCCTCGCGCGCGCAGGTAGGCCCTGGCCTCTTCCCCCTGCCGCGCGGAGGCGAGCGTCTCCTCGTAGACCGTGGTGGCGCGTTCGAGGACGTCGAGGAGAGCGGCGTCCGGGGTGTGCTCCGTCTCGCCGTCGGGGGGGATGGCCATTCCGAGAGTCTACCCGGCCGGACCGACGCGGAGCGCGCGTCGCGCGAGCTCTCAGGGTAGAGCACTCCCGAGTGTCTGCGGAGCGCCTCGTCGCGGACGCGATGAGGAGCGCTCCGAGACACCTCCGTGTCTCCGTGCCTCCGTGGTTTCATCTCGCTCGCCGAAGGCGAGCTCGATGCCACGATCAGGCGAGGGCGAAGAGGCCGACCTGCGCCGCTCCCGCGAGCGCTCCGAGGGCGGCTCCGAGGGCGATCAGGATCCACTCGTCCTCCTCGAAGACCGGCCGGAGGACGGAGACGAACTCCTTCGGGGGCAGCTCGACGAGGCGGTTCCGGAGCGACTCCTCGACGGCGAGCGCCTCGCCGGCGTAGTCGTGGATCGACTCGAGCGACTCGGGCAGGGCGGCGGTGAGGCGCTCGGCGATCGCCGTCTTCATCGCCTTCCATTGATCGCCGCCGACGGCGAGCTCGATCACCGCGCTGCTCCGTCCGACCGAGTCGTCGATCGCCTCCATCAGATGCCCGTGGACCATCCCGTAGAGGCGGTCGCTCGCCGGCCCCCGGAGGACGGCGTCGACGAGGCTGCGCGGGTCGAGGATCTCGCGGGCGAAGAGGCCGGCGTACTCGGCCGCGACCGCCTCCTGGCGCTTGAGGAACAGGCCCTGGAGGACGAACGGGCCGACCTTCGTCGGGCTCTCGGGGCGGAAGATCATCTGGAGGGCGAGCCAGTTGGTCGCCCAGCCGACGATGAGGCCGCCCAGCGGGAGGAACCAGATCGGCTGGACGATGAGCCAGACGAGCATCTGGAGCAGGCCGAGGATCCCGCCGATCACGAGGCCCGACCGGGCGATGAAGCGGAACTCGGCCGCGCCGCATCGCCAGAAGAGCTCGTTCAGCAGCCGCCGGTCGCGGACGAACGCGTTGACGACGAGCGCGCGAACGTCGAGGTAGGTCGCGAGGTCCCGGTGGACCGAGACCATCATGTCCTCGACGAGCTGCGGGAAGCGCTCGCGGACGCGCGCCTTCGCCCGCTCCTTGAGGGCCGCGGGGACGACGTTCCACAGGCGCGGGAAGTGCGCCTCGACCACCTCGTCGATGATCGCGTCGCCGCGCGCCTCGAGGGCGGGGCGCATCGCGTCGGCGACCTTCGCCGGGTCGAGCCGGGTGAAGAGCTCGTCGGGGTCGAGGAGACGCCCGAGCATCAGGTCGACGCAGATCCGCGCCATCTTGGGCGCCCGCGCCGGGATGATCCCCTGCCAGCCGAGCGGCCCGACCCCGCGCCAGTCGAGCGGCGCGAAGAGCATCTTGATCGCGAGGACGTTCGTCCCCCACCCGATCACCGCCCCCGAGAAGGGGATGAACGCGTGGAGGACGATGACGAGGATCAGGGCCGGGTCCATGAGCCCGCCACGCTACCAGCGGACCCGGCCCGTCGTCGACCAGCCACCCTCTAAACCGTGACGCCGCTCTCGTCCGCGCGCACCATCCGGCGCTCCCGTCGCCGCGCCGCCTTCTCGCGGCGACGGTCACGCTCCTCCTCCTCCTCGGCCTCGCGCTCCTCGGCGAGCTCCGAGAGCGCCTCCTCGGCCTCGTCGGGATCGAGCCGGCCGTAGAAGACGTCGATGATGATGGTCGCCTCATCGGGGAGCCCGACGGATGCGGCGATCTCCTTCGCGCGGGAGTAGCTGGCCGACCGGCCGAGCCGGAGCGAGGCGATGAACGCGCCGAGGGTGACGGCGGTGAACGCGCCGGCGACCGCCATCCCGACGGTGCCCCAGGTGACGAAGATGAAGATCGCCGAGATCGCGAACGCCAGGAACATGGCCGTCCGGACCCAGGCCATCAGGATCGACTTGCCCGACAGCGGCAGGCTCGCCCCGCGGAAGCCGTCGCCCTCCTCGTCGAAGACGGCGTAGGTGCCCATCGGGATGAGCGGCAGATACCACAGGTGACCGAATCGGGTGGCGACGTGACAGATCCCCGGGACCTCGTCGACCTTCCCGTACATTCCCGAACCCCAGATGATGACCATGATGGCAGCTCCCTCGCGTGCTCTCTCGACCCCTTCACCCCCGGTACGGCATCCGCGGGCGATCGTCTCGTTCTTTCTGGAGAGAAACGCGAGGAGGGCGGGCGGTTCGGGTCACGGAAGGCGGGATGGGAGCTCGATCTCGTCGCGGAGGTTCAGCTTGCCGCGAAGGAACCAGTCGACCCGACGGCGGGTGAGGGCGAAGACGAGGGGGTCGAAGAGGAAGAGGAGCGACAGCCCGCCGATCGGCATCAGGAAGACGGCGAGGGCGAGGAGGAGCGCGGGCCCCCAGCCTCCATCGGCGGGATCGCGCGGCAGACTCTCGATCATCTTGTCCCAGATGACGAACCGGAACAGCGAGACGAAGCCGAGGCTGCAGACCTCGAGCCACCCGAGCCGGGTGATCGCATCCTGGACCGCGGGCCCCGCGGAGGTGGGCCCCGAGCTCAGGAGGGCCGCGATCGCGTTCACCGCCAGCCAGCCGAGGGTGGGGCTCAGGGAGGCGAGCGCCAGCGACCAGAGGGTCGCGGCGAGCTGCCCGCGTCCCGTGATCCCTCGCGGAATCGAGACGGTGAGGCTCAGCCCGAGGTTCCAGGCAATGGCGGCCAGGACGTAGGCGGCGGCGCCCCGCGCGAGCTCATCGACGAGGGCCAGTCCGGTGAGGAGGACCGCCATGGTCGCGACCGCCGCGGCGACGGCGCCGACGCCGCCCGCGACGATCTCCACCACGAGCGAGCGCGGCGGCCCCAGGACCGGCGCCTCCGTGATCGACGGGGGGACGGTCTCGTCGCCGTGGGCGAGCACGCCGTCCGCTACCCGGGTCCGAGGTCGAGAACCGGCGCCCCGCGGTCGAACTGATCCTCGTCGAAGTGGATCGTCCGGAAGCCGCCCGCGAACCACAGCGGCGCGTCCGAGCGGTAGCGCGGCGAGACCGGGTTGCCGCTCCGGCCGGTCGACCCGAGGGCGTGCATGCACGGCGGCGTCTCGGCGAGGTCGCTCACGTGACGGTAGGCCGGCCCCGAGACCTGGTCGAACGGCTCGGTGAAGTAGAACTGTCCGTTCCACGGAGTGTAGCTGCTGCCGGGCGCCTCGAACGGGCCGACGTCGAAGAGCGGCGCGAGCATCGGGTTGCCGTGGAAGGCGTGGTTGAACGTGACCCGATGGAGCCGCCCCCAGCGCCAGTCGCCGTCGGGGAGCCGCTCCTCGAGGATCGCCGCCGCCCGCTTGAGCGCCCCGGCGACCACCCGCGCCCGGCTGCGGCGCGGGATCCAGGCGCCGTCGCCGCGGAGCATCGCCTCGAGCTGGAGGAGGTAGCCGTTGAAGGTCTCCGAGAGCGCCCGGTGCAGCGACGCGCCGAGCTGCGGCCGGATGACCGTCTCCGACAGCCCGACCAGGAACGCGTGGAACGCCGCCGCGCCGCGGCTGCCCACATCGCACAGGAAGTCCCAGGGATCCTCGCAGGTCGGCCCGCCGACGATCGCGTCGAGCGCGCGCAGGTCGCCCGGGTGGTCGCGCCGGATCTCGGCGGCGAGCGGCGCGATCACGTCGGTCACGAGCGCCCTCGCCTGCACGCTCGTCACCTCGCGCTGGATCGCGCCGAAGCTCTCGACGGTGTGGACCCGCCGGTCATCGAGCCGCTCGCCGATCCGACGGGCGCGATACGGCGGATCCCAGTAGTCGGTGATGTAGTGGGCGTAGTCCTCGTCGTGGATCTTGTTGTTCGCGGTGATGACCGCGCCCGAGGCGGGCTCGAGGACGCTCGGCAGCTCCTCGAACGGAACGCCGTCGCCCTCCCCGGCGCCCTCGCCGGTCCAGGCGCGCGTCGGCGTCGGCCGCGCGCCGCCGCCGCGTCGCCTCGGGAACCAGCCGGCGGTGTGGTAGCCGACCTTGCCGTCGACGTCGGCGTAGATGAAGTTCTGGGCCGGCGCGCGGAAGAACCGGAGCGCGCCGGTGAACTCCTCCCAGCTCGAGGCCCGCCCGAGCTCGAGGATCGCCCGCCCCTCGGCGCCGGGGCTCCGCTCGGCGGTCCAGCTCATCGAGAGGACCTCGTCGGCGGCGAGGCCGATCCCGAAGCCGTCGTCCCGGAGCGGCGGCGAGACTCCGTCGGCGGTGGCGCCGTCCCCGTCGGCGCCCCTGTCGGTGGCGGCGGCGGCGTCGCCGGACGAGCGCCCGATGACGTCGGTCATGATCGGGCCGCGCGACGTCATCCGGATCCGCTCGACCCGCGGCGGGCGCCCCTTGATCTGGATCGTCTCCTCGAGCACCTCGATCTCGCGCCAGACCTCGCCCTCGTCGAGGTAGTGGGTGCCGTCGCGGGTCCGCTCGACGAACCAGTCGACGTCGTCCGCCATCACGTTGGTGCAGCCCCACGCGATCCGGCGGTTGCGCCCGAGGACGATGCCGGGCGCGCCCGGGAACGACGCGCCCATGACGTCGTAGTCGCCGCCGCGCAGATGCACGAGGTAGGCCAGCCCGGGCGCGGTGAGCTGGAGATGGGGATCGTTCGCGAGGAGCGGCCCCCCCGAGCTGCTCCGCCGTCCGTCGACGACCCACGAGTTGCTGCCGAGGTGCTGCCCCCATGAGCCGCCGGTCCGCCGGAGGCCGCGGTCCATGGCCAGGAGGTCGGCGACCGACCGGCCGCGCCCGCCGCCCCGCATCGACGACGTCGACGGCGTCGTCGCGGTCGGCCGCGCCCGCTCGGCGTCGGGCACGATCCGCGGGCGCTCGGGCCACTCGGCCGTCCCGATGAGCTCGCGCGCCCGCGCGGAGTCCGGCCCGAGCCGCTGCGCGAGCAGCGCGGAGGTGAGCTTCACCCGCCAGCAATGGGAGAGCGAGAAGGCGAGCACCTTCGAGAGCAGCATCACGTCGAAGCCGTCCCAGCGCCGCGGCTCCGCGCGGAGGAGACGCATCTCGGGCGGCAGCCGCCGCCCCTCGATCGCCTCCTCGATCGAGCGGTTGACGCCCGCCGCGTAGGCGTCGGCGGCCGCGTGGCTGCGCTCGTCGAGGTTCGCCCGGCTCGCCCGCGCCGCCCGCGCGATCCCGAACGCCCGGCTGAAGAGGTCGAAGTCGCTGACCCGCCCGCCCGCGAGGTGCACGGTGACGTCGGGGCTCGTCAACGGCTGGTCGCCGAGGAGCTCGGCGAGCTCGCCGGTCGCGAACCGCCGGGTGACCTCCATCTGCCAGAGACGCTCGCGCGCGTGGAGCCATCCCTGCGCGAAGAAGAGGTCGCCCTCGTTCTCGGCGAGGATGTGGGGCACGCCGCCGCCGTCGGTGACGATCCGAACGCGCGCCGTCAGCCCGGGGACCGTCAGTCTCCCCGACTCGTCCGGGAGGGCCGCCCGCGCCCAGTGATGGATGAGCGGACGGAGGATGTGGGTGAGGATGCTCACGATCGTCTCCCGCGACTACTCGACGAAGTCCCCGGGTGAGGACTGAACCGACGTCGTTCGATACGACTCCCAGAAACCCAGCCAGGCCTCGTCGTCCTCGCGCTCGACGACCTCGGGCCCGGCGTCGGTGTGCTTCGCGATCGCCCGGAGCGCGGCGAGGATCGCCGCGCGCTCCCGGCCGGCGGCCGGGTCGGCCGCGCTCCGCTCGATCAGGGTCGCCACCAGCCCGCCGACCAGCCAGGGCGGCGCGAGCCCGTCGATCCCCTCGAGCTTCGCGGCGAGCGATCCCAGCGCGCTCCGGCGGACGTCCGGGCTCGCGTCGTTTCGCCCCATGTCGAGGAGCTGGGCGTAGTTCGCGCGACTGCTCGAGCGGAGCATCGCGATCCCGCGGATGCGCTCGTTCTCCCCGCCCGCCTCGAGCCGATCGAGGTCGCGGTCGACGCTGACCATGTCGATGTAGCGCCACACGATGAAGCAGATCACCACGGCCGCGGCCACCACGACCAGGTTCGTCACCGGCGAGGTCGGCCGGTTCTCGCGGAGCGCCTTCCACTCGCGGCGCGCCAGGCTCGGGCGCGGCGCCAGGACCGGCTCGCCGTCGAGGAAGCGCTGGGCGTCGTCGGCGAGCTCGCCCGGATCCTGGTAGCGGCGGGTCGGTTCACGCTCGAGCGCCTTGAGGCAGATCGCCTCGGCGTCGAGGGGAATCTCGGCCCCGTGGTCGCGCGGTCGCTGGATCGGCTCCTTCAGGACGGCGTAGACGACCTCGTGGAACGCCTCGCGCTCGAACGGCGCGACGCCGCAGAGGGCGTGGTAGAGGGTCGCGCCGAGCCCGAACACATCGGTCCACGGGCCGACCGACCCGCGATCGCCGCGCGCCTGCTCGGGCGCCATGTAGGCGGGCGTCCCGACGAGCGCCGCGCTGACGGTGAGGCGCGTCTCCTCGCTCGAGAGGTCGAGGGCGAGGCCGAAGTCGAGGACGGCCGGACGACCGTCGCCGCGGATCATCACGTTCTGCGGCTTCACGTCGCGATGGACGACGCCCGCCTCGTTCGCGTACTGGAGCGCGCGCCCGACCGCGACGACGATCTCGAGGGCGCGCCGCGGCGGCAGCTTCCCGCCCGGCGCCGCCGCGATCTCCTCCGCGAGCGACCGCCCGTCGAGCTGGTCCATCACGATGAAGTGCCGGCCGCCATCCTCGCCGAGCTCGTGGACGCCGACGATCCCGTCGTGGCGCAACCGCATCGCCGCGCGGGCCTCGCGGAGGAAGCGGGCGAGCTCGCGCTCCGGCGCATCGCGCCCCGCGACGAGCACCTTGATCGCGCGCTCCACGCCGAGCTGCTCGTGGCGACCTCGGTAGACGCGCCCCATCCCGCCCTCGCCGAGCGGTTCGCCGATGATCCACGCGCCGATCCGACTGCCGACGAGGTCCGCGGCCGCGTCGGCCGACCCGTGGCGCCCGGAGCTGGTGCGGGTGATGGAGGGGTCGAGCTCCGGCGCGCCCGGATCGCCGCTGCCCCGCGGGGCGTCGGCGCGCGGCGTCACCCAGGTCGCCGCCTCGGATGGCGACGGCGAGGCGCCGGACACCGACGGCGGGGGCACGTTCACGAACGTGTCCGCCTCGGAAGGGGGCGTCTCTCTGGGGGGCCGCTCCGTCATCGCGCTCACACGCTACATCGGAGCTGGCCAAAAAAGAAAACGCCGGAAGCCTCTGGGGCTTCCGGCGTCTTCGCTGGTGGTCGAGCGGGCAGCGCCCGTTCGCCTCTCCAGAGCTTTCAGCCGACTCGTCGGTGGCTTCGACACGTCTCCGCGCCGTCGCCGCACTCTCTCGAGGTTTCCCTCTCCTTCAGAGTCTTGTAAGCGGCCTCGGTAGCACCCGTATCGGTTAGGTGCGCCCCTCTTGCTCTTTCGTCGAGCTCCAGGGTCTTCCCTCGGTCGCCGTCCCCCACGCGGGTCGTGCGCAGGTTCATCCTCTCGTGGAGTCGGGTCCTCCTCAGAGTCCCTTCCGTCGAGTTGGCCGCCCGTCGTCCTCGCGTCGTGACCCGCCTCTCGGCGAAGCCCCTGTTCTCCCGCTCGGATGCGCGGAAACGTCTTCCCGCCGCCGGACTGACTCTCCTGAGGTTTCTTCTCCCTTCAGCGCCACAACTCCCGGAGCGCCCCTTGGTGGACGGGGTTACCTCCCCCGTCCGGTTCCGCCTTCAGGTTTTCTCGACCTCTTGACGGTTTCAGCAACTCCAGGTCTTCGCGGCCTTGTTTCATGCCGCTCACGCTCTTGAGATTCGCCCTTCAGAGCGTTCCCCTCCCAGAAAGCCGTGCCTCTCTCGAGGCTCGTGCTCCCCTGCGGTTGGCAGCTCTCGCCATCACGATCGTCGATCCGAGTTCCGTCAAGGATGGTCGCCGCTCGGGGCTCGCTGGCCGGCTCGCTCGAGTCGAACCCGCCGCCAACGACGCCGGTTCCGGTAAACGACCGTCCGCTAGCTCGTCTTCCTCGATCCGCTTCCCCGACTTCGCCATCTCACCCTTGCGAGCGAGACGAGGCCGACGGGCGCGCCTTCGATTCTTCCGAGCGGTCCTCGGACTGAGATTGTGTCGCGGAAGTCACCTCCGCTTCGAAGCTTTGCTCCTCCTGGGAGTCCGTTCACGTCCGGGACGGGATGTCCTGCCCCCGACGGCCGCTGCTCTCCTGGGCTTCTCCCCTCTAGAGCCTTCTCCCTCTCCGCGCTGGGCTCCGGCTTCCCGGCGGGTGCGCGCACCCGAGGCGCCGCCTCTTCTCGGCGACCCCTGCCCTCCTCCCTCGCCCTTCTCCCCGCCTCGCGATCTTTCGATCGATCGGCCGGTCGGACCTCGGAGTGTCCTGCTTCGGAGAGATCGGCTGGTCCCTCGCGGGACTGCCCTGCTCTTCTGAGGTTTGCCACCTCCTCGACGTCTCACACGCGCTTTGGGATCGGCGGGCGACTCTGGGTTATCGTTTCCCCTCGAGACCGACATCCCGTCACCGGGGCGCCTGCGTCTCTCTTCGAGTCGTCGTCTCTCCCGACTTGGCGGCCGAAGCCGCCTCGTGCTGCGTGAGGGTCGTTTCGGTGCCGGGCGAATGCTGCCTCGCTCGACCGGGGGTATTCTAGGGTTCCCGACCGACGGCATCGAGCCCGTCGGATTTTCGCGCCTCGCTCGACGTCGGCTCGCGGACGCAGCTCGTTGAAGCTTCGAGGGTTCGCCGCGCCAGGCGAGCGTCCCAAACGCGCTCGAGAAAAATCGCTTCTTCGAGGCCGAGCCCTCGCCGATTCCGCGCGACCGAGCCTCGTCGGAGCGCCGAAGGTCACAACCGGCGCTGAACCAGAGCCCTACGAGATTCGTAGAGACGAGCGAGGCGCGTCGTCGAGATCGACGCGACGGTAACGAGCGAGATGACGGGAGGTTGATGATGATGTTGAAACATCGCGCGAAGGCCGATCATCGAGGGCGACCCATCAGGGGACCGCGGCTCACCCCGACGCTTGCTCGATACCGGCCAGCTTTCAACAATATCGAGAGGCTCGCGGGCGAGGTGATCGAACCAAATATTGCCTCTCGATTTAGCGCGTCCCTATAATGACTTTCCACACCGAGGGCGTCGCGTTCCCACACCGAGGGATGCGCTTCCGACGCCCGGACCGGAGGATGGCAGCCATGAAGACCCTCTCGGCGCTCGCGTTCGCGGGCCTTGTCGCGATCGGCATCTGGATGACGGGCTGCACGAGCGAGCCGCCCCCGCCGGCGAACACCGGCACGGGCGGGGCTCAAGACTCAGGCGGCGGCGGCGGATCCGGGAGCACCGGCGGCGGCGGCGCGAGCACCGGCGGCGGCGACAGCGGCGGCAGCGGCGGCAGCGGCGGCGACACGGGCGGGGGCGGCGGCGCGCCGGCTCCGGAGAAGAACTACTCCCCCGAGCTGCACGACAAGTTCAAGCAGCTCAGCACGCTCGTCGACGAGGTCAAGGCCGCGAAGGCGAAGTTCCACGAGAACGAGTCGGACCACGCCGCGTGGGAGACCTGCTCGAAGAAGATCGACGCGGCGTTCGAGCTCCAGGCGAGCTGGCCGGAGGCGGACGAGGACTACCCGCAGCTCCAGGAGACGCTCGCCACCCTCGGACAGGTCAACTCCGACTTCATGCAGTACGACGAGCCCGGTCAGTAGCTCACGCGCAGCGCGAAGCGAGCGTGCGTCTCGTCGAGCACGTTCGTGACCTGGAAGTCGCTCGGGTCCCCCTTGAACGCGAGGACCCAGACGATCAGGTAGCCGCCGGACTCGATCGCCTGCTCGACGATCGCCTTCGCCTCCTCGACGCTCGTGAAGGCGGGGCTCTTCTCGAGGAGGTCGCGGAAGCTCGTCTGGTTCGACGTCACCGTCATCGACATGAGGGTGCGCTCGATGTCGCGGGCGACGTCCGGCGCGACCTCGTAGGGGTGTCCCCTGGCCGCGCTGACGGCGACCTGGTAGTAGGTCGCCTCGGGGTGAATCTCCCAGGCGAGGTCGACCTCGCCGTCCTCGAGCTCGACGCCGACGATCCGGCGCGGCGCCCTGGCGCTCCCCGCCCGCCGCGCGAAGCACCGATCGGCGAACTCGCCCTTCGCGCCGGCCTCGAGCAGGAGCGACCCGGCGACGCGATCGGCGATTCCGCCGAGGAGCGCATCGGTCGGGTTCGCCTCGACGACGACGGCTGACGCGTCGAGCGCGTCCCCGAGGAAACGCCGCCCCGCGTCGTCCTGCGGACCCTTGCCGGCGAGCCACGCCTCGAGCGCCCGGATCGCCGCCGCGGCGTCGGCCGGGTCGCCCGCCCGGACGACGTCGAGCAGCTGCTCCCGGTGCTCGCCGACGATGGCGGCGACCGTCTCCTCCTTCGGCGCGGCATCCTTGCCCGGCTCGAGAGGCAGACGCACCTCGTCGAGGAGCCGGCGCAGTCGGCTCCGGGCGGCCTGCGCCCCGAGGACGACGTAGCCGACCGCCCCCGCGACGGCGACCACGATGATGATGGGAACGACGATGCGCGGCTTCATGGACGGCTCCTCGGTGTCGCCGGCGCCCCGAGACGATGCCCGGGAGGCGGCGGCGAGCGAACCATGGTAGGGTGCCGATCGGTGGCGTGCAACGCCGCGACAGCCCGAACGAGCCTCTCCCGACGACCCGCGCCTCCTCGGTCGGCCCTTCTCCTGAGACGCTGTAACGTCGAAGACGTCGGCTGCGTCCAAGAGAGCCGGTCGCGATCGTCGCGAGCCGAGCGTATGCCGAGCGAGCCCGCCATCCCGTCGGTCGGCGATCTCTTCGATCGTTTTCGTGAGAGGGTTTACGGCGCCGCGTTCGCCGTCACCCTCGACCACGCCGACGCCGAGGACGCGACGCAGGAGACGTTCGTGAAGGTGCTGAGCCGCCTGCAGCCCGATCTCGCCGGCCGACCTTCGGGCCGCCCCTCGGGCGCCTTCGAGGGTCGAAGCGACGTCGGGACGTGGCTCTACCGGATCGCGGTGAACGCCGCCCGCGATCGGGTTCGGCGGCGCGCCGCCGAGCGCGCCCGGATCGAGCGGGCCGCGGAGCGCGACGCCCCATCCGCCCGCCCGGCCCGCGCGATCGTCGAGGACCCGGCGGTGATCGCCGAGCGCCACGACGAGGTAGCGCGCCTGAAGGCCGCCCTCGCCCTCCTCTCGGCCGACCAGCGCGAGGTCTTCGGCCTCCGCGAGGTCGGCGGCCTCTCGACCGCCGAGATCGCCGAGACGCTCGGCGTCTCGGAAGGGAAGGTGCGGGTCGACCTGCACCGCGCCCGACGAAAGCTCCGCGACGCCCTCGAGCCCGACCGGCCCAACCGGAACGAAGGCGACGCGTCATCCCCGACCCGCCCCGCACGGAGGCGATCATGACCCCGGAGCTGCCCCCCCTGCCGCAGGCCAGCGAGCCGCTCGCGTGCGAGGACGCCGACGCCCTCGTCGACGGGCTGCGCGACGGCTGGCTCGAGCCGGCCCAGCGAGCCGCCCTCGAGGAGCACCTCGAGGCGTGCGCGTCGTGCCGCGCGACCCTCGAGTCGATCGACCGGATCGGGTCGACCGCCCGCGCGCTCGGCGACCACGCCGCGGCGCGCGTCGACTGGGGAGCGCTGCGCACGCGGATCGAACCGGTCGCCGCTCCGGCGCCCGCGGTCGCCCGACCCGTCGCGTCGCCCCGGCGGACGCCCTCGTGGCGCCACGCCGCCATCGCGGCCGCCCCACCGCTCACGCCGGGTCGCCTGGCCGCCGCCTCGGTCGCCCTCGCCGCCGCCGCGACCCTCGCCGGCTTCGCCATCGCGTGGCGCGTCGACGCGCCCGCCCGACCGGCCGCGCCGGCCCGGGTCGCCCGCGACGACGCGTCGAGCGCTCCGCGGACCGGCCCGCGCGACGAGCGCGCGCCCGATCGGACCGATGACCTGGCTGCGTCTCACGCGCCCCGGCCGATCGACCCGATCGACGAGCCGACCGCGACCCCGCGAGACGCGGCGAGCCCGTCCGCGACGGACGACGCCGGCTCGCCGACGGCGCCCCCAGCGGACGCGCCGACCACGACCGAGCCCGAGGCGCCGGCCCCGCCCACCCGGACCGCCCCCCCATCGACGACGACCGACGCGACGACGACGACCGCCGACGCCTCGCCGCCCGCGACGGCCCGCCGGGATCGCCTCCTCGCCCGCCTCGACGCCCTCGCGGCGATCGAGGGCGCCGCGGCCGCCCGGGCGCGTGGCGAGATGCCGATCCCGGAGGACGACGGGTCGGGCTCCCCGACGCCCGTCGGCCCGGCGGCGAGCCTCGCCGCGCCGAGCTTCGCGACCGGCGACGTCCCCGACCTCGAGGCCCTCCTGAGCGAGCGTCTCCCGGCGAAGCTGCGCAAGCGCGTCGCCCGCACGCTCGCCGAGCTCGACGGCGACCGCGCCCGCGCCGCGCTCGAGCGCGTCCTGCGGGGCGCCGACGACGCCGACGCGCGGGCGACCGCCGCGTGGGCGCTCGCCGTCCGCTCCGATCCCGAGGCGCGGGACGCCCTCGCGCGCGCCGCCGAGGCCGACCCGAGCCCGTATGTCCGCAACGCCGCCCGCGCGGCGCTCTCGAACGTGCCGACGAGGAGGAGGTCGCGATGATCGCTGCCATCACGAGCCATCGGGCCATCGTCGTGGCGCTCGCCACGCTCGTCGCGGTCGCCGGGATGATCCTCCTCATCCCCGCCCCGCCCGCCGACGCCGCCGACTGCGGCGCCTGCGAGGGGAAGGGCGTCGAGAAGTGCGACGGCTGCCGCGGCCACGGCAAGATCCGCTGCGCGGTCTGCTCGGGGCGCGGCAAGGTGTCCTGCCAGACCTGCAAGGACGGCAAGCCGACCTGCGCCCGCTGCGCGACGAGCCAGCGGCGCGGCAAGGTCTGGGTGCCCGAGCAGATCGTCGAGAACCCGCGCCTCCGCACCGGCAACGCGCCCGGCGGCCAGGTCCGCAAGGTGCTCGGCAAGTGGCGGATCAAGGCGCACTGGGGCGACTGCCCCGCCTGCGACGGCGGCAAGCTCAAGTGCATCGCCTGCCGCGACAACGGCCGGCGGACGTGCGCCGCCTGCGAGGGCACCAAGAAGGACGCATGCGCCCGATGCACCGGCGTCGGCTGGCTGCCGGACCCGTGCAAGCGCTGCAAGGGGTCGGGCATCGAGGGCGGGCCGATCGCGGCGCCGCCCGTCCCCGGCGGGCCTCCGGGGAGCGGCTCGGCCGGCACGCCCGGCGGCACCGGCCGCCCCGGCGCGACGCCGACGCCCGGACGTCGTCGCCCCGGAGCGACTCCGGCCCCGACGCCGCGCCGGCCCGGCGCGCCGCCGCCGCCGTCGCCCGAGCAGGCCGACGCGGTCACCGGCCTGACCTGGGGCCTCGGCTCCGAGGTGCGGCTCCTCCGCCTCCTCGCCGTGCAGGGGCTCGGACGGATGCCGACCGGCGACGCCGTCTCCGGCCTGACCGAGGCCGCGGGCGCCGACGACGTGCTCGTCCAGCGCTTCGCCCTGGCGCTCCTCGCGCAGCGGCGCGACCGCGAGCTCCTCGACATCGGCGGTCGCGGGCTGGTCGAGCTCCTCATCGACGCGCTCGAGCACGAGCACGTCGACGCCCGCCGCCACGCGCGGCGGGCGCTCACGACGATCGCCGGCGAGGACCTCGGTCCGAAGGCGTCGGACTGGTATCGCTGGAGCACCAAGGCGCTCCGCGGCATCCCGAAGAAGCCGACCCGACCCGAGCCGACCGCCCCGCGCCGGACCGCCCCCGCGGGCGCGACGCCGGCGCCGGAGGCGCCGCCCGAGGCGACCAACGGTCGAAAGGGATCATCGCGGCGGCGCACCGGCAAGACGGTCGAGCGCGACGACGAGGGCGCCTTCCGGACGGCGATCGGCGCCGAGCTCCACGACGCGATCGTCACGGCCGAGAAGGCCGGGACCGACGTCATGATCGCGCTCGACGCGACCGAGTCGATGGGCCGCGTCTTCCCGAGCCTCACCGCCAGCGTCGAGAGCGCCTCGCGCCTCGCGACCGGCCTCGTCCCGAACTTCCGGATCGGGCTGATCACCTACGGCGACCGGGTGACCGGCCACCTCGACCCGCAGGAGGACGCCTCCCGCCTCATCGGGACGATGCGGAGGCTCGAGGCGAAGGGCGGCGGAACCGTTCCCGAGGGCGTCGACCGGGCGCTCGGGTTCCTCCAGGGATCGGTCCGCTGGCGGCGCGACGCCAACCGCGTGGCGATCGTCATCGGCGACGCCGCCCCGAAGGCGCGCGACTGCTACCGAGCCTACGACGCCGCGAAGAAGGCCCGCCGCAAGGGCATCACGATCCACGCGATCGTGTGCAGCGGCGGACGGTCGGGCGAGGTCGACGCGACCTCGTTCTTCAACAACGTCGTCAAGGTCGGCAAGGGCGAGCGGATCGCCTACGGCGCGGGGGGAACGAAGCTCTTCGACGTGATCGCGAAGGCGGCGTTCTCGAATCCCGAGCACGTGACCCAGCTTCGGACCCTGGCGGCGGAGCTGGAGCGGCTGCTGAAGTAGCGACGCTACGGATGTGTCTCACGCAAAGGCGCAAAGACGCAAAGGGGCATCGCCTGAGGCCGAGGTCCGGATCCGGCGGGGCTCCTTTGCGTCTTTGCGCCTTCGCGTGAGGTAAGTCGCCCCTCCAAGACCGCGATCAACCTCTGGCGCTCTCGATCACCCGAACGACGCCCCGATCCCCATCCACCTCCACCAGGTCTCCATCGCGGATCCGCCGCGTCGCATCCCGCGCCGCGGTCACGAGCGGCACGCCGAGCTCGCGGGCGACGATCGCCGCGTGGGAGAGGACGCCGCCGAGGTCGCTGACGGCGCCGCCGGCGGCGAGGAAGAGCGGCGTCCAGCCGGCGTTCAGGGCGCGGGCGACGACGATCTCGCCCTGGAGCAGGCGCGTTCCGTCGTCGGGCGACGAGAGCACGCGGGCGCGGGCGCGGACGACGCCCGCCGAGGCGGCGACGCCTTCGATCGTCCCACCTCCGCCGACCGACGGCGCCGGCGCCTCGCTTCCGAGGACGCCCGCGCTCACCCGCGCGTCGTCCCAGAGGTAGAGCGTCTCGGGCGTCCCGCCGGCGACCACCCGGCGGGGCGGCTCGACGCGGCAGAACGCCTCGTGGCGCGCGCGTCGGTCGATGATCCGGTCCGCGAGCCCCGCGCCGACCTCTCCCCGCCGCCGATCGAGATCGGCGACGGCGGCCCGCGCCTCGGCGGCCTCGAGGAAGAAGACGTCCTCGGGCGCGCCGATCGCTCCGGCGACCGTGAGCCGCTCGCCGAGGACGAGGAAGGTCTCCCGCACCATCGCCAGCCCGCGGAGGGCGCGGAACTTCATGTCCTCGCGGTAGGGCGCGTAGGCGCGCGCCTCCCGCGCGAGCCAGCGGTAGAGGAACCGGCGCGCGGGCACGAGACGCTCCAGCGGGCCGCCGCGGCGGGCGATCTCGCGTCCGACCGCCCGCTCGAGCGCCCGGGCTCGGTGGCGGACCTTCCGCTCGCGACGGAGCGGATGGACGGAGCGTCGCGCGGCGGACGCCTCCTCGACCATGCGGCGGACGAACGTCGGGTCCTCGGACCAGCGCGGCGCGGCGAGCTCGGCCTCCTTCTCGGATCGATGCCCGAACCGCTCGAGGAACCGGTCGAGCGCCTCCTCGCGGCCGGCGCCCGGCGGCGAGTCGAGGATCTCCCAGAGCCTCGCGTTGCATAGGCTTTGCGCGCTCGGACGGGCCCCCGCGACGATCCGCGCGGGGAGGTTGCGGGCGTGGCCGACGCCGAACGCTCGAAGCGCAATGTCGAGCAGGAGATACGACGCTCCGGCGAGCGCCGTGGCGAGGACGTGCAGCCGCAGGACGCGCTCGACCTCGGGCATGATCGCGTCGACGCGGGCAAGGAGCGCGGGGCCCGAGAGGCCGCGCGGCCCGTGGCGTCCGAGCCGGCGCATCGCCTCGTCGGCGCGCGCGGCCGACCGGGCGAGGGCGTCGGGATCGGCGCCGAGGCGCGCCGCGGCGAGGAGGAGCGCCGCGCGGAGCGTCCGCGGCGTCCACTCGGGGAGGAGGAAGTCGACCTCGGGTCGCCCCTCGCCGAAGATCAGCGCGTCGAAGATGTCGGTCGGCACGCCCGGCAGCTGCGCGAGGAACGATCGGAAGTAGTCGGGGTTGAAGTAGGCGCGCCCGGCGATCAGGCGGAGGTAGGCGCCGTCGATCTCATCGAACCCGGCGGCGGTGAAGAGCTCGCGCCGGCCCCGCTCGATGAACGGGACGAGAAACGTCCAGGTGAGCGGCGTCACCGGGTCGGAGAGCGCCTCCTGCGTGTTCGCGGCGGTCCAGCCGACCGCGTCGTTCGCGTTCACCATCGACGGCCCGTCTCGTGAGGGAAGCGGAAGGATACCGAGTCGACGATCGTCAAGGAAGCCGCGAACGGAGCGCTGCGACGAACACGCGAGCGCGGTTGATATCGAACAATGACGGGTGCTATACTTCTCCACCAGTGGGACGCATCGATGTGAAGCGAGGCGTCCACTCCCACGAACCAACGCGACCGATCGACAACTCCGACCACCCGCGTGAGCATCTCGCGCCCGCTTCGGCGATGGCGCGGATGGGGAGGTGCTGATGGAGCCGAGGCGACTCGAGCGTCAACTCCATCGAGTGATCCGGGGCGAGCTGCGAAGCGCGGACATCCAGCGCCTCGCCGAGCGGGAGGGATTCCGGAGCTTCTCGGAGCTCTGCGAATCGAGCCTCCCGGAGACGCTCCGCGAGATCCGACTCGACGAAGAGACCGTCCTTCAGCGCCTCCGAGCGTTCCTGGCGGGAGAGCTCGAGCTGTTCGAGCTGTGGTTCTGGGCCGACGAGCTCTACCACATCTCCTACAACCACGAGGTGAGCTACGCGCCGCGCACCGAGGACCTCATCACGAGCGCCCTGTCGGCGATCGGCATCGTCGCCAACGACCGCATCTTCATGCGCGCCGACAAGATCGAGACCTACCTCGCCTACGTCGCGGCTTGCCTCGAACGCGGCCGCCGGATCCGCGTGCCGGACCTGTTCGCGACGATCTTCGACGGTTTGCCGCTCGTGCACCTCGCCCACAAGAAGGAGCCGACGGACGACCCCGACGACGAGCCGCGGCGGTGGGCGGACGTGGTGATCCTCGACCGCCAGTTCTCGGACGAGCTCGACCTCTACCTCGACTACAACTGGCTGGTCGCGTTCAGCGTGCGGGCGGGCGACCCCGAGCCGTTCTCCGAGAGCGCGTTCGAGGTCGAAGAGCTGCCCGAGCTGCCCGAGCTCGGCACGCTCCCGAGCAGCCTCGGCGAGCTCCCGCCGTGGCTCGACCTCGACGCCGGCCTCGACCTGGGCGACCTCGATGTCGGCGACCTCGATGTCGATCGGGCCCCCGCGCGCGGCCCCTTCCCGGCCGGCGGGGCGAGCTCGGCCCAGGCGCCGACCCGTCGCCGCCCCCGGCGACGGCGCCGGCCGGACGAGATCCCGTTCGCCGACCGCACCGACGGCGACGACCTGATCCAGCGCTGCCGCGACGCCGCCCCGAACTTCGACCTCGAGCGGTACCGCCCGCGCTACCGCCTCGACGACGACGGCCTCGGCGAGATCACGCTCGCGACCGAGGCGATCGGCCCGGCCGAGCTCGTCTACGCGACGAAGCTCTTCTGCCTCGCGAACCGCGTCCGCGTCTGCTGGCTCGACGGGCGCCGCGTCAAGACGATCGCGGTCGACGACCCCCCCGACTGAGCGACCCCGCTCGCGTCTTCTCGCGACTTCTCGAGCCGCCTGCTAGGCTCGCCGCCCCGGCGCGACGCCGGCGCGGAGAGAGGACGATGCCCCGGAACGCGGTCGAGCAACGCTCGGTGCGGCGCCTGCCCGACGGGCGGGCCGCCGGCCCCGTCGACGACGCGGTCGTCGTCGAGGAGCCGCTCGAGGTGCGGGTCGCCGGCGACGTCGTCGCGGTGACGATGCGCACGCCGGGCGACGACGTCGAGCTCGCGATCGGCTTCCTCCACGCGGAGGGGATCGTCGCGACCGTCGACGACATCGTCTCGGCGATGCACTGCGACGAGCCGGACGCGCCGCCCGAGGCGGCCGGCAACGTCATCGACGTGATCCTCGCGGGCGACGCGCCCCTCTCGATCGATCGCCTCATCGAGACGCGCCGCCTCTCGGTGACCAGCTCCGCCTGCGGCGTGTGCGGGCGTCGCAGCATCGACGACCTGATCGAGCGAGCCGGCCGCGTCCCGGACGGTCCGATCGTCGACGAGGCGCTCGTCGCCGGCTCGACCGCGCGCCTCCAGCAGCCGACGTTCGAGGCGACGGGCGGAAGCCACGCCGCCGTCGCCCTCGGCGCCGACGGCACGGTCCTCGCCGGCCGCGAGGACATCGGTCGTCACAACGCGGTCGACAAGGTCGTCGGCGCGCTCGTGAAGGCGAAGCTCATCGGCGCGGCGACTGGCAAACCGATCGACGCCGCGCGGCGGCCGACGATCCTCGCCGTCAGCGGCCGCGCCAGCTTCGAGATCATCCAGAAGGCGGCGGTCGCCCGGATCCCGATCGTCGCAAGCGTGAGCGCGGCGAGCTCGCTCGCCATCGACCTCGCGCACGACAGCGGCGTCACCCTCGCGGGATTCGTCCGCGACGGGTCGCTCGTCGTCTACACCCACCCCGAACGGCTCGCGCCCGCGACCCGAGCGAACGAGGAGAAGGAGAAGACCCCATGAGCGTGAACGTGCTGGTCGTGAGCGGTTCGACGGGCAAGCAGAGCCGGACGCGGCACATCGCCGACGTAGCCGCCGAGGCGGCCCGCGCGGCCGGAGCCGAGGTGCGCGTCCTCGACCTCGGCGAGACCGCCCTGCCCGTCGCCGACCACTCCGACAAGGAGCTCATGGGCTCCGACGTCGTGAAGACGGTCCGCGAAGGGGCGGCCTGGGCCGACGGCTTCGTCCTCGCCACGCCCGAGTACCACGGCAACCTGAGCGGAGCGATGAAGAACTGGTTCGACTACCTCTGGCCCGAGCTCGCCGGAAAGCTCGCCGGAGTGATCGCGACGACCGGAGGAGGAGGAGGCGACATGTCGATCGTCTCGACGAAGAGCTCCTTCCACTGGTGCCACGGCTTCACGTTGCCGTTCCACGCGGCGGCGTCCGGCAAGGACTTCGACGGCGGAACGCTCACCAACGACAAGGTGAGGGTGCGGATCCAGCGGGTCGGCCACGACGTCGTGCGGTACGCGAAGCCGATCCGCGAGGCGTTCGAGGCGGCGAAGGCGATGGGCAAGGAGGACCCGGCGGCGGGCTTCGCGGGAACGCACGCCTAGGCCAACGTCGAAGGGGTCAGGTCTCGGACACACCGAGGGCGAGCCAGCGCTTCCGCGCCGCCTCGCCCTCGACGTCGTTCTCCCTGGGCCTTACCTCGAGAAGATCAGTCGCCGCTGCCGCCGGCGCCGATCCCTTCGAGCTCGTCGACCAGGCCGCGCGAGCTGCGGGTCGACGCCTCGCGCAGGCTGCTGATCGTTCCGCGGCCGATTCCGCGGATGTCGTCGATCTGCTGAACGGTGGTGAAGCCGCCCTCGGGGCGTCCGTCCAGGACCAGCTTGGCCCGGGCCACGTCGATCCCCGCCTTCTCGGCGAGCGACTCGGGCGTCAGGCTCGTGTCGTTCACGAACGCGAGGAGCTTCTGCTCACCCTCGTCCTCGTCCTGGGTGCCGGTCTCGGGCTCCTCCTCCTCGGGCGGCGCGAGCTCGAGCCGGTCCTCGGGGTGCTCCCGTTCGTACTGGGTGAGCGCCTGACTCACCTCCCAGATGAAGTCGACCCGGATCCCGAGACCGCGCGCCGTCGGGAACGGACCGGGGTGCTCGGTGTGATGGCCGGCCTGGCTGATCCCGAGCCCGATGCTGATCGGCGGGAACTGCGCCATCTGGTGGCACGCGATGCAGCTGCTGCGGGGGTTGTCGACCGGCCCGTAGTAGCGCTGGTCGAAGTTGGTCTGGACGTAGGTCTCGTCCTGGAGGTGCGGCACCAGGTTGAAGAGCTCGGGGTCGCCGTCCTCGCTGAAGACGAACGTCGCCCAGGTCCAGTTCGGATACTGCTTCGTCGAGATGTCGACCTGGATCAGGCCGACCTCGTGCTCGTGCATCGAGCCGGGCCGGAGATGACCGGTCGTGCGGTTGATGCAGCCGCTGCGGGTGCTGTTGCAGACCGACGCGTTGACCGTCTTCATCCCGGGCGCGACGTACTCGGTGAAGAGCGTCTTGACGACGAGCGAGCTGCCCGGGAACTCGACCTTCACGCCGGGCTCGACGATCTGGCTCCGGAACTTCTCCATCGGGTAGAGCTTCGCGTTGATGTAGGCCGCCGCGGGCGGGTTGAAGAAGCTCGTGCCCCACGTCTGGTAGCGAACGCCGTCGAGGCGCAGGTCGCGAGCGCGGGCGAGACCGGCGCCCCAGCCCGAGGTCGACTCGCGGTGCCCCTCCATGCCCGGGTAGTTCATCCACTCCCAGAACTTCTGATCGAAGGCGTAGCGCAGGATCGCCTTGGCGAACGCGAGCTGCTGGAGCTGCGCCGGATCCTCGGTGACGTCGGGCTTCACGACCGTGTCGCCGTCTCCACCGGTGTCGCCACCGTCGCCACCACCATCACCACCGGTGTCGCCACCACCATCACCGCCGGTGTCGCCGCCGGTGTCGCCGCCGTCGCCGCCACCGTCACCACCGACGACGACGCGTCCGAGGTGCTCGCGGAGGCTGCGAAGCGTGCCGCGGCCGATCCCGCGGATCGCGTCGATCTCGGCGATGCTCGCGAACGCGCCGTTCGCGTCGCGGTTGTCGATGATGAGGTTCGCCCGGCCCATGTCGATCTGGACCGCCTCGGCGAGGCGAGCCGCATCGACGGCCGGGTCGTTCACGAACGCGAGCACCTTCGCGTCATCAATGATGACCGTCTCTTCGTCGCCGCCTCCTCCGGTCTCCTCGACCTGGCCGAGGCTCTCGCGGAGCGCGGTCATCGTCGAGGGCCCGACGCCCCAGACCGCGTCGACATCGTCGAGCGATTCGAACTTCCCGAACGCGTTCCGGTAGGCGATGATCAGTCCGGCTCGCCATCCGGTGATTCCGGAGGCCGTGGCCAGCTTCTCGGCATCGGTGTCCTCGGCGTTGATGAAGTCGAGGACCTTCTGCTCGTCGACCGCCGCGTCGGCCACGCCGACGAACAGGGCGAGGGCGACCGCTCCGATGAGCGTCGCGATGGCCGCGACGCGGCGCCTGGTTCTTCTGGTGGGACCCATACTCTCGGACCTCCCTGTGGTGTCTCGTCTCAATTCCCGAGTTGGGACGCATGGGCATGCGCAAAACGCTGGCCACGCGTAAGCCGTTTGATTCTCGGGCTAAGAAGACGGTGACGCGCCGTAAGGCGACATCATGACTCGATGCGTCTCATCTCCGCGGTCGAGCCAGCGCTGATTCCCCCATGGATGAGAGCGATAAGTATCGCCGACATGGAGCCTATCACCACGAGGCGCTCCGTTCGAGTCGCCCCTGGCGATTCGACGTAACCTACGCTCTTCGATATAGATTCGCCATCGACGCCATCGAGGAACATGGGGGAGCCGAGAGGGTGGTCGACGTGGGCGCCGGCGACGGGTGGCTGGCGCTGACCCTCGCGAAACGGGGCTCTCGGGTGATCGCGGTCGACGCGGCGCCGATCGCCGTGCGACTGCTCGCGGAGCGAGCGCGTGGGGTTCGCGGCGTCGTGGCGTGTGTCGCGACGGCGACCGCGTTGCCGGTCGCGACGGGCTCCGTCGACGCGATCTGCCTCCTCGACGTGATCGAGCACCTCAGCGTCGGAGACGCCGAGACCGCGATCGCCGAGGCGCGCCGCGTCCTCGCCCCCGGCGGTCTCCTCGTCGCCAGCGTGCCTCGCGCGACGCCCGGCCTCGATGGTCGCGCCGAGGGTCACCACCACGAGCGCGAGCTCGACGGTGAGACCCTGATCGCGCTGCTCGAGCGCGAGCTCGACGACGTTCGTTGCCACGGCGCGACCGCGCGCCTCGCCGGACTGCGCGGCTCGAAGGCCTACGCTCGGAGCCGCTTCGTCCGAGGCGCGACGAACGTGCTCCTCCGGAGCCTGGGACGCCTCGCCCTCCGGACGACGCTCCTCGCCGACGATCCCGAGGCCCGCTTTCTCCTCGCGACCGCCTCCGTCCCTCGATGAACCGCTAGGCGAGGACGGACGGACCGTTCTGCAATCGATGCGTGGCATCCGTGCGCCCGCCGAGACGACACCCAAGCCGCGCCGCTTCCGACTGTTAGAGCATCGCCCGTCTCCGGCACGGCGATCGCGTAAGGGATCCCCGTCAAGGCCGGACGGGGACCGGTCACCGAGGAGGAAAACGAGATGCTCAGCACCGTTCTCGCCCCGAAGGGGGCCCCGCAGACTCCGAGTACGCAGCTCTTCGCGAACCTGCTCGTCGCAGCCGCCGTCGCGCTCGTCGCGACGATCCTGGCCGTCGTCTCGGCCAGCTCCGCGGAAGCGGGCGAAGACCTCGACGAGGCCGACCGCGCGATCGCCGCGGCGTCCAGACGGGCGAACGACGCGCTCGCCGCGTCCAGGCTCGCCGGCCAGAGCCCCGACGCGAAGCTCTCCGCGCTCTTGGCCGCGCTCGAGGCGCTCCAGCATCTCGACGAGGCCGAGCGCGCCCTCGGCCTGAAGGACGACGGCGACGACGAGGACGATGCCGACGACGCGGGCGAAGGCGACGACGAGGGTGAGGACACCCCGACGACCGGCGCCGGTCTCGACGGAGCCCTCGGGAAGATCAAGAAGGAGATCGAGGAGGGCGAGCCGAGCGGCGACGAGGCCGAAGGCGACGGCGAAGGTGGCGGCGAAGGCGGCGACGAGGCCGACGGCGAAGAAGGCGATGCCGAGGACGACGCCGATGGCGACGACGCCGACGAAGACGACAAGGACGAGGAAGACGAGAAGACCGACGAGGAGAAGGAGCAGCTCCGCCGCGAGGCGCTCAAGACGCTGATCGACACGGCGAAGAAGATCATCCAGGGCCTGCTCTCCTCGCTCCTCGACACCGGCCTCGACGGCGACGACCACGACGTCGCCCGCGACGCGCTCCAGGACGCCAACCAGCTCAAGAGCGGCGCCGAGTCGCGCCAGGACGAGCTCGACCGCCAGCGCCTCGACGACCTCGCGAACGCCCGCGACCCGTTCGGGCAGAACCAGAACGATCGCTTCGGTCAGAACCAGAACGATCCGTTCGGCCAGAACCAGAATCAGAACCAGAAGAACCCCTTCGGCAGCGGCGGCAGCTCGGGCCTCGGCTCAGGCGGCGGAAGCTCGCCGAGCGGCGGCGGCAGCTCCCCGAGCGGCGGTGGCTCGAGCCTCCCGGGGTCGGGCGGCGGCAACCTGCCCGGCGCCGGCTCGGACCTGGCCGGCGGCAAGAACGCGCTCCCCGACGTCACGAACAGCCTCCCCGGCGCGGCCGGCAACGACGGCAACGCGGGCCTGCCCGGCGACGGCCAGGGCCTCGTCGAGAGCCGCCAGCCGTCGACCTTCGACGAGATCAAGGATCAGGTCTTCCCGAACGGGATGCTCGAGGGCTTCGACGACGAGGCCGACGTCGCGGACGGGGTCGACGGCGCGAGCGGCGACGCGAGCGGCGACGCGAGCAACCCGGGCGACGTCTCCGGCAGCGGCGGCGCGAGCGGCGGCAGCGGCAGCGGCGGCGGGAACGCCGGCGGCAACGACGGTCGAGACGGACGCGACCCGACCGACCCCAAGGCCCAGGGTCCCCGCGCCGGCGGCAGCAGCGGCGGGAGCGCGGGAAGCACTGGAGACACCCCCGACGGCACGGCCTCGGCCGACGCCGACGCGAGCACGGGCGACGAGGCCGACGCGGACGCCGACGCGGCCCAGCCCGCGGAGCCCGAGCTCTGCCCGGCCCTCCACGAGCTCGCCACCCCGCGGGCGGCCCGCATCGCGCCGGCGTCGCTCGACGGGTTCGACGATGACGTGATCATGCTCACCGGGAAGATCGTCGTCCTGAAGGCGGGCGAGACCCTCCCCGACGTCGCCGACCTCGATCCCGCGAAGGCGGTCGTCCGACGCATCGCCGCGGTCGACGCCTCGGCCCGCGAGGTGGCGAGCGGCCTGCCGATCGCCAGCGCCACCGGCCTCGTGAACGCCCTCGACGGCGCCGAGGACGAGCTGTGGCTCGTCACCCGTCGTGGACGCGGAAAGGGCCTCCGCCGCCTCCGCGTCCACCTCCCCGAGCGCCTGCCCGACGACCTCCAGAGCAACGCGGGCGACATCGCCACGGTGCGCGGGCGGATCCGCAAGGCGGACGTTCCCGACGACCTCGAGGTCAAGGGCTCCGTCGGTGAGATCACCGTCGAGATGGTCCTCACGGTGATCGAGCGACCCCGGAAGTAAGTAGATCGCGATCAGGACACAGGACGATTCGGGCGAGGGCCCGGGCGAGCGCCCGGGCCTTCGTTCTGTACGCCGTGGCCGTGGCCGTGGCCGTGCCCGTGCCCGTGCCCGTGCCCGTGCCCGTGCCCGTGCCCGTGCCCGTGGCCGTGGCCGTGGCCGTGGCCGTGGCCGTGGCCGTGGCCGTGGCCGTGGCCGTGGCCGTGGCCGTGGCCGTGGAGGGTGCGACTCGGTGCCCTTCTCGCTGTCACCGACTCTCTCGGAACACCCTCAGCTCCCTCGTCACATTGCCTGCTCGCTCCAGTCCCTGTTCGGAAGGCCGCCCTCTCCCTCGCCGACCGCGCGGGCGCCCTCCTCTGGCGCCTGCAGAACCGGCCGAGCCCGTAGGGGCCCCTCGGGCCCACGGAGCCTCGGGCGCAGCAGTTCGGTGGCCGGGTGAGCGCGGGCGCGCCGAATCGATGCAGGCGGGTCGACCCAAGTCGTTTGTTTCGGCTCGGCACGCCGATCGCTTTACAGAAGCGCATGAGGACACCCGCTCCGGCGGACCCGGTGCGTGGGTCGGCCGGGGCGGGTGAGGTTTGCCACCATGGATCACCGACGACCGAGCAGCGGACAGGCGTTGATCACCCTCGCGGGTCGCCGCGTCTTCGGACCCGCGGAGCACGACCGGCGTCTCGCCCGCGCCTGGATCCGCGAGGCCGGGGCGCGCGCCGGCGACGGCGACCACGAGGCGGCCATCGTCGCCCACGGTCGCGCGATCGACGCGTGGCCCTCCTGCGGACCCGCGTGGATCGGCCGCGGCCTCGCCCGCGCGCGCCTCGGCGATCGCGTCGGCGCGGCGGCCGACCTTCGCCGCGGCCTCGAGCTGCTCCCGCCCCGCGCGCCGCTCGCCTGGGCCGCCCGCGGGCACCTCCGCCGCCTGGCGCGACCCGCTACCTTCCCCGACGGTCGAGCTCGGCGAGCATCGCGCGCGCCTTCTCGGCCTCCTGGCTGGTCGGGCTGAGCTCGATCACCTTCCGCAGGTCGGCGCGCGCTCGATCGACGTCCCGCCCGAGGTGGAAGAGCGCCTCACCGCGGACCATGTGAGCCGCCGACAGGCCGGGCGCGTAGCGGAGCGCCTGCTCGGCGTCGGCGATGCCGCCCTCGAGGTCTCCCCGGTAGCGCTTGACCTCGCCCCGGAACGCCCACGCGTCGGCGCGGGTCGGGTCCTTCGCGAGCGCGATCGAGTAGTCCGCCATCGCCCCGTCGAAGTCCCCCTTCATGCCGCGGGCTCGGCCGCGCTCCACGTAGAGCATCGCCAGGTCGGGCTCGAGCGCGATCGCGGCGTCGAAGGCCGCGATCGCCGCGTCGGTCTCGCCCCGGAGAAGCTGCGCCACGCCCAGGTTCATGTGCAGGCCCGCGTTCTCGGGGCGGAGGCGCACCGCGGTCTGCATGTCGCGCAGCGCTCCGTCGAGGTTCCCGGTGCGAAGACGCAGGTGCGCCCGCCCCGAGACGGCGCTGGTGAGCTCGGGGTCGATCCGGATCGCCTCGTCGAAGTCGCGATTCGCGCCCTGAAAGTCGCCGATGTGGTGGAGCGCGACGGCGCGGTTGCTCAGCACCTCGGCGTCGCCGGGGGCGATCGCGAGGGCGCGCGAGAACGCGTCGGCCGCCTCGCGCCACTCCTCGCGCTCGAGGTGGGTGTTGCCGAGCGCCACCCACGACCCGGCGCTCCGCGGGTCGCGCTCGAGCGCGGCGCGGGCGTCGGCCGCGCTCGCGTCGAGGTCGCCGAGCGTGCGCATCAGGTCGGCGCGTCGCGTCTGGAGGGCGGCGTCGCCCGGCGCGAGCGCGATCGCCCGCTCGATCGCCTCGACCGCGGCCGTCGCGCGGCCGAGGCCGGTCAGGGCTCTCGCCCGGAGATCGTGGAGGTCGGCGCTCTCGGGATCCTGCTCGAGCGCCCGATCGACGTCGAGGAGCGCGCCCCGGTGATCGCCGACGTTCAGCCGGAGCGCCGCCCGGTTCCGCCGCGCCCCGACCCAGCCCGGGTCGCGCTCGAGCGCCTCGGTCAGGTCGAGGGCCGCGCCGGTGGCGTCGCCGAGTCCGAGGCGAAGCGTCCCGCGCATCGTCCACGACTGCACGTCGTCGGGGTCCTCCTCGAGCGCGACGGTGATGTCCGCGATCGCGCCGCTCCGGTCGCCGCGCCTCGCGCGGAGAAGCGCTCGACGGAGCAGGAGCTGCCCGTCGTCGGGGTGCGCCCGGAGCGCGCGCCCGAGGAGGTCGATCGCGCCTTCGAGATCGCCGGCCGCCTCGCGCGCCCCCGCCTCTCGCTCGAGCGCGCGCGGGTGGGTCGGGTCGACCGCGAGGAGTCGCCGCCACACCGCGTCCGCCTCGGCCGATCGGTCGAGGTCGTCGAGGAGGCCCGCCTTCTCGGCCAGGGCCGGCCCATCCTCGGGACGCGTCGCGAGGACGACCTCGACGTCCTCGAGCGCGCCCGCCCCGTCTCTCATGATGCGCCGCAGCTCCGCGCGGATCCGGTGCCCCTCGGGGCCGTCGTCGACGAGCGGCGGATCCTCCTCGACGCCGTGGAGCGCGATCGCCGTGCGGAGCATGAAGTGTCCGCGGCGAAACCGCCGCCGCCCGCGCAGCACGGCGATCAGGGCGTCGGGCCCGTCGAGACGGCAGAGGGCGAGGGCGGCCTCGACCGCGCGCGCCGGGCTCGCCTCCGCCCGGAGATGACGATCGAGAGCGGCGATCGCGCCGGCGCGGATCCCCATCCGACCGAGCGCCTCGCAGCAGACGCGGGCGAGCGAGAGCCGCCCGAGCCCGAGCGCGCGGGCCTGGCGGGTCGCCACGAGCGCCAGCAGGCGGGTCGGGCGACGCGGCCCGTCCGAGACGTCGACGAACCGCTGGGCGCCGCGGTTGAACGCCCGCTGCTCGATCCGGCGCCGCGCCCGCTCGAGGACGGCCTCGTCCGCGGGCAACGGCGTCTCGTGGATCGCCTGACCCCGAACCCGATCGAGCGCCGCGGCGATCCCCTCGATCCGCCCCTCGCCCGCGCGCGTCTCCTCCGGGGTGGGGTCGCGCGCCTCGAGCCAGACCGCGCGCTCGACATTGACCAGCGCCGCCGACACGGCGTCGAGCCGCGCCGCGACGAGCGCGACGGTCGCCGCCTCGGGATACCGGAGGATCCGGAGGACCGCGTCCTCGAGGCCGCCGACCTCGCCGACGAGCTCGCCCGCCTCGGCCCGGGCGAGGACCGCCTCGACCTCCTCGCGGCGGCGGCTCGCCTCGGCCGTGCGCGCCGTCTCGACCGCCTCGCGCCCGGTGCGCGCGCGCGCATCGTCGACGCCGACGGACGCGGCGTCGTCGTAGGCGCGCTCGGCCAGGCTCCACTGCTCGTCGAGGCGCGCCGCCTCCCCGAGCGCCAGGGCCGCGTCGAACCGCGCGGTCGCCGCGGCTCGATCGCCCGGGGCGAGGGCGTGCCAGCGCTGGGCGGCCACGAACGCAGCGAGCGCCTGCGTCACCCGCGGCGCCAGCAATCGGTGCCGCTCCTCGGGCGCCGTCGCCGCGTCGAGCTCGGCGGGGAGCGAGGTCTGCGCGAGCCGTCCGGCCGCCGTCTCGGCGTCGTCCCGCGCCGCGTCGACGAGCGCCGAGCGCTCGGCGGTCCGGGCGCGGGCCGCGCCGGCGGCGACGGCGCCGACGGCGAGCCCCGAGAGGACGAACGCGACGGCCGCGACCGCGACGAGCGTCGGATGCGCCCGGGCGAACCGACCGGCCCGCTCGAGCGCGCCGTAGCGATGGGCATCGACCCGGCGACCCTCGAGCCACGCCCGCAGGTCGGCGGCGAACGCCTCGGCGGTCGGGTAGCGATCCTCGGGTCGGAGGCGCAGCGCGCGCTCCGCGATCGCGTCGAGCTCGCCGGGAACGTCGCGCCGCCGGCTGCGCGGGAGCTCGACCTGGCCTTCGGCCGTGCGCCGGATGCCGTCGAGGGCGCTCTCGGCCCGGATCGGCGGCTCGCCGGTCAGGGCGCACGTCAGGATCGCGCCGAGCGCGTAGACATCGGCCCGCGCATCGACGTCGGCCGACGCGGCCTGCTCGGGCGCCATGTAACCGAGCGTCCCGACGATGGCCCCGTCGGCGGTCAGCCCGGCGGCCGGCGCGGCCTCGAGACCGTCCTGGAGCTCCTGGCGGAGGAGAGCGTCCTCGGCCGGCGTCTCGCGGAGATCGCGGGCCAGGCCCCAGTCCATCACGAGCACCTCGCCGAACGCCCCGACCATCACGTTGTCGGGCTTGAGGTCGCGATGGACGACGCCGCGGCTGTGGGCGTAGGCGACCGCCTCCGCGACCTTCACCAGCGCGGCGAGGAGCTCGCGAGCCCGGTCGTCGATCGGTCCCGGGCGGCGCGTCCGGATGAGATCCTCGAGGGAGCGCCCGTCGACGAAGCGCATGAGCAAGTAGCTCATCCCGTCGGCCGTCCGGCCGGCCTCGTAGACGGGTGGAATGCCGGGATGGTCGAGGCGAGCCGTCACCACCGTCTCGCGCCGGAAGCGCGCCTCGCGCCGCGGACCCGAGGTGCCGCGGATGAGCTTGAGGGCCGCCGGACGGCCGAGGCGCGGATCGGTGACGAGGTAGACGACGCCCATCCCACCCTCGCCGAGGAGGCGCTCGCAGCGCAGGGTCCCATCCGAGAGGGCGATCGAGTCGCCGGGAGCGAACGCGCCGGTCGCGAGCGGCCCGGTCGAAGGCGTCCGCCTCGCCGACGCGAGCGGGGCGGTCCGAGCGGGCGTGAGCGGCGCGGTCCCGACCGTCCGCGGGCCGGTGCTCCGCCGGACCTCGGCCACGAGCGCCGCGAGGGTCGGCTCGTCGATCAGCCCGGCGGCGACGATCAGGCGCGCGAGCGGCGTCGCGTCGCCGGGAGGGCGACGCGCGAGGAGGGCGCGGAGGTGGGCGTCATCGACGAGGCCACGCGCCACGAGGAGACGGGCGAGGTGAGCGTCGTTCTCGGGGAGCGCCGGCATGCCGGATCGATGATGACCGGGCTGGAGGTCGGCGCCAACGGACCGGGTTGCCCGCCCGATGAATCGGCTTCGCCGATCGATCCTCACGCAGAGTCCGCCCAGGAACACGAGAGTCCCCGCATCGAACGGGTGACGATCCACAGATCACACAGATTACACATACACAGATTGGGAGCTGCCGAAGGCGGTCGTCCCTCGCCGAAGCGCGGCGGCCCGTTTCGGCATCGGCAACGACTCGGATCCGCCCGCGGCAATCTGTGAAATCTGTGTAATCTGTGGATCGTTCACCGCGACGGTCATCGCGGGCGCGTGGTCCAGGAACGCCGGTCGACCTCGACCCCGTACAAAGGTGCGGCGGGGACTACGCCCCGCCGCGAGGAGTCGGACGATTCGAGGTTCTTTCGGCGGTGCTTACCGACCCAGCCCGAAGCTGATGCCGATGGTCACCTGCACGCGCCTGTTGCCGGCGCCGTCGTCGACGACCGGGAAGGTCTTCGGGACGCGACGCTGCTGTGGGTAGCGGTTCGCCGTGCCGCCGTTGCCGGCGACCGTGGGGCTCTGCTGCTGCGTGGGACGCGGGAACCGGAAGTCCTGGTCAGGGAACCCGGTGCCGGGGAGCCCGAAGCGCGGGTCGGTCGTCGTCGGGAAGTTCACGACCTGCCCGGTGCGCGGGTCGATCGCGACGGGGCGCCCGGTGCGCGGGTCGAACCGCTGGCCGGTGCGCGGATCCACGGGGAAGGCCCGCGGGTCGGTCGGGAACGAGCCGTTGGTCGGGAAGTTCTGGAAGCGCGGGTCCGGCGCGTTCGGGTTGAACGGCGGGGTCGCGAACGGCGGGACGCCGCCGCCGGCGCCCGGGAACGTCGAGGGGACGCCGGCCCGGTTGGCCGCTTCGCGCATGGTGCGGGCGGTGAGCTCGTCGGCGAAGCCGCGGCCGAACCGCTCGAGCCAGCTGGCGCTCTCGGGGTGGCGCTGCGAGATCCCACGCATGTCGTCGTTGAACTGACCGCGAGCGCCGTTCACCTGGTTGCTGAGCGCGCCGGCGACGCCGCGGCCCACGCCCTCGGCGACCGCGCCGAGGAGCTTCTCCCACCAGCGCTTCTTGCGCGCCGGCGGCTCACCCGCGATGCCGGGGCTGTAGATCCCGGTGCTGCTCGTGTCGTTGATCCCGCCGGCCCCGTTGGCGCCGGTGCCGAAGCCGCCGTTGGTCCCGCCGAGGACGCCGCCGCTGCTGCCGGGCGCGCTGCCGACGCTGCTTCCGCCGCCGGCGATCTCGTTGCCGAGCGCATCGACGGAGCCCGCCGCGCCGCTCGAGCCGGGGCCGCTGTTGCCCTGGTTGCCACCGAAGCCGGGGATCGCGCCGCCACCCGCGCCGGGCGTGCCGCCCGCGCCGGTGTTCGCGCCGGTCTGTCCGGAGCCGTCGAGGTTCGGAGCCGAGCCGTCGGTCGGCAGGCAGTTGTCGAGGGCCGTGCGGCAGCCGGTGACCGCGCGGTCACAGGCCTCGCCGACCTCGTCGAGCACCTCGGCGGGCGGGAGCGCGGGCTCGCCGTCCTGGCCGTCGTTGCCCGCTTCGCCGTCGCGACCGCTGCCGTCACGATCACCCGCGGGGATCAGCTCGGGGTTGCCGAGGGGTCCACCGGGGAGGCCGCGATTGAGATCGTCGGGAATGCCGCCGGTCTCACCGGGGGCGATCTGGTTTCCGCGACGGAGTCGCGGCGGCTGCGCCTTCTGCGCCAGCGCGGCGGTCGAGCCGAGGCCGATCACGGCGGCGAACGCGGCGAAGGCCGCGAGGGTCCGCGTCGACTGCTTGAGGGACGTTGCTCTCATCCTGATGTGTTCTCCACTCCAAGGCCCCGCGCGACGTGACCAGGCGGGGCGGTCGTCCGTGCTCCGCCCCGCATAGAGCAATCGGGGTGCCGAGATACCCACTTATAGGCGACGTCGGGACTTAGCGCTACCCAGCCGCTCCCCGAACTGGCCGCTTGTCGCCATCCGGCGACGTCCCGGTCGGAAGTTCAACTCATCATGACACGAGCCGTCACGCCACCGTTCGGATGCATCGCGGCAAGGGGTTAGGTCATCTCTCGGGTACGCCGGTGGTCGGAGGTCGCTCTCGCGTCGAGGTGGCCTGGTAACCACATGTGTTCCGCAACGTGCGCGTCGGCAATGCACCCGGCGCCGGCAGCTCGCAATCCGCGTAAATCCGCGTAATCCGCGGTTCCCACTCGTTCGACGCCGAGAGAGACCGAACCGCGGATTACGCGGATTGACGCGGATTGGTTCGGACGTCGCGCAGCCGCTGCCGACGCGTCGCGGTGCTCGGTCCGCCCATTCCTGGAACGACTCGCCATCGAGCGGGGGACGGGGGGCTACTTGACCGCGTAGAAGTCCCGGGCGTTCAGGTTGTGCTTCCGCATGATCTTGTGGAACGAGCTCCGGACGATCCCGCTCTCCTGGCTGGCGCGGGTGACGTTGCCGTTGTTGCGGGTGAGGACGTGGCAGAGGTACTCCCGCAGGAACGCCTCCTTCGCCTCCTTGTACTGCATGTCGAAGAACGACGGGTGCGCCCCGCTCCGGCCCTCGCCGTCGAGCATGATCTCGTCCTCGGTGATCGTCGATCCCTCGAGCATGAGGACGGTCTTCTCGAGGCAGTTCTCGAGCTCGCGCACGTTGCCGGGCCAGTCGTGCCGCAGCAGCTTCCGCAGCGCCGCCTTCTCGATCTTCACGTGGCGCCCCTCGCGCTTGCCGAGGTCGCGGAGGTAGTGCTGGACCAGGAGCGGGATGTCCTCCTTGCGCCGACGGAGCGGCGGGAGCTCGATCGCCACGACGTTGAGGCGGAAGTAGAGGTCCTGGCGGAACTCGCCCTTCGCGAGCAGCTCCTTGAGGTCGCGGTTGACCGCGCTGATCACGCGGGTGTCGACCTTGATGATCTCCTTGCCGCCGACGCGCCGGATCTCGCTCTCCTGGATCACCCGGAGGAGCTCGCGCTGCATCCCGCGGCTCATGTCCTGGATCTCATCGAGGAAGATCGTGCCTCCGTCGGCCTGCTCGAAGAGGCCCTTCTTGTCCTGGTCGGCGCCGGTGAACGCGCCCTTCACGTGGCCGAAGAGCTCGCTCTCGAGCAGCGTCTCGGTGATCGCGCTGCAGTTGACGGTGACGAACGCCTTGGTCTTGCGCGGACCGTTGTAGTGGAGCGCCCTCGCGATCAGCTCCTTGCCCGTGCCCGTCTCGCCCTGGATCAGGACCGGGACGTTGCTCTCGGTGATCTTGTCGAGGAGCTGGAAGATCTCGCGCATCGGCCGGCTCTTGCCGACGATGTTGCCGTAGTCGTACTTGAGCTTGAGCTCGCTCAGGCTCTTCTCGAGGTTGGTGAGCTCGCTCGCCTGCGCCTCGACCTTCTGGGTGAGCCGCTTGGCGAACTCCTCGACCTCGACGCCGCGCTGCATCGTCGACTCGTAGAGACGACTCGCCTCGATCGCCGTGCCGATCTGTCGGGCGAGCGCCCGGACGAAGATGAGATCGCTCTCGGAGAAGGTCGGGCTCACCTGCTTGCTGTCGAGGTAGAGGACGCCGACGATCCGGTCCTGGACCGGCAGCGGCAGGCAGATCATCGACTTCACGCCGAGGGCGCGGAGCGCCTCCTCGAGCTGCTCGTCGCTCAGCCCGTCCTCGCCCGAGAGGACGCCCCCGCCGGAGACGGCCGCGTCGAGCCGCACCCCGTCGCCGCCGTCGCCGCCGACGAAGCAGATCACCTCGCCGCTCTCGAACGAACGGTCGACGGCGAGCTGCGCGAACGCCGTCGGCTCGATCTCGTTCATCCGCGCGTCCTGCGCGATGACGGCGCGCACGCCTTCGGTCTCGCCCTCGCTCAGCAGGACGATGCCCCGCTCGGAGTCGGCGAGCTCGATCATCATGTCGGTGATGCGCTGGAGCAGCTTCCGGCGGTCGGTGATGAGGTTCACCGCGACGATCATGTCGAGGAGCGTCATCACGTTGCGGTAGTCGCGGCTCTCCTCGCCGGTGACGATCCCCATCAGGCGATCGGCCCGCATCGCGTAGTTCGGAATCGACCGCGACCAGGTGACGCACCGATCGCCGCCCTCGCTCTTGGCGAGGTAGAGCGACTGATCGGCCTTGCGGACGAGCTCGTCCCGCCCGCGGGCGTGGTAGGGGAAGACGCTCCCGCCGGCGGAGATCGTCATCTTCGCGCGGCCGAAGCCGGGGTAGTCGGCGACGGCGCGGCGGACCTTCTCCGCGACGGTGCCGACGCCGCTGACGTCGGCGTTCGGGAGGATGATCGAGAACTCCTGGTTGCCGTAGCGGACGCAGGTGTCGTTGTCGCGCAGGACGCTCCGGATCACCCGGGCGCAGCGCTCGACCACCCGGTCGCTCCGGATCCGGGTGAGCTCGTGATCGCGCGCCCGGGGATCGTCGATCCCGACCATGATCAGCCCAAGCGGCGTGTTCTGATGCTGCGCGAGCGTCATCTCGACGCCGAGGATGTTCTCGAGCTCGCGACGGTTGGCGTAGCCGGTCGACTTGTCGTGGGTCGCGGCGTGGTAGAGCTCGGCGTTGATGAGCATCGCCGTGGCGTGCTCGGCGTAGGTGCGGACCATCTCGGCCAGGTCGGGCGACGACGGCGCGTTCGGGGCGCGGGCGACGAAGAGGACGCCGATCTGCTTGACGAGGGTCGCCTCGGGGTAGCGCCGGCGCTCGTGGGTCACGCCCGGCCGCTGTCGGAGCCGGATCTTGAGCGGGGCGACGATCGTGCTCGCCGGCCCCGGACGGACGAACGCCCGCCCCAGGCCGACCGCGTCGCGCGTCCCGACCACGTTGCCGTCCATCGCCTCGCGGGTCAGGTCGGCGACCGTCGGATCCTCGAGGGCGGCCATCGGATCGACCCGGTGCGCGGCCCGGACGACCAGCTCGCGGGCCTCGTCGTGGACGGCGATGAAGCCCGCCTCGCCGCCGGTCAGGCGCAGGGCGACGCTCAGGATCGACGCGGCCGTCCGGTCGATGTCGAACGTCTTCGCGCTGATGAGATCGGTCACTCCGTAGAGGACCGCCCAGTGACAGATCTCCTCGTCCTCGTCCTGCTCGCCGGCCGGCGCGACCGAGAACGCGGGGCCGGCCGAGACCGGCATGCGGCGTGACTCGCTCGCGCCCCGCACGTCCGCGTCGGCCCGCTGCGCGCCCATCGTGCCGGGGCTGCTGTCGAGCTCGTCGAGGTCGGCGTGATCGTGCGGGTCGGAGACCTCACGGACGATCTCGGGCGGGTCCCCCGCCGACGGGGGTCGCCCTCCTCGCTCCGAGGCGGCCTTCGGATCCTGTGCCATGGTCTCTCTCGACTCTCCGACCGGCCCGCTTCTCCCGGCCATCGGCTCGCTCACCGCTCGTAGAGCGGCAGGTAACGATACGGGACCTCCAGGGTCAGCAGCGCGAGCGCCGTCGCGTAGACGCGGCCGTACTTGCTGTTCCAGGAGGGTCCCGAGCCGCGCATCCGGAGGAGCTGATCCCGGATCCGCGGCCAGTAGGCGAGCCAGCGCTGACCGCCCCGGGTGTGGTGCGCCTGGGCGGCGTAGAAGTGGGTGTAGTAGAAGAAGGCGGTTCGCTTGCTCACATCCATGTTGAGGTCGACGTACTTCCAGGCCTTCTCGATCTCGGGCCCGTCGTAGCGACCGGCGCCGTTCATGACCGCGATCCCGGCCACCGTCAGGGCGACGCTCGTGTCGCCGTGGCGGATCGTGTAACGGACGCCGCCGTCGGGCTGCTGGCTCCGCCGGATGTAGTCGACGGCGCGATCGATCGTCGCCTTGGGCACGTCGATCCCGGCGTTCCGCGCGGCGCGCATCCCCTGGATCTGGGTGATGGTGACCGAGCCCTCGTCCTGCCCGCTCTCGGGCATGTAGTGCCAGCCGCCATCGCGCGACTGGGTCCGCGCGGTCAGAGCGATCGCCTCGTGCAGGGCGTCGCGGCAGCGGCGGCGCAGGACGGGGTCGGTCGTCTGCCCGTACGCGCTCGCGACGAAGAGGGTCGCGAAGCCGTGCCCGTGCATCGGACGGTCGACGACCCGGAAGATCCCGTGGTCGAAGAAGAGGCCGGTGCTCTGCTGGTTGTTCAGGATGAAGTCGAGGGCGCGGCGGACGGTCGCCGCGTAGGGGCCGCGCTCGGGCGTCTCGCCGGCCGCGAGGAAGGCGAGGCCGGCGAGCGAGGTGACCGAGACGTGGTAGGAGAGCACTGCGGGGAAGCGACCCGATCGCTGCTGGCTCTTGGCCAGGAAGGCGAGCCCGTCGCGAATCGCCGCCTCGCACTCGGGGGTGACCTCGGGATCCTCGAGTCGCTGCGGAAGGATCGGCGGGGCGTCGCTCGGCTGGCCGGGCGCCACCTCGGTCGAGTCCCGTTCGTCCCCGCCGGGGCCCGCGATGAGCGTCGCGGCGGGGAGCGCCACGACCGCGAGCAGAATCGCGACCGCGCGCAGACCTCTCGAACCGAACGTTCCCAAGCGGCGACACCTCCGAAGGAGCCGATGGATTATAGTCCCGCGCGAGAAACGCCTTCAAGGAGACCCGAACATCCGTGGTCATTCAGCGACACCTGTCGCCGCGAGACGACGGCCCGGAGTCAGCGCGGGAGGCGGGCGAGCGCCGAGCGAGCCTCCTCGGCCCAGGGGGAGTCGGGCGCGAGCTCGAGCACCCGCTCGAGGTCGGCCCGGGCGGCGGTCGCCTGCCCGAGACGGGCCCGGACGGTGCCGCGGCGGAGGAGCGACTGAGGACGCCGCGGATGCGCCTCGACCGCCCGACCGAAGGCAACCGAAGCGCCCTCGAGGTCGCCCGACGCCGAGCGGGCAAGGCCGAGGGCGTGCCACGCCTCGGGAGACCGTGGGGAACGGAGCGCGGCGGCCTCGGCGTCAACCAGGGCGCCGGCGAGGTCGCCGTGGGCGCGGCGCAGGTCGGCGCGCCGGGCGAGCGGCACCCCGTTGCGCGGATCGATCGAGACGGCCTCGTCGAGCGCATCGAGCGCCTCGGCCGTCCGTCCGAGCTCCACGAGGACGAGGGCGATCTGCTGGTGGTAGAACGGAGAGCGCGGCACCAGCCTCCGCGCGTTCGAGAACGCGCGGAGCGCCGCCTCGAGCTCGCCGCGCCGGCGATGGAGGATGCCGAGGTGCGCCCAGGCGCCATGATCGTCGGGGCGCAGCTCGATCCCGCGGCGCAGGTCTTCGAGGGCTCGATCGAGGTCACCGCGGACCCGCGCGATCGTGCCGCGCGCGACCCACGCGCCCGGCAGGGCCGGGTCGAGCTCGAGCGCTCGGTCGAGATCGGCGGTCGCTCCGACGACGTCGCCCGCGTTCGCCCGCGCGACCGCCCGCCCCTCCCACGCCTGCGCGATGCCGGCGTCGAGCTCGATCGCGTGATCGAAGCTCTCGATCGCTGCGTGGAGCTCGCTCAGGTCGATCAGGACGAGACCATGGTTGATCCAGAACCGAGACTGCTCCGGCTCGAGCTCGACGGCGCGAGCCAGGTCGTCGCGCGCGCTCTCGTGATCCCCGAAGAACTCCCGGAGGACCATCCCGCGGTTCGAGAGGGCGACCGGGTCGTTCGGCTCGACCCGAACGGCCCGGTTCAGCGCGGCGAGGGCGGACGCGCCGTCGCCCAGCCGCTGGTAGGTGACCCCGAGCGCGACCCAGCTCGGCGAGAACCGCGGCGCGAGCCGGGCGGCGTGGTGATAGTCCTCGCGCGCCTCGACGAGCCGGCCGGTGATCACCTTGAGCCGCCCGCGCATGTGCCAGGGGGTCGGGTCATCGGGGTCGATCTCGATCGCCGCGTCGAGGTCCGCTTCGGCCCCGGCCGTATCGCCGGCGATGCGCCGCTGGCGTGACCGCCCGGTCAGCGCCCGGACCCAGCGCGGGTCGATCTCGAGCGCGCGCTCGAAGTCGGCGAGCGCGCCGGCCGGGTCATCCGCCCGCCGGAGCTGGCCGCGCTCGGTGATCGCCCGCACGTTCCGCGGCTCGAGCGCGATCGCCCGATCGAGGTCGGCGCGGGCGCCGACGCCATCGACCTTCGCCCGGCGCAGCAACGCCCGGTCGACGAGCGCGTCCGCGCCCTCGGCCTCGACGATCGAGACGCGGCTGTCCTCCCGGGCGAGGTAGCGCCGGACCTGCTTCCAGAGCGCCCCGTTCCGGCCGAACTGGTGGTGCGCGGCGACGAGCGGCCGGCCGACGTCGCCGCCGATCGTGCAGAGCGCCAACGCCGCCTGGACAGCCCGGCGCTCGTTCCTCTCGGCACGGAGGTAGGCGCCCAGCGCGTCGATGACCTCGCGGCGAGCCGCGTCGTCGGACAGCGACCGGCCGATCCGCCCGAGCGCGTCGCAGCACAGGCGCGCCCCGCGAAGCCGCGAGACGCCGACCGCCTCCTCCTGGGTGCTCACGACCAGACTGGTGACGTCCCGGTGGCCGAGCACGTCGTCCGTTGCCCGCCACGTCCGTGCCTGGAGCCGCCGCTCGGCCCGTCCGAGCGTCGCCGCGGCGGCGGCATCGAGGCGCCCACCGAGCGACGCCTCGAGGGCGACGTCGATTCCCTCGATCCTCGCGAGCCCGACCGCCGCCTCCTCCTCGGTCGGCTCGGCGAGGGCGCCGTAGAGCTCACGCAGCGACCTCTTCAGCTCCGCCGTGACCCGGCCGAGCTCGGCGGCGAGCAGCCGCGCGGTGGCGGGCCCGTCGAGCCGGACCAGCTCGAACAGGGCGTCCTCCCAGCCGCCGCGCTTTCGGGTGAGCTCGCCGGCGCCCCCCTGCCGGAGCAGCTCGCGGACGATCCCCTCCTCCTCGGCCACGCGTCGGTCCCGCGCGGCGAGCACCCCCGCGGCGCGTCGCTCGGCGTCACCCCGTCGGGTCGGGTCGCGAGCGAACGTCCCCGCCTTCTCGAACGCCACCTCCGCGACGCTCCATTGTTCGTCGCGCTCGGCGATGTCGCCGAGCCAGAACGCCGCCTCGGCCGCTCGCGCGGCGAGGGCCGGCGCCGGATCGAGCGCCACGACCCGCGAGCCCGCCTCGAGCGCGTCGAGCCCGGCGGCGAGCGCCTCGTCGGCCCTTCCCTCCTTCACGTCATCGAACCGTATCCAGGCCGCCTCCGCGTTCGCGCGCGCCTCCTCGATCGGGCGCCGCCGCTCCCGTCGAAGCAGCTCCGCGCCGACCGCGACCGACCCGAGCAGCGCCACGCCGAGCACGGTCACCGCCGCCGTCGTCAGGCGGTTCCGCCCCGCCCATCGCCGCGCCCGCCCGAGCCGCCCGAGGGGGCGCGCCTGGATCGCCTCGCCGTCGATGAAGCGACCGAGCTCGGCGGCGACGTCGGCCGCGCGGGGGTAGCGTCGCTCAGGGATCTTCTCGAGGCAGCGCAGCGTGATCGTCTCGAGGTCGAGGTGGACGGTCGGCGCGAGTCGGCGGGGCGGGTCGGGGTCGTCGAGGAGCACCTTCTTGATGAGGGCGGCCGCCGTCTCCGCCTCGACCGGCGGGCGCCCGGTCAGCCCGGCGTAGAGCAGCCCGCCGAGGCCGTAGACGTCGATGGCCGGGCCGTGGGTCGACGCCTCGTCGCCGGCCTGCTCGGGAGCCATGTACGACGGCGTGCCGAGCACCTGCCCCGTCACGGTGAGCTGGTGGCTGCCCGCGTCGCGGGCGAGGCCGAAGTCGCCGAGGCGCGGGCGCCCGTCGGCGCCGAGGAGGACGTTCGCGGGCTTGATGTCGCGATGGATGACGCCCGCCTCGTGCGCGTGCTGCACGGCGAGGGCGACGTCGCGGACGATCCGGGCGACCTCGCGGGGCGGCAGGCGCTCGCGACGGATCGACGCGGCGAGGGTCTCCCCGGGGACGAAGTCCATCACGATGAACGGGCCGCCGTGATCGACGCCGACCTCGTGGACCGCGACGACGCCGGGATGGTCGAGGCGCGCCGCCGCCCGGGCCTCGCGCTCGAAGCGGGCGATCTCCTGCGGGCCGGCCGCCGAGGCGAGGAGCACCTTGATCGCCACCTCGCGCCCGAGCTGCGGATCGCGCGCGCGGTAGACGACGCCCATCCCGCCACGGCCGAGCTCGGCGCTGACGAGGTAGCGACCGATCGTCGGCATTGGCGGGCGAGGCGCCGGGGGAGGTGGCGGAGGCAGAGACGAGGCGCTCACGCCGGGATGGTGACCCGGCCTCGCGCGAGGCGCAAAGAGGGGTCGACTAGCCCACATAGGGCTATCAACCTCGCTCAGGCGGCGGCCCCCCGGCTTCGCCTTCGGCGAAGAGGATGAAACCACGGAGACACGGAGGACACGGAGGATTCCCGGAGAAGACGCGAGGAGCTCGATCCGGGTTGAACGCGCTCGTTCGTCCGTTCGTCCGCTCGTCCATCCGTCCGTCCGTTCTCTTCGACGGAGATCTTGCGCACCCGAAGCTCCTCCGTGCCTCCGTGCCTCGGTGGTTCCATCCTCGTCGCGAAGCGACACCAACCAACCCGGTAGGCGCCGCCCGCGCGTCTCCGTGAATCCTCCGTGTCCTCCGTGTCTCCGTGGTGACATCCTGCTCGCCGAAAGCGAGCTCATCGGCACCTGAACGAGCTCGATAGCCCCTGCTAGCGCGTGGGGGTGATCTCGAGGCGGCGGTTCAGGAACTCGCGGGCGCGGCGCTTGACGATCGGCAGGTACAGGATCGCCGAGTAGTGGCCCGTCGGGAGCGAGACCGTCTCGGGGCCGCCGAGCGCGTCGCGGAGGCGGTCCTGGAGGAAGCTCGGGACGCTCGTGTCGCGCCGGGTGGTGATCAGGAAGATCTCGCGCGGGTCGATGTGGGGGGCGAGGACGAGCGGGTCGGTGAGCACGATCGCGCGCGCCTTCTCCTCGAACGCGGCGATCTCGGCCGACGTCGGGGCGTCCTCGGAGACGCCGTTGTGGACGGCGAGGCTGCGGCACTCGGGCTCGACCGACCGGGCGATCACCGCGGGGAGGTCGCCGCCGGCCATGACGGCGACCGACGCGCGGATCCGGTCATCGGCCGCGGTCAGCGAGACGGTGAGGATGCCGCCGAGGCTCACGCCGTAGGCGCCGATCCGGCTCGGGTCGACGTCGGGTCGCTCGAGCAGCCAGTCGATCACCCGGCGGCGCGCGGCGACCGCGTCGCGCATCTCGACCTCGAGCGCCTCGAGCTCGACCTTCGCCTTCTCGGCGCCCTCGCCGGCGGGGCGATCGACGATCACCGCGTGGAAGCCGTGGCTGGCGAGGTCGTCTGCGACGATCCTGGCGACCTTGTTCGGACCGTTCGTGATCGGGCTGACGACGATGGCGGGGCGCCGGACGGGCGGGGCCTCGGCGCTGACGACTGCGTCGAGATCGGACCGGTAGAAGTGGAAGGGGACCCAGAGCGACTCGTCCTCGCCGGAGCGGCGGACCGCGATCTTTCCGTGGATCACCCGGTGGCCGGAGACCACGTCCTCGCGTTCGATCTCGACCTCGAGCGGGGCATCGTCCGCGCAGCGGAGGCGGGCGTCGACCTCGGCCGGGAGCGGAGCGGCCAGGCGCGCGTCGGCCGCGAGCGGGAGGTGGTCGACCAGCCCGAGGTAGGCGGTCCCCGAGAGGACCCCCAGGACCGCGACGACGAGCAGCGCCTGACCGGCGCGGCGGCGACGGCGCGACGGGGCCGGCGCGGGGGTGTCGGCCGGCGCGGTGGCGGCGTCGGTCGGGGCGGGCGCGTCGGCGGGGGCTTCCATCGTCGGCGTAGCTCTCGCTCAGTCGTCGAACGCTTCGCCCAGCGAGCGGGCGAAGCCGCTCGCGGGGGCGCGCGGAGCGTTGGTCTGGACGGTCGTCGCCGGGGTCTCCCGACCCGCGCCGAGGGCGGCCGCGGCGGCCGCGGCGCCGATGTTGAACTCGCGGATCTTGGCGAGGTTGGCCGCCGGGCGGGCCCGCGGCGCGAACTGACGCCACGCCTCGCCGAAGCTCCGCTCGATCACGAGGGTGCCGACGAGGAACAGCGGCGCGTTGCCGAGGATGTTGATGTGACTGCCGACCCAGCCGCTCACCTTGGTGACCGGGTTCGACTGGAGGCCGACGAACGCACCGGCGAACCGGTAGTAGTCCTTGCGCTCGGGATCGCCGAGCCCCTCGACGTGATCGGCGAGCGGCCGGTCGTGGTGGAGCACCTCGGCGAGCGTGCCCATCGCGAGGGTGACGTTGCCTCGGTTCTGGCGGATCGCCTCGAGCATGAGCTCGCGCTGCGTCGTCCCGCCGTTCGCGGCCTTGTCCCGCAGCCAGGCGCCCGTCGCCCGGGCCGCCGCCGCGCCGCCGGCGAAGTCGCCGTCGGGCTTCGCGCGGTTGAACTCCGCCGAGCCGGTCCGCGACCAGAAGTCGGCCGAAAGATGCCGCTGGGGATCGCGGTAGGAGACCTCGCCGTCGTAGTGCTCGATCGCCCAGCGGAGGTCGCCGGCCATCGTGGTCGTGCCGGGGTCGCGCGCCCAGTTGGTCGCGCCGGTGCCGAAGGCGTCGATCCCGGCCGCGACCCAGTGGCCGTCCTCGACCTGCTGCACGCCGCGGAGCTCGTTCGACTCGTTGAACGTCGCGAAGAAGCCGGGGCGGCTCGTCGTGATCGTCTGGGGCGCGGTCTCTTCGCGCGCCATCCGCTCGAGCGTCGACTCGGGGAGGCCGCCCCGCCGGGATCCGTCCTGAGCGGAGGCCGCCTCGAGGGGGGCGAGGGTGGCGACCAGCAAGATCACGGTGAACGGCAGACGTCTCATCGGGCGGCTCTCTCTCCTCGCCGGGCTCCCAGCGCAAGCGGCACGCCAATCGATCGAGAGACGAAGCCGCCTGAGGTTACGATCTTCGGACCATCGCGAACGACGCGCGTCCGCGACGGAACCCGGCGCAACCCCCTGGATGCAACACGGCCCGGCGGGCCCCGAACGGGAGCCTACCGGGCCGGGAGGCCGACGGCTGAGAGTCGTGCCCTACTAGAAGTCGAACAGCTCGGGCTTGAGGAAGTAGAGCGCCCCGACGCCCGCGATGCTCAGGAAGCAGACCAGCGCGAAGAGCACGGCGATGATGCAGCCGATCTTCCCGCCGCCGCCGCCGCCGCCCCCGCCGCCGACCTTCGCGCCCTGGGTCGCGAGCATCGAGGCGCCCTTGAACGCCTCGGCCCACTGCTCGGCGGAGCAGACGCCCTTGCCGACGAACGCGGCCGCGATCGACGAGGTCTTGCCGCCGTGGTCCTTGATCGCGTCCTGGGCCTGGTACTTCGAGATCCAGCCCTTCTGGACGAGGTAGTTGGTGACCTGCCCCGCGTCGGCATCCTGCTCCCCGGGCTGCGGATCGACGATGTAGAGACAGGGGACGGCGCCGAGGGTGACCGCGGTGTGGCTCGTCAGCTTGCGGCCCTGCTCGGGCGGGACGGGGTTGTCCTCGACGCGGGTGCCGTTGCTGCTCCCGTGGTCGACGATCTCGAACCCGTCGCCGGCCCAGCGGATCGTCGCGTGGGTCGCCGAGATCGAGGCGTGGCCGACGTTGATGTGGTTGGCGCCCTCGCGGCCGACCTTGACCTCGCGACCGCTGATCTTGTGTTCGCCACGATGCTCGGCGTGGCCGATCACGAGGCGGGCGTTCAGCTTGGCGATCGCCTGGGCGGCGTCGAGCGCGTTGGCCGCGTCGCCCGCGCCCATGACCATCGTCGCGGCGCCGCCCGCCGGCGCGTCCTTCTTGGCCGGCGCAGCCTTCGCGTCGTCGGGCTTGTCCGCGGGCTTCGCGGCGTCCGGCTTCGCGGCAGGCTTGGCGTCGTCGGGCTTGTCGCCCTCGGGCTTGGCAGCGGCGTCCTTCGCATCCTCGGACACAGGTCTCTCCCTGGGTCGGACCCTCGGCGGAGTGTTGGTGATGTGCTCAGAATCGGCCGTCGACCTCCGACCACGCCCGAGGGGCGGGCAGGCGGTCTAGGCCGGCTCAGGAAGGTACCCGCCGGCCGGTCCGCGCGCCACCCATCGCGGCGGGGTGGTTGCGAAAACGGCAGAAGGCACCACGACGGTGCCCTTTCGGACGCCCGGACCGGGCTACCGGCGGCGCCAAACGAAGACTCGACCGGCCTCGTCGGCGGCCGCGAACCGCGGCGGATGGCGGTTCGGCGACCAGCCGACGGCGACGATCGGCCTCGGCTCGGCGCGCGACCCGGTCGTCGGCACCGTCGACGCGGGCTCGACCTCGGCGTCCTCGTCGTCGACGAGGACGACCGTCCCGTCGGGACCGCCGCCGGCCACGCGGTCCCGGAACGCGGCGACGACCCCGAGAGCGCCGAACGGCATCGGCGTGAGGCCCCCCGTCTCGAGGTCGAGGAAGGCCGGCGCCGGACCGCCGAGGGCGAGTCGTCCCTCGAGCGCGGCGACGCTTCCGCGGGCGAGCCCCGCGTGACCTTCGAGGATCGTCTCGGCCCGAAGCGAGCCGCCCGACTGCGGCGTGAGCCGCTCGATCACCCCTTCGCCGATCACGAAGAGGCGCCGGCCGTCCGCGGAGAACACGACGTCGCGGACCGACGAGACCGTCGTCGTGCCGGTGAACGTGGGAAGGTTCTCCGACTCGAAGTAGACCGCAACCTCGCCGTCGACATCGACGGTCGCGAGGAGCGCGCGCTCCTCGTCGCGCCCGAGGCCGACCGCGACGACGTCGGTGCCGAGGTCGAGCATCGTCTGCTGATAGCCGTAGCTCAGGAACCAGAGCCGGAGCGTGCTCGCGTGGACGGTCGCGAGGTACTCGCCCTCGGGGTCGATCGCGACGTCGACCGTCGGCGACGACTGCGCCAGGGATTGCCAGAACGCGCCGGAGTCGAGCGAGTAGACGCCGGTCCCCCTGGTCGTCGCGATCGCGAGCAGGTCGCCCCCCTCGTCGAAGCCGAGCGCGAGGATCGGGTCGCGCACCGGCGGGTCGAGCACCGCCTCGAGCTCCCAGCGCTCGCCGAGGGCGGCGGAGGACTCCTCGTCCGGGCCAGGCTGGAAGAAGTGCGGCCCGTCGATGGAGGCGGCGCCTCCGACCGGCCGCCGGCCCGGCGGCGCGGGCGTCGCGTCGATCGCGGCGGGCAGGCCGTTCGGCATGGCGACGGTCGTCACGCCGAAGACCGAGTCGTCCTGCGGATCGATCCACAGGACGATCAGCCCGACGGCCGCGGTCGCGCCGGCGACGAGGAGGGTGAGCACGACGGCGCCGAGCATGACGAGCCACGGCGCGCATCCCTCGCGCTTCTTTCGCTCGTCGTCGGGGACCGAGCCGCGCGGGGCCTCGACTTCGACTTCGGTTCCGGTGGCGGGATCCATGGCGAGGAGCAGGATCGCCTCTCGAGCGACCGAGCGCAACGCCCGACGACGAAAAAGAGCGAGGGCTCCCTCGTCGGGAACCCTCGCTCACTCACGCGTCGCTAGATGTTTCAGTCGTCGGTGCGTCCGTCGGTGCTACCGACTCCCGCCGCGGCGGCCGCCGTTCGGCCGGGCGTTCCCGCCGCGGCCCTGGTCGGGGCGGCTCCGGCCCTGGTCGGGACGATTGCGGCCCTGGTCCGGACGGTTCTGACCCTGCTGACGGTCCCGACGAGCGCGGTGGTGGCGGAGGAACCGCTGGGCGGCTTGCCGCTCACGCTCGTTGAGCTGCCCGTCGCCGTCCTTGTCGAAGCGCCGGATGATCTCCTCCCGCGTCGGGCGGTCGTCGTCGCCGCCGTCACGGTGTCGCCGCATGGCCTCCTGAGCCGCGCGACGCTCGCGCTCGTTGAGCTGACCGTCGCCGTCCCGGTCGAAGCGGCGAAGGATCTCCTCACGGCTCGGGCGGTCGGTCTTCCGGTCGGGACGGGCGTCCGGCCGGGCGTCCGGCCGGGCGTCCGGCCGGGCGTCGGGGCGGGCGTCGGGGCGGGCGTCGGGGCGACGGTCGCGGTCGGGACGGGCGTCCGGGCGCCGGTCGGGACGCGCATCCGGCCGGTTCGCGCCCGGCCGCCGGGCCCCGTCCCCGTCGTCGGCGATCGCCTGGCCACCGCCGAAGAGCGCTCCGGCGATCACAGCCGCCCCGAAGATACCCACGATCTTGATTCCCTTGGTGGTCGCCATGCGTCTCTCTCCTCGTTCCGGGTGTCTCTCGCACGCCCCTCGAGCGTGGCTTCGGTAGGTGAGTGCCGGGCCGCGGGCCGGATGTATCGCCCGGTCCGAGAAAAATGCTGCCGAAACCGCTAACCTCTTTGATCGCAGACCCTAGCTAAGCCAGGAGGATTCGATGTCGGACTACTACCAGCAGCGACAGATGCGCGAGATGCGGGAGCAGATGCGGCGGAACATGCTCGCCCGCTCGCGCCGCTCCTCGAAGCAGGGGCAAGCCGCGGCCGACCTCGAGGCGGAGGTTCTGTTCCTGACCCTCGTGAACCGGGCGCTCATGGACGTGCTCGTCGACGCCCGGGTCACCACCCTCGACGACATCGCGGAACGGATGCGCGCCCTCGACCTCGCCGACGGCGAACGGGACGGGGGGCTCGACCCCGACGTGGTCGCCGAGGAGCTGGGCGTGCGGAAGCCGAAGATCGACAAGGCGAAGCGGTTCGCCAAGTCGATGCGGAAGAAGGCGGGCACGGGCAAGAAGAAGCAGAGGAAGAAGAAGGCGTAGGACGCATGAGCGACCCCATCAACCCGCGCGTCGGCGGAATCCTCAGCGCCGACATTGCCGTTCCCGAGCACGAACGTGAAGTACGCTTCTACTCACGTGTCCTCGGCACGGGCGAGGTTCCGCTCTGGCGCGAGGATCTCATGAACAACCTCGGTATGCCGATCATCGGCCTGGGCGCGCGTAGTGCGGAGTATGCCGACCTCCCACTCCAATGGATGCCGCACATTCAAGTCGCCGATGTCGCTGGCAGTGTGGAGCGTGCCCTGGACGTGGGCGGGACCGAGCTCATGCACGGCAAGGACGACGACGGAGAGAGCCAGTGGGCGGTGCTCCTCGATCCGAACGGGGCGGCCTTCGGGCTCATCCCGGTCGTTTCCGCTGACGCGATCTCCCCACCCGAAGGCACGGCGCCGCCCGAAGCTCCTGCTCGTGTGGGGCGCATCGCCTGGGTCGACCTGACCGTCTCTGACGCCGGGGCAACTCGTGACTTCTACCGACGAGTCGTCGACTGCTCCGCCCAGGACGTCGAGATGGAGGACGCAAGCGGTCGCTACTCCAACTACGACCTGCTCGGCGATGATGGAAGCCCGGCGGCTCGAATCTGCGACGCGCGCGACGACAGCCCGGGTCGGCCACCGGTCTGGATGATCCACCTCCCCGTCGGCGACCTCGCCGAAAGTCTCCGCCGCGTCGAGGAGGAAGGCGGCAAGCTCATCAAATCGACACGGGGCAACGATGGGGAGCCCACATCGGCGGTGATCCAGGATCCGGTGGGGGCGTACCTGGCGTTGATGCGGAAATAGGATAGCAGAAACGCGTTCGTAACCACTCGAAGAGAACGGGCTATCGTCTGCGACAGGAGCGGTTCGAATCGCGTGGAGAGGAGATCTGCATCGCCAGATTCACCGCGAAGCTCGTCGCGAAGCGTGTGGGGCAGGTCTTCCCACCCGGGATCACCGGGCTCGATCCCGAACCACTCGAGGACGATCTCCTCCCTCTCGTCCGGCGGGAGAGCGCGAACCGCGCGCTCGGTGAGGATCTCGATCGCCTCCTCTCGAGTCACGAGTCGCCATCCCCCTCGGGCGCTGCGTCGGCCGCGGGGAACCGTCGGTGCCCCTCGAAGACCGTCAGCACTTCGATCGTCCCCGGCGCGACGCGATACACGATCCGGTAGTTCCCGTGGATCACCTCGCGAACATCGTCTCGGTGCAAGTACTCCGGCACGCGGCACCGGAGCTGGGGAACACGGCAGCCTCGTCCGCCGCCTCGATCAACTCGTCGATCCAGCGATCGGCCGCGGCAAGGTCGTCTCGACCGATGTAGGCCGCGATCTCCACGAGATCGGTCCGGGCGCGGTCCAACCATCGAACGGGGGCGCGCGGTGCTGCCGGCCGCTCCTCGCCCCGCTCAGGGGCCTGGTCCTCGGTCACTCGCCGAGACGGCGCCGGGTACGCTCCTTGACGTCGGCGACCGCGGCGTCGCGCTCGAGATAGCGACCGGCCTCCGAGTCGGCGAGACCTTCATCGATCGCCGTGATGAACCGGGCCTGCTTCGAGATGCGCTCGAAGAGGGACGGCGACAGGAGGACGCCGGCCGGCTCGCCGTCCTGCGTGATGACGAGCGGCTCATCGGACTTCGCGAGGCGCTCGAGCCATTCGCTGGTGTGAGCGCTGAGCTCACTCACGGGAACGCCCGACTTGGAGGTCTTCGGGTCGTCGGTCGGCATCGTCATCTCGATCTCCTCGAAGGCGGGCGCTGCCCCGGCCGCCTTCTCGACGCCCTCAGTCTAGCAGCGTTGGCGGGACCGCGCCTCGCTACCTACGCGCTCACTGCGCCACCGGCGCCCTCGTCGCCGCCACCCTCCTCGACGAAGCCCAGCCGCACCCGCCAACGCTCGACGATGAGGGCCGCGCTCGGGATCACGAGCAGCGTCAGCACCGTCGCGAACGACAGCCCGAAGACGATCGCGGTCGCCATCGGCCCCCAGATGAGGCTGCGGCCGCCGAAGCCGATCGCCATCGGCAGGAGGCCGAAGACGGTCGTCGTCGTCGTCAGGAGGATCGCGCGCATCCGTTTTTCGCCCGCGTCGACGAACGCGTCGTAGGGGGGCATGCCGCGCGCCCGCGCGGCTCGCGCGAACTCGAGCAATACGAGCGAGTCGTTCACGACCATGCCCGAGAGGCCGATGATCGCGATGAACGTGGCGATCGTGAACGGGTCGCCGCTCGCGTAGAGGCCGATGACCACCCCGACGAACGAGAACGGGACGGTCAGGAGCACGACCACGGGCATCGCCGCGCTCCGGAACTGCGCGGCGAGGAGGCCGTAGAGGATGATCAGGGCGACGAGGAACGCCCCCTTGAGCGAGTCGAAGCTCTTGTTCGTCTCCTCGAACTCGCCCTCCCACTCGAGCCGGTAGCCGACCCGCGTCTCGGGCGGCAGGGCGACCTCGAGCCGGTCGGCGATCCGACCGACCGCCTCGGAGCTGGTCGTCGCGTGCGGGTCGATGTCGGCGGTGACGTTGACGCTCCGCCGCCGCTCGAATCGGTGGATCGCGAGCGGCCCGCGGAGGCGGTCGAGCGTCGCCACGTCGCCGATCTCGGTCAGCTCGCCGTGCCGATTCCGGACGCGGACCGCCGCCAGGTCGCCCGGATCGGCGACGAACGCCGGGTCGAGGCGGACGCGGACGTCGACCTCGTCGTCGCCCTCGCGGAAGGTCGCGGCCACCGCGCCGTCGATCGCGTCGGCCAGCGCCGTCGCGACGTCGACCAGCGCGATCCCGTGGAGGCCCGCCCGCTCGGTCCGCAGGCGCGCCGCCACCTCCTCGTAGCCGAGCTCGAGGTCGCGCCGGACGTCCTTGGTCCCCTCGACGGCGTCGATCTCGTTCATCACGACCCGCGAGACGCGGTTCAGCACCTCGAGGTCGTCGCCCCGGATCCGGACCGCGATCGGCCGCCCGATCGGAGGGCCGTCGTTGAGCTCGACCACCTCGACGGATGCTCGCCCGAGGTCGAGGGCGGCGAGGCGGCGCCGCACCTCCTCCATCACGTCCTTCGTCCCGCCGTCCTGGCCGTAGCGCGCCTTGATCTTCTCGATCGAGCCGGCGGCCACGAGGAGCTGACCGTAGTGACTCCCCGGCTGCGGCCGGTAGTTCCAGTCGAAGTACATCCCGACCGTGACGAGCGAGCTCTCGACGAGGTCGGGCGAGAGCTTCCAGATCTCCTGATCCACCCGATCGACGAGCGCCTCGGTCTCCGAGAGCGGCGCGCCGGGCGGCAGGGTCACGTTGACGAAGAACTGCTGGTACTCGCTCGGGAAGAGGTGGACCGGCACCCGGCCGAGGGCGAACGCCGCGACGATCCCCATCAGCAGCATCACGAGGAGGGTGACCCAGGGGACGGTGAGGCAGACCTTGAGGACGGCCGAGTAGGCCCGCAGGAGCACCCCGCCGCGGCCCGCCGCCCCGCGAACCGACTCGACCGCCCGACGGCCGAACCACGGTCGCCGGACGGCGTCGGCCTCGTCCCTCTTGCCCGGCTTCAGGTGCATCGCGTGGGCCGGGAGGATGACGAACGCCTCGAAGAGCGACGCGATCAGGGCGAACGCGACCGTCTTCGGAATGATCGAGAAGAAGCGCCCCATGGGGCCGCTCATCAGCAGCATCGGCAGGAACGCCGCGATCGTCGTGGCGGTCGATGCGCTCACCGGCGTGATCACCTCGCCGGTCCCCTCGACGATCGCCTCGCGGAGCGGGACGCCGTCCTCGAGGTGTCGATGGATGTTCTCCAGGATCACGATCGCGTCGTCGACGATCACGCCGAGGACGAGGACGAGCGAGAAGAGGCTGACCGCGTTGATGCTCTCGCCGATCCCGCGCATCACCGCGAACGTGAGGAGGAAACAGAAGGGAATCCCGATGACGGCGAGGACCGCGTTGCGCCAGCCGATGAACACCCAGAGGCACAGGCTCACCAGGATGAGCCCGACGTAGATGTTGCTGACGAGGATCTCCGTCCGCTCCTTGATCCGCTTCGTGCTATCGGCGACGAAGTCGAGCTCTACGCCCGGCGGCGCGCGGGTGCTCCGGAACGTCTCGGTCCTCGTCCTCACCTCCCGGGCGATCTCGACCGCGTTGCCCTCGAAGTTCTTGATCACGCCGAGGGTGAGGGCGCGGCGTTGCCGGTACTTGGCGAGGATGGTCTGCCGCTCGAAGCCGCGCTCGAGCCGGGCCACGTCGGCGACCCGGACGAACGAGCCCTCCGGGTCGGTCTTCACCACGACGGCGGCGACATCGCTCCCGGTCTCGAACTCGCCGGTCGCCCGCACGAGGAAGTCGCGCGTCCCCGTCTGGAGGAGCCCGGCCGGGACGCTCGCGCCGTGGCGGCGCAGCGCCCCGGCCACGTCGGCGACGGTCAGGTCGTGGTGGGCGAGCGCGTCCGGGTCGCAGAGGACGCGCAGCTCGTGCTTCCGCTCGCCCTGGATCTTGACCTTCACGACGCCGTCGATGTTGCCGAGCTCGTCGGCGAGGTCGGTCGCGGTGCGGGCCATGACGCCCTCGGGGATGGGCCCCGAGACGACGACGTGGATGACGGGGTTCACCTCCTCGACGTCGATCTTGAAGACCTTCGGCTCCTCGGCGCGCGCGGGCAGGTCGGGGATCTGGTTGATCTCGTTCTGGACGTCGCGCTCGCGGGTCGCGACGTCGGTCCCGTCGCGGAACTTCAGGAGGAGCTCGGCCCGGTCGGGGAAGGCGTCCGAGCGGGTCCACTCGAGGTCGTCGACCTCGCGGACGGCGTCCTCCACCTTCCGGATGACGAGGTCCTCGACCTGCTCGGGCGAGGCGCCCGGGAAGGGGATGATCACCTTGATCTGGTCGAACGAGACGTTCGGGTACTCCTCGACCGGCATCCGCCGGATCGCGAAGATCCCCGCGATGCAGAGGGCGACGAACGCGGTGTCGACGAGCACCCGCTGGTTGAGCGAGAAGCGGACGAGGTCGCGAGGATCAGCCATCGAGAGTGGTCACCGAGAGCTCGCTTCCTTCGGGGTCACCGTCAGCTCGCTTCCTTCGGGACTCGCTAACTAACGCTTGACCGGCGGGGTGTTGCTCGGGTCGCGCTCCTCGGCGACCCGGATCGCCCCGCCGTCGGTGAGCAGCTCGAGGTTCGGGCCGAGGAGGACGCGGTCGCCCTCCTTCACGCCGCTCACGCTCAGGGCGTCGGGGCCGTCGTCCGCCGGGTCGGGCGAGCGCCGCAGCGGCACCTGCCGGACGCTCCATCGGCGGTAGCCCTTCGTCAGCTCGGCGGGCGATCCCGACGGCGGCGTCACCACGAAGCAGAAGAGGGCCCGGTGCCGCTCCAGGAGCGCTCGCCGCGGGATCCGGACGAGCGCCGGCGCGCCCTCGGCGGCGGGCGCGGCCCGCTCGCGGCCGAGCTGCACGACGGCGGCGAAGCCGGGCTTGAGCTGCAGCTCGGGGTTGGCGAGCCGCAGCACGACCGGGAAGCGGCGCGTCCGTTCGTCGGCCTTCGGCACGACCGACGCCACCTTCGCGGTGAACGTCCGCGCCGGAAGCTCCTTCACGACGAACGAGAGCTCGGTCTCGGGAGCGACGAGCGGAAGATGCTCGCCCCGCACGCCGAGCTCGATCTCGACGGTCGCGATGTCGACGGCGCGGACGACGGGCGTCCCCGGCGTGACCAGCTCGCCGACCTCGATCGCGACGTCGGTCAGGAAGTGGCCGGTCGGGACGGTGACGACGCTCTTCGCCTTCCGGAACCTCGCCAGCCGGAGATCGGCCTTCGCCGCGTCGAGGCGCGCCTTCGCCTCGGTCTCGCCGTAGACCGCGCGATCGAGCGCCTCACGATCCCGGAGGTCCTGCGCGACGAGCTTCTCCTCGCGGGTCCGCACGAGCGACGCCCACCCGAGCTGCGACTCGGCCTGGGCCACCATCGCCTCGGCCCGTGCGATCCGCGCGTCGAACGGCTCGGGGTCGAGGCGCGCGACGACCACGCCGCGCTCGGCGTCGACCTGGTCGCCGGCCTCGTAGACGATCTCGATGATCGTCCCGCTCTCGACGAAGCCGAGGGAGAGCTCGCGCCGGGCGGCGACGACGCCGACCTCGCGGATCAGGTCGGGCGCCGCCTCCCGCAGGAGATGCGTCTCGTGGATGGGGAGATCGGCGAGGTCGCGGGGCCCCCGGGCGGGCGCCGGAGCGGGGCCGCCGGCGCCGTCGGGGTGCGACGCCCGCGCCGGGCGGCTCGCGTCCTGGGCGTGGGCGTCGCCGTCGCACCCGACCGGGATGACCGCGGCCGCCGCGACGAGCACGGCGAACGCGGCCGCCCGAGCGCCACGACCGGGCGCGCTCCCGTCGCTCGGAACCATGCCACGGGCCCTCCCGTCGGCGCGGGCGACTACCCACGGCGGCGTCCCCGAGAATGGGTTTGGAGTGTTCGATCGGCTCGTCGTCACGCGCATCTCAGCTCCACGACCAGCTCGCAAGGCGCTTCGCGTCCTCGAAGACGAGGTAGAGCGCCGGCACGAGCACGAGCGTGATGAACGTCGCGAAGAGGACGCCGAACGCGAGGCTCAGCGCCATCGGGATCAGGAACTTCGCCTGGAGGCTCGTCTCGAGGATCATCGGCATCAGGCCGAAGAACGTCGTGAGCGTCGTCAGCAGGATCGGCCGGAACCGCCGGGCGCCGGCGGAGCGGACGGCCGCCTCGATGTCGCCGGTCTCCTCGGCGTCCCGATTGATCTTGTCGATGAGGATCAGCGAGTCGTTCACGACGACGCCCGCGAGCGCGACGATCCCGAAGAACGACATCAGCGACAGGTTGTAGCCCATCACGATGTGGCCGATCACGGCGCCGACGATCCCGAACGGGATCGCGCTCATCACGATCAACGGCTGGACGTAGCTCCGGAACAGGATCGCGAGCAGCCCGAAGATCGCGAACATGGCGACGATGAAGTTCTGAAAGAGGCTCGCCATCGACTCGGCCCGCTGCCGGCGCTGCCCCTCGAACGACCAGCTCAGCCCCCGCCGCTTCGCGACGAGCTCGGGCAGGACGCTCGCCTCGAGCTCGGCGTTGATCGAGCCCGAGCTCGCCACCGCCGCGTCGACGTCGGCCGTCACCTTCACGACGCGCCGCCGGTCGGTCCGGTCGATCGAGGCGTAGCCGCGCGCCTCGGCGACGCGGGCGACGGTGACGAACGGCACCTCGGTCCCGTCGGCGAGGCGAACGCGGCTCGCCTCGAGGTCGGCGACGGCGAGCCGCTCGCTCTCGGGCCGACGCACCATCACCTTGACGTCGTCGTCGCCGCGCTGGAGGCGCTGCACCTCGGCGCCGTAGAAGGCATCGCGGGTCTGGCCGGCCAGGTCGGCGAGGGTGACGCCGAGGGCGCGCCCCGCGTCGGTCAGCTCGAGGCGGAGCTCGACCTTGCCCGGCAGGAACGAGTCGTCGATCCCGAAGACGCCGGGGTAGCGGGCGAGCCGCTCCTTGAGCGCGGTCGACGCCTCCCGGAGCACCTCGACATCGCGATGGGCGAGCTCGATGCTGATCGGGTCGCCGACGGTGAAGAGCGACGATGAGAAGACGAGGCTGCTGATCCCGGCCACCTCGCCGAGCTGCAGACGCCAGCGGCGAGCGACCTCGTGGCTGCTCACCCCGCGCAGGCTCCCCTCGAGCAGCTCGACGTTCACCTCCGCCAGATGGCTCCCGCCCGACGACGGCGCGTTGGCGAGCCCCGGTCCCTCCTGCTCGGACTTGGTCGGCTGGCGGCCGATCGTCGTCCGGACGGCCCGCACGATCGACGGGAGCTCGGGCTCCCCCTCGGCCCGCGGGCTCGCGGCGCGTCGCTCGACATCGAGCTCGGCCTGCACGCTCCGGAGCGCCGCCTCGAGCACGGCTGTGACGTCCTCGGTCTCCTCGCGCGGCGTCCCCTGCGGCATCCGGAGCGACGCAATCACGTTGTCGGCGTCGACCTCGGGCAGGAACTCGAACTTGACCCAGTCCCCGCGGATCGCCCCGAAGGTCACGAGCAGCGTCGAGACGGCGAACGCGACCGTCACGTAGCGCCACCGCACGGCCAGGTCGAGGGACCAGGCATAGGGGCCCACGATCACCCAGTCGAGCCCGAGCCGGACCGTCGCCTGGAGGCGCGCGATCGGCCCGCGCTCGCTCGGCCGCTTCCCTTCGGCGAGGTGAGCGGGGAGGACGAAGAGGCAGTCGACCAGCGAGAAGATCAGCACCGCGATCACGACGATCGGGATCTGGAGCAGGAACTTGCCCATGATCCCCTCGACGAAGATCAGGGGGAGGAACGCGGCGATCGTGGTCGCGATCGCGAAGCTCACCGGCGCGGCGAGCTCGCGGACGCCGGCGATGGCCGCGTCGACGCCGCTCTTGCCGGAGAGGCGGTGATGGAAGACGCCCTCGCCGACGACGATGGCGTCGTCGACCACGATCCCCAACACGATGATGAAGGCGAACAGGCTGATCATGTTCACCGAGATGTCGAACTGGGGGAAGATCAGGAACGAGCCGAGAAACCCGATCGGGATCCCCATCATCGTCCAGAAGGCCAGGCGGAGATCGAGGAAGAGAGACAGGCAGATGAAGACGAGGACGAGGCCCATCAGGGCGTTCCGGACGAGGAGGTCGATCCGCGACTTGAGGATGACGCTCTCGTCGCGCCAGGTGTCGACGTCGACGCCGGCGGGGAGCGAGTCGCGGACGCCCTCGACGTAGTCCCGGACGGCGCGGGCGACGTCGAGGGCGCCCTGGTCGCCGACCCGGTAGACCTTCACGACGGCGGCCGACGACCCCTCGAACCGGCTGGCGCGGTCGGTGTCCTCGAAGCCATCGATGACAGTCGCGACCTCGCCGAGGAGGAGCTGCGTCCCGTCGCTCCGCGAGAGAACGGGGATCGCCGCGAACTCGGCGCCGCTCCGGCGCTCGCCGGCGACCCGCAGGAGGATCTCGCCGCCGGTGGTGCGGATCGAGCCGCTCGGCAGGTCGAGCGACGCGCCGCGGACGGCGCCGGCGACCCGGGCGAAGCTCAGCCCGTGGCGGCGGAGCGAGTCCTCGGAGAGCTCGATCGAGATCTCGTCGCGCCGGACGCCCGAGAGCTCCGCGACCGACACCTCGGGCAGCGCGGTGAGCTCGTCGCGGGCCGTCTCGGCGAGCGCCTTCAGGGTCGACTCGGGGACGTCGCCGTAGAGGACGAGGTCGATCACGCCCTGGCGGGTGCTCACCTCGGTGATGACGGGCCGCTCGGCCTCGATCGGGAAGGTGGTGATCCGCTCGACCTCGACCTGGATCTCGTCGAGCACCTCCCTCCCGTCGGCGGCATCGTCGAGCTCGGCGATGACCGTCGCGCCGCCCTCGGACGCGACGCTGCGGATCTTCTCGATTCCCTCGATCCCGTCGATCGCCTGCTCGATGCGGGTGACGATCCCCGTCTCGACCTCGGTCGGCGAGGCGCCCGGGTAGACGACCGACACGGTGACCATGTCGATCTTGAGCTCGGGCATCACCTCGATCTTGGTCCGCGTGAGGGCGAGGAACCCGACCGCGAAGATGAAGATCATCAGCAGGTTCGCCGCGACGTGGTTCGACGCGAACCAGGCGAGGATGCCGTGACGAGGCTCGGGCGCGGGCGCGCTCATCGCCCGTCGTCCTCTTCGCTCTCGCCGTCGCCCGACGCGGACGAGACCCGCGGACCGCCGCGCGCGCCGGCGGGGACGACGCGCACGGCCATCCCGTCGGTCACCGCCTCGAGCTGACTGACGACCACCTGGTCGCCCGCGGCGACGCCGCCGCGGACGTAGGCGAGCTCGCGGTCGGCCCGGACGATCTCGACCTCACGGAAGCGGAGCTTTCCGTCGGTGATCACCCAGAGCCTGCGACCGTCTCGGACCGCGCGCCGCGGAACGGCGAGGCCGTCGAGCCGCCGCCCCTCGATCTCGACCCGCACGAACAGGCCGGGCCTCGGCGGTCCGTCGTCGCCAGCGGCGGCGTCGCCAGCGACGTCGATCACGGTGCCGGTCATCTGCGAGCGCGCGTCGACCTCCGCCTCGAGGCGGACGACCTGCCCGGTCCAGGTCCGCTCGACGCCGCCCTGGCGCCCGACGATCCGGGCCGGCGAGCCGGCCTCGCCGTCGCCGCGCGCCCGGCCGCCGGGCACGCTGATCCAGCCGAGGTCGGCATCGCCGAACGGAACGAGCACCTCGAGCGAGTCGGTCCCGTAGACGGTCGCGACCGGCGCGCCGGCCTGGAGGTACTGGCCGACGTCGAGGTCCTCCTCGAGGACCCGCCCGGCGAACGGCACGCTCACCACCGTCCTCCTCCGCTCCGCCTCGGCGCGCTCGATCCCGATCGCCGCCGCCCGACGGCCGACGTCGGCCGAGCGGCGCTGCGCGATGAGGCCGTCGAGCTGGCGCCGGACGAGGAGCTCGGCGAGCTCGGCCTGCTCGAGCGCGCGCCGGTCGGCGAGCTCGTCGGCGACGAGCTCGCGCTGGCGGGCGACCTCGCGGACGGCGTCCTCGAGGCGGGCGCGCGCCTCCTCGACGCGTGCGTCGGCCAGCGCGAGGACAGCCTCGGCGTCGTCGGCCTTCGCCCGGGCGTCGCGGACGGCCCGCGCGGCGTCCTCGTCATCGATCCGGAAGAGCGGCTCGCCCGCGCCGAAGTGTCCGCCGCGGACGAGGCCCGGGTGCATCTCGAGGACGGGGCCGGAGACCCGCGGGATGACGCGCACGACGGTCCGCGCCCGGACCGTGCCGTGCCCGGCGACCGACACCGGCGCGTCGATCGACCGCGCCGGCGCCGTCTCGACGAGCGGCGCCCAGGGCGCGGGCGGATCGGACGCCGGCGGCTTCCGGAGCGACGCGAGCCCGACCGCGCCTCCCACGCCGGCGCCGAGGACGACGATGACGATCACCGCCTGCTTGGCCCCGCGCGGGATCAACCGACGGCGCGCGACGATCGGGGCGATCTCGAGAGGCTCGCTCACGACACCTCTCCGGCCGGCGTGACGCGGGCGCTGCGCGCCGCGGCCGCCCGCACTCCATCGGCGGTGAAGCGCACGACGTGGTCGATCACGGCGTCGATCACTCCGGCCGCCCCCTGGTTGCCCTCGCGGAGGTGACAGACGTGGCCGAGCTGCGCGACGTGCGACATGGCGCACAGGCGCGCGTCGATCGGTCCGAGGCCGGGGCTCACCTTTGCGAGCGCCTCGGCGAGGGCGCGCTCGACCGGCTCGAGGATCTCGTCGATGAGGAAGCCGGGGTCGAGCTGCGGGGTGACGAACTCGCGGAGGAAGAGGCTCATGAGCTGAGCGCCGCCCTCGTCGAGGAGCGGCGCGACGAACACGCCGCTGAAGTGTCGGAGGAGGCGATCGAGCCCGTCGGCGGTCTCGTCGAGGTCGGCCGTCGCCTCCCGGATCGCGAGCAGCCGCTGCTCGCGGATCCCGTCGAGGCGGCGGCGGATCGCGGCCGTGTAGAGGCCGAGCTTGTTGCCGAAGTAGTAGGAGACCGCCGAGACGTTGCAGCCGGCGTCGGTGGTGATGCTCCGGATGGAGGTCTCGGCGAAACCCCGCTCGGCGAACTGACGTTCGGCGACGTCGAGGAGACGTTCGCGCGCCGCGTCGCCGGCGCCGGTCGGAGGAGAGGGTGCTCGGGGAGCGGTCACGTCAGGGCCTCTGGCTCGGGATTCCTCGGGCGATGATACGTCGAAATCAAACGTTCGTTTGACCCGCGCCCCGATGTAGCAAACAAACGTTTGATCGTCAAGCCCAACCCGATGCCTCCATCGGGAGTCTCCCGACGGGCCGATCCCCCCCGCGACATCCTCGCCCCGCCAATCCCCTTCCCCCACGAGAGTCCCACCAAGAGGGGTCAGGTCCAGTTGTTTGATCATTATTGTGACCCACCGCCCCTGACCCATGGCTAGCGACCTATGGCTTACAGCCTATTGATAAAATAACTGGACCTGACCCCTGGAGCTGGAGCTCCGACCCCTGGAGCTCCTGGATCTCGACCCCTGGATCTCCTCGTTTTGGTCGCGCTCGTGAAGGGGGGCGTCACCGTTGGTGTAGGGGTGCGGACAGAGAGAGGGCCTCAACCATGAACGTAGAAACGAAACGATCCAAACCCCGCGTACGTAGTCCATTGCTTCTCGTTGTCATCGTCGCCGCGACCCTCGTCGCATTCGTGTTGGCTCCTTCGCCTGCCGCGGCGCAGGCGGGCTACGACGCCGAGATCGTGAGCGTCGACTTCCCCCGACGGATGATCGCCGGCTCGACCTATCAGGCGACGATCGTGATGCGGAACTCGGGCACCACGACGTGGAAGGAGAAGAACGACGTCCGCCTCGCGACCGCGCGCAGCAACCCGTTCCGGAGCGGCCCCCGGGTCCGCATGCCCGACAAGAAGCGCGTCCGGCCCGGTCGGACGTTCCGCTTCCGCTTCGAGCTGACGGCGCCCGCGCAGCGCGGACGCCACCTGACCACCTGGCGGATGCGCGGCCCCGGCGGCAAGTTCGGCCAGGAGCTCACCAGGACGATCCGGGTCAAGCCGGCGCCCGTCGTCGAGGACTGGCTCCGCGTCGCGCGCGCCACCTGGCCGACGCCGCAGGCGAAGCGATCGACCTCGCCCGAGATCGGCAACGTCTGGACGTTCGGCACCCATCCGGCCGACCTGCGACGCCTCCGCGATCACTGCACGACCGCCGAGATCGGCGTCTTCCTCGACTGGCACTGGGACCGCCGGATCGCCGACGACCCCGACGCGGCCTGGCAGTGGCTCGACACCGAGCGCGACTGGTGGGAGAGCGCCGGGCAGTTCGGCGTGCAGGCGGCGACGCGCTATCGCAAGACCGACGCGATCCGGCTGGCCGACTACGCCGGGCTCCACGTCGAGCTCAACTTCGACTCGCTCGCCGGCGGACGCCGCCGCTACCACACCTCCCGCGCCAACCCCGAGCTCGCCGACGATCAGCTCTACGGGCGAGTCGTCCTGAGCGTGCTCCGCGCCGTCGAGGACCACGGCGTCCGCGTCCACCGGATCTGGATCGAGAACGAGCCGAACTACACCCGCGCCGGCGTCACGCCGGTGTTCACCGAGGCGACCTACATCCGGCGGGTGCGCCACGTCGCCCGCATCGTCCGGGCGCAGTTCCCCCACGTCCTGATCGGCGCCGGCGGAACCGATCCCGACTGGGGAATCGCCGCCTGGCAGACCGGCGCCGTCGACCAGGTCGGCTACCACGTCGTGAACAGTCTCCGGTCGACGCCGGCGACGCCCGCCCAGGAGCGCGACGAGCACCTCGCCGCGATCGACCGGTTCCGGCGCGCCGGCGTCCCCCTCGATCGGGTCCTCGCCGACGAGGTCAACACCTCGCGCGGCGCCGCCAACGTCGAGGCGGCCGTCGACGCGATCCTCGGCGAGGGGATCGCGGGGGTGAGCTGGGTGACCGTCTCGACGCCAACCGAGGACGGGATCGTCTTCCCGTTCAGCCTCCATCACTGGGGGATGCTGCCCGCGTTCCGCCGGGCGATCGCTCGTCACGTGCGCTGGTGACGAGCACCCGGACGCCTCGCCGCTCGAGCCGGGCGGCGAGGCGCCGGACCTGCGACGACGTGAGCTCATCCCACGGAGCCCCGTGGTGACATCGCCCGTCGAGGACGAGGCGCTCGAGCCGCCCGGGAGGCACGAGCTCCTCGAGAGCGCCCTCGAGCGCGCCGAGCCCGGCGAGCCGGAGCGATCTCAACGATGAGAGGTCGACGAGGCTCGCCAGGGCGCGCCCGTCCAGGCGGCACGACTCGATCGAGAGCTCCCGGAGCACCTCGAGACGCCCGAGGGACGAGATCGCATCGGCCGTGAACCCGAGACATCCGGCCAGGCCGACCCGCTCGAGCCGCGGCGCGGCGCCCGGGAGCGCCTCGATCCACGCGTCGGCCAGAGTGCGGGTCTCGAGAACGAGCTCGCGGAGCCGCGGCAGCTCGACGAGCGCAGCGATCCCGGTGACGGCCGTCACCCGCCAATCGCCGGCGCCCGAGGGATCGAATCCACGCAGCGCGATCGACTCGAGCGACGCCGACCGGGCGAGCGCCGCCAGCTCGGCATCACCGATCCGGCCGGGGCGATCGAGCTCGATCGCTCGCAGCGATGGGACCGCGTCCGCCAGCGCCGCGAGATCGTCGGCGGCGAGTCGGTCGGCGGGACGAACGATCAGCAGCTCGAGGTCGGGGAGATCCCGGAGAGCACGAAGCGTGCCGCGCTTCCCGTCGAGCAGCGCGAGACCCGGCACCCGCGCGTCTCGAACCGATTCGAGCGCGACCGCGTCGACGCGATGGGCCGCCGCCCAGAACGCGCGGTGCGCCGGAAGCTCGACGGGGCGGGCGCCCGTGTGCCCGACCGAGATCTCGTCGCCCGAGGCGAGCCTCGCGACGATCTCGAGCGGACGCTCCGCGGCGAACGGGCGGGCCGGCCGGACGCCGGGAGCGGCCATCCAGCCGGGAACGTCCACGCCGGACCGCTCCCTCGCCTCGACCGCCCGCCGCCGGAGGTCGTCGTCGTCGGGCGTGAGGCGGAGGCGTCGCTCGAGGTCTCGCCAGGCTTCGTCGACCATCGACCGTGATCATACGACGTTGGGGTTTGCTCCGTCCCCCGCGATCGGACACCCTGACCGCGGGAGGACACCCACCGCCGGTGCACGACGATCGCCCACCATCCTCGGACACCTTCGCCCGGACCGACCCCTACGAGCGCGCCGACTGGAAGGCGGCGCGGGAGCAGGTCGACGCGAACGTCGTCGGCCCGTACCGCCTCATCCGCAAGCTCGGCGAGGGCGGGATGGGGACGGTCTGGGAGGCGCACCACGGGATGCTCGACCGGACCGTCGCCCTGAAGATGATCCGGGCGGAGCTCGGGATCGACCGGGAGACGCTCGAGCGGTTCGAGCTCGAGGCGCGCTCGATGGCGCGGATCCGCCACCCGCACGTCCTCCGGATCCACGAGGTCGCCGTCGGGTCGGATCACGTCTACATGGCGATGGACCTCGTCGCCGGCGGATCGCTCAAGGACCGGATCGTCCGCGACGGCCCGCTGCCGGTCCGCGACGCGATCGCCCTGACGGCGAAGCTCGCCGACGCCCTCCACCACGCGCATCGCCTCGGGATCATCCACCGCGACCTCAAGCCGGCGAACATCCTGCTGACCCTCGACGGCGAGCCGCTCCTGACCGACTTCGGCCTCGCCAAGGACCTGACGGCCGACTGGCTCGAGCTCACCCAGAGCGGCGTCGTCCTCGGGACGCCGGACTACATGAGCCCCGAGCATCTCAGCGGGAAGCACGGCCCGCTCGACGGGCGGGCCGACGTCTACGGCCTCGGCGCGACGCTCTACGAGATGCTGATCGGTCGACCGCCGTTCAAGGGGCAGGGCGCGATCGAGATCGCGCACCAGATCCTCACGAAGGACGCGCCGAGCCCGAGCGCGGAGCGCGCCGAGGTCGACCGGGCGGTCGACACGATCGTCGCCCGATGCCTCGCGAAGGAGCCCGAGCACCGGTTCGAGGGCGCCCGCGCCCTCGCCGCCGACTGCCGCCGCTGGCTCGCGAACGAGCCGATCGAGGCCCGCCCGGTGAGCCTCCGCGAGCGCCTCGCGCTGCTCGCGCGGCGGCGCGGGCGGACCATCGCGATCGCAGGCGCCTCGATTCTGGTCGCCCTGGTCGCGGCGCTGGCCATCCTCGCCCGCGACGCGAGCCGGGCGCGCGAGATCGCGGCGGAGGCGCGCCGGGCCGAGGCCGCCGCACGAGATGCCAAGGCGGCCCGCGCCGAGACTCGAGCGACGACCGAGCGCTTCGAGCACCTCGCCGACGCGGTGCAGGTGCAGGCGCTCGTCTACGCGTTCGAGGCCCTTCCGCCGGATCGTCCCGACCTCGCGGATGACCAGCGCACCTGGCTCGCGCGGGCGGAGCCGCTCCTGGCTCGAGCGAAGCTCCGAGGCGACGAGCTGCGCGAGATCGGGAAGGAGCGACGACCCGACGAACCGACCCGCTTCCGCATCGCCACCCTTCGCAAGCTCGTCGATGCGCTCGCCGAGCTGGCCCGGCTCGAAAACGTCATGCGGGCGCGCCTCGAGGAGAGCGTCTCGCTCCTCGAACGCACCGTCGACGGGCCGGCGGCGCCCGCGTGGAGCGCGGCGATCGCCTCGATGGGCATCGACGGCTCGCCGTATCTCGACCCGATCGAGCCGCAGCTCGGGCTCGTCCCGCTCGGACCCGACCCTCAGTCCAGCCTGCTCGAGTTCGCGCACGCCCTGAGCGGCGAGGTGCCGGTGCGGGAGCCGGACGGACGCCTGAACCTCGACGCGGGGAGCGCGATCATCCTGGTGCTGATTCCGGGCGGCACGTTCGCGATGGGAGCGCCCGAGCGCCCCGACGACGACGCTCGCTCCGAGATCCGGCTCGGTCCCTCGTCCATGGAGGAACCCGTCCACGAGGTGACCTTGCCTCCCTATCTCATCGGAAAGCACGAGGTCACCCAGGCGCAGTGGCGGCGGATGGCGTTCCTGGCCGGTCTTCCGGAAGACGCGCAGGCGCCGTCGCACTATCACGTGGGCTACAAGCCGAAGAACCACGTCATCGGGCCGACGCATCCGGTCGAGCAGGTGAGCTGGCTGTCCGCCCGCCGCGTCCTCGACGCGGTCGGCCTCGACGTTCCGACCGAGGCGCAGTGGGAGCGCGCGGCGACCGGCGGCGCCGCGACGCGCTTCGCGACCGGCGACGGCCCCGAGTCGCTCCGTCACGCCGAGAACCTCCGCGACGGGAGCTACGCCGCGTGGGCTGCCGAGGCGGGCGCGACGCGCTATCGCCGCGACGTGCCGTGGGAGGACGGCTATCCGGTCCATGCGCCGGTCGGCACCTTCCGGCCGAACGGATGGGGCCTCCACGACTTCGGAGGAAACGTCCGCGAGTGGTGCCGCGACTTCCTCGGGCTCTATCGCGAGGCGACCGATCCGATCACCGGCGAGCGTGAGGGCGAGTCCGTCTACCGGGTGCTTCGGGGCGGCTCCTGGCTCTATCTCGAGCGCGAAGCGCGCCCCGCCTACCGAAGCAACGCCTCGGCGACGGCGATCGGCACGGATCTCGGGGTCCGGGCAGGCCGCGACCTCGACCGCTGAGTCGCGAACATCTCTTCCCTCCGCCGCGTCCGAGCCCTCGGATGGGTGGCCAACGAGGCGCCCCGGCGCGATAATCGCGCCCGCTGAGCCGCGCCGCCGACCCTCCCAGGAGACCGCAACGATGACCAGCCTCCCCAAGCGGATCCTCACCGCCCTCGTGACGGCCCTCGTCCTGATCGGAGCCGGCCCCCTCGCGACCGCCCACGCCCAGGGCGCCGGCGGCGGGATGGACCCCGAGATCCGGAAGCTCCTCGAGGAAGGCCAGGCGAAGCTCGGCGCGGGCGAGGTCGAGGCGGCCGTCGCCGCCTTCGAGAAGGTGCTCGGCAAGGAGCCGAAGAACGTCTACGCCCACAACTACCTCGGCTTCATCCATCACAGCCAGACCGGCGACTTCGAGAAGGCGCTCTCGCACTACGACGCGGTGATCGCGAACAGCAAGGACCCGCGCCAGCAGGCCTACGCCTACACCCAGAAGGGGAGCATCCACTTCGCCGAGCGGCACAACCCGAACGAGGCGATCAAGCAGTACAACCTGGCCCTGAAGGCGCACCCCCTCTCGAGCACGTTCGACGTGGCGAGCAACCTCTACCACTACGTCCACGAGAACGAGGACGCCCTCAAGTCGGCCGACGAGGCGATCAAGTACGCCCACGCCGAGGCGAAGCAGCAGGGCAAGGACGCCCCCGACCCCGCCTACCTCGCCAAGCTCCAGTGCGGGAAGGCGGTCGTCCTCCTCGCCCTCGGCAGGAAGGAGGAGGCGCAGAAGATCATCGACGAGGCGAAGTACGACAAGGCCTCGTTCTACAACCTCGCCCAGTACCACGCCCTGAACGACGACGAGGCCAAGGCCGTCGAGTTCGTCGAGAAGGCGCTCGCCGAGCGCAAGGACGCCAAGGCCCGGAACCAGCTCCGCGACTTCATCCGGCGCGACCCCGACTTCAAGAAGCTCCGGATCAAGCCGACGCTGAAGGCGCTCGTGAAGGACGAGCCCGGCGGCAAGTAGCGCGCGCGCCCCGCCGCCCACCGTCGATGCGAATCCTCTTCGAGATCGTCGCCAGGAACGCCGAGCGCCCCGGCGCCCGCGTCATCCACCGGGCCGCCGCCGACTGGCGCGGCCTCAAGTTCCAGGTGCCGCCGCGCGAGCCGTCCGACGACGCCGACTGGGAGCGGATCCTCCTCGACGTCGGACGCGAGACGACGGCCGTGCTCATCGCGGGCGCGCCCGACGCTCCCGGACGCGAGGAGCTCCTCGCCGGCCTGGTCGGCCCGACGGACGCCGTCGCCGCGGCCCGGGCCGGCGGGACGAGCTACACGATCGGCCTCAACCGCGAGGAGGCCGACTACGGCCTCTACCTCGGCGTCGGCCTGGTCGCGTGCGCGGTCGCGCGGCTGACCGACGGCGTCCTCGTCGACTGGGTCGCCGGGGTCGCCCAGGACGAGGCGAGCGCGCGGGCGAGCTTCGATCCCGCGCGGTTCGACCCCGCCCGTCACATCGCGATCCGGGGCACGCCCGAGGACGAGGGCGGCGACGACGACGACGCGGACGCCCCGTTCCAGCTCCGCAGCCGCGGCATGGCCAAGCTCGGCCTCCCCGACCTCGAGCTGCCCGGCGTCCCGAAGCCGCTCCTCGGCCCGGCGAGCGAGCTCCTGGCGACGGCGTGCCGCTACACCGTGTCGGCGCCGGTGGCGCCCGGCGAGTCGATTCTCCTCGGCCCGGTCCTGCTCACCCTGCTCGCGACCGACGATGCCGCCGTGGCGAAGCTCGTCGACCCGCCGCTCGATGGCGCCCCTCCCGACGGGCCGACGACCACGGCCGCCGCGATGCGCGAGCTGGCCGAGCTCGTCCGGAGCCCGGACGCGGAGTAGTCAGTCCTTCCGGCGGTGGAGGACGATGCGCCGCAGGACCGTGCCCCGTCCCGTCCGGATTCGGAGCGACAGACCTTCGGCCAGTCCGACGTTTCGCCCCTCGGCCGAGTCTCCGGCGTAGACGGGAACGATCACGAGGTCGCCGGCCCGCAGGTCGAGGCGGATGGCCACGTCGCGACTCTTCCCGGCGCCACGCGGCTCGCGGCGACGCCATCGGATGTCCTCGGCGATCCTCGGACCGCCGACCCGGATGGCATCCCGTCCGATCACGACCGATCCGACGCTTCGATCGTCTTCCCCGCGGATCACGTCGATGACGACGCCCGGCACGGCAAGCGCGGTCAGCTCGAGGTCGATCTTCTGCCAGACGTCGAGCCTCGGAACGAGGAGCTCGCCGTAGGACTCGCCACCCGAGAACCCGAGCCCCTCCTCCTCGAACGACCAGTCACCCACCGGGCGAGGATTGAGGGCGAGCGCCAGCATCGGCGACGTCAGGTCGAGCGGGACCGCGATGCCGTCGTCCTTCCAGAAGCACTCGAGAAACGTGTCGGTGGGCTCGGTCGAAGCCGTGAGCGACGCCCGCATCGCCGCGATGAGCGCGCCCTCGGCGGTCGAGCTCGCCGCCAGGTCGGTCAGCGACTCGTCGAGCCGCGTTCGATCCTCGACGAGCTCTCGCGCGACCTTCGTCTGTCCAACCCAGAACTCCGTCTCGGTCCACATCGGGGCCAGAAACCGCCACGCGAGGGAGCGCACGCGCGCCAGCATCCCGAGCGCTCCGTAGAGCTCCTCGCCCACCAACCTCTCGAGGAAGCGCGCCCTCCCGACGCGATCGAGGGCGACCGCGAGGAGCCGGGGATCCCCGTCGAGCGTCGACCGGATCGCGGTGCCCACGTCGGCGATCGCGCCGACCTGCTCGGGGCCGAACACGCGCGGGAAGCCTGCGCGGGCGAGCGCCTCGACGCGCTCGGGATCGCCCGCGAGCGCCGCGACGAGCGCGGCCCCGAGGCGCAGCATCGGGGCCGCCCAGACACGGAGCGAGGTGAGAAGCTCCTCGCCGCCCGGCGCCGACACATCGACGCCGGCCGCCCGATAGGCTCCGAGCATCGCGCGCAGCTCACCGCGAGCGAGGTGCTCGTCCATCTCCCGGGCGGCCGCCTCGAGCGACGCCCGGGTCGGAACCGTCCGGGTCTTCCGGCGCTCACGCTCCTCGAGCCCGGCGACCGCCTCGCGCCACGTCAGGGGGTGCCCCGCCTCTTCGCTGCGAGCCAGCAGGCGGGTGCCCTCCTCGACCCGACCGAAGACAACGAGCGCCACCCCGATCCGCGAAGCCCAGCGCGGGACGGCCGGGTCGATCTCGAAGAGGGTGGCGACCTCGTCGACCGAGAGACCCTCGAGGGGGACGTCGACGACGCGATCGTCGGCCGGGTCGGCCCGACGGAGCCAGCACCACTCGGGTCGCCCCGTTCCGGGGAGCAACCCCGCGGGATCGGGCCGCGCGGCGAACGTCTCTCCGATCGTCTGGACGACCGCGATCGCCTCGCGCCAGAAGGCGGTGACGTCCCCACGCGGGCCGAGGGTGTAGGCGCCGCGAACGATCTCGAGGCGATCGAGATCGGGGGCGCTCGTCGGGGCGCGCTCGGCCCGCTTCACCGCCGTCGCGACCTCGTCGATCCGTCCCGCTCGGAGCAGCGGCCCGCACTCCCGCGCGAGAGCGCGGGCGTAGTCCTCGCGGTAGCGGGCCTCGATGATCGCGACGATCGCCGCGCGCAGCCGCTGCTGCGCCCGGGGGCGGGAGCTCCGATACGCCAGGTCCACGATCGCGAGCGCCGTCGCGAGCTGGTCGTCCGTGGAGACGCTGGTCAGCCTCTGCTCGAGGCTCGTGACGATGGCGTCCTCCAGCCGTTCGAGTTCGCGAAGGGCGCGCGGCCCGAGGCCGGGCGCTGCGTCGCGGATGACGGCGAGGGCCGCTGCCGGGTTGTTCTGCTCGAGGAGATCGGCGAGCGACGCCCGGATCGCGGGGGCGACGGGCGGGTCCGTCGGATCCGGGAAGCCCGGATCCGGCGCCGGCGGCGGGCTCGGGGACGGCGGCAGGGGCGGCGACGGTGGCGATGGCCGCGAGCCCTCCCCGGGGCGCGACGTGGTCGCGCCGCCCCGGTCGCCCGATCCGGAGACGGGCGCCTCGGGTCGGACGGGCGAAGCGGCCGCGAGCGGTCCTGACGATCCTCCCATCGACTCCCCGGGGGCGGGAGCCACGCCCGAAAGCCCCGCCAGGACGGCGAGCGTCAACAGCCCGACGAGCCCGACCGCCGCGACAGCGACGACGACGAGGGGCGACCTCGTCCCGGACGCCCCGTCCGTCGACGCCGGCACCGCCGGGGTGACGGGTCGACGCGCGCTCGCCCGTGGACGTCGCGCCGCGCCGCCTCGCGCGTCCGACGCCGCGGCCTTCGCTCCGGCGAGCGCCGCGGTGACGGAGGGGAGGGCCGGCCGGTCCGTCCGGTCGCGCGCCAGCAACGATCCGAGGAGGCGGGCGTCCCCATCGGGAAGCTCGACCCCACGGTCGCGCGGGTCGGGCGGCGGTCCCTCGGCGCACACCCGTCGCGCGAGCTCGAGGAAGTTCCCGTGGCCGAACGGCGGCGCGCCCGTCAGCAGCTCGAACCAGACCGCGCCGAGCGCCCACGCATCGACGCCCGCGTCGACCGGCTGCCCCGCGATCTGCTCGGGCGCCATGTAGGCGGCGGTGCCGACGGCGGCGCCCTCGCGGGTGAGGCTGCCGGCGTCGCCGGCGTCCACCAGCGGGCGAACGAGGTCGAAGTCCGAGAGGAGGTAGCGCTCGTCGGCGCGGTCGAAGAGGACGTTCCCCGGCTTCACGTCGCGATGAACGACGCCATGGCGATGGACGTGGGCGAGCGCGTCGGCGATCTGGAGAATGACGCCGCGCGCCTCCCCCGCGGCGAACCGACCGCGGGAGGCGAGGAGCTCCGCGAGGCTCGGCCCGTCGACGAGACGCATCGCCATGTACCACAGCCCGTCCTCGCAGCCGGCGTCGAGGACGGTGACGATCCCGGGGTGGCCGAGCTGCGCGGCCGCGCGGACGCCGCGCTGAAAGCGCTCGGCGTTCCGCCCGGCGGAGATCGTCCCGCTCGCGCGCGGCGCGAGCACCTTGAGGGCGACCGGCGCGTCCGTCTCGCGGTGCCTCGCCCGATAGACCTCCCCCATCCCGCCGGCGCCGAGGCGCGCCTCGACGACGAACTTCCCGATGACCCGACCGATCCGGGGGTCCCCGTCCGGACCACCGACCGCCCGGCGGAGCTCGTCGAGCCCGCCGCTCATCGGTCGCCCGCTCCCGCGAGCGTGAGCGCGACCGACCGCACCACCGTCCCGGCCGAGGGACGGAGGTGCACGGTGACGCCGCCATCGGCATCGGGCCTCACCACGACCGGCTCGCTCGGCGGCTGCCCCTCCCGCGCGACGGTCACCGTGACGCGCCCGCGCTCGACACGGGAGAGGCGCAGCGTGGCGGCCTCGTCGACCACCTCGCCCGGAGCCGGCGCGCCGCCCGGCAGGTAGGCCTCGACGCCGAAGAACCGGCGCAGCCCGCCCGCGCCCCGGACGAGGACGACTTCCCCGCCGCGCGCGACGAACCCGGTCGCGCGCGACCGGCCACGCACATCGAAGCCGAGCGCCACGGCCCGCGGGTCCGTCGGCGCGAACACCACCTCGATCCGCTCGAACCGTTCGGCCCGGTCGAGGCGCAGGCCGACCTCTCCGGCGACGAACGCCTCCCGCTGCTCGGCGACCACCTGGAGCCCATCGCCCTGAACCACCCATCCCGCGAGCGGCTCCGCCTGGAGCGCAGCCGCGCCGAGGCCGTCGGACAGGTCGATCAGGATCGGCGCGCCGGCGGCCCGCGCCTGATCCCAGCGCCCGAGGCCGTCGCGGAGGGTGCCGAACGCCGTGGCGACGGCCTCCTTCGTGAACGTGTCGGGGAGGGGCGTCCCGAACGCCTCGACCTCCTTTCGGGCGGCGACGGCCGCGCCGACGGCCTCGGCCCAGGCGTCATCGTCGTGGACGAGGGAGAGCAGCGCGGGACCGACGGCGCGGAGCTCGGCCGTCCGCCGGAGCAGCTCCGGCATCCGGGGATCGAAGAGTCCGTCGACCTGGAAGGCGCCGGTCGCGAGAAGCTGGGTCGCGCGCCGCGGGTCGCCGAAGAGCGCGCCGTGCACCACCCGGTAGATGACGTCGAGGGTCGGGAGGAAGGGCAAGCTCTCGACCGCGAACCCGAGGCGGTGGAGCTGCGCGGCGGCGCCGAGGGAGAGCTCCCGTCCCCCGCAGACCGACGAGGCGACCAGGGTCGCGATCCAGACCTCCCGCTCATCCTCGCGATCGAGGCTGCCGGAGACGGCCGCGACGGCGGGCATCCGGGCCCGGATCCGGCGGAACTGCTCCACGATCGCGGCCAGGTCCTCGGGCGAGGAGCCCTGACGGCGCGCGCGGATCTCGGCCGCCGCGTCCCGGGCGATCACGACCCACTCCTCGACGGGCAGCGGCGGGTCCGCGGGCGGGGGATCGACCGCCTCGGCCTCAGGATCGGCGGGCTGGGCGGCCGGCGCCTCGGGCAACGGCTCCCGGCCGACGATCCGCTCCTCCGGGGGCTCGAACGCGCCGAGGGTCGAGAGCCAGAACGGTCCGTGCTCCGGCTCCCGAGCCGCGATGAGCGTCGCCGCGCGGTCGGGATCGCCGAAGAGCGCGAGGACGAGCCCGGTCCGGAGCGGTCCGCCGACGGCGTCGAGGGCGTCGGCGAGGACCTCGACGGAGAGGCGAGCGAACGGGACCTCGAGGGTCACCCGCGCCCCGCCCTCGGTCCGCTCGCCCACGAGGGTTCCCCAGCGAGCCTCGATCCAGCGGGTCCCGAGGCTCGACGTCGGCACCCGGAGCGCCGGCCGCACGCCCTCGAGGATCGAGAGGGCGCTCCGCCACGCGGCGATCGTCCGCCGGCCGTCGCGGACGGAGGCGGTGGACCGCACCGCCCGCTCGAGGGGACCGCCGTCGACCTGGGCGAGGAGCGCGTCCAGGGCCGCCTCGGCGCGGAGAAGCGTCGCCGTCGCCTCCTCGAACGCTCCGGCGCGGGCTCGATCGGCGAGCTTCGCCCCGAGCGCGGTCGGCCCGCAGTCGGCGAGGGCGCCGCGAACGACCTCGTCGCCGAGGGCGGCGAGGCGCCCCCGGATCCGCTTCGGCGCGACCGCGATGCAGGCGGCGAGATGCGCCAGGCCGTCGCGCTCGACCCGCCGCTCGATCGACGCGAGGAGCGTGGCCGCGAGCGCCTCGAGCTCGGCGTCGGTCACGCCGGCGGGCGGAGCGCCGAGCCGCTCGAGCGCGGCGACGTGCTCCCCGCCCTCGATCGCCGCGGCGATGGCGCCGTGGTCGTCGGCGACCGGATCTCGCGCCGAGGCGGGCGTCCCGTCGTCGACCGTGACCGCGCCGGCAGTCTCGGACGCGGTCTCGGTCCCCGGCTCCCCACCCCAGCTCCGCGCGAAGACGACGCCCGCGAGCACCGTCAACGCGAACACCGCGGCGACCGGCCCGGCCGTCGGGATCCCGACGCCCGACTCGCCCGGCGACCGCTCCCGACCCGAGCGCCGCCGGGCGCGGTCCGACGTCCTCGCCTTGCGGACGCGCCCCGTCTCCCGACGCGTCGAAGTCGCCGTCGAGGTCGCCGCCGACGCCGCGGAGCCCTCGATCGCGACGCGAACGGCGTCGGCGGACGCGGGGCGGTCGTCGCGCTCCTTCGCCAGGAGCGACCGGAGGAGCGCCGCATCCGCGTCGGTGAGGTCGGGGAGGAGCACGCTGATGTCGGGCACCTCGGCCCTCGCGATCCGCGCGGCGAGCTCGATCCAGGAGCCGCGCCCGAACGGCGTCGAGCCGGTGAGGAGCTCGTACCAGACCGACCCGAGGCTGAAGAGATCGGTCCGGTGGTCGACGGGCTCGCCCGCGATCTGCTCGGGCGACATGTAGGCGGCCGTTCCGACGGCGGCCCCCTCGCGGGTGACCGCGCCGGCGTCGGCGGTCTCGAGCGGGCGGACGAGGTCGAAGTCGGTGAGGAGGTGTCGCCCCTCCTCGTCGCGGAGGATGTTGCTCGGCTTCACGTCCCGATGGACGATCCCGGCCGCGTGGAGCGGCTCGAGCGCCGCGGCGATCTCCGCGACGACGGCGCGCGCCTCGGCCGCCGGCAGCCGGCCGCGCTCGCGGACGTGGCCTTCGAGCGACCGACCGCGAACGAGGCGCATGACGACGAACCAGGTTCCGTCGACCGTCTGGCCGGCATCGAGGATCGACACGACGTTGGGATGCTGGATCCGCGCCGCCTCACGGACGCCGCGGCGGAAGCGCTCGGCGTTGGCGCCGCGGGTGAGTGCGTCCGAGGCGCGCGGGGAGAGGATCTTCACCGCGGCGAGGGCGCCGGTCTGGACGTGACGACCCCGATAGACCGCACCGATCCCGCCGCGCCCGAGGGCCTCCTCGAGCACCCAGCGGTCGACGGTCGTCCCGACGAGGGGATCGAAGCCGGCGACGGCGTGCCGGAGCGCTCCGAGCCCGCCGTCCGAACCTCCTGCCTGCGCGCTCACATTGAGGGATGTACTCGATCAGCGGTCGCCGAGCGAGACGCCGAGCTCCCGGGCCGCGAGGACGAGGTCACTCTTCGGGTCGACCCGACGGATCCCGCCGGCCGCCTTCTCGAGCGGCACGTCGATGAGCTCATCGCCGCGCAGGCCGATCATGATTCCGGTGCGGCCATCGGCGACCGCGCGGACCGCGGCGGCGCCGAAGCGGGTCGCCAGGATCCGGTCGCGCGGCGTCGGCGAGCCGCCCCGCTGGATGTGGCCGAGGGTCGTCACGCGGTACTCGAGGCCGGTCTTCTCACCGACCGCGGCGGCGACGCGCTCGGCGATCCCGCCGAGGCGACGCGCGCCGCCGGCCGCGTCGTCGCGCCAGACCTCCTCACCGCCGTCGATCACCGCGCCCTCGGCCACGACGGCGATCGTGTACCACCGCCCGCGCGCCCGCCGGCGCTCGATGTGCTCGGCGATCGCCTGAACGCGGAACGGGATCTCCGGGATCAGGATGACGTCGGCGCCGGCGGCCATCCCCGAGCCGAGCGCGATCCAGCCGGCGTGCCGCCCCATCACCTCGAGGTACATCACGCGGTGGTGACTCTCGGCCGTCGTCTGGAGGCGATCGATCGCGTCGGTGGCGACGGCGAGGGCGGTGTCGTGCCCGAAGGTCGCCTCGGTCGCGCGGATGTCGCTGTCGATCGTCTTGGGGACGGCGACGATGTCGAGCCCCTTCTTCGCGAGGAGGTTCGCGATCGCGAGCGAGCCGTCGCCGCCGAGGACGATGATGACGTCGAGGCCGAGCTTCTCGACCGTCGCGAGCACCTCGTCGCTGCGGTCGCGCTCGGGCTCGCCCTCGCGCGGGCGGCCGTCGCGGTGGCGGTCGCGCCAGGCGAACGGGTTGCCGCGGTTGCTCGTCCCGAGGATCGTCCCGCCGCGCCGGACGAGGCCGCGGACGTCGGCCGGCCCGAGCGGCGTCACCGAGACCGGATCGAGCAGCCCCTCGAAGCCGTTCGAGATTCCGTGAACGGCGAATCCACGCTCGACCCCGCCCTTCACGACGGCGCGGATGACCGCGTTGAGGCCCGGGGCGTCGCCGCCGCCGGTGAGGATGCCGACCCGCATTCGTCGTCGTCTCTCCCGTTGCCGACCTGGTCGTGCCGGATACCTTCCGTGGAGGGCCGACGAAAGTAAAGCGGCCGGCGATTCGCGCGCGCTTTACTTCGAGCGTCACCCCGGCGACGATGGGAGCCGACAGGGAGCCGAAACCCCAGGGAGCCCGACCACCGATGCTCGACGACGAGATCCGGGAGCACACCCTCGAGCTCGAGATCGACCCCGGCAACATCCTCGCCTGGCTCAATCGCGGCTACGCCCTCCGCAAGAAGGGCGACCTCGACGGAGCGATCCGCGACTACACCAAGGCGATCGAGCTCGACCCCGACCTCACCGTCGCCTGGTACAACCGGGGCAACGCCCGGCTCGCCAAGGGCGAGCACGACGCCGCGATCGCCGACTACGACCAGGCGCTCGAGCAGGACGACGAGCACGCCGGGTCGTGGGCGGCCCGCGGGAACGCCTACGGGGCGAAGGGGAATCTCGACCGGGCCATCAAGGACCTCGGTCGCGCGATCAAGCTCGACAAGAACAACACGACCGCCCGGTTCAACCGCGGGATCATGCGCAGCCGCAAGGGCGACACCGACGGGGCGATCGACGACTTCGAGGCGGTGATCGACGACGAGCCCGAGCACGTCCACGCCTGGTTCCAGCTCGCGAGCGTCCGCCGCCGCGCCGGCGACCTCGACATGGCGATCGCCGACTACGGCCGGGTCCTCAAGATCGACGACCACTACCTCCGGGCGTGGACGGAGCGCGCCGCGGCCAAGGGCGCCCAGGGCGATCACGAGGGGGCGGAGGACGACTGCACCCAGGCGCTCGAGGTGGAGACCGAGGACGCGACCGCGCTCCGTCTCCGCGGCTTCGCGCGCTACCGCCAGGGCGAGAAGGCGCGGGCGTGCGACGACCTGCGACGCTACCTCGCGGTGGCGAAGCGGGGAGACAAGGACCGGGCGATGGTGCAGCGGTTGGTGGATGAGATCGAGTCGGAGATCTGAGAAGAGAGAAGCCTCCGTCCGGACTCGCCCAGTGCGGCGACCTGACGCAAGCTCAACCTCACGGCACCGACGGGACCCAATCCGCGCAATCCGCGAAATCCGCGGTTCCGGTCTCTCTCGACGTTGAACGAGTAGGAACCGCGGATTGCGCGGATGACGCGGATTGCGCATTGCTGGCGGCGTGACCCGTGGAGTCTCTAGTAGAGCTCGTTCCGGACCAGTCTGCAGCCCTTGGGCGCCTCGTCCGAAGCAGATGTATACTCCCTCCATGCGCCTCGCCCCCGCGCTCGTCCTCGCTCCGGTCCTCCTCTTCGGCCTCGCCGTGGCCCCTCGGGTCGCGCCGACCTGCGCCGATGACGAGGCATCCCCGGCGGTCGACGAGAGCGTCCCGCCCGAGCTGCGCGCGCGGATCGACGAGCTGATCGGTCGCCTCGGCTCGCGCGTCTGGCGCGAGCGGGAGTCGGCGACGGCCGGCCTCATCGAGATCGGTCGCCACGCCCATCCGGCCCTTCGCCGGGCGGCGTCGAGCCGCGATCCCGAGGTTCGCTGGCGGGTGCGGATCGTGCTCCGGGCGGCCGAGCAGCGCGTTCACCGGCTGGTGCGCGAGGCGATCGCGCGCGACCTCGCGCCGAGCTGGCCGTTCGGGCCGGCGCCGTTCGAGGGGATCCGCCGCGACGACATCGCCGCGAGCGCGCACGGCGGGCCGACCGGCGCCGCCCATGGCGCGATCGCCCGCGAGCTCGGCCGGCGGATCCGATCGCTCGTCGCCGAGGACTGGGACGTCATCGATCCGCTCCTCTCCGACATCGAGAAGCAGGCGTCCCTGGCCACCGTCCTGGCGGCGCAGAGCGACGAGGAGGGGCTACGGCGCTGCCGGCTGGCCGTGCAGATCGACGCCTGGCTCCTCTCGATCGTCGCCTCGGCCGAGCACGGCGCGCGGATCGCGACGGCTCTGTGCGAGGTGCCGGTCGACGAGCACGCCGATCTCGAGGACCTCGTCGCCGACCTTCCGGGCGTCGGCGCCGGCGAGGCGCTCCGGGCGATCGCCAAGGACCGCGGCTCCGGAACCGGTCCGCGCGCGCGAGCGGTCCGCCTGCTCACCCTCCGGGTGGCCTCGGGCCTCGAGTCGCCGGCCGACGCCGTGCCCGCGATCATCGCCGGGCTCTCGGCGACCGACGCGACGGTGCGGGCGGCAGGCGTCGAGGGCGTCCTCGAGCTCGCCCGGCCGCCGGGCGGACCGGTCGGTGAGGCGCTCACCCGGGCGATCGACCGCGAGGCGCCCGGGGCGCTCCGCGACCGCCTCATCGAGGTCGCGGGCCATCTCGCCGAGCCGGCCGTGAGCGCGGCGCTCCTCCCGATCGTGACCGACCCGAGCGGGCGCGTCAGCTCCCGGGCGATCGCCGCCCGCGCCCTGGGGACGATGCTCCCGCCCGACGCGGCCGCCGTCGCGGATCTCGTCCGGATCGTCGGCGACGCGGCCGAGCCGCAGGACGTCCGCACCGCGGCGGCCGTCGCGCTCGGCCTGGTCGGC
>JAJDCQ010000106.1 GCA_029260755.1 Planctomycetota bacterium | reverse complement strand
GACCGCCTTCTACCTGCTCGACGTCGAACAGCGGAAGCTCCACGACGGCTTCGGCTACCCGAGCACGGTCGCGTTCGCCGATGCGAAGCTGGACTTCGGCAAGGACAAGACCTATCGACTCATCCGGGCGGCCCGGGCCTGCGAGCGCCACGAGGCGCTCCGCCTCGCGTACGAGCGCGGGGAGATCGCCTACAGCAAGATCGATGTGATCGCCCCGTTCCTGGGCGGGCCCGACGCGGCACTCTGGCTCGAGCGAGCGAAGACGATGAGTGGGCCGGTGCTGCGGAAGCTCGCCGAGCAGGAGAAGCGGTTCGGGCGACCGACGGGACCGAACCGACGGCTGAAGGCAGAGCTCGACGCCGATCAGTGGGAGCTTTACCAGCTCGCCGCCGAGAAGGTCCGAAAGGTGGGCGGCGGCGAGGTTCCAGTCGCGGAGATCATCGAGGTGCTGGCGGTCAACTTCCTCCAGACGCCATTCGACGAGTCCGAGCTCCCGCCCGACGAGGAATCCGCGAGCGAGTTGCATACTGCAACCGGCGAGAGTGAGCCGGAGGCGGAGACGGGGACCTCGGCCGAAGAGGCGGACGAGATCGAGCGCGGTCGAAGCCTCCGTCGGCAGAAGCTCGAGGAGGCCGACTACCAGTGTGAGATGGAGTGCGACCGCCGGACCGATCTGCAGGTCGACCACATCGAGCCCCGAAGCCGCAACCCGGCGCTTAAGTGGGATCCCGAGAACTGCTGCGTGGCGTGTGTTGCCTGCCATCGACTCAAGACCGCGGGCCTCATCCGTGTCCACGGCCGGAACGAGGACGGTGCCCTCGAGATCGAGCGCCCCATTCGCTGGCGCGTCTTCGCGGGACCGGACCGGCCCGACGATCCGGGGCGCGGTCCAGCGGGAGGGTGAGCCGGATGGGATGAGCGGGACCTCGGGTGACCAGGCCCGACGACCGCCGCGCGTTCGGAGGCTCGAACGTCGCTCGCCGTGACTTGGCGGGCGAGGCGACCGAACGAACCGGGCGACCGGACGGCCCGCCGTCGAGGGAGGCTCGTTTGTACTCTTGCACTCCGGGAGGCCGGACCGGGCTGCGGGCGCCGACTCTCGGAGAAGCCTCGGCAGGCGAGGTCCTCCCCGCCCTCCTTGACCTGCGATGTCCGCCCGGAGGGGAGCGTCGAACGTCGATGGCGCCCGCATGGGACGGCGCCCCCACGTCTCCTTGCCCTGCCAACGAGAACCGCGCGTCACCGGCGGAACCGATGACTCCCGTCGATCTTCCACATTCCCGGACGGGATCTCGTCTAGCTCGCCCGTCGATCCGCTCGGGCCTTCCGATTCCTCGCGGCGGCCGGTAAGCTCGCCGTCGATGACCGGCGCGAACGAGCCCGAGACGCGGTCCGAGACGTGGCAGGACCGCGTGGCCTCGGCCGTCGTCCGCCACGGCGGCAAGAGCCTGATCGCCGTCATCCTCCTCTCGATCGTCGCCGGCTTCTTCGCCGCGCGGGTCCAGTTCGACACGTCGATCGAGGTCTGGTTCCTCGAGGACGACCCGGCCCTGCTGACCTACCGGGCGTTCCTCGACCGCTTCCACGCCGACGAGATCGTCGTCGTCGCCGTCTTCGCCGACGACGTCTTCGATCCCGACGCCCTCGCCGCGATCGCCCGCCTCACCGAGGCCGCGCGTGACGCGCCCCACGCTCGACGGGTCGACTCGCTCACGACGGTCGGGCTCCTCGAGCGCCGGGGCCAGGCGCTCGAGGTCGTCCCCCTCTTCCCGACGATCCCGACCTCGCGCGCCGTGGCCGAGGCGAAGCGGCGCGCCGCGATGGCGAGCCCGCTCGTCGTCGACCAGGTCGTCGCCCGCGACGGCCGCGCCGCCGCGATCATCGTGCAGCTCGCGCAGGTCCAGAACGAGCTCGACAAGAAGATCGAGCTCGCCGCCGCCCTCCGCGACGCGGCCGCCGCCGAGGAGGCGCGCGTCGCCGGGATCTCGGTCGTCGTCTCCGGCGGCAGCGTCCTCGACGAGGCGATGTTCGACGCGAGCCAGCGCGACTTCCTCGTCCTCGGCCCGGCCGCCGTCCTCCTCGTGATCACGATCGCGTTCCTCGTCTTCGGTCGCCCCTCGGCCGCGATCGTCCCGCTCGTGGTCGTCGGCCTGACGGCGCTGTGGACCTTCGGCGTGATGGGCGCGTTCGGCTACCGGATCAACCTGATCACGACCGCGATCATCCCGGTGATCGTCGCGATCGGCGTCGCCGACTCGATTCACCTGCTCGCCGACTACTATCAGGAGGCGGCCGGCGCGACCGTCGCCGGGGGCGGCGCGCGAGGCGCGGTCACCCGCGCGATCGCCCACCTGATCGAGCCGTGCCTCTTCACGAGCGCCACGACGGCCGTCGGGTTCGCCTCCCTCCGGGTGAGCAGCCTCGCCCCGATCCGCGAGTTCGGGTTGCTGGCCTCGGTCGCGGTCGTCTTCGCGTTCATCGTGAGCTTCGGCCTGATCCCCGGCGTCCTCGGTCGCCTCCGACCGCCCGACCTCGCGTTCGCCCACCGCCAGCGCTTCGGCGTCCTCTCGAAGGTGCTCGTCCGCCTCGGCCGCCCCGGCGCCGCGTTCCGGCGGACGGTGCTGATCGGCTCGATCGCGCTCGTCGTCGCCTCGCTCCTCGCCCTCCGCGGGATCGAGGTCGGGAGCAACCCGGTCTCCTACTTCCTGCCGACGAACCCGGCCCGCCGCGACCTCGAGCGGGTCGAGGCCGCCCTCGGCGGCACCGTCACGATCGAGGTCGTCTGCACGAGCGAGGACGGCCAGCTCCTCCGTCACGACAACCTCGAGCGCCTCGATGAGCTCCAGGACTGGCTCGAGAGCCTGCCCGCGGTCACCCACGGCCTCTCGTTCGTCGACCTCCTCCGCGAGGCGAACCGCGTCCTCCACGGGGGCGGCGCGGAGCACTACGTCCTGCCATCCGCCCAGACGATCGCCGCGCTCCCCTACCTCGTCCGGGCGCCGGACGGAGGCGAGCGCGAGGATCTCCAGATGCTCCTCACCGAGGACCTCCAGACGGCCCGGATGATCGGGCTCGTCCGGATGAGCGAGGCGCGCGAGCTGGCGAACAAGGCGCGCGAGGTCGAGGCGAAGCTCGCCCGCGATTTTCCCGCGGGCGGCGGACTCCGGGTCGAGGCGACCGGGATCGTCAAGCTGATGGGCGACATGGAGCGCTACCTGGTCGAGAGCCAGATCAAGAGCCTGCTCGTCGCCTTCGCCGTCATCAGCGGGATGATGTTCCTGCTCCTCCGGAGCGTCCGCCTCGGGATCTTCTCGATGATCCCGAACCTCGTGCCGATCATCGCCGGGCTCGCGTTCATGGTCCTCGCCGGCTTCGCCCTCGACCCCGGGACGGTCATGATCGGGAGCATCGCGCTCGGCCTGGTCGTCGACGACACCGTCCACTTCCTGACCAGGCTGGGACATCAGATCCGCGGCGGCGCCCCGATGGAGGAGGCCATCCCGGCCGCGATGCGCCAGACCGGTCGCGCGATCATCGTCACCAGCCTCGCCCTCGCCGCCAGCTTCTCGGTGATGACGCTCGGCAGCTTCGGTCCGTCCATCGCCTTCGGCATCGTGACGACGGTGGTCGTGATCCTGGCGGCGGTGGCCGACCTCGTCATGCTGCCGGCGGCCCTCCTCACGATCCGGCCCCGGGTGGGCGGGCGATGAGCCCTCCCGGCGCCGAGACGCCGTCGCCGGCGACGCCCCCCGAGGCCGCGCCGAACGCGCCCGCCGCGCCGGACTCCCGGGCCTGGCTCCTCGGCGGCGTGACCGCGCTGATCGTGGTCGTCCTCGCCCTCTACGCGAACACCCTCTCGGTCCCCTTCCACTACGACGACACGCTGATCATCGACGGCGACCCCTTCCAGGACGGCGAGGTCGACGCCCGCGAGATCTTCGACTGGACGCCCCGCCGCTTCCTGCCGAACGTCACCCTCGCCTGGACGTGGAGCGCGATCGGCGAGACCGACCTCGACGAGCCGACCGACGCGACCGTCTTCTGGCCGTACCACCTCTTCAACATCCTGATCCACGCCGCGAACGCCGTCCTCGTCCTGCTCCTCCTGCGCCGCGCGCCGACGCTCGCCGCCCGGCCGGCCGTGCCGGTGATCGCCGCGCTGATCTTCGCCGCCCATCCGCTCCAGACCCAGGCGGTGACCTACATCGTCCAGCGGGCCGAATCGATGGCGGCGATGGGGCTCCTCCTCGCGACCCTCGCCCACGCGGTCGCCCGCGAGCGCCTCGCCGCGGGCGAGACGGGCCGGGCGGTCGCGGCGTGGGCCGCCGCCGCCGCCGCGACGGTCGGGGCGGGCCTGTCCAAGGAGACGGCCGCCGCCCTGCCCGTGCTGATCTTCACCTGGGAGCTCGCCTTCGGCCTCGGCGCGCGCGCCGAGGTCGCCCCCCTCCGACGCCTCCGCGCGGCCGGGCTCGCCGCCCTGCCCTACTTCGCGGTGAGCGGCATGATCGCGCTGATGGCGACGCGCTACCTCGGCGGCGGATCGAACGACTTCGCGGCGTGGCCCGGCCTCTCGTACCCGTTCACGCAGCTCAAGGTCCACTGGCGCTACCTCGCCCTGGTGGTCTTCCCGTTCGGGCAGACGATCGACCACGACCACATCCCGTTCGCGACGGCTGGACCCGACGCCGGCTCGATCCTGGGGGGAGCGGGGTTGATCGGGCTCGTCGTGCTCGCCGTCCGGGTGGCCCCGCGCGCGCCGGCGGCCACCTTCGGGATCCTCTGGCACCTCGGATGTCTGTCGGTGACCTCGTCGGTCCTCCCGATCCGCGACGCGATGGTCGAGCACCGCCTCTACCTCGCCCTCGCGGGCGACGCCCTCCTCATGGCCTGGGCGCTCGACGCCATCGTCCGACGCGCCGCCAGCCCCGGGCCGCCGCCGGGACCGAGGCCCATCCTGGTGGCAGGCGCGATCCTGATCGTCGCGCTCGGCGGCCTCACGATCGCCCGCAACGACCGGTGGCGGAGCTGGGAGAGCCTCTGGGGAAGCGCCGCGAAGCGCGCCCCCGACCGATCGCGCCCGTGGCAGAACCTCGGCGTCGCCCGCATGCGCGCGGGCAAGCGGCTCCGTCCCGACGACGCGGCCGGAGCGCTCGAGCTCTTCGAGCAGGCGCTCGATGCCTACGCCACCGCCGTCGACGCGCGCCGCCGGCGCGACGAGCGCGACCTGGTCGGGCGCTCGCACGAGTCCTACCCGCTCCTGCTCTACAACGCGGCCCTCGCCGCCACCGAGAAGGCGAGCGTCCTCCGCGACCTCGGCCGCGCGACCGAGGCGCTCACCGCCCTCGAGCGCGCCGAGGGCTTCCTCGCCGAGGTCGTGGCCATCGCCCCGAAGCTCCGGCAGAGCTATTCGGCGCTGGGCAACGCCCGCTACGACCGGGCGCTCCTCCTCGGCGACGCGGCGCCGGACGCGCTCTTCGAGTCGGCGATCGCCGCCTACGACGACGCCCTCGCGCGCCGCGACCCGAAGGCGACGAGCGTCCGGTTCAACCGCGCCCAGATGCGGGTGCTCCTCCTCGTCCGACGCGAGCAGGCCGGCATCGACGCCGAGGCCAGGCACGCCCTCCTCGCGGCCGCCTACGACGACTTCGCCGCCGTCGCGCTCGCGGAGCCCGACCGGACGACGGTCCACCGCCAGGCGGGCGAGGTCGCCTTCCAGCTCGCGATCGCCGCCGCCAAGCTCCGTCGCGAGGATGAGGTCCGCGAGCGCGTCGACGCCGCCGACCGCCACCTCGACGCGTTCGAGGCGCGAGCTCCCGAGGAGAGGGCCTCGCTCGCTCCGCTCCGCAAGCAGCTCGGTCGCCTGGCCGGTCGGCTCGGGATCGACCTCGGCGCGGACGAGCAGCGGTGACCGACCGCGCCCCGCAGCCGACCGACCCGCTCGACGGGCGCGACGCCCTCGCCATCGCGGGGCTCGCCTTCATCATCCTCTTCATCTATGCGGGCTCCTTCGACGTCCCGTTCCACTACGACGACGAGGTCGTGATCCTCGACCCGCGCCTCCAGGACCCGACCGACATCGCGACGGTCTCGGCGTTCAACCGGTTCCGGACGATCGCCAACCTCAGCCTGGCCCTCCAGTGGCGCTTCGCCGGGACGCTCACCTGGCCGTATCACCTGGTGAACCTGCTCCTGCACCTGGGCGCGGCGTCGCTCGTATTCCTCCTCGGCCGGGAGCTCCTTCGAACGCCCTTCGCCCTCCGGCACCCGGCGCGAGGGACCCTCCGCTGGATGCCCGTCCTCGGCGCGTTCCTCTTCGCCGCGCACCCGCTCCAGACCCAGGCGGTGACCTACATCGTCCAGGGCCGCTACGTGCCCTCGGCCACGATCTGCTACCTCGGCGGGCTGCTCCTCTACCTGCGATGGCGGGCCACCGGATCGCGGCTCGCGTTCGCCGGCACGTCGGCCGCCCTGGTGCTCGGCCTCGGCTGCAAGGAGATCATCGTCTCGCTCCCGGCCGCGCTCCTCCTCGTCGAGCTCCTGTTCGTCGGCGGCCGGTCGGGCTGGCGGCGCGCCGCGCTCCCCGCGGCGATCTTCGCGCCGTTCCTGCTGGCGGGCATCGCCGTCCGCTACATCCGCAGCGACGGAGTCGGCGCGACGATGTCCGCGGTGCTCGCGCCGCCCGCGCTTCCGTTCGACGGCCTCGACTACCTCCGGACCTCGCCCGGCGTGCTCCTCGACTACCTCGGCATGCTGCTCCTCCCGCGCGGCCAGAGCCTGATCCACGACGTCCCCGTCCGGCGCGCGGTCGACGCGGGCGTGGTCCTCTCCACCGCCGGCGTCGTCGCGGTCCTGCTCGTGGCCGCGCTGCTCCTCGTCCTCTCGCGTCGATGGTCGCATCGGCCCGAGCCCGAAGACGCGACGCCAGCCTCTTCGCCACCGAGCGAGCCTCCGAGTGTTCTGGCGATCCCGATCACGCCGCTCGGCGACCGACCGCTGATCGCGCGCCTCGTCTCCTTCGGCATCTTCTGGTTCTTCCTCACGATCGCGCTCGAGTCGAGCTTCATCCCTCTCCTCGACCCGATGGTCGAGCACCGCGTCTACCTCCCGAGCGTCGGGTTCTTCATCGCCTTCGTCGCGACCATCGCGGCCCTCGAGCGGCTCGCCGAGGCGATCGCGGGCCGCCTCGGAGGCCGGCGAGTCTCGCCCCTCCTCGGACCGGTCGCCCTCGCGATCCTCATCGCGCTCCACGCCGCCCTCGCCGTTCGTCGAAACGAGGTCTGGGGGAGCTGGCGAACCCTCTGGCTCGAATCGGTCCGGGCGGGGCCGCGGCTCGCCAAGCCGCTCCACAACCTCGGCACCGGCTACGAGCGCGAGGGACAGCTCGAGGCGGCGATGGCCTGCTACGACCGCGCCCTCGCCATCCACCCCCGCTACGGCAGCGCCTGGGCGAACCGGAGCTGGCTCCAGACGCGCCTCGCGCGCCGCGCCCGCCGCCACGGGCACGAGGCCCGCGCCCGCGCCCTCCTCGGACGCGCCGTGCGCGAGGCGCGCCGCGCCCTCGCGATCGAGGACGCGGCGACGACCTGGAACTTCCTCGGCCTGGCCCTCCTCGACCTCGGCGAGACGGCGGCCGCGACCGAGGCCTTCCGCCAGGCGGCCACCGAGTCGCCCGGCTGGGACCTCCCGGCGATCCACCTGGCGATGGCCGCGACCCGGGCCGGGGATCCGGCGGCCGCGCTCGCGCGGCTCGACCCGATCCTCGCCGCGACGCCGAATCACCCCTACGCCCTCCTCCAGCAGGCCCGCGCCCTCCGCGCCCTCGGCCGGACGGACGAGGCGAACGCCGCCCTCGCCGAGGCGATCGACCGGCGTCCGGACTTCGCCGAGGCCCGCGCCGACCTCGCCGCCGCCCTCGGGGCCGGCGTGCGCGGCAGCGAGCGAGGCGAGGGGCTCGAGCCTCTCCGGGCGGCGGCCGCCCGCTTCCCCGGGTCGCCCGAGCTCACCCTCGCGCTCGCGCGAGCCCTCGCCGACTCCGGACGCGGCGACGAGGCGCGGGCGACCCTCGAGGCGGCCCGGACCCGCCTCCCGCTCGAGCCCGGCATCCTCCACGCCCTCGCCGGCCTCGCCCCTCCCGACGCCTCCCTCGTCCTCCTCGAGCGCGCGGCCGTCCTCGACCGGCTCCGGGCGCGGCGCCCCGACGAGCGCGACGCCGACATCCTCCACGACCTCGCCGCCGCCCGCCGCCGGGCGGGCGATCGGCCGGGCGCGCTCGAGGCGGACCGCGCGTTCGTCGAGGCGGCTCCCGACGCCGATCCGAGGCGCCCGGCCGCCGCGGCCCGCCTCGATCCGCGCGGCGTCGGCGATCCCGGAGGCGATCCGCCGGACCGCTCGCCTTGACCGGCCCGCGGCGCCCCGGGATCATGGGCTCCCATGGCGCGTAAGCGACACCGAAAGAAGGGCGGCGACGACGCGCCCGCCGAGGCGAGCCCGAACGGCGACGCCGAGACATCGCCCGAGCCGGGCGACCGCGAGGCGTCGCGGGCCCCGTCCGGTTCCTCCGAGCCCTCCGCCAAGCCCGCCGCCGACGAGCCACCGGCGGCGGGGAGCGGCGCGTCGGACGAGCCGACCGCGAGCGCCTCGGCGAACGCCCCCGGCGAGCCGGCCGCGTCTCCCCGGCGCCCCGCTCCGTCGCTTCGGCCGCTCCTGATTCTCCTCGCCATCGCCCCGATCCTGATCGTCGTCTACGCCGAGGTCCTCCGCGCGCCGTTCGTCTACGACGACCTGGCCGTGATCGTCCGGAACGACGTCCTCGAGCGCGGCACCTGGAGCGAGGTCGCCTGGCAACGCCCGACCCGCGCCCTCGTCAACGTCTCGTTCGCGGCGCAGCGGCGCTGGCACGGCATCGAGCGCGACGAGTGGGGCGGCATCCCGCTGCCGTGGCACCTCACCAACGTCCTCCTCCACGCGGCCGCCGCCGCGCTCGCCGGGCTGCTGGTCCGATCGCTCCTCCGGACGCCCGTCTACGACGGCGCCGCCGGCGCCCGGATGCCCGAGACGCGCATCGCCGCGATCCTCCCGGCGGCGGCCGCCGCCCTCTTCGCCCTCCACCCGATCGCCACCGAGAGCGTCGCCTACGTCGTCCGACGCTACGAGCTCGCGATGGCCGTCTTCTACCTCGGCTCGCTCTGGGCCTACGTCGAGGGCCGCCTCGCGATGCGACGCCACGGCGGGCGAAGCGCGCGGACCTGGGCGCTCGGGCTGACGGCGGTCCTCGCCGCGACGGCCGCGATGCTCTGCAAGGAGCCGGCCGCGACGATCGTGATCGCCGTCATCGCGATCGACGCCCTGTTCTTCGAGGCGTCCGTCCGCGACGTCATCCGCACCCGCTTCCAGATCTACGTCCCCTTCGTCGCCGTCGTGTTCGCGATCCTCCTGGCCCTCGTCATCGCCTTCGACGACTTCCCCGCTCTCAGGACCTTCTACCGGGCGCTCCTCGGCGACGCCTCCCCGTTCGACTTCTCGCGATCGGAGTACCTCTTCACCCAGGCCTGGGTCATCCCGTTCGTCTACGGACGGCTGCTCCTCGTTCCGCTCGGGCAGAGCGTCGACCACGGCGTCGAGCACGTGACCCTGCTCGAGAGTCGCCTCGTGATCGGGCTGCTCGCCCTCGCCGCGATCGCCGCCGCCGGCGTCGCCGCCCGACGCCGGAGCCGGCTCGGCGCCTTCGTCGTGCTGTGGTTCTTCGTCCAGCTCAGCCTGAGCTCGACCGTCATCCCGCTCAACGAGCTCGCCGCCGAGCATCGGGTCTACCTCGCGTCGCTCGCGTGGGCGATCGGTCTCCCCCTCCTCGTCGCCGCCGGAGCGCGGGCCGCCGGCGCCGACGCCGAGCGGACCGGACGCGCGGTCGCGGTGCTCGCCCTCGTCGCCTGCCTCGGCTACGCCGGGCTGACCTTCCGGCGGAACAAGGTCTGGACGAGCCCGCTCGCCGTCTGGCAGGACGTCCTCGACCGCCACCCCGACAGCCCCCGCGCCCTCGCCAGCCTCGGCCAGCACTACCTGGACGTCGGCCGCTACGACGACGCCGTCGAGGTGCTCCGCAAGGTGCTCGAGACCCACGAGAACCCCGAGAGCTGGAACAACCTCGGCAAGACCTACCTCGAGATGGATCAGCTCGACCGGGCCCAGGGCGCCCTCGACCGCGCCCTCGCCATGCGTCCGGGCTACGACCTCGCCCACCACAACCTGGGACGGGTCCACTGGGAGCGCGCGCGGACGCTCGTCCGCGAGGCCAACCTCGCCCGGCAGCAGGGCCGCGCCGCCGAGGCCGACGAGACGGCGCGCCAGGCGGCCGAGCCGTTCGAGAAGGCGGTCGATCATCTCAGCCGGGCGGTCGCCTCGAACGCCAGCTTCGTGACCGGCTGGTTCAACCTCGGGCAGGCCGCCCGCGAGGCCGGCCGCTACGACATCGCGGCCGACGCCTTCGAGCGCGTCCTCCAGCTCGACGCCGGCAACGGACCGGCCGCCTACCTCCTCGGCGACACGTTCCTGCTCTCGACCTACCGGATCATCCGCGAGCTCGAGGCGGCCGAGCAGCGCGGGCAGGAGCTGACGCCCGAGGAGCTCGACAGCTCGTTCGAGCGGATCCTGCCCCGGGTCGCCTCGGGCGAGGAGTGGCTCGAGCACGCCCGCACCGTCGACCCGCAGGCGGCGAAGTCCGTCGACCGGCGCCTCGAGGAGATCGCCAAGATCTACGGGGCGCTCGCCGACTACTTCATCCCGCGGAACGACGACATGGCCGCGATCGCGCTGCGGCGGTTCCTCGAGCGGCGGCCCGACGAGGTGGCGCGCCTCAACCAGCTCGGGCGGATCTACGAGGGGATCGCCGAGCGGGCCGCCGCCGAGGACGATGGCCCGCGCACCGACGCCGCCCGACGCGACGCCCTCGCCACGATCCGGCGCTCGCTCACGGCCGACCCCGAGCAGGCCGACCGCGACGAGCTCGAGGTCCGCGCCCGGGCGCTCGAGGAAGCGCTCGGACCATGACCGCCGAGCCCTGGCGCCACGACTGGGTGACGGTCGATCATCGAGTCCGGCTCCACTACGTCACGGCCGGCGACGGCCCGCTCCTTCTGCTGCTGCACGGCTTCCCCGAGACGTGGTTCTCGTGGCGCCACCAGATCCCGGTCCTCGCGCGGCACTTCCGCGTCGTCGCGCCCGACCAGCGCGGCTACAACCTCTCGGACAAGCCGTCGGGGGTGGCGAGCTACACGATCGAGAAGCTCACCGACGACGTCCGCGACATCATCCGGGCCATGGGCGAGGAGCGGGCGATCGTCGTCGGGCACGACTGGGGCGGCGCCGTCGCGTGGGAGTTCGCGGCGCGCTTTCCCGAGATGTGCGAGCGGCTGATCGCGATGAACTGTCCGCACCCGAAGATCCTCGAGCGGCACGTCTTCAGCGACCCTCGCCAGGCGCTCCGGAGCTGGTACCTGTTCTTCTTCCAGCTCCCCTGGCTGCCCGAGTTCCTCCTCACCCTCCGCGCCCCGGCCGTCTTCCGGGCGATCTTCCGGGACCGGTCGATCCGGAAGGAGGCGTTCCCCGACGAGGACCTCGACGCGCTCGTCCACGCGATCCGCCGGCCGCGCGCGGCCGGGTCGGCGATCAACTGGTACCGCGCGTCCGTCCGGGCCTCGCTCCGCGGGGAGATCCGGCTGCCGAAGATCACGTCGCCGACCCTGCTCATCTGGGGCGAGGAGGACTTCATCCTCGGCAAGGAGCTCACCCACGACCTCGACGAGATCTGCGCCGGACCTCACGAGGTCCGCTACGTGCCCGACTGCGGCCACTTCGTCCAGCAGGAGCGGCCCGAGATCGTGAACGCCCACGTCCTCGACTGGCTCGGCGTCGCCGCCGGGGAGGCAACCTCGTGATCCGCTTCCGGACCCTCCTCCGCGCCGCCGCGGCGGCCGTCGCCGCGACGGCCATCGCCGCGACCGTCCTCGGCGGCGAGCGCGCCGCCGCGTCGCCCGACCGCCCGACCCGGCTCGAGCTCGGCGCGCCGGCGAAGGGATCGATCGCCGCCGAGGCGGACGACCGCCGCGCCCGCTTCCGCCTGAAGGTCCCCGAGGACGCGATCGCCGTCCGGATCGACGTCAACTGCCCGACCGAGAACGTCGATGTCTACGCGCGGTTCGGCGAGGCGGTCGACGCGCTCGCCGACTGCGACCACGTCGCCGATCTCGACGACGGAGTCGAGACGCTCGTCGTCGGGCGCTACGGATCAGACGATCCGCTCGAGCCCGGCGGCGTCCTCCACATCGCCGTCGTCTGGGCGGACGAGGAGGAGCTCGGCCCCCCCGAGGAGGCGATCCCGTTCACGATCGAGGCGACCGCGGTCACCACGGCCGCCGCGGTGGAGCTCTCCCCCGGGAAGGCGACCGCGGGCGAGCTCGACCCGAAGCTCGACCACGTCCTGACCTACCGGATCGACGTGCCGAAGGGCTGCAAGGCGCTCCGCTTCGATGTCCTCGAGTCCGACGGTGACGTCGACCTCGTCCTCCGCCACGAGCGGCCCGCCCGCGACTTCGACGACGACCGCGCGACGCTGGCCGAGCACGGATGGGGCCGCGAGGAGCTCCTCCTCGCCGCCCACGACGGGACGCCGATCGCGTCCGGGTCCTGGTTCATCGACGTCATCGACATGGCGCGCGGCGAGGACGCCTCGGGCCGGGTGGTCCTCATCGCGAGCCTCCAGAAGGAGCCGCCGGCGGAGGCCCTGGCCTTCCCCGAGCCGCCGACGCCGGCCGACCGTCCGCTGGGCCGCGCCCTCGCCGCGACCGTCGAGATCGCCTCGGAGGAGGCGAGCGGGAGCGGCTCCATCGTGACGCCGGACGGCCTCATCCTGACGAACCAGCACGTGATCGAGGGGCCGGGCGGACGGCCCGTCGACGAGCTCGTGATCGCCCTCGACCTCGACATGCGCCGGCCGCCGGCCGAGACGTTCCGCGCCCGCGTGATCGCGTCGGACCGCAAGCGGGACCTCGCCCTGATCGAGATCACCGGCGGCCTCTACGGGCAGCCTCTCCCCGACGGCTACCGCCTCCCTTTCATCGAGCTCGGCGACCCCGGCAGGCTCGTGATCGGCGACCCGCTCATCGTCCTCGGCTATCCCGAGACCGGCGGCGTCGGCAGCCGCGTCTCGATCACGGCCACCCGCGGGATCGTGAGCGGCTTCGAGCGGCTCACCTTCGGCACGGTCATCAAGACCGACGCCGAGATCTCGCCCGGCGTCTCGGGCGGCGCCGCGGTCGACGAGGCCGGCCGCCTCGTCGGGTTGCCGACGTCCGTCCTCGAGAGCGGCAGCGGCCAGATCGGATCGATCCACCCGATCGACCTCATCCCCGCCGCCTGGCGCAAGCGCATCGACGAGCGCATCGGCCGGTGACGCCGCCCATGTCACCAGGCGAGCCGCCCCCGCGCGAACGACCGCCCGAGACGGCGGCGACGCGGCGCACCCGACAGGTCGCCCTCGCGACCGCGGTCGGCCTGGTCCTGACGGCGGCCGCCCTGGCCGGCGTCGGCACCGTCACCGTCCAGGAGCTCGACTCGCCGAGCTGGCGCGCGTCGCAGGTCATCGCCGAGCCCGACCGGGCGGTCAAGCTCACCGACACCTCGGACTTCATGTTCTACGGGCCGGCCGACGCCCTCCTCCGCGACCCGCCCGAGGCGGCGCTCGCGGCGCTCGCCGAGGCCGGACGGCTCACGGCGGCCGACGGGATCGAGCGACGCGCCGTCCTCGTGATCGTGAACACGATCCTGAACGGGAACCCGGAGCTCGAGCTCGCCGAGCAGCTCGCCGGCCGCCTCGTCGCGCTCGCCCTCGACGCGGCTCGCCGCAACGACGCCGAGCTCTGCCGCCCGATCGCGCTCCAGATCCTGGTGCGCCTCGACATCATCGCGGCGGCCGAGGCCGGCGACGCCGGAGCGCTCGCCCAGGTGCTCCTCGGCGAGCTCGACGAGCCGGGCGTGGCGGCCGCCCTCGTCCCGCGCCTCGTCCCGGCGATCGTCGAGACGGGCGCCGCCCGGAGCTTCTCGGCCCTCGACCCGCGCCTCGGCAAGATCAGCGCCGGCCGCGAGGCGGCGGTGCCCGTCATGCTCGAGGCGCTCCGCGACCGGGTCCGCCCCGTCGCCGCGAGCCCGATCGCGCTCGAGCACCTGCGCGTGTTCGACCGGGACTACGCGGCGACCCTCACCGCGACCGGGGTCGAGCCCGACGCGTTCCAGCAGCTCCTCCGCGAGAACGCGCTCTGGCTCGCGGCGGGCGCGTCACGGCGCCAGGTCATCGATCGCCTCGGGGCGCTCCTGCACGACGACACGCCGACCGGCGTGACGTTCTCGTCCGACCACGAGAGCCACCTCGAGCGGACGCGCGACGCCGCGGCCGCCGCGATCGCGGCCCTCGCGCCCGAGGCCGGCCTCACGACGCCGGCGGACCCGGGCGTCGATCCGGTCGAGCGCAGCGAGACCGACCGCTGGGACGCCGCCATCGAACGCGTCGAAGCGTGGTGGCGCGACGGGGTGGAGCTCGAGCCCGTCGCCTTCCTCGTCGTGACCGTCCGCGGAGGCCCGGGCGACGACGTCGTCGTCACGATCGACGGAGCCGCCGTCGAGGCGAGCGACGTGCGGCGCTTCGGGATGCCCTACGAGGTCCGCCTCTTCGGACCGCTCCCGCCGGGACCGCGGAGGGTGGCGGTCCGAGAGGGCGAGGCGGTCCTCGTCGAGGAGGCCGAGCGCGCGCTGCCCCCCGATGGCAGGCTCGATCTGATCGTCGACCTCCGCGGCTAGGGCCAGGACTAGGACTAGGAGATCTGGCGCCGACGCCCATCGGGATGAAACCACGGAGGCACGGAGCGACGCCAACCAACCCGGTAGCTGCTGCCCGCGCTCCTCCGTGAATCCTCCGTGTCCTCCGTGTCTCCGTGGTGACATCCTCTTCGCCGAAGGCGAAGTGAGCTACCCTCCCCCGTCCGCGGGGAAGACGGCCGTCAGCTTCTCGGTCGCGAGGATCGAGTGGAGCTCGGCGATCCGGCCGTCCTCGTCGAGCTCGAGGCGGACGACGAAGCGCCGGGCGTAGCGCTCCCGATCGCCCTCGATCGTCACGATCAGGGCCGGCAGCCCGTTCAGGCTCACGAAGCTCACCGCCGGGACGCCCGCCTCCATCCGGGCGATGTTCACGAAGAACCGCGCCACCTTCTCGCGTCCGACGACCGGCACCTTCGCCGCGACGAACTCGCTCCCTCCGTCGCTCGTCTCCCGGACGTCATCGCGGAGCAGCGCCTCGATCGCGGCCACGTCGCTCGCGGCGAGCGCCGTCAGGAACCGCCCGAGCGCGTCCTGGGTCCGGGCGGCGGTCGCCGCGTCGAGCCGGATGCGCGGCCTCTCCGCGGCGCGATCGAGGGCGCGCCGCGCCCGGTGGAGCGTCGTCTTCACGCTCGAGGTGCCGAGCGAGAGCGCCTCGGCCGTCTCGGCGACCGAGTAGTCGAGGACGTCGCGGAGGACGAGGACGGCCCGCTGGTTCGGCGTGAGCGCCTCGAGCGCGAGCAGGAACGCGTACGACGCGCTCTCGAGGAGCTGACTCCGCGACGCCGGATCGGCGTCGCCCCCGGCGGACTCGAGCAGCCGCTCGGTCGGCACCGGCGACGGGAGCCACGGTCCCTCGTAGCGACGCCGGCGACGCCGGCGGAGGAGATCGCGGGCGAGGTTGACGGCCACCCGGACGAGCCACGGTCGCCACGGGCGACTCCGATCGGCCGGCCCCCGCTCGAGCGCGCGAACGAACGTGTCCTGCACGACGTCGTCGGCGTCGGCGGCCGAGCCGGTCATCCGGTAGCCGACCCCCCAGAGAAAGCTCCGGTGCTCGTCGAAGACGGACTCGAGATCGGCGGCGGGCGGCGCGGCGGGCATCGGCTAGGCGACCAGCGCGGCCGGCGGATCGGCGACGCGCGGCGCCTCGACGCCCGCGAGGATCGCCTCGGCGGCCGACCGTCCGCTCGCGAGGCTCGCATCGGCGAGCTGCCCCCGCGCGCCGACCCAGTCGCCGGCGACGAGCAGCCCGTCGATGCCGGGCACGACCGGCCCGGGGCGCCCGGCGAGGCCGCCGTCCGCCGCGGAGACCGCGGCGGTCGACGCGGCGAGGCGCGGCAGGAAGCGACGGTCGACCAGCTTCGCGCGCCAGCCAGGGTGGGCCAGGTCGAGCAGCTCCTCGAGCTCGCGCTCGTCCTCCTCGGGGCGCGAGCCGGCGCCGTCGCCGACGTACTTCGCGGCGTGGACGACGGCGACGCCGTCCGGGCCGAGGCGCGCCGACGCCGAGTGGTTCGAGAGGTAGAGCGGGCGGTCGGTGCCGAGGACGAAGCTCGGACCGGGCAGCGGCGACCGCAGGGCGAGGTCGAGGCAGGCGACCCGGCTCGGGCGAGCGCCGGCGGCCCAGTGATGCACGACACCGGCCGGTCCGTCGGCCTCGACGAGGGCGGCGGCCATCGCGGAGGTGCCGGCGAGGACGACGTCGCCGGCGCCGAGGAGCCGTCCGTCCGCGGTGCGGACGCCCGTGACCGCGGCGCGTCCATCGCGATCGGCGAGGACGACCTCGCGAACGGCGACGCCGGCGACGAGCTCCGCGCCGGCGGAGCGGGCGGCGTCGGCGAGGGCATCGACGAGCGAGGCCCAGCCGTCGTCGAGGTACAGGACGTTGCCGGCGAACGCGCGCTGGAGCTGCGCGACCGCGGCGCCGGCGTCCTGGCGGCCCGGGTCGGCATCGTAGGTGGTCAGCCGGACGAGGCCGGCGAGCAGCTCCCGGGCGCGGGGATCGGCGAGCGTCCCGTCGATCCAGTCGGCCACGCTGCGTCCCGCGAGCGTCGCCGGATCCAGCCTCGGCAGCGCGCCGAGCAGACGGCCGACGGCCAGCTTGCCGCGCAGCCCGAGCAGCGTCGTCGTCATCAGCGACCACGGACCGGCGGGCAGCCGGTGGAGTCGGCCGCGGGCGTGCGCCGCCGCGCCAGCGGTCGGCGGAAGTGCCCCGGCCGGCGACACGCCGAGGGCGTCGAGGACGGCCATCGCCTCGCCGGTCCGGTAGAGGGCGTGCGGCCCGAGGTTCCAGCGCACGCCGTCCGCGCGATCGGCGGTGGCGGCGCGGCCTCCGAGGGTCGGCGCGCGCTCGAGGAGGGTGACGGGCCGGCCGGCGCGGGCGAGGAACGCGGCGGCGGCGAGGCCGGCGAGGCCTCCGCCGATGACGATGGTGGCGGTCGAGTCGTTCGGGACGTGAGACGGGGCGGGCATGATCGGTGCCTCCTTCACCCGGTTCACGCGCGAGCGGCGCGAGAGGTTACACCCGAAATCGAACCGAACCCGAGAGCGTCGGCGAACCTCTAGGGGAGGACGATGACGCCCTGGGAGCTCTTGAAGTCGGGCCAGCTCTTGATGTCGACGTGCACCTCGACCTCCCAGACGAGACGATTGTCCGGGGCCGCGAACGACGCGGGGGCGTCGCCGGGAACCTCGATGAGGACGTCGCGGTCGACGTCCTCGCCGGCGGCGACCCGCTCGCTCTCGAGCAGCGTGTACTGCTCGTTGTGGAAGATGTGGGAGTGGGTCGACCGGTTCGTTCCCGAGCCGCTGACGACGACCTCCTTCCCGCGCAGCGTCGCGGTCAGGCCGTTCAGGTCGGCGGCGCTCTTCGGCGAGAAGTGAACGTGGAGACGGCTCTCCTGCCCGGCATTCACCCGATCGGGCTCGAGGGTGACCGTGACCGGTCCGAGCTTCCGCTGTGCGATCGTGTTGCGAAGGGCGAAGAACGCGAGGACGATCCCGACCAGCGCGAAGACGAGGCCCATCCCCGCGCCGATCAGCATCATCGGCTGCCCCTCGCTGATCGAGAGGATCGTCATGACGACCGAGAAGATGCAGCCCGGCACGAGGAAGAAGGCGCCGAACGCGAGGCCGCAGGCGAGGCCCATCGTGCTCGCCATCGCCTGCATCGGATGCGACGCCAGCCGGTCGCCGAGGGGATGGTCGCCGAGCTCGTCGGCGTCGCCCTTCTCGACGATGAACTCCTCGGTCGTCTTCGGGTCGAACGCCCACGGGATGTCGGCGGTCGCGTGCAGATACCAGTCGACGTTGAGGTAGTGGCCGTGGTAGGTGAGCGGCCCCGCCGGCACCTCGAACTCGAACGGGTAGCGGTCCGTCTGCCCCGGCCGCCACTGCCCGGTGAAGAGGATCTCCTCGTCCTGACCGCCCGAGGCCCGGTTGCCGCGGCCGTGGGTCTGCCAGTAGCGGGAGATCTTGAGGCCGTTGCAGGTGCAGTCGGCGTTCACGACGACGTCGAGGTGCCCGGTCACCATCTCGCCGACCTGATACACCCGGTCGGGACGGTCGAGGACGATCTTCAGGTCACACTTCGACATCACCGATCTCCGTGAGGGTCTGGAAGACCTCGTAGAGGTGGAACGTGGCGCCGCGGACGTCGTCGCCGAACCGATCGACGAGCCGCGCGACCGCGGCCTCGCCGACGCGCGGAAGCTCCCCGGGACCGCGACGGGCCGCCTCGATGCGAGACGCGATGATCGCCTCCAGACGCCCCGGAGAGCAATCCCCGACGTGGTGGCTCTCCACGGGCAGGCCGGCCCGCGTGAGCTCGGCGCGATGGTCCTCGTGCGTTCCGATCGCGAGGGCGGCCCCGCGCCGCAACGTCTCGGCGAAGAGACGGGCGCGCTGCCGGCGCGAGAGACGCTGCGTCTCGTCGAGGAAGAGAATCGGCTCGCCCTCGGGGACCGGCGGCGCGGGTGCGTCCTCGGGGAAGTGGACGTAGGGAGCCTCTGGGGCGAGGCGCGCCCGGAGGAGGAGGAGGTGGGTCGTCTTCCCCCGACCCTTGTCGCCGAGGAGCTGGACGCATCGAGGCGGCGACCGGAGCGTCGCGAGGAGCCGGTCCACGTCGAGCACGGTCAAGGCCGGCCAGTCCTCGAGCGGGAGCTCGCCGAACGGGTTGCGCCGGAGGTTCAGGTGGGCGAACGGGAGGCGACGGTGTCGCCCATCGGCGGGGCTCGGAGGCGGGACGCTCACCGTCTACCCGCCGCCCTTGCGCGCTCGCTCGCGCCGCTCGTCCTCGGCCGCGCGCTCCTCGTCGCCGAGCTCGCGGAAGAGCCGCGCCCGGTCGCGCAGCTCCGAGCCGCCGGCGTCGAACCGGAGCGTCTTCAGGAGGGTCGCGTGCGCCTCCGCGTCGCGCTCGTGCTCGATCAGGAGCTCGACCTCGTCCATCAGCACCTTGAAGACGCGGCCCTCGCGGAGCGATCCGCGCTCCTCGTGGGCGACGGCCTCATCGAAGAGCTCGAGGGCCGCCGCGAGATCGTCGTGCCGGGCGAGGTGCCAGGCGCGCACGACCCGGTCCCGGCCGCTCTCGGGCCGGATCTCGCGGATCATCGCCGCGAGCGCCTCGACCGGTTCCCGCGAGGGGCAGTCGGCGGGGTCGCCGGCCTCCCGATCGAGCCGCGCGATCGACTCTCCGAGCTTCGCGAGGTTCTCGGCGACGCCGTCGATCACATCGCCGGCCCGCCCCCAGCCGACACCCTTCCCGACCCGGTCCCGGTAGATCACGCCCGCCTGCCGCGCGAGGTCGCGCACCGCGCGCACCCGGTCGGCGATCCCCTCGCGCGTCATCGGCCGCCCCGCCCGCCAGGCCAGCGCGCCAGCCAGGAGGTCGAGGCGCTGCCGCTCGGGCGGGAGCTGGTCGCTCCGCTCGACGGCCCGGTCGAACAGCAGGTCGACGGCGGCCTCGAAGATGCGCGCCTCCTCGGAGACCTTCACCTCTCCGGCGAACGACGTGGCGACCCGATCCCGAAGCGCGACCCAGTCGGGGTGCGGCGTCCCCTCCCCGCCGCTCCGGCCGATCGAGTTCCAGAGCCGACCGGCGAGCCACGCGAAGAACGCGTCGGGGACGTCGCCCTCGCGGCGATCGCGCAGGAGGACGGCGTCGATCAGCGGCCAGTGCTCGCCGAGCGCCTTCACCCGCGCGAACCACTTCGTGTCGAGCGTCACGCCGGCCCCCTCCAGGATCGCCCGCTCGCGCACGTCCTGGAGGTGGACGAGGAGGACGTGGATCTCCCACGGGTCCGCCTCGAGCGGATCGCGGCGGAGCAGCTCCCGCACGTCGGTCTCGATCGCGGCGGCGTCCCGGCCGAGGAGCGGCCCGAGGCTGGAGGTCTTGAAGACCGGCGCGCCGAGGCGGTCGAGGAGCGAGGCGCAGGTGTAGGCGCGCTCCTTGTCTAGGTCGAGCGCGATCGCCGCCGCGCCGAGCGGGCCGACGAGCTCGAGCACGCGCGGGTCGTCCGGCGGCAGGAGGAGGGCGACCGTCTCGACCATCGTGGCGAGGTCGGCCGGCTCGTCCCCCTCGCGCGAGACGCGGTCCCACTCGGCGTGGGCGAGCGCGACGAGGACGCTCCAGTCGAGCGCGGCGACCTCCGCCTCGATCGCGCGAGCGCGGATCAGCGGGAGCAGGTCGCGGAGCGCGTCGAGGAGGTCGGCCCGATCCACCTCCGGCTCGCCGACGATCGCGCGCAGCCGGGCGATCAGGACGGCGCGACGCATCGTGACGGCGGCGCGACGCTCCTCGGCGGGAACCACGCGCGACCGAACCAGGAGAGCGTCGGCCACCAGCGCGTGGAACGAGCGGTCGCTCGGCTCGACGACGGCCAGGTCGATCGTCCGGGCGATCCGGTCGAGCACCGCCGCGTCCTGGAGGAGGGTCTCGTCGCGCTCGATCCACCGGACGAGCCCGTCGGTCGCCCCCTCCGAGAGGAACAGCGCGACGAGCCCGTCGCGGCGCTCCCGGGCGAGGTCGGACCGCAGGACGCGCTCGAAGGCGACCCGGTCGCCGTCGATGGACGCCTCGATCGCGCGGAGGTCCGCCGTCCGGCTCTCGAGGCGCGCGGCCTCGTCGCCGGCGAGCTCGTCGCGTTCGAGTTCGGCCGTGACCGCGAGCGCGTCGGCGATCGCGCCGTGCTCGCCACCGACGGCCCGGCCGTACGCCTCGTCGAAGTCCCTCAGCGTCCGCGCCTCGGCGACCGTCTCCCGGCCCGACCCGGTCCGCACGGCCGAGACGATCGCGACGCCGACGAGGGCGCCGGCGGCCGCGGTCGCGAGGGCGAAGGCGGCGATCCGGCGAGCGCGAGCCTTGCCCCGCGGCGGCAGGAGGCGCCGCCCGAGCCGCGCGAGCCGCCCGAGCGGCCGGGCGTGCGTCGGCTCGCCGCGACGCCAGCGGTCGAGGTCGTCGGCGAGCGCCTCGGCGCTCGGGTAGCGCCGGTCGGGCTCCTTCTCGAGCGCCTTCAGGCAGATCGCCTCGAGCTCGGGCGGGACGCCCGGCTCGATCGAGCTCGGCGGCGCCGCGTGCGCGGTCAGGATGTGCGCGATCACGTTCACCGGATCGGAGCCGGGGAACGGCGCCTGATCGGTCAGCACCCGGTAGAGGGTCGCGCCGAGACCGTAGACATCGCACCGCGGTCCGAGGGTCGCGCCCTCGCCCACGTCGAGCTGCTCGGGCGCCATGTAGGACGGCGTGCCGACGAGGGTGCCCGTCCTCGTCAGGCGCTCGGCGTCGGCGAGGAAGGCGAGGCCGAAGTCGGCGACCTTGGCCGCGCCGTCGGCCGCGAGGAGGACGTTGCTCGGCTTGAGGTCGCGGTGGAGGATCCCGGCCCGATGGGCGACGTGCACGGCGCGGGCGACGTCGGCGAGGATCCGCGCGACCTCGTCGGGGTCCATCGGGTGCTCGCGCCTGCTCCGCGAGAGGAGGTCCTCGCCGGAGACGAGCTCCATCACCTGGTAGAGGGCGCCGCCGTGCTGGCCGACCGAGTGGAGCGCGACGACGTTCGGATGCTGGACCCGCGCGAGCGCCTCGGCCTCGCGCCCGAAGCGCGCCACCTCCTCGGGGCTGGCGCCGCCGGCCCCGCCGCCGGGGAGGAGCGTCTTGAGGGCGTACTCGCCGCCGGTCTCGGCGTGGCGAACCCGGTAGACGACGCCCATGCCGCCGCGCCCGAGCTCGGCGACGACGACGAAGGGCCCGATCCGGGCGCCGGCTGCCGAGGTCGGGAGGCGCCCCGACGAGGGATGGCTCCCGCCGGGAGTGACTCCCGGGGTGACTCCGGGCGAGGGGCCCGACGGCGATGGCGGCGACGAGGCCACCGTCAGTCGGCGCCCAGCCGGAGCTCTTTCGCCCGGGATCGATCGGCGGCAGCCCCCGCGACGTCCCCGATCTGCTCCCGGATGCGAGCCCGCTCGAGCACGGGCTCGGCCCGGGGCTCGAACCCCCCGGCCGCGCAGAGGCGCTCGGTCATCTCGAGGATCACGCGCGTCTCCTCGACCTGCCCGGTCTGCGCGAGGAGGCGGGCGAGGTGGAGCTGCACGTCGAGGGCTCGTGCGCGACGGCTCGTCGTTCCGCGCTCGGCATCGACGCCGGCGCGGAGGAGCTCGATCGCCCCGGGGAGGTCGCCGTGCCACTCGAGGAGCATCGCGGAGATCTCGAACGACTCTCCATTGTGGGGCGCTACCTCGCGGACCTTCGCGCCGAGCTCTTCGATGAAGGCGCGGTTCGGGCAGCTCGCGAGGTCGTGCGGCTCCTTCGGCTCGCGCTTCGAAAAGAAGTCGTCGGTCAGATCCTCGATCTTGTCGACGACGAGGTCGAGGGCGTCGAGCGCCTTCTGCTCGCGGCCCGCGAAGCCTCCTCCGCTCGCCCGGTTGCTCGCCGCCGCTGCGTCGAGAAGCTCGATGTAGCGCGCCACGAGCGGCCTGATCTCGTCGGCCGTCTGCGGGAGGAAGCCGATCGCCTGGGATCGGGTGAACAGCCAGTCGGCGTAGTACCGGAACACCTCGACGTCCTGTTCCTCGGGGGGCCGCTCCCCGTTCCGCTCGAACGCCTCGAGGTGGATCCCGTCGATCACGTCGAGCACGAAGGCGCGCCTCGCCCGCTCATCAGCGGGGCCGCGGCGGCTCGGATCCGGAACGGCGTCGCGGCCGAGAAGGGCGATCAGCGCGATCACGTCGTCGTCGAGGAGCTCGCGGTCCCGGAGGGGCACGCCCTGGTCCAGGGTGTAGGCGAGCCAGGTGAGCGCCTGCGGTGGGAGTTCCCCGCGCCGATCGAGGGCGAAGCCGATGAACTCCCAGAGCTCGACGAGCGCGATCGCCTCCTGCCGATTCCAGGTCCGCTGCTCGTCCTTGGGCACGTCGGCGCGCAGCTCTCGAACGCGCCTCTCGTAGAGCGTCGCGATCCGGACGAAGAGGCGATGCGGATCCGGGGACGCGCGATCGCGCTCCTCGCGAGCCCACCGGCGGAGGGTCTCGGTCTTCGGCGCGAAACCGACGAGCCCGTCGAAGTCGAAGATCCAGCTTCCGAGCCGATGGAGGAGCTCGCCGATCCGGAACTGGCGCTCACGCTCGTCCTCGGCGAGGCCCTCGTCCGACTCGCCGGTGAAGATCGCGAGCACGGCGAGGAGGCTCTCGGAGATCTCCTGGTGCTGCCCCTCGTCGAGCGAGATCAGGGTCACGATCTCGGCGATCCCGGTGACGAGGCGCCCGTCGGGATCGGACTCGTAGCTCTCGAAGAAGCGCCGCGCGAGATCGAAGATGGCCGTCCGCTCCTCGGCGCCGAGCTCGAGCTCCCCGTGCTCCTGGGCGAGCACCTCGACGGTCCGATCGAGGATCCGGCGGAGCTCGTCGAGGGCCTTGCCGTCTCCTGGCAGCGACGGGGCGAGGTAGGCGAGCCGGCGAGCGAGGACCTGGGCGCGCAGCTTCGAGACCTTCGCCCGATCACCGCCGCGTTCGGCGCGGACGACCAGCGCCGTGTCGACCGCCTCGACGAGCGCCGCGGTCGCCTCGATCCCGCTCTCGTCATCGGGGCTCGCCCCGAGCGCGATGGCGAGCTCCTCGACGGCCGCCTCCGTCTCCTCGAGGGCGAGCAGACCGGGGAGGCGGTCCACGAGCAGCGCGAGGGCGCGCGCCTGCTTCGCGTGGACGAGGATCGCCACGACCGTTGGCGCGTACGGCTGCCAGCGAGAGCCCGGCGTCTCGAGCTGCGGGATGGTGAGGCGAAGGAACCCGACATCGCCGCTTGCGAGCTTTTCGAACCCGGCGAACACCCTGGCCCGCTCGAGGTGCTCGGAGTCACCCGTCGACTTCTCGAGACGGCGGGCCAGACCGCGGACCTCGTCGACGGCGGCCCGATCCGGCAACTCGCCCGCGACGATGACCGCGTCGAACCGCGCGTCGAGGTCGGCGAGGATCGCCTGGCGCTCCGCCTCGTCCGCTTCGGACGCCTCGTGTTGCGCGGTCTTCACGAAGTAGCCGACGGAGAGGAGAGCGCCGACGACGAGGCTCGGGACGAGGCCGAACACGACGAGCTGCGCCGCCATCCGACGCGGCCCGCGGGCGGGCACCCAGCGGCGCCAGCGGCGGGAGAGGCCGCCGAGGGGGCGCGCCTCGACCGGCTCGCCCCGGACGAAGCGCTCGAGGTCGTCGGCGAGGGCGGCGGCGCTCGGGTAGCGGTCGCTCGTCTCCTTCTCGAGCGCCCTCAGGCAGATCGCCTCGAGCTCGTCGGGCACCCCGGGGCGCTTGCTCGACGGCGGGTCGGGATAACGGGTGAGCACCCGCACCATCAGGTTGACGCGGTCGCCCGAGCCGAACGGCGGCTCGCCGGTCAGGAGGGCGTAGAGGAGGGCGCCGAGGCCGTAGACGTCGGTGTTCGGACCCATCCGGGCGCGGTCGGTCTCCTCGAACTGCTCGGGCGCCATGAACTCGGGCGTGCCGAGGGCGGTGCCGGTGCGGGTGAGCCGCTCGCCGTCGGCGAGGCGGGCGAGGCCGAAGTCGAGGAGGCGCGGTCCGCGGCGCGGGTCGAGGAGGACGTTCGCCGGCTTGAGGTCGCGGTGGATCACGCCGAGCTCGTGGGCGTAGGCGAGCGAGCGGGCGAGGGTCGCGATCGTGGAGGCCGCCTCGCTCGGCTCGAGCGGCTCGCGCTTCAGGCGCGCCTGGAGGGTCTCGCCGTCGACGAGCTCCATCACCGAGTAGATCAGATCGCCGTCGACGCCGAGGGAGTGGAAGCGGACGATCCCGGGATGGTCGAGCCGGGCGAGGACGTCCGCCTCGCGCTGGAACCGGGCGACGGCGTCGCCGCCCTCGGAGCCGACGCCGCTCAGGATCACCTTGAGGGCGTACTCGGCGCCGGTGTGGACGTGGCGCACGCGGAAGACCGCCCCCATGCCGCCGCGCCCGAGCTCCCCCTCGACGCGGTAGACGCCGACGTGGTCGCCCGCCTGGGGGAGCGCCGCCGCGCGGCTCTTTCGTCCGGCCGCGCTCGAAGGCGCGCCGTGGCTCGAGGGGGAGCGCGACGGCGGTCGGGACGGCGGCGCGGGCGGAGCGCCCGATCCCGGCGTCCAGGCCATCGTCGGGCGGACATCCTCGGGGTGGCTTCCCGGCGTCGGGTAGGGCGCCGGCGAGGGGTAGGGAGCCGGCGAAGGATGAGGAGCGCGCGCCGGGGAGGGCGCCGGCGGACGAGGAGGCAGCGGTGGCCGGGCAGGCGGCGGCGGCCGAGGGGGCGGTCGTGGCGGCCCCCCAGAGTACCCCGGTGGCGGTGGCGGCGGTGGCGGTGGTGGTGGTGGCTGCGGCATGCCCGAGACGTCCTGACGCTCGGCGGCACAAGGAGTTGTCGTCGACACCGAGTATAGCTGGCGGCCGTACACGAGACGAGGCGCCGCGGAGCGCGGCGCCTCGTTCGGTGAGGCTCTCGACGCGACTCCGAGATCAGGGCGTGCCGGGCGTCGGCGCGCCGTTCGGGTCGAACGTCAGGGCCACGTCCTCGTCGGTCTCATCGTCGCCGGTGATCCCGTTGCCGCCCTGGTTCTTCGGCTCGCCCGTCTCCTCGAAGTCGATCCGCTTGCAACTGTTGCCGCTGATGTGGCTGGCGATCTTGTGCTGGAGCAGGAACCCGGTGTCGTCGGCGTAGGTCGACGGGGTCGAGTCGGCGTCGGGCCCGTCGACCGAGATTCCAGTCTTGTCGATGAAGAGCTTGTCGTTCGAGTCGCCCCAGACGACGTAGTCGAGATCCTGGACGAGGTCGCTCTGGCCGTCCCAGTGATAGAGGACGAGCGTCTCGCGGCTGTTGGTGAGGCCGCGGCTGCTACCGATCGTGTCCGGCGCGACGGCGACCATGTCGGGGACGCCGTCGCCGGCGCCGTCCTGGTTGATCTCGTAGGTCGGCGCGATCGAGTAGGCCCCGACGAAGTCGTCGCTCGTCATGGCGACCGTCTGCGCCTCGCCGGGAGCGATCGTCGCGCCGGCGGGGAAGCGGACGTGGAAGTCGAAGCTGCTCGCCTGACCGCCGCCGAAGTCCTGCCCGGTGACAATGTTGTGATAGAGCTGATCGACCTGCCCCACCGGCGGCGGGAGCGAGCCGTTCGGGCGGTTGGTCCCGTCGGTGACGTGGACGTTCGTCAGGTCGATCGGCTGCGCGGTCGGGTTGAAGATCTCGAAGAACTCGCCCGGCGTCGGCGCGATGCAGAACTCGCTGATCAGGAGGTGATCGTTGATGAAGAGGCCGAGCGGCGCGCTCGCCGCCGGCGGGGCCGGGACGGTCGCGGCGTTCGCCGTGCCGCTCTCGACCGCGACGATGTCGGCGGCCGCGAGGACGATCGTCTGGCCCGGGCTCGCGGTGCCGGCGAGGTCGACGGTCACGAGGACGTCGATGCTCGTGCCGTCCGCGATGGTGGCGAGCGGGCTGCCCGAGAGGGTCACGTCGCCGTCGTCGGTCGCAAACGGCGCGGTGTTGACCTGGGCGAGGAGCGGGTCGGTGCCGGCGTCGACGATCCCGTTCGCGTTGGTGTCCTCGAACATCTGGATCGCGCTGACGGCGAGGCTCTCGTCCGCCGTGCCACTGGCGACGATGCGGACCGACTGGAAGTCGATCGCGCCGCCGGTCGCGGCGAGCTGGAACCCGAGCACCTCGGCGCCGACGGTGCTGCGCTGGACGTCGCGTCCGGTCGGAGCGTTCTGGACCGTCACCGCGGTCGCGTCGAGCGTCGGACCGCCCGGCGGCGGCGGCGGGGGAGGAGGAGGCGGCGGGGGCGGAGGCGGGGTGCCGCCGCCGCCGGCGGTTCCGCCGCCGGTCCCGGGCTGGCCGGCCGCCTTGCCGTTGCCGCTGCTGCCGCAGCCGGCGAGGAGGAGGGCGCCCGTCGTCGCGATCGCTACTCCGAGGACGAGATGCTTGGTGATGGTCACGGGACTCGCTCTCGATCTCTGTTACGCGTGACGTGAGGAGGAGTTAAACGTCTCGCGCGTCTGTCTTTAGAATCTCCGTCGTCTGTACGTACGAACGCAACGACCGTACCCACCCCGAGAGACCCGAGTGAGCCGAAGCAAGCGTCTTCATGACAGGGAGTTGAGCGATGATCGGCGGCGGTCCGTCTCGTGCGGAGTGGACCGTATCCCGCCGAAGCGTCTTCCGATTTCCGGGAAACCGCCTCGCTCGCGGATCGGGGCGACCCCGATCATCGCAACTGTTAGGGCGCCGTCGGCTCACCGGTGAAGAGGTGCTGATCGATCTTCCACAGGTCGGCGATGTCGTGGCAGTCCCGATCGAAGCGGGGGATGCGGATCACCGGCGTGGGCTGCACCGACTCGATCAGTCGGGCGAGGTGGCGGGCGTCCCGTTCGGCGAGCGCCCGCGCGTCGGCGACCGCGTTGGCGAGCCGCTCGTGGAGCCCCTCGGGTGGCGAGAAGGGCACCGACATCGCGGCGAGCTCCGGGGCGGTCGGCGGCTCCTCACCGCGGTACGGGTCGAGGTGCACCCGGTTCGCGACGACCGTCGCCACCGGCATCCGCTCCTTCACGAGCAGCTCGAAGAAGTAGATCGCCTCGTCGACGGTGAGGGCGTTCGGGCTGCTCACCAGGATGAAGGCCGCCTCGTCGCTTCCGAGCAGCGTCTTCACCTTCGCCGCGCGGTCGCGGCTCACCCCGAGCATCCCCTGCATCTCCATCAGGAACGACGCGAGCTCCTGCACCGTCTCGACGCCGATCAGCTTCGAGATCGTCTTGGTGACGTAGCTGCTGCCGAGGCGAAACAGGCTGAGGCCGACCTTGCCGGCGGCGACCGCCGGACCGAGGAAGGTGCGGACGGCATCGTTGTCGAGGAAGTCGAGGACGCGGTTCGGCGCCTCGAGGAAGTCGAGCGCCTGCGCGGTCGGGGGCGTGTCGAGCACCACCAGGTCGTAGGTGCCGCTGTCGTAGAGATCGTAGAGCTTCTCGAGGGCGATGTACTCCTGGCTGCCGGCGAGGGCGGACGACAGCGTCTGGTAGAAGCGGTTGTTGAGGATCGTCTCGTGCTTCTCGGGCGGGAGGTGACGCTGCACGAACTCGTCCCAGCTCCGCTTGAGGTCGAGCATCATCGCCCACAGCTCGCCATTGCCCGTCGGCTCGAGACCGGCCGCCCGGAGGCGGTCGTCGTCGACGCGCGCCTCGACGTTGCCGAGCTCCTCGAGGCCGAGCGCGTTCGCGAGGCGCTTGGCCGGGTCGATCGTGCAGACGACGGCGCGGCGGCCGAGGAGCGCCGCCTTCAGCGCGACGCTCGCGGCGACGGTCGTCTTGCCGACGCCGCCCGAGCCGACGCACACGATCACGCGGCGGGTGCGGATGGCCTCGTCGAGCCCGACCACCCCGCCGCCTACGCGACCGCCGCGTCCATCGTCGCGGCGATGCGCTCGACGTCCGCCCGGCCGAACTTCGTCTTCGGGAAGAGCAGGGGGAGGTCGACGATCGGTCGGCCGAGCTCCTGCTCGAGGCGGTCGTGGTAACGGATCGAGAGGTCGGCCCGGATCGTGTGGGCCCGCGCCGCCTCGAGAGCCGGCGCGAGGCGGGGATCGACGCCGTCCGAGCCCTGAGCGGCGTCGAGGACGCGGCGGTCCTCCGCGTCGAAGACCGGCGGGCGGGTGGCGTTGAGGAAGACGTGGCCGATGCTCATCTCCAGCACATCGCGCATCTGCTGCGCGAGCATGAGCGACTCGTTGACCGGCATCTCCTCGGGGAGCGAGACGATGTCGACCGCGGTGCGCGCCGGATCGACGAGGATGTCGCGCATCCACTCGGCATCGCTCCGCATGTTCCCCGGCGGGACGGTGTCGATGATCGCCTGCGGGATCCTCAAGAAGGTCAACGCGTGCCCGGTCGCCGGGGCGTCGACGATGACCAGGTCCCACCGCGCCTCGCGGACGCAGAAGAGGATCTTCCCGAGCATGACGAGCTCGGGCAGGCTCGGGACGAAGCGGAGGAAGCGGCTGACGATCCGGTTCTCGAACACGGCGTGGTAGATCGCCCGGAACTTCAGCTTCATCAGCGCGTACTCGCGCATCGCCTCGGCCGGACGCACCACGATCCCATCGATCCGCTCGGCGATCGGGCCGACCTCCGCCCCCACCTCCCGGGCGCCCAGGAGCGTCGAGATCCGCTCCTTGGTGTTGAGCTCGCAGACGAGGACGCGCTTGCCACGCGAGGCGGCGACGAGGGCGAGGGCGGCGGTGATCGTGGTCTTCCCGACGCCTCCCTTGCCGGTGTTGATGAGCAGGGAGCGGTCGAGAAGCGAGGGGGTGCCCATGGGGGCGTCGACCTTAAGCCACGGCTGGGGCGAGGTCAACGCGGGACGGCGGGCAGGTGGCAGCGCCGACGACGCCCATCACGGCGTCAAGACGAGGACGCCGACGCGACGGACGAGGTCGAAGTGCCGATCGAACGTCACGACGGTGAGCCCGTCGCGGGCCGCGAGCGCGGCGATCCAGAGATCGTTCGTCGGAATGGGTGTTCCCGCTCGGCGAAGATCGCCGTAGACGTCGGCGTACGCGGCGGCAGCATCGTCGTCGACGTCCTGCACCGAGACGACTGGATCAGAGAGGAACGACCGGAGCTCCCGTTCGTTCTTGGACGCCTGCGTTCCGATCCCGAAGCCCGCGCGAAGCTCTCCGAGAACGATCGCCGGCACCGCGACCGACCTCGCGCGGGCGATCGCTTCGACCGCCGACGGCACGGCTCGTTTGAGGTTGCTATAGGCGGAGGTGTCGACGCAGATCCGCACGTCAGCGCCACAGCTCCTCGTCGATCGCCTCGAACGGAGCGATCGCCTTCTCGAACTCGCGATACTCCTCTTCGGTCCAGGTGCCGGCAAACCTGCGGAGCCCGTTCTCCCTCGGCTCGACGCCCTCGGCGAGCCCGAGCGCCTGACGAAGTAGCTCGACGACCGTACGATTGAGCGACGCGCCGCGGCGGCGTCTCTCAGCATCGAGGGCAGCCTCGAGATCGTGGGGCACGTTGCGTACGGTGAGCTGCTTCATCTCGACGGCCTCCAGACCCATATGATTCCCTAAACGGAAATCATACCGAGGCGCCAAGATGCCTTCAAGTTCTATATTTAATCGGTATATACTTAATCGGTATGACCTAGAGGCTCGCGAGGTTCAGGTCGAGCGGTCCGCCGAGCCAGACGGCGTGGCGGGTGTGGTCGGCGAGGTCGTCGCCGGTGTTCGGATGGACGAGCACCGGGTGGGGGCCGTGGTTCGCCATGAGCCACCAGACGAACGCGCCGAGGTCGGCGCGGGCGACGTGGGCGTTGAAGAACGGGAGCGGGTGCGGGCCCATCGGGCGCTCGCGGACGGGCTGGAGCTCGACGGTGAAGGCGGGCGTCTGCTCCAGATGGCGCCGGATCGCGAGGACGCTGTCTCGGGTCGCGGCGTCGAAGTAGATGTGGACGTGGAAGTCCTCGTCGACGGGGGCGTTCATCTCAGCTCCGGCGCTCGCGGTGCTCGGCCTTCCCCTCGATCCACTCGACGATCACCGTCCGGACCGCGCCGAAGGCGACCGGCTCGGCGATCAGGAACGGCGGCACGAAGAGGCACGGCGCGAGGAGCAGACCGGAGCCGATCGCGGCCGCGATGAAGTGCCAGAGCGGGCGCACCCCTTGCCACTCGATCTGGCTCGCCGTCCAGGTCCAGGGAATCATCCGGGCCATGCCGACGAAGGCGATCGGCACGATGATGCAGCCGCTCTTCACCATCGTGCGGAAGACCTCGGTCTGGTTGGCGAGGAGGCTGCCGCCGGCGCCGGTCGTGAGGATCTCGATCAGGACGCCGACGGCGACGCCGAGGACCGGACCGAGCAGCGCGAGGAACCAGGCGACCGCCTTGATCACGAGGCGGTTGCTGCCGGTGGCGGTCCGGGAGATCGCGTGGGCCGCCCCGAGGGCGCCGTTCGCGGTGACGTGGCCGGCCACGATGATCAGGAAGCCACGGGCGCCCTGGAGCGAGCCGACCGGGCTCGCGAGGACGAGGAAGACGACGTCGACGACGAGCGCCGCGGCGACCGCGGCGACCACCGAGGCGAACAGCTCGTGGGTCAGCCGGTGCTGGACCTCGACGTAGTCGTCGTGCTCGAAGAGGTCGTCGTGATCGGCGTCGGGATCGGGCGGCGGCGCCTCGCGGAGCTGGCGCTCGCTCTCGGCCCAGCGCACGGAGGGGTCGGCGACGGTGCTGGTGGTCGCCGGCGGAAGGAGCTCGAGCTCGGGGCCCTCGTCGAGGAGCGGCAGCTCGCGGAGCTCCTCGCCCGAGTCCTCGAGGGAGTCGGGCGAGGACGAGCTCGGCTTCGGCGCGGAGGCAGCAGGCGGCGACTCGGACATGACCCTCGGTCGGCGTTTCGCCCCGAACCCCCAGAGCTCAGAGTCGCGCGCGGCGCGACGGTCACGGATTCTATCCGGGTCAGCGCGCTCCGGCGACGATGTCGAGATACTCGCGCGCCGGCCCCTCGGTCAACGCCATGCCGCAGTCGACCATGACGTTCATGACGTCCTCCTCGTAGGGCTCGGTCTGAGCGCAGCCCCCGTGGAAGGTGGCCCAGCGGGCGCCGACCGGCTGGGCGCGGGCCTCGCCGGACACCAGGCGCGCGCTCCGGATGCGAACCTCGGCGTCGCGGTGCTCGAGCGCCCGGAGGGCGAGGGTGGCGAGGAGCGCGCCGCGGCGCTCCCGCAGCCAGGCGGTCGCGGCCTCGCGGGTCTCGAAGGCGTCGTCCCCGAGCGCGGCCAGGCGCGCCTCGGCGACGGCCCGGTCGGCGGCGCGCATCGCAGCCATCTCGCCGTCCGCCCGGCCCCGGAGGACGCGCAGGCCCTCGGCGCCGTGGAGCCGCACGTGGAGCCACGGCACGAGGCGCGCGGCCTCCTCGTCGCCCGCGTCGAGGGCGATCGGGACGTGCTCGGCCGGGCCCTCGGCGCCGGGCGCGATCAGCCAGGTGCCGTCGGGACGGGTGACGCCCTTGCCGCGTTGCGGGCCGCGCTCGAGGGCGGCGACCTCGGCGTCGGTCGCGATGACGATCGTGAGCTGCGCGATCAGGAGGCGGACCTCGGCGTTCTCGCTCTCGAGCATCTCGGCGACGTGGCGCGCGAGGCGCTGGCGCCGGGCGTACGTCGCCGCGTCGTAGGGGTTCTCGTCGGTGGCGGCGGCGAGGACGAGGACGCCCTGACCGGCCTTCCGGGCCGCGGCGATGGCATCCGCGATCGCGCCGGAGCCGGTCTTCGTCTTCGGCGTCTTCTTCGGGTCGCCGCCCGGGGCGGCGTCATCGCCCTTCTCATCGCCGGCGAGGACCCGCCCGAGACCGGCGGGGAGGCCGAGGACGAGGGGGACCCCGGCGAGGATCTTGAGGACGTCGCGGCGGGCGAGGGGGGTGGTCATGGTCGGCTCCGGGGGCGGCGATGATGATGTCAGAGTGGCACCATTGCCCTCGTTGGACCACCCGCGCGCCCGATCGGTTCCCCCGAGAGGGTAGATCGATCGCTGGCATTCGTTAGGCTCGCTTGAGCCGCGGGCCGACCGGACGTTGGATGGACTGGGATCATCCGGTCCGGGGACCTCGCCGATGCGCGGAAGAACGCCCGCCGAGCCGTTCGCGCACGACGAGGCGCTCGCCCGGCTCCTCGTCCAGCGCGGGCTCGTCCCCGAGGGCGAGGTCGCCCTCTGCCTCCGCCTCGCCGAGGACGGCGCGCGTCGGGGGCGGGCGACATCCCCGGCGCTTCGCGAGCTGCTCCTGGCACGCGGGCTCATCACCGCCGACGTGCTCGGACGCGCCGAGACCGACCTCGAGCGCATGAGCCACGCGACCGACCCGATCGGGCACGCCCCGAAGACCACACCGGCGACGCCGAAGCCATCGTCGTCCTCGCCGACGGCCGAGACCCGCCTCATGGGCGGCCCGCTCGCGAAGGCCCCACACCGGACGCGCCTCTCGACGCCGCAAGACGCCCCGGAGGCGAGCTCGCCCCGGTCGCCGCCTCACGGTGGAGTCGATCACGCGACGGAGCCGTCGCTGCCCGCGAGCCTGAGGTGGGAGCTCGGCGGCGCGGAGCTCGACGAGACGCCGCTCGTCGAGCGCCCCGACGAGACCGCCTCTGGCGCGCCCCCGACCGACCTCGACGATCTGGGCGACGCGCCCGAGGAGGTCCGCATCGCCGCGGTCGATCCCCGGCGCCGGCTCGGCCGCTACATCCTCGTCCAGGAGCTCGGCGCCGGCGGCATGGGCGTCGTCTACCGGGCGTGGGACGCGCGGCTGCACCGCACCGTGGCGATCAAGACGATTCTCCCGCACCTGTGCGCGAAGAAGACGATCCTGAGCCGGTTCGAGCGCGAGGCGGAGGCGGCGGCGAGGCTCCAGCACCCCTCGATCGTCGGCGTCCTCGACTTCGGGCACGAGGGCGACCGCCACTTCTACGTGATGCCGTTCGTCGACGGGACGAGCCTCCGCCACCTCCTGCTCGCGCCCGCGGGCGGCGCGGAGACGGGCGAGGCCGACGCGGGGCATCGGTCCGCGCCGCTGCCCGATCCGAAGCTCGCCGCCGGGACGCTCCGCGCCGTCGCCCAGGCGGTCGACCACGCCCACTGCAGCGGGATCGTCCACCGCGACCTCAAGCCCGACAACATCCTCATCGATCGCGAGGGGAGGCCCCACGTCACCGACTTCGGCATCGCCCTGATCGCCGCCGAGGCCCGGCGAGAAGGAGCGGCATCCCTGACCGCCGCCGGGCAGGCGGTCGGGACGCCGGCCTACATGAGCCCCGAGCAGATCGAGGACAGTCACCACGTCGACGGGAGGTCGGACGTCTACGGGCTCGGGATGATCCTCTACGAGTGCCTCACCGGGAGGCTCCCGTTCAACGCGACCGGCAACAACCCGATGGAGCTCTTCGCCAAGATCGCATCGCTGCCGCCCGACCCGCCGAGCAAGCACGCGCCGGACGTCCCGCCCGACCTCGAGACGATCTGCCTCAAGTGCCTCGAGAAGGACCCGCGGGCCCGCTACGCGACGGCGAGCGAGCTCTCCGCCGACCTCGCCCGATGGCTCGCTGGCGACCCGATCCTCGCGCGGCCGCTCTCCCCGCTCGCGCGAGGGTGGCGGGCGCTGCGCCGGCACCGGGTGAAGGCGATCGTCGGAGCGCTCATCGTCGGAGCCGCCGCCGCCGCGTTCCCCGTCGCCGCCTGGCTGGCGGAGCGGACGAAGCGGGCCGACGCCCTCACCGAGGCCCGCAAGCTCGCCGTCGAGTCGCCCCGCGAGGCGCTCGCCATCCTCGACGCGGCCGGGCTCACGAACCCGACCGACGACGACGACGACGAGCTCGCGACGCTCGCCGAGGGCCTCCGCGCGCGCGTCGCCGAGGACGACGAGCGGCTCGACACGCGGCGCCGCGCGCAGGAGCTGCTCGACGCCATCCCCGCGTTCGCGAGCGCCGAGGTCGAGAAGGCGCTCCTCGACCAGGTGCTCGAGACCGACCCGACCCACGCCCTGGCCCGGGTGCGCCGCGGCGTGCTGCTCCGCCGACTCTCCGTCACCGCCGCCTTCGCCGGAGACCGCGAGGCGCGTGAGGAGCACGCCGCCGCGGCGCTCGAGGACCTCGACGAGGCGATCCGGCTCGAGCCCGAGCTCGCCAGCGCCTACATCGAGCGAGGCAACCTCCGGCTGCGAACGACCGGCGACCGCGAGGCCGCCCGGGCCGACTTCGACCGAGGGGCCGCCCTCGACCCGTCGAGCTGGCTCGGGCTCTACGCGAAGGGAACGATCGCCGAGGACCGTGACGAGCTCGAGGATGCGAACCGGCTCTATACCCAGGCGCTCGAGCTCAACGCCAGCTTCCCCGACGCCCTCGGCGCCCGCGCGAGCGTCCGGCACAGGCTCGGGCGCGCCGACGAGGCGCTCGAGGACGTCGAGCGCGGGCTGAAGCTCCGGCCGGACAGCCTCGACTCCCACAACACCAAGGGGCTGCTCCTGAAGAGTCTCGACCGGCTCGACGAGGCGGAGCAGGCGTTCGACCGGGGGATCGCACTCTTCCCCGACAGCCCGGCGCTCCGTTCGAACCGGGCGTCGACCCGCATCGTGCTCCGGAAGTTCGAGGAGGCGCTGGATGACGCCGACCACGTCATCGCGAAGGGACGCGCTCCGGCTGAGATCTACCACGACCGGGCGCTCGCCCTCTTCCGCCTCGGACGGGACGCCGAGGTGATCGAGCCGGCGACGCGGGCGATCGAGCTCCGAGGTCGCTACGCGACGACCCTGTTCCTGCGCGGCCAGGCTCACTTCGAGCTGCGGCAGTTCGACGAGGCGCTCGCCGACCTCGACGCGGTGATCGCGGACCCCGAGGCGCGAGGGAGGGAGACATCGACGGTCACGGGGATCGATCAGAGGCTGCGATCGGGGCAGGTCGTGCTCGACGAGAGGACGCGGCGGGTGGGCGTGGAGCGCCGGATCGGCCGGTCCCACATGCTCCGGGGCATGATCCGGGCGAGCCGGAGGAGCTACGAGGATGCGCTGATCGACCTCGACCGGGCGGCCGACCTGACCCCGAAGGACAGCGACATCTATGCGAACCGCGGCCAGGTCCGAGCCGCAACGGGCGACCGGCGGGGCGCGATGCGCGACTTCAAGAAGTACCTCCGGATGCGACCGGAGGGGAAGATCTCCGACCAGATCCGGAAGCTCCTCGAGAAGCTCGAGCGGCGCGACGGAGGGCAAGGGGACTGATGCATCCCGATCCGCGCGACCCGATCGACCCCGAGGCGCCGACCGCCGCGTCCCCGACGCCCGGAGACCACGAGACCCCGAACGCCCCGCCACCGAGGCTCCGCTGGGAGCTCGGAGGGCTCGGCGTCGCCGGACTCACCGACGCCATGCGCGATGCGGGGATCCTCGACGACTTCGACGAGCTCGGCTCGACCGACGCCGCCCTCGAGACCGCGCCCCTGGCGATCCAGGAGGCCGCGGACGACCCCGACCGGCGCATCGGGCGCTACGTCCTCCTCGACCAGCTCGGGGCGGGCGGGATGGGCGTCGTCCACAAGGCCTGGGACGCGAAGCTCCACCGCATCGTCGCGGTGAAGACGATCCTGCCGCACCTCGACGCCGGCCAGACGATCCTCGCCCGGTTCCAGCGAGAGGCCGAGGCGGCCGCGAAGCTCCAGCACCCCGCCATCGTCGGCATCCTCGACGCGGGCGAGGACGAAGGTCGGCCCTACTTCGCCATGCCGTTCATCGAGGGAAGCAGCCTCCGAGGGCTGCTCCAGAAGAAGGGCCCCGGGCCCGAGGGAGCGCCGCCCACCCCCATCCCGCTGCCCGACCCGAGGCTCGCCGCCGCGACGATGCGCGCGGTGGCGATGGCCGTCGACCACGCCCACAGCCACGGGATCATCCACCGCGACCTCAAGCCCGACAACATCCTCATCGACCGCGAGGGAAGGCCGCACGTCACCGACTTCGGCATCGCGCTGGTGGAAGCCGAGGTGCGCCGCAAGGGAGCCGCGTCGCTGACGGCGACCGGGCAGGCGGTCGGAACCCCCGCCTACATGAGCCCCGAGCAGATCCAGGACGCCCACCACGTCGACGCCCGGGCCGACGTCTACGGCCTGGGGATGATCCTCTACGAGTGCCTGACCGGGAAGCTCCCCTTCCTCGCCAGCAGCGCCAACCCCCTCGAGATCTACGCGAGGATCGTCTCCGAGGTGCCGCCCGCCCCGAGCACGATCGACGCC
>JAJDCQ010000105.1 GCA_029260755.1 Planctomycetota bacterium | reverse complement strand
GCGGGGGGGGTCGGGTCCTGGCGGGCGGCCTGGTTGGGGGGGGGTTGGTGGGGGTGCTGGTGGCGGGTCGGGGCGGCGCGCGCGCCGACGACGGCGCGCGCCGTCCGACCGGATCGATCGCGTCGGGCTCCGCGTCGGTGGGCGCCGGAACCGCGGGAGCGACCTCGGACGACGCCGTCCCGCCGCGCCCCGAGGACGGAGCGGCGCCGCCGGCGCCGAGCGCGCCGCGGATGCCGGCCGACTACCGGCGGCTCCTCGACGGCGACCCCGCGCTCCGCCTCCTCGAGGTCTGGGGATGGCCCGTCGCGCGCCACGGGACCGCGTTGAGCGACGTCGCGTTCTCGCCCGACGGGAGCCGGGTCGCGAGCGCGAGCACCGACTCGAACGTGATCGTCTGGGACGCCGACACCGAGGAGAGGCTCCTCGTCCTCCCCCACGGTCGCGACATCTTCGCCTGGGCGGTCGCCTGGAGCGCGGACGGACGCCGACTCGTCACCGCCTCGAGCGACGCGCGCGTCCGGACGTGGGACGGCGCGACCGGCGCCCCGCTCGTCGATGCGAGCGCGCACGACGCGATCGGCTCGCTCGCGGTCACTCGCGACGGGCGGATCCTCGGCGGCGGGCGCACCGGCGTGATCGAGGTCTGGGAGCCCGACGCGACCGAGGCGAGCTTTCGCCTCGAGGTCGAGGGCGGCCGGGCCGTCACCGCGCTCCGCCTCCTCCCCTCGGGCGAGGTGCTCGCGGCGTACGGCGACGGCTTCGTCCGTCGATGGAACCTCGAGACCCGCGCGATGGCTCCGTTCGCCGCGTGCGCCCTGAGCGCGCCGCGGATCGACCTCGGCGACGAGGGGCGCCTCGCGATCATCGGCGGCCGGACCGAGGCGACGGTCGTCGCCGTCGCCGACGGCCGCGTCGTCGCGCGCCTCGGCCGGGACGAGGGCGTCCCCGTGCAGGCCGTCGCCCTCTCGCCCGACGGCCGCCGCGCCCTCACCGCGGCCTTCGACAGTCGGGATGGATGGGTCTGGGACGTCGAACGCCAGGCGCGCCCCCACCGGCTCGTCGGTCACACCGATCGCATCGTCGACGTCGCGATCTCGCCCGACGGGACGCGCGCGGCGTCGGGTTCGTTCGACGCCAATCTCCTCCGATGGGACGTCGAGCTCGGCCAGCCGCTTCGGCCGCCCGTGCCGGGGCACCGCGCATCGGTCAACGCGATCCTCGCGCGGGCCGGGTCACGCGAGGTCATCTCGCTCGATCACGCCGGCGAGGTGCGCTCGTGGGATCTCGGCGGCGAGCGACCGTCCCGCCTCGTCGGCCGGGCGAGCCCGGACGCGGGGCGCCTCGCGGTCACCGACGACGGCCGCCGCGCGTTCGTCGGCGGGCTGAGCGGCGCCATCGAGGAGGTCGACCTCGACACGGGGCGGGTCTCGCCGTTCGCGACGCTCGCGACGGCGAACCGCGCCCCGACATCGGTCGGCGCGCTCGCGGTCTCGCCCGACCAGGGAAGCCTCGTCGCGGGCTCGTTCTCGGGCGAGCTCTTCCTCTTCTCGATCGCCGACCGATCGCTCCGCTCGAGCGTCCGGATGACGACGGCGGGCGCCCCGCGCCCCGTCGGCGAGGGGATGGGCGAGTTCTCGATCACCCATCTCCGTGGCTACTCCGCCGACGGCGCGCTCGCGCTCGCGGGCACGTTCGGCGGCCTCCTCCAGATCGTCGACGTCGTCGGTCAGCGCGCGCACGGCGACGCGATGGGCGTGACCGCGGACGGCGTCTCGATCTTCGCGCTCTCGGCCGACCGCCGCCGGGTCTTCAGCGCGACCCGCGAAGGGCAGCTCGGCGTGCTCGCCCTCTCCGCCGACGGCCGAGGTCCGCCGGTGTTCGCGCGCGCGATCCCTCCGAACGCGGACGCGCATCGAGGCTACATCGAGGCGCTCGCCCTGACGGCGGACGAGCGTCGCGTCGTGACGGCCGGCCGCGACGGGGCGATCCGGGTCTGGAACACGGCGACCGGCGGGGAGCTCGCGAGCCTCGATGTGGGCGCCGTGATCGGCGTCCCGGTCCTGTCGCTCGCCCTCGTCGAGGGCGATCGCGAGCTCGTCGCCGGGACGGGGCGAGGTCCGATTCTGCGCTTCGCGATGCCCGATGAGTAGCCGCTCGGCGCGCGCGAGGCGGCGCCTGCACCCTTCCATGAGCGCGCGATTCTTGTTATAGCGAACGGGTTACGATGATGGGCGCGGTGAGCTCGAGCCTCCTCCGGGGCGCGGCGGAGCTCGCCATCCACCGCCCACAGACCCTCGCCGCGTCCGATCATCTCCCCCCATGTTCGAGTCCATCACCGAGAGCCTGACCGGCGCGCTCTCCAAGCTCACGCGTCGGGGCAAGCTCAGCGAAGGCGACGTCGACGACGGCCTCCGCGACGTCCGCCGCGCGCTCCTCGAGGCCGACGTCAACCTGACGGTCGTCAAGGCGTTCTGCGAGGCGGTCAAGGCGCGCTCGATCGGCGAGGCGCGCCTCGGCGCGGTCGACGCGAGCCATCAGGTCGTCAAGATCGTCCACGACGAGCTCGAGAAGCTGCTCGGGCCGGTCGACCACCGCTTCAACATCAACAGCAAGGGTCCGACCATCATCATGATGGTCGGCCTCCAGGGCGCCGGGAAGACGACGACCTGCGGCAAGCTGGCGAAGTACCTGATCAACAAGGGCAAGAAGCCGCTGCTCGTCGCCGCCGACGTTCAGCGGCCGGCCGCGATCGAGCAGCTCAAGACGCTCGGCAAGCAGCTCGACGTCCCCGTCTACCACGAGGACCCGGGCTGGTTCCGCGGCAAGCCCCCCAAGATCTGCGCCAACGGGATCAAGCAGGCGGACAAGACCGACCGCGACTACGTGATCCTCGACACGGCCGGGCGCCTCCACATCGACGACGAGCTCATGAACGAGCTCAAGTCGATCAAGAAGCAGTGCAAGCCGCAGAACGTGCTCCTCGTCTGCGACGCGATGACCGGCCAGGACGCCGTCAACAGCGCTAAGGAGTTCGACTCCCGCCTCGACGTCGACGGCGTCATCCTGACCAAGACCGACGGCGACGCGCGCGGCGGCGCCGCCCTCTCGATCAAGGCGGTCACCGGCAAGCCGGTGAAGTTCCTCGGCGTCGGCGAGAAGCTCGACAAGCTCGAGGAGTTCCATCCCGACCGGATGGCCGGGCGTATCCTCGGCATGGGCGACATCGTCAGCCTGGTCGAGAAGGCGCAGGAGACGATCGACCAGGACACGGCCGAGAAGAGCGCCACGCGCCTGATGGAGGGGCGCTGGAACTTCAACGACTTCCTCGACCAGCTCCGCACCCTGAAGAAGATGGGCTCGTTCAAGAGCCTCCTCGGGATGATCCCGGGGATGGGTCAGATGCTGAAGCAGGCGCCGATCGAAGGCGACGAGCTCAAGTACATCGAGGCGATCATCCTCTCGATGACCAAGGAGGAGCGGCGCACGCCCGACATCCTCAACGGGAACCGGCGCAAGCGGATCGCGCGCGGCAGCGGCACGAGCGTCCAGGAGATCAACCAGCTCATCAAGCAGTTCAAGCAGATGAAGAAGGCCGTCAAGATGATGGCCCGCACCGGCGACATAGGCTCCCTCATGTCCGGCATGACGCGCGGCCGCAAGCTCGGCCGCGGCGGGCCGGGCGGGCTCGGTGGCCTCGGCGGCCTCGGCGGCGGGTTGCCCGGCGGCCTCCCCGGCGGACTGCCGGGCGGGCTGCCCGGCGGCCTCGGCGGCCTCGGCAAGGGCGGCAAGTTCGGGAAGAAACCCAAGAAGAAGTTCCGGTGATGATCGGGGCGTCGGCGCGTCCGCGCGTCGCTCCGCGTCGGATGGCGGCCGAATCTACTGTTGATGCCGCCCCCTCGTTTTGCTAAATAACGTCCCTTCGTTGAATTGAACTCATGGAGTGACTCGCACCGATGGTTCGCATTCGCTGCAAGCGCCTGGGTCGGCGTAACCGCCCCTTCTACCGTATCGACGTCTTCGACGGCCGCACGCGCCGGGATGGCCGGAGCATCGAGAGCCTCGGGTTCTACGATCCTCTGGCGAAGGACGAGGCCGCGCAGGTCCAGGTCAAGGCCGACCGCGTCGCCTACTGGCTGAGCGTCGGCGCCCAGCCGAGCCCGACCGTCCGGAGCCTCCTCGACCGCCAGAACGTCGCGCCGACCAAGAAGGTCGCCGAGGCGGTCAAGCGGACGCCCGAGGAGGAGAAGGCTCGTCAGCTCGCGCGCGAAGAGAAGCGCAGCCTCATCACCGCCCAGAAGGCGCGTGCCGAGGCCGCCTCTCCCCGCAAGCTCTCCAAGAAGGAGCAGCGCGAGGCGAAGAAGGCCGGCCGCTAGGCCTCCTCTCTCGTCCGTCGTTTCGCAGGACGGCCCGAGGGCCGGTCGGAAGCTCCGGCCGGCCCGCGTGCGTGTACGCCGATCAGCCTTCGATCACGATCTCGAGGCGGACCCGGTTGCCGGCCGTATCCGTCGCCTCGACGATGACCGCCGCGCCGGACGAGGCCGCCTCGAGGCGAGCGGAGAAGGCGCCGTCCGCGTCGACCGGCGCCTCGCGCCCGTCGATCCGGACCGACGCGGGCGGGTGCGCGTCGGCGATCCGACCCTCGACCGAGACCGACCCGTCGTCGGCGCGGAGCGCGGCGGCCTCGACGGCGGGCGGGCGGATGTCCACGGTCACGACGACCGGTTCGGTGAGGGCGGCTCCCCCGGGGGTGAGGGCGAACTGGAGCTCGTGATGACCGTCCGCCAGCTGGACGACGGTGTCGAAGGCGCCTGCGTGCACGGGGACCCGGATCGCGTCGAGGTATATCGCAGGGAGGGTGAGGTCGCTCACCGAGCCGGCGATTCGAACCCGCGGCGTCGAGACGGGCTCGGTCGGCGGAGAGTGGGTCAGCGCGACCGTGACGACGGCGCGGCTGCTCGTCCGTCCTCCCAGGGCCTTCGCGAGGACGAGCCCGGTCAGGATCGCCGGGATGATCGCGGCGAGGACGACCAGGGCGCCCAGGGGGATCCTCCGGGCGCGCCGGCTCTGCGGCTGGAGGAGGCTCCGAAGCGCGCCGGCGACGTCGCGCATGGTCGGTCTCGCCTCGCGGTCCCGGTTCATGCACGCGACGATCAGCGCGTCGAGCTCCTCGCTGATCTGCGGGTTCACGTCGCGGGGGCGCTCGGGCTCGTCCTCGATGATCTTCGAGAGGATCTCGAGCATCGAATCGCCGGGGAAGGGGAGGCGCCCGCAGAAGGTCTCGTAGAGGACGGCGCCGAGCGACCAGACATCGCTCGGAGGGCCGATCTCGTCGGTCTGCCCGTCGGCTTGCTCGGGCGACATGTAGAACGGCGTGCCGAGCGCCTCGCCCAGCCCGCTCAGGTCCGAGGGCTTCGCGGAGGTGCGGGCGAGGCCGAAGTCGGCGACGAGGGGCTGCCCCGTGTCGTCGATGATGATGTTGTCGGGCTTGAGGTCGCGGTGGACGATCCCGTTCCCGTGGGCGTGGTCCATTGCGATCGCGATCTCGAAGAAGAGGTTGAGCAGCTCGCTCATCTTCGGGCGCTCTTCTCGGTTCAGGAGCTGCCCGAGCGTCGTCCCCTTGATGTAGTCCATGACGATGCAGGTGGCGCCCTCGGTGCCGACGACGTCGTGCACGGAGACGATCCCGCGGTGGCGCAGGCGCGCCGCCGCGCGCGCTTCGCGGCGGAAGCGACGGAGCTCCTCGGTCCGGTCCCAGCCCGCGGCGTCGGTGATCTTGATCGCGACGATCCGCTGGAGCATCGTGTCCCACGCCCGGTAGACTCGGCCCATCGCGCCGCGGCCGATCTCGGCGAGGAGCTTGTAGCGTCCGTCGGCGAAGTCGACCGGCGCGTTGATCCGGTCGGGGAGCCCGCCCCGGGTGGGTGCTGGCGGCGGCGGCGGCGATCCGTCGCTCGGATCGCGGCTCGCCGGCTGGGTCACGTCTCCGGGCGTCTCAGGCTGTGTCATGGACGTGTCTTGCGTGGTCTCGCTGAGACGGCGACTCGCGTCGCTTCGAGGGTTACGTTGATGACGCTCATCATAGGAAATTGCGTGCCGAAATTGCGCGCGGAGGCTCGGCGCTCATGCGCATCGACGTCCTGACCCTGTTTCCGGAGCTCTTCCGCGGATTCGCGGAGACGGCGCTGATCCGCATCGCCCGGGAGAAGGGCCTCCTCGATGTCCGCTTTCGGGACATTCGTGACCATACCCGAGACAAGCATCGGACCGTCGACGACCGGCCGTTCGGGGGAGGTCCGGGGATGGTGCTCAAGCCCGGGCCGGTCGTCTCCGCGGTCGAGGCGACGGTGGCGGCCGGGCGGTTCGAGGACGAAGCGGCGGCCGGGATGCCGGCCGCCCCGAACTCGCCCGAGGTGAAATCCCCGACCCCCTTGATGGAACCGACGCCCTGCATTATCCTTCTGAGCCCTCAGGGACGACGTCTCGACCAGCCTCTGCTCGGTGAGCTCGCTCGAGAGCGGTGGCTGGTGGTCGTTTGTGGTCACTACGAAGGCTTCGACGAGCGGATCATCGAGACGCTCGACCCGCTCGAGCTTTCGATCGGTGACTACGTCGTCAGTGGGGGGGAGGTGGCGGCGCCCGTCTTGATCGACGGAGTCGTGCGCCTGATTCCGGGTGTGCTCGGCGACCCACGGTCGGCCGAGGAAGAGTCGTTCACGGGAGACGATCTCCTAGACTATCCCAACTACACCCGCCCGAGGGAGTTTCGAGGACTCGAGGTTCCCGAGGTGCTGCTCTCCGGCGACCACCGTCGTGTGGCCGCGTGGCGCGCCGAGCAGGCGCGTCTTCGAACGCGGGAGCGGCGAGGCGACCCGGCGGACGGTGCCGAAGCGGACTCGAAGAGTTAGAGACACTAGCAGCTAGCAGAGCAAGCAAGCAGGAGCAAGGGACGTGAACATCGACAAGATCATGGCCGGCGTCGAGCAGCGCCACATGAAGGAGTCCCTCCCCGAGTTCCGCGTGGGCGACACCGTCGATGTCCACGTGCGCATCAAGGAGGGGGAGCGCGAGCGCGTGCAGGTCTTCACCGGCACGGTGATCGGCAAGAAGCACGGCGGGATCCGCCAGACGTTCACCGTGCGGCGCATCGTCGCCGGCGAGGGCGTCGAGCGCGTCTTCCCGTTCCACTCGCCCTTCGTCGAGAAGGTCGAGGTCAAGCGCCAGGGCAAGGTGCGCCGCGCCAAGCTCTACTACCTCCGGGACCGCGTCGGCAAGGCGACCAAGGTCAAGGAGCGGCGTGACCAGTCGACGAAGCCGGCGGGCCGCCCCCGCAAGCGTCGCGGACCGGCGAAGGCCGCCGCGGCCGCGACGACGAAGGCCGCGACCCCGACCACCGCGTGATCCGAAAGGCCATAACCTCGGTCTTTCGGCGACGCAAGAAACAGCCGGAGGAGCCGGTCGAGCCCAGCCTCGGCCGGCTCGGCGAGCGGGTCGCCGCTCGTGAGCTCGAGAAGAATGGCCTTCGCGTCCTCGCGCGCAACGTCGAGACGCCCTGCGGCGAGATCGACCTCGTCGCGATGGAGGGCGCCGGCGCGAGCGCCATCGTCGTCTTCGCCGAGGTGAAGACCCGCCGAAAGGGCGGGTGGGCCGGGCGCGGCGAGGACGCCGTCGACCGGGCCAAGCAGGACCGGCTCGCCCGCTGCGCCAGCGCCTTCCTCAAACGGAGCCGCCAGCTGCAGGGGCGCGACGTCCGCTTCGACGTCCTCGCCGTCGAGGCTCCGCGCGGGATCCCCGAGCGCGAGCTCCGCGAGACCCCCGACCGCCTCAAGGTCCGCTGGATCCAGGCCGCGTTCCACGTCGATCCGCGACGCCTCGGCCTCGGCTGAACCGGGACCGGATGGTCCCCTCCCCCTCCAGCGTCTATAACGGAGAGTGCCCCGGCCGGCGCTGACGCCGCGTCGCGGTGGAGTCTCTGGCCGATGGACAGTCACCACTCACCGACGCTCGCGGGCAGCGCGGAAGGCTCGCGCCGGCTCACCCGCTCCCAGGCCGCGACCGCCCCGATTCACGGCACGGTCCCCCCCGCCGCCGGGAACGCGCCGCCGCAGCAGCTCGGTCCCTACCGGCTCGAGCGGCCGATCGGTCAGGGGGGGCAGGCGACCGTCTTTCTCGCCACGCAGGTCTCGCTCCAGCGCCCCGTCGCCCTGAAGGTCCTCTCGGCCCCGATGGCCGCCGACCCGCACTACACCGAGCGCTTCCACGCCGAGGCGAAGATGGTCGCCCGGCTCCAGCACAAGAACGTCGTCGGCGTCTACGACTCGGGCTTCGACGCGGGCTTCCACTGGCTCGCGATGGAGCTGATCGAGGGCGCCAGCGTCCGGGCGCACCTCAAGCAGTCCGGGCCGATCCCCGAGCATCGCGCGCTCGAGGTGATCCGCGAGGTCGCGCTCGCGATTCAGTGCGCCGCCGAGGCGGGGATCCTCCACCGTGACATCAAGCCGGGCAACGTGATGATCACGGCCGACGGCACCGCCAAGCTCGCCGACCTCGGCCTCGCCAAGGACCGCGGCGTGGCCGCGCAGCACCAGACGGCCACCGGGGTCACGATGGGCACCCCGTTCTACATGTCGCCCGAGGCCGTCATCGGGGACCGGGCGGTGGATGTCCGGAGCGACATCTACTCGCTCGGGATCATGCTCTTCGAGATGCTCACCGGGCGGCTGCCGCTGACCGGCGAGACCGCGGTCATGACGATGATGCGGCACGCCCAGGAGGACGTCCCGCCGGTCTCGAGCGTGAACTCGAGCGTGACCGAGGCGACCGAGCTCCTCATCCGCGTGATGGTCGCGCGCGAGCGGGAGGACCGCTACCCCGACGCCGCGACCCTCGTCGGCGATCTCGATCGAGTGCTCAAGGCGCAGCGCCCGCCGTTCGCCCTCAAGGCCCTTCGTCGCGCGCTGGAGGCCTCCGGCGAGCGCGCCGAAGAATCCGGGGTCGGCGCGGAGGCGTCGCCGCTCCCTCGCGCGAGCCAGCTCGCGCGCCGCGGTTCGTCGGGCAGCGGCGTCCCGCTGGCGATCGCGGGTCTCGTGGTCGCGATTCCGGTCGCGGCGGTCGCCGGGATCGTGATCGGCTCGAGGATGGTCCCGGCGGAGCGGCGGGTCGTCTCGCCGACGCCGACGGGCGCGGACGCGCGTCGTCGTCTCGCCGAGGAGAACGAGCCCGACCGCGGACGCGAGGCCGAACGGGCGGCTGACCGGACCCCGGAGCGCGTCGCGGCTCGCCCGACGATCTCCTTCGGCGACGCGCGGCGCGTGGCCGAGGCGATCACCGAGGGCCGGACCGACGAGGCCTGGCGCGACGGCCTCGCGACCTATCGGACCCTGGAGATCGGAGGCGACCTCGAGCGACTCGCCCGCGTCCTCGAGCGAGCGCTTGACGGCGATGAGGTCGGGCTCGTGCTCTGGCGGTGGGCGACGATCGATCGGATCGTCGCCGACGAGGACGACGAGTGGTCCGACGCCCTCGACCGGTACCGTCTCGCGATCGGCCGGATTCACGGAGTCGACGGGTCGGAGAAGCTCGGCGCCGACATCGAACGGCTCGCGGCCATGGGCTCGAGGTTCGACGATCTGCTCCGGCGCGCGCTCCGGAGTGACCTGCGGGAGTGCCGCGCCGAGCTCGAGACGGCCCGGAAGGACTTCGGGGCCGACGTCGGCGACGAGGTGTTCGCCGCGATCAAGGCGACGATCGAGCTCCGGGAGCTCGTCGCGCGCGCGATCTTCGACGAGGCGATCGACGGTGTGCCGCCGGGGTGGCAGGTCGTGCCGCTCGGGCTGCTTCACCGCCCGAGCGAGCTGCTCCGCCTGATACGAGCGAAGCTCGTCGAGGTCCGAGGGCATCTGGTTCACCTCGACGGCCGCGCCCGGAGGCTGGCGCGCGTGGTGGCCGACCGGGCCGAGGCGGACGCGGCCGAGCTCGAGGCGCTCGGGCCGGTGCGGGTCCGCGGCATCGAGGGCGGGATGGCGGAGCTGGCGCTCCGCGTCATCCCCGATGCGGGTCAGTGGTCGGTCTCCGAGAACGGCCTGCGGTTCACGGGCGATCGCCGAAGAAGGGGGGGCGAGGACCCCTGGGAGACGTTCCAGAGCGGCAAGGTGACCTTCGAGCTCCGCGACGCCGCGCGATTCCGGAGCGTCACGCTGGAGGTCGTCGGCCTCCCGGTCCTCGGCCTGGTCACGCTCGACGCGACGGGCGTGGAGATCGTTCGCCTCGTCCTCGGCGACGGTCAGGCCCGCGTGCTCGACCCCGAGGCCGGGGTCGCGGGCGGGATCTACGACGTCCTCCGGGGGATGGCGGACGAGGGCGAGGAGGATGGCGACCGCGACGGCGACCGCGACGGCGGTCGCGACCGCCGTCGCGACCGGGAGCGCCGGGCGAGCGCGAACGTCGGGATGACCATCGAGCTCGTCGACGAGGCGGGGATGCTCTCGTTCAAGATCGACGGCCGGGCCGTGCCCGCGGAGGCCGGCGCGTGGCCGACGCGGATCGTCTTCTTTCCGACGCCGAGCACGAGCGTCCGCGAGGTCCGTCTCGAGCTGGCCCCCCGCTAGGGATCTTCTACCGAGGTAGCCCCGCCGGTTTCGTCGCGGGGTGGAGTCGTGCCGATGGACAGCCAGCCGGATCTGGCGGGGAGCGTCGAGGGGTCGCGGCAGATCGACGTCTCGCAGTTCGCGACCGTGCCGGCGGGCGTGGGCGAGGGCGTTGGCGTCGCCGCGGGCGGCGCCGCGCCGCCGAAGCAGCTCGGTCCGTACCAGATCGAGCGCCTGCTCGGCGAGGGGGGGCAGGCGACCGTCTGGCTGGCGACCCAGGTCAGCCTCCAGCGTCCGGTCGCGCTCAAGGTGCTCTCGGCGTCGATGGCCGCCGACCCGCACTACACCGAGCGCTTTCACGCCGAGGCGAAGATGGTCGCCCGGCTCCAGCACAAGAACGTCGTCGGCGTCTACGACTCGGGCTTCGACGCGGGCTTCCACTGGCTCGCGATGGAGCTCGTCGAGGGCGTGAGCGTCCAGGCGCACCTCGTCGAGGCGGGGAAGATCGCCGAGCACCGCGCCCTCGAGGTGATCCGCGAGGTCGCCCTCGCGATGCAGTGCGCCAGCGAGGCGGGCATTCTCCACCGGGACATCAAGCCGGCCAACGTCCTCATCACCGCGGACGGCACCGCGAAGCTCGCCGACCTCGGCCTCGCGAAGGACCGCGGCGTGGTCACGCAACACCAGACGCGGACCGGCATCGCGATGGGGACGCCGTTCTACATGTCGCCCGAGGTGGCGGTCGGCAAGCGCGACATCGACGTCCGGAGCGACATATACTCGCTCGGGGTCATGGTCTTCGAGATGCTCACCGGCGGATTCCCGCTCACCGGCGACACGGCCGTCGTGACGCTGATGCGGCACGTGCAGGAGGACGTGCCGCCGGTCTCGAGCGTCGAGCCGCGCGTCACCGAGGCGACCGACCTGGTCGTCCGGGTCATGACCGCGCGCGATCGCGACGAACGCTACCCCGACGCGGCGACGCTCGTGACCGACCTCGACCGGGTGTTGAAGGGCCAGCGTCCGCCCTACGCGCTCAAGATGCAGCGGCGTCGGGCCGAGGCCGAGGGGGAGGAGAGCAGCGGGAGCCATCTGGCGATCTCGGGATCGCTGCCGCGCCCCGCGCGGTCCGCGGGCTGGGGGGCCGTCCCGGTCGCCCTCGCGACGATCGCGGGCGTGGTCCCGTTCTCGATCGTCGCGGGGATCCTGATCGGGCGGTCCTCGCCGCCACCCCTGCCCGACGTCGCCGCGACGCCGCCGGAGGAGAATGATCGTCGTCTCGTCGATCGGCTGGCGGGGGGCGGCGGCGTCCGGAGCGGCGAGACGGTCGGCGCGGCTTTGCTCGACTTCGGGGAGGCCCGGCGCGCCGCGGACCGGATCACCGAGGGGCTGGAGGATCCGAGCTGGCGGGGCGCCCTCGCCGAGTACCGGACCCTCGGGGTCGGGGGCGACCTCGAGCGTCTCGCCCTGATGCTCGACGGGGAGCTCGACGGGGCGCGGGTCGGGGTCGTCCTGTGGCGCTGGGCGACGGTCGATCGGCTCGCCTGCGACGAGGATGCGACCGACGCGCTCGACCGTTACCGCCTGGCGATCCGCCGGGTGCACGGCTCGCCGCGCCCGGTCGAGCTCTCCGAGGACATCGGGCGTCTCGATGAGCTCGGGGACCGGTTGGGGAGCCTCTTCCGGCAGGCGCTTCGCGCCGACCTGGCGGTCGCGCGAAGCGAGCTCGAGTCGGTCCGGGAGGACTTCGGCGGCGATCTCGGCGACGGGGTGCTCGAGGCCCTCCGCGCGACGATGGAGCTGCGCGAGGTCATCGCCCTGGTCGTGCGCGGCGCCGATCGTCCAGCCGCCTCCGATGGGTGGCCGTCGGTGCCGGCCGGGCTGCTCCAGGACCCGGGCGCGCTCGTCGGGTTGCTGCGCGCCGGGCTCGAGAAGGTCGAGCCGCTCCTCACTCACCTCGAGGGGCGTGCCGGGCGGCTCGCCGAGAGGATCGTCGCCCGGGCTACGGCCGATGTCGCCGAGCTCGAGGCGCTCGGACCGATCCGCATCCGCGGCACCGAGGGTGGGATGGCGGAGCTCGCCTTCCACATCACCCCGGACGCGAGCCAGTGGGTCGTCGAGGACGGGCTGTGGTTCGTCGGGGGCGAGCAGTCGCGGACGCTCCCGGTGACGGACGTTCGGTTCGAGCTCCGCGGGGTCGAGCGATTCCGTCGCGTGACCCTCGAGCTCCTCTACGCGGAGCCGCGGCGCGAGCAGGACGGCTCACCGAGCTTCGTGGGGGTCTGGCAGACGAGCTACGGGCCGCTTCGCTTCGAGCAGACGGGCGACCAGCTCGAGGGCATCTACGACGACGGGGAGTCCCGGATCCAGGGCGCGATCGGCAGCGACGGCGCGTTGCGGGGGCGTTGGATCGAGGGCGACGGCGACGCCGGTCGGCTCACCTTCCGGCTCGGCGAAGCCGGCCGCTTCGAGGGGACCTGGGGCGACTCCGGCAAGGAGGAGACCCACAAGTGGATCGGCGTGCGGCTCGGCCCGGACCCGCACGGCGAGATCCCCGATCCTCCCCCCAAGCTGGAGTCGCTTCGAGGCGCGACGGGTGCGGTGCTCGGCGTCGTCCTCCAGTCCGCGACGGGCGATGCGCTCGTCTCCGTCGTCGTCGACGCCTCGGGGGCCCGGATGCTCGCGGCGGACGCGTCTCTGGCGAAGGAGCTCGGCCGGACGCGACGGTCCGGATCCTCGAAGCTCACCCGGGGCTGGCCTGCGCAGGCCCAGCACGCGGTGACGCTCGACCTGATCGAGCGCGACGGCGCCCTCGCCGTCGAGCTCGACGGGCGTCCGGTCGAGCTCGAGGGCGGCGCGTGGCCCGCGCGCTTCGCCTTCCACCCGGCCCCGTTCACCGGCCTCCGCGAGGCCCGCCTCGAGCTCGCTCCGCGGTAGGTGTCAGGTGGGGGCTCGCTCAGGCGCCGGCGTCGACGCGGGCGGCGCGCGGCGCGCGAGCGTCGCGGCGGCGCTCGGCCTCCTCGATCAGGCGCTCGAACAGGCGTCGCGACGCGGCGTCGGTCCAGTAGAGGATCTCGGGGTGCCACTGGACCGAGATCGCGTAGCGCTCGCCGGGCACCTCCAGCGCCTCGATCACGCCGTCGGGGCTGACGGCGCTCACCCGGAGGCCGGGCGCGACCGCGTCGACCGCCTGCCCGTGGAAGCTGTTCACGGGGAGGGGCACGCCGGCGTCGGGGGCGACGTCCTCGGGAGCTCGAAGCAGCTCGTCGAGCCCGCTGCCGGGCGTCACGTACACGCCATGGGCGTCGAGGCTCCGGAGGGTGATGCTGTGCGCCTTGCGCATCTCGGGGTCGCCCCGCAGGTCGCGGAGGGTGCCGCCGAAGATCACGTTCAGGAGCTGGTGGCCCCGGCAGACGGCGAGGATCGGAATGTCCCGCTCGAGCGCCCGCTGCACCAGCGCGATCTCGAAGTCGTCGCGGTTGCGGTCGACGAGCTGGCAGCGCTCCTCGGCCGCGCCCGAGAGCTCGGGATCGACGTCGCCGCCGCCGGTCAGGACGAGGGCATCGACGCCGTCGAGGATCGCGTCGGCCGAGCGGTCGTCGCGCGGGTCGAGGCTGACGACGCGACCGCCGGCGTGGGTGATGACCGCCTCGTAGGTCGCCTGGTGGATTCCGAGGCGGTTCATCCAGTCGTCGCCGATGACCATCCCGACGCGCGGGGCGTCCTCGTCGACGCCGTGGCGCACCCAGGACCGGAACGCGACGACCACGCTCAGGACGATCGCGACGACGGTCGCAAGGACGCGCGGCCAGCGACGGCGGCGGGGCTCGGCGGCGCCGGTGGGAGTGGGCGCAAAGGTGGCGGCGGTGTCGTTCGACATCGGTCTCTCTCCGCTGGGCGTTCGTTGCTGCGTCTCGTCGCGCGCGACCGGGCCGGGCCGGACCCCACCCCGCCCCGACGGCGGGAGAGGTCCGACCCGTCCGCGATCACGCGGAAACGCGGGGAACGGCGGCGGCGCGCTGGCCTTCGCGAACGCGAAGGCCGACCGCGGCCGCCACCCAGAGGAAACCGAGGTGGAGCAGGGTGAAGGCGGAGTAGCCGAGCCCACGGACGCCGTCGAGGGCCGCGTCCGCGGCCCAGACGGGCCAGCTCACGATCCGGCCGACGTTGTCGGCGGTGACGTTCCAGGTGCCCAGGACGGCCGTGACGACGAAGAGGGCGGCGCAGACGCCGAGGGTCCGCCAGTTCGGCCGGAGCCAGCCGCGCAGGCCGCGGCGCGGGCTCCGGTCGAGCTCCTTCTCCGAGGTGAGGAGCGCCGTCGAGATCTTCCCGTGCTTGAGGAAGAGGCCGACCGGGTAGAGGAAGCCGAGCGCGGGCAGCGGGTCGTCGGCGGCGATGACGTCGTTCACGGTGCCGCGGTGCTTGGCGAACATCTCGCGGAACCACGAGGCGAGGTTGCGCGGGTCGGCGGCGTTCGCGAGCTCCCGCAGGAACCGGCGGAAGCGGTGGCGGCGGCCCTCGCCGCCGGGGATCGCCGCGACGGCGTCGCGGATCGAGCGGAGCTGATCGCGCTTCGCGCCGTCGTGGATCATCTCGTTCAGCGTCGCGAGCTTGCCGATGATCGGCGTCTCGGTGCGGACCGTCATGTCGACGACCGGCGTCTCGGGGGTCTCTCCGCAGCCCATCTGGAAGACGAGGTGGGGGTAGTCGACGCCGGAGGCGACGGCCTGGGGCAGCCCGCCGAAGAAGCGCGGGTTGAGCTCGATCAGGTGGCTCGTTCCGTCGTCCTCGATGCGGAAGTCGAGCTGGGCGATGCCGTGCCAGCCGACGTGCTCGAGCATCTGGATCGCGGCGGCCTCGGCCTCGGGGGCGTTCACCGTCTCGCGCAGACACCCGGCGCCGGTGCCGCGGGGGAACTGACGGATGTTGCGATAGGTCATCATCGCGACCGGACGCCCGTGATCGAAGAGCGCCGTGACGCAGTGGTCGGACCCGCCGACGAACTCCTGGACGAGCGGCCACTGGGCGTCGGTGAGGCCGAAGCCGTCGACGAACTCGCGGAACGTCGCGACGAGCTCCTCGGGGGAGTCGACCCTCTCGACGCCGCAGCCGGCGGCGCCGTCGCGGATCTTCACGAAGGCGGGGAAGCGAACCTCGTGGGCGCGAGCGTAGAGCTCCTCGAAGGTCGCGAAGCGGTGGGTCCGGGGCTGGCGGATCCCGAGCTCGTCGGCGAGCTCGGCCAGGCTGCCCTTGTCGTAGACCCGGGCCATCGTCTCGTGGTCGGCCAGGACGACGGTGACGCCGAGGCGCTCGAAGCGCTCGCGGTGCTCGGCGACCAGGAGCGTCTCCTTGTGGACCGGCATGAGGACGTAGCGACCGCCGTCCTCGGGGCGGTTCTCGCGGACGACGGTCTCGAGCGCGTCGAGGAAGCCCTCGGGGTCGTCGTCGGGGTTCGGGTAGCGGAAGCTCTTCGCGCAGTAGCGGGAGAAGAAGCAGGGGGCGAAGCTCGCCTCCTCCCCGCAGATCACCCGGACGCCCTTGCGGCCGAGGCTCCGAACCACCGTCAGCGCGGGCCAACCCCGTCCATACGTCACGATCGCCGTGTCCATGTCTTCCTCCATTCGTGTTTCCGAAGGGAGGAATCGCAAGGGACGTGCCGCGGCGCGTTGGAATCTCAAGTCCTTTTATAGCAAGGCCATCGCCGGCGTTCGGCGGCGATGCGTCAGCGCTCTGACGTTCGAAGCGTCGGGCCTCGGTCGGTCGAGCGTCAGTCGCCGCCAGCCATCTTGTTCAGCGTGCCGATCTTGCGGACGGTCGCGCCCTCGATCTGGTAGAGGGTGCCGTCGCGCCCATCGATGACGTAGGCGCCGTTGGTCGGGCCGCTGTATCCCGGGGCGCCCGAGTGGGCCCAGGCGGCGATGCGGTAGTCGGGGCCCGCGGGCGCCTCGCGGTCGGTCGCCGGGTCGTCGCCGTCGTCGCCGTCGTCGTCGTCGGCGGGCGGCGTCGGCCCCGGCTCCTGGGCGAGGGCCGTCTGGACGCCCGTGCTCGCGAGCTGAACGAGGGCGCCGCCGAGCAGGCCGGCGACGATGGCGGCGACGAGGACGGTGCGAAAGTCGGAGCGAGACATCGGGGCGTTCCTCCGAACGATGATGTGGCCAATGAGAGGAGGGGATCGCCCGCCTGGGCGATCCCCTCGGGTGAGCGCATTGTCTCGTTCGGCTCAGTCGCCGTCGAGGATCTCGAGGGCGCCGCGGGCGCCGAGCTCGCTCCGGCCCATGCCGGCCTCGCGGAGGGCGTGCTCGAGCGCCTCGAGGCGGCGCCGGGTCTCGTCCTCGGTGCTGTCGAAGCCGAGGCGCGTCGCCATCTCGCGGAAGGCGGCGAGCTCCTGGACCGAGCGGGTGCCGTCGGCGAGCTGCACGCGGAGCAGGTCGGAGAGGATGCTCTCGCGGACGCCGCGGCTGCGGCTGGCGAGCTCGTCGAGGAGGTCGTCGCCGACCCGGCTCGCCTCCATGAGGTCGTTTCGCACGCCGTCGGCGTCGCCGGCGCCGCGCTCGGCGGCGATCGTCCGGAGCATCTCGAGCTCCTCGTCGGTCAGACCGTCGCGGGCGGTCGAGGCCCAGAGGGCGCCGAGCTCGGGGATCCGGACGCTGGAGAGCTCGAGGGCGCGGTCGGCGTCCTCCTGCTCGAGGTCCTTGCGGCGCTCGTAGAACTCCTTCGCGGCCTTTCCGATGTAGCGGGTCGAGGCCCAGTCGAAGCCGAAGCTCGTGGCGATGCCGATGATCGGGACGGCCTTGGCGGCGATTCCGGCGACCGCCTCGCCGGAGATCTTGAGGCCGACCCGGGCGAGGACGTTCGTGATCAGAGCGGCGCCTGCCGGCGACAGGAGCGCCTTCGCGGCCTTCATCTCGAGGTAGGTCTCGACGGCCTCGGCGGCGTTCGCGATCCCGGCCGAGGTGCCCATGACGAGGAGCAGCTCGGTCACCTTCTCCTGGGTGTCGAGGGTGTAGCCGTAGAGGTCGGCGATCCGGAAGACGAGCTGCGCCTGCTCGCGGAGGACGAAGTAGAACTCGGGGAGGAGCGCGGCGATCCGGGCGCCGGTGCCGAGGCCAGGGATCAGCCCGGGGATCGCGGCGACGGCGCCGACGAGGCCGTTCTTGAGGGCCGCGTCGCGGATGAGCTTGTCGGCGAGCTCGCTGTCCGAGAGGTTCGGATAGCGGCGGCGGAGCGCCTCGTTCTCCCCGCGGTAGTCGTGATCGAAGATCCCGATCTTCTCGAGGATCGCCAGCGTTCCGCCGGTCGACTCGTGGAGCTCGGCGATGCCCTGCTCGCGGTCGCGAGCGAGCGCGAGGGCGCGGGTCAGTCGGCTCCGGACGATCTCGATCTTCTCGCGGGCGAGCGTCTCGCGGCCCATCCGGAGGTCGAGGTCGGCGGCGAGGAGGAGCTGGACCGGCTTGTCCTCCTCGCGGACGTCTTCCATCGTGCCGACGTTGAGCGAGGGGTTGTCGAGGAAGAACTGCCGGACGCGCGAGAGCTCGGCGCGGGCGTTCCTCGAGTCGGAGCTCGTCAGGGCCTCGGAGACCTGGTCGATGACGACCGAGATCTCCTGCGAGCTCGCGTCGTCGGCGAGCGCGGCGGTCGGCGCGATGAGGGTCGCGGCGCCCGCGACGAGAAGCATCGCGGCGGTGAGTCGAAGTCGTCCGACTCGAAGGCCGAATCGAAGGGTGGTATCTCTCATCTCTCGCTCTCTCTCGTTCTGGGTCTCGCTCCGGGCGCACCCGGTCGGACGATCCATAAGCAGCCGCCGTGCCCGACCAGGCGAGAAAGTTGCAGCCGTGCCGTAAGGTCTTCTCAGTGAACGTGAAGTGAACCATCTGGCCCTCGCCGGGGCGGGCCGCTTGAGACGCACCACGGAACGATCACGAGCCGATCTCCCGAGGCCTGCTAGAATCGCGACCCGATGAAAAAGCGAAGAGGAAGGGGCGTCGGACGGATCATCGAGGTCCACATCGCGGAGCTGTCCGACCGCTGGGAGGGTCTCGCCGAGCTCGAAGGCGGGAAGGTGCACGTCCCGAACACCTTCGTCGGAGACCGCGTCCGCGCGCGCGTGATCTCGAGACGCGGGCCGATGCGGCGGGCGCTCCGTGAAGAGATCCTCGAGGCGTCCCCGCTCCGGGTGGAGCCGCCGTGCGAGGTGGCCGACCGGTGCGGCGGCTGTCCGCTCATGGCGCTTGCGCCCGAGACCCAGCGGCGGCTCAAGGTCGACCGGCTTCGAGGCGCCCTCCTCGGCGCGGGTCTCGCGCCCGAGGTGGTCGAGGCGGCGATGCTCGAGCCGCTCGGGGACGAGCGCGTGCTCGGCTATCGAAGCAAGGCGCTCTTCCCGGTCGCGCGGCGCGAAGACGGGCGCCTCATCGCCGGGCTCTACGAGCCGCACAGTCACGACCTGGTGCCGATCGAGAGCTGCCCGGTCCAGGGGCCGATCGTCAACCGGATCCTGCCGAGCCTGATCGATCTCCTCCGAGATGAGCGGGTCGCGCCGTGGGAGGAGGCGAGCGAGAGCGGGACGCTGCGCTGGCTGCTGCTCCGCGAGAGCTTCGCCGCGGAGGAGGCGCTCGTCGGTCTCGTCACCGCAGGCGACCTCCCCGAGGGGCTCGGCGAGCGGGTCGCGGAGCTCCATCCGTCGATCGCCGGGGTCCTCGAGGTGCGCAACGAGGACGCCGGCAATCGGGCCGTCACCGACGACGTCCGCCTGCTCGCGGGGCGCGACCACCTCATCGAGTCGGTCGCCGGCGTCGAGACACGGGTCACCCTCACGGGGTTCAGCCAGGTCAATCCCGGCGTCGCGAGTCTGCTCGTCGCCGAGGTCATGGAGGCGCTCCAGCCCGCGGCCGGCGAAGGGACGCTCCTCGACGTCTACGCGGGCGCCGCGCCGTTCGGTCTCGCCCTCGCGGGCCACTTCGGAGCCGTCCTCGCGATCGAGGCCGACCCCGTCGCCGCCGAGGCCGCGAGAGCCGCGGCCCAGGCGGCGGGCCTGACCCGCTTCGAGGTGTCGACCGGACGCGCCGAGGACGCGCTCGCGCTCATCCCCTCGGACGATCAGGCGCCCCCCGCCGCCGCCATCGTCGATCCTCCCCGCAAGGGGCTCGTGCCCGAGGCGCTCACCGCCCTCGTCGCGACCGGCGTCGGGAGGATCGCCCTCGTGAGCTGCGCCCCCGTCGCGCTCGCCCGAGATCTGGCCGAGCTGAACGCCCGCGGATACCGCCTCGAACGACTTCGTCCCGTCGAGCTCTTCCCCCAGACCCATCATCTGGAGGTCGTCGCCACGCTCGTCCGCGAGGACGTGCCGCCATCGCGATAGGCGTGCGAGCCCGTTCCGCCACGTGAACGCCGCGGGCGCCGAGACGGAACGACCCGCGTATCGCGAAACACGCTGATCCCCGGGAGCGCCGCGAAGACCCGAACCCGAGCCCGGGCCCCGAGTTCAAGGAAACGAACCCGAGTGCGGAGGCCCGCTTCACGTGAACGGAACCCGGTGCGGATCGCCCGCGGCGCGCCGGGCGGCCGTTCCCGTGAACGATCCGCCGGCGTCGGGACGCGGAGCCCCGTTCGTCGGTGTCGAGAACCGTGAAGGCCCCGAGAGAGTCGTCGTCGCCGAGGTGGGTGACGATCCTCGTGAACGATCGCTGCGGGGAACCACGGCCGGACGTGGGTGTCGCTTCACGGTTCACGTGAACGACCCTTCATGTGAACGACCCGATTGCAGAGAGGGGGCGGCGCGGCGAGGGGCGGGTCACCGGCCGGCCGGGTCCCCGTGAACGATCCGCCGGCGTCGGGACGCGGAGCCGCGTTCGTCGTGTCGAGACACGTGAACGCCCCGAGAGCGTCGTCGTCGCCGGTGGGTGACGATGCTCGTGAACGATCGATGCGGGGAGCCACGGCCGGACGTGGGTGTCGCTTCACGGTTCACGTGAACGACCCTTCACGTGAACGACCCTTCACGTGAACGACCCGCGATTGCAGCGAGGTGCGGGCGGCTAGGGGCGGTAGCCGGGTGGCCGGGTCCCCGTGAACGATCCGCCGGTGTCGGGTGTCGGGATGCGGCGTCCCGGGCGACCGCGTCGATCTTCACGTGAACGGTGCCGAGGGCGGAGGTGGGCGCCTGGTGGGTCGAGCCTCCGCGTCCCGCGAGCCGCGTTGCCCGCGTCAGAGCGCCGCCCGCAGGATCGGGTGTCAGCGTCCCTGGAGTCGGGTGAGCGCGTCTCGTGCTTCGCGGGCGAGATGCCAGTCGCGGCTCGTGAGGAGCTTCCGCAGGGCGGGCGCGGCGTCGCTCGCCCCTTGGCCGAGCTCGCCGATGGCCCGGGCCGCGGCCTGCCTTGCGTCGCCGTGGCCGCCGGTGAGGAAGCGCCCGAGGAGGATCGGGGCCGCCCCGTCGCCGGGGGCGATGGCACCGAGGGTCTCGATCGCCGCATCGCGGACGTCGTAGCGTTCGTCGTCGAGCATCGCGGCGACCTTCGGGACGGCGTCGACGGCGTCGGGGCCGGCTCGCTCGAGCAGGCGCAGGGCGTGGGTCTGGCCGTCGATCGCGGCTCCCGGGGCGAGGGTGCTTGCGAGCGCCCGCGTGGCCTTTGCGTCGATCGTGATGCCGACGCGGCTCATTGCGGCGGCCGCCTCGAGGCGCACGGTCGGGTCGGGGCAGTCGAGGGCGACTCGGAGGCCCGGCGCGACTCCTCCGTCCTCGCTTCGGACTCGACGAAGCGACCAGGCGAGGCTGAAGCAGGGCTCCTCGCCGCCCGCAATCACGCGGCGGAGGGCGGGCAAGGCGGCATCGCCCATCAGGAGGAGCGCGTATCCGCAGTCGGTCGCGAAGCCGCTCGGCGCGTCCTCGATGAGGTGCTCGGCGATCCGCGGCGCAGCCCGGGCGGCGTCCGGTCCGATCCCGCCGAGGAGCGAGACGACTCCGCCGAGGCCGCCGGGCGCCGCCCCCGGCTCGAGCAGGTCGCAGAGCTCGGGCACGATCGAGCGGGCCTCGGCCGGCTCGAGCTCGCCGATCGCGCGGAGGGCGAACCCACGCGCCCGGTGGTTCTTGCTCTGGAGCGCGCGGACGAGGTGCGGAACGACGGCCTCGCCTCGGAGACGCGCGAGCGCTCGTTCGACGGCGGCCTCGAGCTGACCGCTCTCGGCATCGAGCAGGTCGATCAGGAGCGCGGCGAGCTCGCCGTCGCCGGGGGCGATCGCTCCGAGCGCCTCGACCGCGGCGATGCGGTCGTGGAGCGCCGCGTCGTCCGAGCGAGCGATTGCGAGGAGCGGCACGCGCGCCACCGGCTCGGCCGCCTCGCCGAGGGCGCCGAGGGCGCGCAGGAACGGCTTCGGGTCCCCTTCGGCCCGCGACTGCTCGAGAAGCCCGGGCGCCGCGGCGACCGCGTCGGGCCCGATCTGCGCGATCACGTTCGCCGCGCGCTTCGCGAAGCGGCGATCGCCATCGGCCAGCGCCGCGGTGAGGCCGTCGATCGCCCCCGCCGCGTCGGCGCCGAGCGCGTCGAGGAAGACGATGGCCCGATCACGGACCCCCCGATCCTCGTTGTCGAGGGCATCGCCGAGCGCCGGCGCCGCTCCGGCGCCGAGGGCGAGGATCGCCGTCTTGGTCGCCTCGTAGTAGCCGCGGCGCGTCTTCAGGAGCGAAGGCATCGCCGGGAGTGCCCGCCCGCCGAGGCGTCCGAGCAGCCCGATCGACCCGCGTGCGATGCCGACGCTCGCGACGTCGACCAGCCCGGCCAGCACGGGAACGAGGCGATCTTCGATGACCCGCGCGACGCGGCGGTCCGTCGGATCGAGGCTGGCGCCTTCGAGTGCAGCTAGGACGTCCTGGCGTGGTCCGGTGCGTGACTCGAGAAGGTCGCAGTGGGCGTCGAGCGCCTCGGGGCTCGCGTCGGGACCGATCGCGAGGACCGCGTCGGCGAGCGAGCGGCGAACGCCGCTGTCATCGTCGTCGAGCATCGCCTTCCGAAACGCATCGAGGGCGGGCTCGGCGCGCTCGCCGAGGCTGCCGATCGCGGCGGCGGCGTATCGTCGACGCCACGCGTTCTCGTCGTCGAGAAGCTTCGCCAGCCTCTTCGCCGCCCGCGCGGCCTGCCGCGCGTCGAGCACGTGAATGAAGTCCTCCGACGCCGCGTGCCATGCGCTGCTGCCCGCGCCGTCGTCCTCGAGCACCTTCACGAGGTCGCTCGCCTTCACGCGCTTCGAGCCCGGCACGACGTCGCCGCTCGGGCGCGGACGGGCGCGTGGCCGCTCGGGGGCCTCCGCCGGCTTCGGCTCTTCGGATCTCTCGGCGCCGAGAGCGGCGGCGAGGCGGTCGGCGAGCCGATACGTGCTCGACCTCTCGTCGCTCTCCTCCCGCTCGCCGAGCGCGGCGATGACCTCGTCGAACGCGGCGACGATCGCGGCGTCGTCCTCGATGTCGTCGAGCCCGTCACGGAGCGCCCTCACGGCGTCCGGGCCGATCTTCACGAGCGCTCCGACGTAGGTCCCGAGGCCGCGCCGGCGACGCGCCGCCTCGGCCGCCCGCACCAGGTCAGGGACCGCCTCGGCCGCCGCGGCGCCGAGCTCGCCGAGGACTCCGGCCGCGGCGAGGCGACGCCGAGCGTCCTCGTCGGTGAGCGCCGCCGCGAGCGCGGGCACGGTGACCGCCGGATCGAGCTCGGCGAGGGACTCGCGCGCCGCGTCGGGGACGCCGATCGCGCGGTCGTCGAGGACGGCGACGAGGGCCGGGACGACCTCGGGGCTTCGCGCGCGGCAGGCGCCGAGCGCGTCAGCCGCTGCCTTTCGGTCGCGCGACGATGGTCCGCTCGCCAGGATCTCGAGCAGCGTCGTGAGCGGGACGTGCGAGGCGCCCGCGACGCGTCCCAGCGTTCCGATCGCGGCTTCGCGAACTCCGAGCGAGGCGTCGTCCCGGGCGAGGGCTTCGAGCCGAGGCGCGATCCGTCGGGCGTGGGCCGGACGGCTTCGCGCGAGCGCGTCGAGGGCCGCTCGGAGGCGTCTCCAGGCGTCGCGGTCGCGGTCGTCTTCGCGGACGTCCTCTCCGGTGAGCTCGTCTAGCACGGCGAGGAACGGGTCGACCGTCGCCGATGGATCGCCGCTCGCCCGGGCGAGCGCGGTCGCCGCCGCGTGGCGGATGCTCTCGGCGCCATCCTCGAGCGCTGCGCGGGCGAGGGCCGGGGCGACGTCTCCGCCGCCCAGGTCGCCGAGCAGCTCGATCGCGGTCGCCCGGTCGTCGTCGCTGCTCTCGATCGATGCCAGGAGGGTTGCGATGAGGCGTTCGCCTCCCGCTTCCTCGAGCGACCGGACGGCGGCGACGAGGGCGGCTCGAAGGAGCGGTCCGGCGGCGCTCCCCTCGGCGACCCGGAGCGCTTCGCTCTGCGCGGTGTGGGGCGCTCCCGCCTCGACCGTCACGACGGCGGGGGTCGAGGCGCTTCGTCGTCCCTGGTAGATCGGCTCGGCGTCCGGGGGCGCGTCGTGCTCGAGAACCGCGAGGGAGACGCGGGCCACGCCGGGGTCGAAGTCGCCTTCGCCGATCCCGCCGACGGGGTGGATCGTCCGCTCGCCGACGACGTGGAAGGCCAGCGCCGGTCCCTCGCCGCCCCGCTCCTCGAAGTAGGCCGTCCAGAACTCGTCCTTCGCGATGCGGCGCGCGATGCGCTCGCAGAGGTCCTGGTCCCGCCCGGCGACGACGGTCCGCCCGCGCGCGACGGACCGGTAGGGCTTCGCGGGTGGTCGCTCGGCGAGCGCTTCGCGCGCCTCTTCCGTGGCGCGTTCGCCGCCGGCGTCGTCGTTCGAGCCGCGTCGTCGTGACTCGATCGGGCGGCGGCCTCGTGGGCGGCTCGAGGCCGAGTCGGGTCCCGCGGCGGTCTCGTCCACCGACGGGGCGGCGTCGCTGCCTCCGCCTCCCAGAAGGGAGATCGCGCCGAAGAGGAGAAGCAGGGCGAGGGCTCCGCCTGCGATGAAGATGATCCGCGGCGGGCGTTCGCTGTCGCCGGTGTCGGCGGCGAGGTCGAACTCGAAGCCGCAGTCCGGGCACGTCTCGGGCGCCCCCTTCGAGATCATCCCGCACGCCGGGCAGACGAGACGCTCGGTCGGCGTCTTCGTCGCCGGTTCGTCGGCGGGCGTCGGCGATGCCGGTGATCGCGAAGGCCGCTTGGTCGCCTGGGGCGGCGCCGGTGGGGGCACGCGGAGATTCGCGCCGCAGCGACACGCGATCGCGTGCCCGGCGAGGCTGTCTCGCAGGTCCTTGAATCGGTTGTTGCACCTGGGGCAGGAGAACGAGATCGGCATGGGTCGACCGCCCGATGATGGCAGGCCCGCGTTCGCGGCGCGAACCGCCCGGCCCGTCCCCCGATCGTCCCCATCCGGAACGCGGGATCGGGCGACCGATCGGCGCAAACTTCTAGGATGGCGAGGCGGCGCGCTCGGCGAAGCGCCTCACGACCTCGCGACGGTGGACCGACTTGAGGACCTGGGGCCGCTTCTCGACGAGGAAGGCCTGCGCCTCCTCCGGGCTCATTCCGCGCTCGGCGATCAGCCAGCACATGACGACCGTCGCGCTCCGGGCGCGGCCAGCCTTGCAGTGGACGTAGATGCGCTCGCCGGCGGCGATGTGCTCGCGCATGAAGTCGACGGCGCGGGTGACGTCCTCGAGGCTCGGCGGGGTGAAGTCGACGGTGGGGATGTGGAGCTGCGTGATCCCGTGCTCGGCGTACTCGCGGGTCGGTCCGTCGTACTCGTCGCACGTGTTGACGACGGCCCGGACGCCGAGCTCGGCGAGCCTCTTCGCGTGCCGGCGGAACGGCAGCGCGCCGAGGACGACCTCGTCGCAGACCTCGTCCCACCAGCGGCGTCCGAGGATGAGTCGCTGCCAGCTGAGATTCCAGAAGATCGTCGGGAAGAACAGCGCCCGGGCGACGACGCGCGAGAGAAAGCTCACGAGCGCCCCCGCGCGGCGATCTCCGCGGTGCGGCGGGCGCGGTCGGTCTTGCGGATCACGACCCGGAGCCCGCTCCACGTGTCGTCGATCGCGCACACCTTGTTGTCGACGAGCCCGTGGGCGAGCGCGACCTCCCGGACGACGTCCCCGGTGACGTCGGTGGCGACTCCGCTCGCTCGCTTGGGCCACGCGACCCAGAGGCCACCGGCGGGATCGAGGCGGTCCGCGAGCCCGACGAAGCGCCGCACGAGCTCGGCCCGCTTCTTCGTGAAGAAGACGATCACGTCGAGCTGCTTGCTGCCCCTGAGGTCGCGGCGGACGGTGACGTCGTCGGGCAGCGGGCCGAGGGCGCCGTCGAAGTCTGCCGGCGCGGCGAGGAAGGCGACCGAATGGCCGGGCTTCAGGCCGAGCTTCTTCGGCAGCGGCGTTCCCGAGTACCCGGCGGGCACGGGCCGCTCAGCTCTCCGACGGGCTGGCCGACTCGCCGCGGCGCTTCTTGCTTCCGAAGAGCCATCGGGTCACGCGCAGGTTCCAGCCGGTCTTCTTCTCGGTGTAGGGGTAGCCGAGCAGGCGCGTGACGGGCCAGCTCCACACGTGCGGCCGCGCGATCATCCGCGGCTCGGTCATGGAGCGGAGCCCCTCCTCGCCGTGGCTGCGGCCGAGCCCGCTCTCCTTCACGCCGCCGAACGGCATCCCGCCGATCCCGTAGTTGACGACCACCTCGTTCATCAGGATCGAGCCGGCCCGGACGCGTCGGGCGAGCCGGTCGGCGCGCCGCGCCGACCCGCTGAAGACGTAGGCGTTGAGGCCGAGGTGGCTGTCGTTGGCGAGGCGCACCGCCTCGTCCTCGGTCGCGACGGCCATGATCGGGAGGAGCGGGCCGAACGTCTCCTCCTTCATCACGGCCATGCCGTGATCGGTTCCGGCGATGACGGTCGGCTCGAAGAAGCGCCCGGGACCGTCGGGGCGGTGGCCTCCGGTCAGGACGGCGGCTCCCTTGCTCGTCGCGTCGGCGACCTGCGCCTCGCAGACCTCGATCTGCTTCGGGAAGACCATCGCGCCGACGTCGACGTCGCGCTCGCGGCCGTCGCCCTGGCGCAGCTCGCGGGTGAGCTCGACGATCCGCTTGGTCAGCGGCTCGGCGATGCTCCCGACCGCGTAGACCCGCTCGACGCCGATGCACGTCTGCCCGGAGTTGAAGAACTTGCCCCACACGATCGTGCGGGCCGTCCGCTCGAGCGGCGCGTCCTCGGTCACGATGACGGGCGCCTTGCCGCCGAGCTCGAGGGTGCACGGGATCAGCCGCTCGCCGCAGGCCCTGCCGACGAGCTTCCCGACGCGGACGCTGCCGGTGAAGTGGATCTTGTCGATGCCGCCCTCGATCATGGCGACGCCGACGTCGCCGTGGCCGTGAACGACCTGGAAGAGATCCTGCGGCAGGCCGGTCTCGTCCCAGACGTCCTTCGCGAGCTGCGCGACGAGCGGCGTCCACTCGCTCGGCTTGACGACGACCGCGTTGCCGGCGATCCACGCCGCGAACGCCTCGTAGAGCGGGATGATGAACGGATAGTTCCACGGCGCGATCAGGCCGATCACCCCGCGCGGCGCGTAGATCGTGCGGGCGCGGTAGAGGAGCGTCCCCATGGCGTCGATCTTGCGGTCCTTGAGGATCTTCGGCCCGCGCATCAGGAAGTAGCTCGTCGCCGACAGCGTCGCGGTCGCCTCGCCGACCGCGTCGTGGTGGCTCTTGCCGTTCTCGCGAACGAGGAGCGTGACGAAGTCATCGAGGCGGTCGGCGATCGCCTGGTGGAAGCGCTTCACCCGGCGGCAGCGCTCCTTCACCCGGAGCTCGCCCCACGGCTCCTGCGCCGCTCGCGCTCGCGTGATGATGGCGGCGACCTGCTCGGGCGGCGTCTTCTCGACGCTGCCGATCTCCTCGCCGGTCGCCGGCGCCGTGACGACGATCCGGTCGTCCCCGGCTGGGGAGATCTTCGCGGGCGCGTCGGGCTCGGACGTGGTCTTCGGGGCGGCGGTCGCGGTCTCGGACATGATGCGGCTCTCCTCGCTCTGCTGCGCGCATCCTACCGAGACGCGGTGCGTCGGAAAAGACGCCCCGATCTACGAGCTGGCTGGTCGCGTGAAGGCCTCGGAGAGGCCGGTCGCTCAGGATCGCGATCATTGCCCTAACACGGAACTCTCGGCGCGCGCCGCGCGTATCAATCCATGGACCTGCCTTCCTGGCGGTTCCGGAGTCATACTCGAGCCGTCATGACCCCTCCCCCATCGCAAGCCAGTCGTCGCTGGCGAGGCCCGCTCGTCGCGTTGGCGCTCGTCTGCACCCTCGCTCCCGCGGCAATCCTCTTCACCGCGGCGGGACGCGCGCGCGCGTATCGCATCCTCCTCGCGGGGCCCGAGGGCGTGAGGGAGTGGGCGATCGACCGCCTCGCGGGGATGGGACCGGCCGGCGTCGCCGGGCTGTTCGAGGCGCTCGAGACCGAGGAGCCGACCAGCAGCCTGTCGTTCTACTCGACCGTCGAGGAGCATCTCATCGACGGTCGGCACGCCGACGCCCTGCCCGCGTACGTGGCCGTCCTCGAGTCGAGGCGGCACCAGCGGTCGCACGCGTTCGCGGTCGAGCTGCTCGGGGGCCTCGTCCAGGAGACGGTGGAGGCGGACGCGGCCGACGAGCTCGCCGCGTCGCGCCTGCTGACCGACGCGGAGCTCTCCGTCGCCATCGGCGCGCTCCTCCGATTTGCGACCGACCCCCGCGCCGAGCAGTCCTACGCGCAGAGTCAGGCGGTCGGTGAGCTCCTCTGGGCGCCCCTTCCCCTACGTCACCTCGAGCCGGGCGTGCGTCCGCTCGTCGAGGCGTCCGATCCGGACGGGCTCCTCGCGCTGGGCTGCCTCGCCAACGCCTGTGAGGCGGCCCTCGAGATCGAGCGTGGACGGGGCGAGCCCGAGCTCTGGGGCGACGCCGTCGAGGCGGCGCGCTTCATCGAGTCCGCGCGAGCCGTCCTGCCGGAGATCGTGACCCACCTCGACGTCATCGGCGACCCGGACGATGCGTCGGTCGATGTGGTGCGTGGGATGCTCCGCGACGTCGTCCGGCTGCTCGACGCCCTCGGCCAGCCGGCCCGGGCCGCGGCGATCGCGGCGCTCGACGACGACCGCCCCCGGGTCCGGGTCCGGGCGGCGCTCTGGCTCACCGCGCCGGACGATCCGTACGGCTGGAGCGCGCCACTCGACTTCGGAGACGACGATGACGAACCGTTCGGTGACGAGGTCGACCCCGAGGTCGACCCTCTCCCGGAGGCGGACCGCGCGCGCGCCCTCGCCGTGCTGCTCGACGACATCGGTGCCGACGCCGTCGTCGTCGCCGAGGTGGGCTATCTCTCGAGCCGGATCGCCGAGCGGATCCAGCTGCTGATCGACGAGGACGACCCGACGCGCGGCGCGGCGATCCAGGCGGGGTTCGATGCGATCCGAGGCGCGCTCGCCGACGAGCGACTCGAGCATCGGCGGGCCGCGCTCGGCGCGCTCGGGATGATGGCCTGGGATCCGGGAGAGACGCCGCCGGCTCTCGCCGCGGAGGTCCTCCCGCTCCTCGAGGACGACGACGCTCGGGTTCGGCACGGGGCGATTCGACTCCTCGGGCGCTGTGGCCTCGAGGTGGAGGAGCCGCTCGTCGGGCTGCTCGTCGGGCTGCTCGTCGATCGGGGCGACGGTCGCACCCGGCACGCCGCGCTCGTCGCCCTCTCGATCTCCGATGCGGAGCTCGGCCTCGAGGCGCTCCCCGCGATCCGCGCCGGGCTGGGTTCGCCCGAGTTCTCCGAGCGCGAGGAGGCGACGGACGCGATCCGTTCCCTCGAGCCTTCGCTCGCCGCCTCGCTGCTGCCCGCGGTGATCGCGCGCCTCGACGATGGCCTCGTGCTCGAGGGAGGCGGAGGGGAGCTCCCCTCGAACGCCGAGTGGACCCTGCTTCGGCTCGGGCCCCTCGCCGTCCCGGAGCTGCGCGCCGCGGCCGATGACGTGGGCGAGCTCTCCGAGCTCATCCGTCGGATCGAGGCTGGAGAGGGACGTGACGAGCTTCAGGTCTATCGGGTGAAGTGACGCCGATGAGCGAGCCCCCGCCGACTTCATCTCCCGACGGCTCGAGACGCCCCCGCCGCGCGCGGAGCCTCCTCGCCGCCCTCGCCGTCACGACCTTCCTCGCGTCGCTCTGCCTCGTGGCGTCGACCGCGGGCCGCGCCCGCGCGTACCGGATGTTGCTGCACGGTCCCGACGGCGTCCGCGCGTGGGCGATCGATCGTCTCGTCGCGATGGGACCCGCCGGCGTCCCTGGCCTCTTCGAAGCGGTGGAGTCCGAGCCTCCGCCGACTCCGAGCGTCATCACCTTCGACGCCGAACCGACCGTCGCCGAGCTCCTGGTCGGGAACGCGGATCCCGCCGCGCTCGACGCCTACATCGCCGCGATCGGGACGCTCGACCCCGATGGCTTCGACGTGGCGGTGCGCTGCCTCAGCGCCCTTCTCGACGAGGAGGGCAGGCTCCGCGCGGACGAGCGCGTGCGACTCCTCCGGGAGCTCGTTCTCGACGGCCGAAGGAGACGGTGCTTCGGACTCGGACTCGACTCGCCGATCGATGTCGTCGGGATGAACGTGCGTCCGTCCGAGGTCGAGCCGCTGCTGCCCGCCTTCCTCGATGGGTGGCAGGCGGCGGAGGCGGGGGAAACCCGCGAGGAGCTGCTCGGCATCGTCGCGAAGGCGGTCGAGAGCGCGGTGAGACGCCTCGCCGAGGCGGAGGAGGGATTCTCCGTCGAGACGGGCGAGCGCGCGGCCGCGGCGAGTCTTCGCGCCCGCCTCGTCGAGCGGCTTCCCGAGCTCGTCGGCCTCTTCGGCGGCGAAGACGAGCTGCTCGCGGATCAGGCCGAGCGCCTGCTCGTCGCGCTCGTTCCCGAGAGCGACGACGCGGTCGTCGCCGCGCTCGACGATCCGCGACCGAGGGTCCGGGTTCGGGCGGCCATCCGGCTCGCCGAGGTGCGCGACGATCGGTGGGTCGCCCGTCCATTCGACCGTTTCGAGGCGGACGTGGTCGAGCGCGCCTGCGCGGCGCTGGGCCGCGACGTCACCGACCCGGCCCTGGTCGAGCATTGGCTGCGGCTCGCGGCGGTCCGGGTGCTCGCCGAGATCCTCGCGCTCCGCACTCCACCGGGGGACGTCGTCGCGGTCGTCTTCGAGCGGGCAGCGCTCCTGCTCGGTGACGAAGATCCCTCGAAGCGCGAGGCCGCCCTCCTGGCGCTCGGGCACGCCGTCACGCTCTCCCGGGCGGATCCGCCCGTCGAGGTGGTCGACGCGATCCTCCCGGCCCTCGAGGACGAGGACGCCCGCGTCCGTGTCGGCGCGGTGGGCGTGCTGGCCTTCGCGGGCACCGGCGTCGAGGACCACCTGCGTGGGCTGCTCGACGAGGATGACCAGGACGTCGCGCGGGCCGCGCTCGTCGCGCTCGTCCGGGGCGGCGCTTCGGTCGGCGTCGAGGCGCTCCCGATCGTCCGTCGCGCGTTCGCGCATCCGGACTGGACGGTGCGCGAGGAGATCTCCCGGGTGGCGATCGGGCTCGCGCCGGACGTGGTCGCCACCGATGTCGTGCCGCTCCTCGTCGCGAGGCTCGGCGATGATCACACGAGCGCCGAGGGCTTTCGCTCCGGGAGCTCGTCGGGCAGCCTCCTGAAGCAGATCGGGGTTCCCGCGATCGCGGCGCTCCGGGTCGCGGTCGCCGAGTCCGACGGGGTCGAACGAGAGCGCCTCGTCGACATCCTCGATCGGATCGAGGACGAGGCGCCGCCCGCGTCGTCCGCGCCGGAGGCCCGCCGATGACGGCCACGACGCCCGATCCAGTCTTGGCGGCGCCTCGCCCCCGTCGCGCGCGCATCTTCCTCGCGCTCGTCGGCGCCGCGGCGCTGGTGGCGCCGCTCCTCGTCCTCGCCTCGTCCGGCGGGCGGGCGCGCGTCCTTCGTCTCCTCCTCCACGGACCCGAGGGGACGCGCGCGTGGGCGATCGAGCAGCTCGACGCGATGGGGCCGGCCGGCGTCGAGGGGTTGTTCGAGGCCTACGACACCGAGCCGCCGTTCGAGGGAGGCGGTGTCCTCTCCTTCGCCGACGATCCGATGGTCGTCGACCGGATCATCGACGGCGCCCATCCCGACGCCATCGACGTCTACGCCGAGATCCTCGAGGGAGTCGACCCCGACGCGCCTCGCGGGATCGCGTCGGAGTGCCTGATCGTGCTCCTCGGCGACGACTTCGCGGAGGAGCCGTCGAGGCCGCTCGATCGCGCCGAGCGACTCCGCGTCTTCCGGGTGCTCCTCCGCGCCCGGCTGGACGAGGACGACGTCTACTGGGGAGGCTCGTCGCCGGTCGCGGCCGTCGCCGAGCACGCGACGCTCGCCGAGGTCGCCGCGCTCCTCCCGATCCTCCTGGACGAGCGCGATCACCGGGTCGTCTCCGGGTCGAGCGGCGATCTCGTCGAGATCGTGGCCGACGCCGCGGACGGCGCGATCGCGGCGCGGGTGGACGCGCTCGAAGGGACCGCCGTCGAGCCCGAGCTCTTGGCCGGAGCGGAGGCGCTGCTCGCCGGTCTGCGAGAGCGGATGCCCGCCATCGTCGAGCTGCTCGGCAGCGCCGACGAGGATCTGGCGATCCCGGCCGGTCTCCTCCTCGACGCGCTCGCGCCCGAGAGCCGCGACGCGATCATCGCCCGCCTCGACGACCCCAGCCCCCACGCCCGGCTCCGGGCGGCGGTCTGGCTCGCTTCGGAGCACGACCTCTGGTGGCTCGAGGATCCCGACGTCGATGAGGAGACGGGCCTGTGGCGCTTGCACGACGCGCTCGTCGACCGCGTCCTCGCGGTGTTGATCGAGGGCATCGGCGAGCCGGCGCTCTCGAACGACTGGCTCGCGGACGAGGTCGTCGAGGGAGTCGGGCGCCTGCTGGAGCGGCGCGGTCGCGAGGACGAGCTCGATCACGTCGTGCTCGAGGCGGTGAGCCTCGCGCTTCGTCACGCCGATCCCGCGCGCCGCCGGGCGGCCCTCGCGGCGATGCTCCGCGCGAGCTACGTGACCGGCCGGCCCCCGCCCGAGGTCGTCGATGCGGTCATCCCTGCGCTCGGGGACTCCGACGCGGAAGCGCGTGGCACGGCCGCCTACCTCCTCTCCCGCGTCGGGCCGGAGATCGGCCCGAGGGTCGCCCCGCTCCTCGGAGCCGAGGACCAGGCGACCGCGCGCGCCGCCCTCTTCGCGTTGGTCCACTCGGGCGCTCCGGTCGGCGCCGACGCGCTCCCGGTCCTTCGCGCCGGGCTGGCGAGCACCGATTGGAGCGTGCGGGAGGAGCAGACCCGGATCGCGTTCGAGCTGCCCGTGGACGTCATCATGGAGATCCTGCCGTTGCTGGTCGCGCGCGTTGGCGACACCTATGTCACTCCGGATGGCTACGCGCTCGCGAGCGGCGTCGGGTCGCTCCTCGAGCAGCTCGGCGCGCCGGCGATCCCGGCCGTCGAGGCGGCGCTCCCCGAGGCGACCGGCGGACGGCGAGACGAGCTCGCTTCGATTCTCCAGCGGCTCCGGAGCGGGGTGAAGTCCGACCCAGACGCCCTCCGATGACCGGCGACGGAGGGACGCGGGGAGAGGGGGGACGGCTGCGCCGCGGGCGGCTTGGCCTCGCGCTCGTCATGGCAGTCGTCGTGCTCGTCCCCTTGGCGGTCATCGGCACGACGGCGGGACGTGCCCGCGTCTACCGACTGTGTCTCCACGGGCCCGACTCGGTGCGCGCCTGGGCGATCGACCGACTCGAGGCGATGGGGCCGGCCGGGGTCCCCGGGCTCTTCGAGGCGCTGGCGACCGATCCGGTGGAGCCGCCGTCGGGCGGCCTGGTGAGGTTCGACGACGACGATCTCGGAGATCGGATCTTCGAGGGCGTCGACCGCCGCGCGTTCGAGGCCTACGTCCAGGCGATCGAAACGGGGCCGGCGCGAGTGCGGAGCCTCGCCGGTGAGTGCCTGGGAGAGCTGCTCGCCGAGGATGAGGCGGAAGAAGCTGGTGCAGCCGGGCGACTCTCGAGGGGTGAGCGCACGAGGACGTTCCGGGCGTTGCTTCGCGAGGCGCGGTCGCACGACGGGGCCGGAGTCGCAGGCTTCGAGCTTCAGTTCAAAGAGGCGCCGGAGGAGATCGTCGCGAAGCACGCCCGCGTCGCCGACGTCGCGGTGCTCCTCCCGGCTCTCGTCGATGAGCGTGACGCCCTGGATCCGTCCGATCTCGGCGCGACGCTCCTCGCGATCGTCTGGGATGCCGCCGACGAGGCGACCCTCGTCGCCGCCGACGATCGCGACGGGCAGGCCGAGGGTTGGGAGACCTCGCCGGAGAGCGCGCGGCAGCTCCTCGTCGGGCTCGAGGCGCGGATCCCGGCGCTCGTCGAGATGCTCGGCGCCGAGGACGAGCGCCTCGCGCACGCGTCGAGGGACATCCTCGATCTCCTCTTCCCGGCGAGCGTCGACGCGGTGCGCGGTCTCCTCGAGGATCCGCGCGTGCGACATCGCCTCGAGGCGGCGGTCTGGCTCGCCGCGGATCACGATCGCTGGGGGCGGGACGGGATCGCCCGCGAGGAGACGACGCACGCGCTCCTTTCGGACGAGGACGCCGCGGGGGTCCTCGCGGTCCTGATGGACGGCGTCGGCGAGCGCGAGCTGGTCGGGAGCGCGCTGGCGGTGGAGGTGGTCCATGCGATCTGGCGACTCCTCGATCGCGGCGGCTCAGCGCGCCGCCTGATCTCGCTCGTCACCGAGGCGGTGCAGCGGTCGCTCGACGACTCCGACCCGGTGACGCGGCGGGCCGCCGTCGCCGCGCTCGCCGACGCCGTCGGTATCGAAGGCGATCCACCGCGGGCGACGGTCGACGCCGTGTTCCCTCTCGTCGCGGACGTCGATGTCGACGTCCGACAGCTCGCGGCGTTCGTCCTCTCACGAGCGGGGGCCGGGGTCTGGCCGCGGCTTCGCGAGCTCTTGGTCGCCGAGGATGCGCGCGCCGCGAGGACCGCCCTCTCGGCGCTGACGCTGTCCGGCGCGCCGGTCGGCGCCGAGGCGATCCCGCTGATCCGGGCGGGGCTCGAGCACGACTCGTGGACCGTGCGGGAGGAGACCTCGAAGATGGTGCTCGGCCTCGATCCGGACGTCGTCGTCGAGGTCCTTCCCGCGCTGCTGGAGCGAGTCGACGACGACTGCCGGCTCCCCAGCGGCGCCCGGATCGCGACGTCCGTCCCCGGGGTCATCGAGCAGCTCGGCCCGCGCGTGATTCCCGCGGTTCGGGCCGCCGCCCGGGTGGCGAACGGCCGCCTCGACGAGATCTTGCGGCGCCTCGAGGACGGCGAGAAGGCGGCTGCGGAGACGCCGCGATGATGAGTGCGCCGCCGATGGACGACGCGACCCCGCCGTCCCGACCCCGGCGCGCTTCGCTGAGCGAGCCGCGTCCGGGCTAGTTAGTCGTCGAGCGCCTCGACGTCCGCGACGATCGTCGGCGGGAGGCGCTCGCGCCACTCAGGGTTCGCGGCGATCGCGGTGCGGAGGTCGCGCAGGGCGGGCCTGATGTCGGCGTCGCCGCGCAGGAGCCGGGCGACGCCGCGGGTGAAGTGAGTCGTGCCGTCCTGGATCGCGTAGAAGGTCGGGTCCGCGGCGTCGATCACGATGTCGAGCGCCTCCGCGCACGCGTCCGCGTCCGCCCGGGAAGCGTCGCTCTGGCCGGCGCGGCTGTGGGCCTGCGCCCGGTTGAAGAGGTTCGTGCCGAGGCTCTGCCATGCGTCGATGATCCCGGCATCGATCTCGACCGCCCGCTGGAACGCCGCGATCGCGCGGTCGATCGGCGGCAGGGGGTCGCCGCCCTCGCGCTGCGCGTACTCGTAGAGGTACTGCCAGCAGACGCCGATGTTGTTCGAGACGTTGCCGTCGTCCCCGGTCAGCTCGGTGACGCTCTCGAGGCAGGCCACGCTCCGCGCGACCCACGGGGTCGGGTCGCCTCCGGTCCGCACGACCCACCGCGCGCGGATCTGCGCGGATGTTCCGACCGACCAGAGGATGGAGGCGTCGTCGGGCGCGAGCTCGCGCGCCGCGCCCCAGAGGAGGAACGCCTCGTCGCTCGCCGCCGCCGTCTCGGCGTCGACCTCGAGGCGCTCGAAGCCGGCCATGAACTTCGCGTTCAGCTCGCCCCCGCGCGCCGTGAGCCAGGCGACATCGCCGCGCTCGATCGCGTCCGCGCGCTCGACCAGCTCGGCGGCCCGGTCGGCCCGACCGAGCCGTTCGTGACACTCGGCGAGGAGCCGCCAGGCGCCAGGCAGGATGCGAGCGAGGCCGCGGTCGCCCGGCTCCAGGAGGCGCCGGGTGAGGAGCTCGTCCGCCTGGCGTCGGGCCTCGTCGACGCGGCCGTCGGCGAGGGCAGACTTCGCCTCGGCGAGGGCGCGCGCCCCCGGGTCGTCGGGCGGAGGAGGCGGCTCCTCATCGGCTTCCGCGCTCACGCCCGCGGGCGCGTCCTCGGCGTCGGCGTCGGCGTCGAGCGGTGGCGGCGAGCCGACGGCGTCCACCGCCGTCGAGCGGTCCGCGCGCTCGGCCAGCGGGACGGCGGGCGAGGCGCGTCCCGAGACGACGAGCGCCGTCGCCGTCGCCACCCCGGCGGCCGCCATCAGCGCCGCGCCCGCGAGGACCGGACGGCGCGATCGGACGCGCCCCGCTCCGCCCAGGATCGGCCGCTCGCCGGCGGCGAACGGCTCGAGCGCGTCGGCGAGCTCGCCCGCCGAAGCCCACCGATCGCGCGGACGCTTGGCGAGGCACCGATCGACGATCGCGGCGAGCTCGGCGGAGACCTCGGGACGGGCCTCCCGGAGCGACCGGGGCGGGTCGAGGAGGATCGCCCGGATCAGCTCGACGGTCCCGTCGGCCCGGAATGGGTAGTCGCGGCCGAGGGCGAAGAAGAGGGTCGCGCCGAGCGAGTAGACGTCGGTGTGAGGCCCGAAGGGGACGCCCGCGGCGCCGGCCTGCTCGGGCGACATGAAGCCGGGCGTACCGAGGAGCTGGCCCGTCTGGGTGAGCTGCTGCTGGGCGGAGACCCGCGCGAGGCCGAAGTCGGCGAGGCGGGCCTCGCCGTCGGTATCGATGATGACGTTCCCCGGCTTCACGTCGCGGTGGATCACGCCCTCGCCGTGGGCGTAGTCGAGCGCCCGGGCGATGTCGCGGACGATCGCGACGGCGCGCCGCGCGCCGAGGCGGCCCGACTCGAGGAGCGTCTCGAAGCTCTCGCCCTCGACGAAGCCCATCGCCAGGAAGGGCTGGCCCTCGTGCTCGCCCACCTCGTGGATCGGGACGATCCCGCGGTGGCGAAGGCGCGCGGCGGCGAGCGCTTCGCGCTCGAAGCGCCGGCGCATCCGGTCGCCGTCGGCTCCGGAGGCGGGGGCGCGAAGGATCTTGATCGCGACGTCGCGGCGCAGCCCGGGGTCGTGGGCGCGGAAGACGACGCCCATGTTCCCGGCGCCGAGGCGGCCCGCGATGACGTAGCGGCCGATCGCCTTCGGCGGCCCGGGGAGGCCGGGAGAGTCGAGCCCCGGGATGAAGCCGGGCCCGGATCGCGGGGGGACGGACATCCCCTCCACCATAGCTCGGGCGACCGAACCGCTTCGACCTGACGACCGGCATCGATGTCGGTCAGGGCTCCTCGCCGGCCGCCCTCGCCTCGCGCCGCAGCCGCTCGTCGAGGAAGCCGTAGCGGCGCGCCTCGCCGCGGGCGTGCACCGCGATCCCGAGCGCCCGGGCGCTCCCGACGAGGCAGCAGAGCGAGCGGGCGCGAGTGAGCGCCGTGTAGACGAGGTTTCGCTTGAGCATCACGAAGTGCTGGGTGAGGAGCGGCACGACGATCGCCGGATACTCGCTCCCCTGGCTCTTGTGGACGCTGATCGCGTAGGCGAGCTGGAGCGCGTCGATCTCGTCGGCGCCGTACTCGACCCGTCGCCCGTCCTCGAACGCGACGCCGAGCGCGCCGCCCTCGGCGTCGATGAAGGAGATCCGGCCGATGTCGCCGTTCCAGACCTCCTTTTCGTAGTCGTTCATCGTCTGCATCACCTTGTCGCCGACGGCGAAGCTGCGGCCGTAGCGGGTGATCATCGGCGGGCTCGGGTTCAGGAGGGCCTGGAGCTCGCGGTTGAGGTTGCTGACGCCGACCTCGCCGCGGTGCATCGGCGTCAGCACCTGCACGTCGCGGACCGGGTGCAGCCCGAAGCGCTGCGGGATCCGCTCCGCGACGAGGCGCTTCAGCGCCTCGAGGGCGGCGATCGGATCGTCCTTCTCGATGAAGTAGAAGTCGCCGAGCTGATCGGCCGGCGGGTTCGTCAGGTCGGGCACCTCGCCCTCGTTCACCGAGTGGGCGACGGCGACGATCCGCGACCGCGCGCTCTGGCGGAACACCTCGGTGAGCTGGACGACCGGGATCGTTCCGCTCCCGATCACGTCGCCGAGGACCGTCCCCGGGCCGACGCTCGGGAGCTGGTCGCGGTCGCCGACGAGGATGAGGGTCGTCCCCGGGGCGATCGCGCGCACCAGCGAGCAGAACAGCGAGACGTCGACCATCGAGACCTCGTCGATGACGAGGACGTCGGCGGCGAGCGGGCTCTCCTCGCACTTGGTGAAGCGGCCCTCCTGGGGCGACCAGTCGAGGAGGCGGTGGACGGTCTTGGCCTCCTGCCCGGTCGCCTCGGCGAGGCGCTTGGCGGCGCGGCCGGTCGGCGCGGCGAGGGCGATCCTGGCGCCGGTCGCGCGGACGATCCGGAGGATCGTGCGGGTGACGGTCGTCTTGCCGACGCCGGGACCGCCGGTGATCACGCACACCCGCTCGCGGAGCGCCATCGCGACGGCGTCGCGCTGGCCCTTCGCGAGCGGCGGCGCGCCGCGCGCGGCCCACTCGAGCGCCTTGTCGACGTCGATCTCGCGGAGACGTCGCGCGGCGGTCGTGGCGAGCATGATGAGGCGGGCGGCGGCGAGCGACTCCGCCTCGAGGAGGGCCGGGGCGTAGAGGTGGGTCGCCCCGTCGAAGGTCTCCGGGATGATCTCGCGCGATCCGATCGCCTCGTCGAGGCTTCGCTCGACGATCGCCTCGTCGACGCCGAGCACCTCGGTCGCCTTCTTCACGAGCTCGGCCCGCGGGACGCAGACGTGACCGTCGCCGGTCATCTCCCAGAGGACGTGGGTGCAGCCGGCCCGGACGCGCTGGGGCGAGTCCTTCGGAATCCCGACCGAAAGCGCGATCCCGTCGGCCGTCTTGAAGCCGATCCCGCGGATCTCGCGGGCGAGGCGGTAGGGCTCGGTCCGGACGACCTCGACGGCCCGATCGGCGAACGTATCGAAGATCCGCTTGGCGTGGGCGAGGCCGATCCCGAAGCCCTGCATCGCGACCAGGATCCGGCGGACGCTCCGGTGCTCACGCCACGCGTCCCGGATGACCTCGACCCGCTTCGCGCCGATCCCCTCGACCTCGCGGAGGCGGTCGGGCTCGCCGTCGAGGACGGCGAGCGTCTCCTCGTCGAAGCGCTCGACGATTCGCTTGGCGAGCTCGGGGCCGATGCCCTTGATGAGGCCGGAGCCGAGGAACCGCGTGATCCCTGCCCGGCTCGCGGGCATCATCGGCTCGAGCCGCTCGGCGCGGAACTCCTCGCCCCACTTCGGATCGACGCCCCAGCGCCCCTCGATGCCGACCGCCTCGCCCTCGGCGATCGACGCGAAGTGGCCCTTGACGGCGACGAGCTCCCGCCGCCCCTTGACCCGGACCTTGATGATGCAGAATCCGGTGTCCTCGGCGCGGAAGGTGATCCGCTCGACCGTTCCCTCGATCCGCTCGGCCTGACCGTTCTGCTCGGAGGCGCGGTTGGTCAATGGCTCGTCCCGATCCCTGAGATTCGGGTAAGGTTACCCTGCCGTCCCTTCCCACACCAGGGCTCAGCCGATGCGCGTCTCGATCATCATCCCCGCGTTCAACGAGGAGGGGCGCCTCCCGGCCACCCTCGAGCGCGTCGGCGGCTACCTCGCGGGACGACCGTGGGAGAGCGAGGTGATCGTCGTCGACGACGGGAGCGCCGACGGGACCGCGGATCTGGCCGATGCGGCGCCCGGGGTGACGTGTCTCCGCAATGACGGCAACCGCGGCAAGGGCTACAGCGTCCGACGCGGGATGCTCGCGGCGACCGGCGACGTCGCCCTGATGAGCGACGCCGACCTCTCGACGCCGATCGAGGACCTCGACAAGCTCCTCGCGCGGATCGACGCCGGCGCCGACATCGCGATCGGCAGCCGGGCGATGCGCGACAGCGACGTCCAGATCCCGCAGCCGATCCACCGCCGGTTCATGGGCTTCGTCTTCCGGTGGTGCGTCCGCATCATCACCGTCGGCGGCTTCCGCGACACCCAGTGCGGCTTCAAGGCGTTCACGGCGGCCGCGGCGAAGGCGGTGTTCGAGAGGACGCGGATGGACGGGTTCAGCTTCGATGTGGAGGTGCTCTACCTCGCGCGACGCCTCGGCCTGCGCGCCGACGAGGTGCCGGTGACCTGGCGCGACGCCGAGGGGAGCCGGGTCTCGCCGATCCGCGACAGCCTGCGGATGTTCCGGGACCTGCTCCGGATCCGGTGGACGCACATCGGGACGAAGTAGAGGCCTCTGGTGTGAATCGAGGGGTCAGGTCCAGGAATCACACGAGCGAATCTGTCGCACCCTCTGGTGTGACCTGGCCCCTTTGGTGTGAATCCTGGACCTGACCCCTGGGATCACACTAGCGATTCCGTCGTGGTCGGTCGGGCGGCAAGGAGAGGCGGTGTCCGCTACTGCTCGTCGCCGCGCTCACCCTCGCGGGTCGGCTTCGGCTTGCGCGCGAAGATGACCGCGACGTCGTCGCGGTGGCGCCGCGTCCAGCCGGGATGCGCCTCGGCCGCGTCGGCCAGCGGGACCTCGGGCGGGATCACGATGTAGCCGACCCCGCGGGCGGTGAGCTGCTCGTCCCACCCCGGGCGGGCCTCGAGGATCGGGAGGAAGACCTCGCGAACGAAGCGCGGTCGGTAGAGGTCGGCCCGGCCGTCGATGAAGACGGGGTGGGTCGGATGGAGGCGCGAGATCAGGTAGCCGCCCCAGTCGTAGTGGTTGAACATCTTCCCGGCGGGGTGGGTCTCCTTGATCCAGGCGGCGGCCGCCTCGGGATACTCGGTCTTGGCGTACCGCGGGCCGAAGATCTCCTCCCCGGGCTTGCTCACGAAGCCCGCGCCGATCCCGACGGCGAGGAGCGTCGGTACGATCCACCCCCACCACTGGCGCCCCGCGTCGGGCTCGACGGCCGCGTCGAAGGCCGGTTCATCGCCCTGGGGGAGGCCGCGGTAGTGAACGAGGAACCAGTCGAGGCGCGCGACCGCGTGCCCGATCGGCTCGGCGGCCAGCAGCGCGATGCCGAGCCCGAGATAGGGGAGGTGCCGGATCGACTTCAGCCCGAGCGCGATCAGGATCGCGAGGACGAGGAGACGCCGCGTCGGCGGGCGCTCGGGCGAGAACCCGAGCACGAGGACGAGCCCGATCAGCATCGGCAGCAGGAACGGCGTGTGCTCGACGCTCGTCGGCGCCCACTCGAGGATGAAGTCGTGCGGGTCGGTGAAGAACTCGAGCGGGAAGAGGAGCAGGGCCGGTCCGTGCGGGTTGATGCATGCGGCGGCCGCGCAGGCGATCAGGCAGATCGAGATCGGCCAGGGGCCGGTCGTCTTGGGCGCGTCGGGCGAGGGGTGGCCGAGGGCCGGGAGCCACGCGACGAGCGCGTAGAGGCCGATCAGGCCGAGGCCGAAGGCGAACCCGCCGTGGAGGTTCGCCCAGAGGAGCATGATGAGCGGCAGAACGAGCAGGCCCCGGTTGGCCTTCTTGCGGTCCTCCTCCTCGTCGCTGAGCGGGATTCCGAACGGGCCGACGATCTCGGGCTCGGGGATCGGGCGGGCCCACGTCTCGAGGCGGGCCATCGTGATCGCGGCGAGGAAGAGGGTCACCGCTCCGGGACGGACGTTCCACGCCGGGTGGCTCGCGGCGACGAAGACGATCGTCGAGATCAGCGCCGTTCCGTGGGGGACCCGGCGCCGGAGATGCCCGAAGACGACGGCCGCGGCGCCCGCGACCAAGGCGCTCCGCAGGAGGAGCAGGGCGGGCAGGCCGCCGATCCGCCAGAGGCCGTAGAAGATGACGTCGGCGCCCCACTCGTGGGCGACCCAGGCCTCGCCGCCCATCGTGTGGGAGAACGGGTCGGTCTTCGGCACCCAGCGCTCGGCCAGGATCTGCTCGCCGGTCTCGAGGTGCCACCAGAGGTCGAACGACTCCAGGCCGGGCATCCGCACCAGGAGGAGCAGGAGCACGGCGAGGAAGACGATCGCGGTCGGTGACGGGGTGAAACGCGCCATGGAGGCTCCGGCTCGCGAGCTCGAGGCGGGGCGACGCCCGGCGTGATGCCGGCCGCCCACATGCACTAGTATCTGGAAATCGTTCGACTTCTACCAGCGGTCGGCCACCGGCGGACGCGGCGATCGCCGCGCCGCGCCGTCGCGGCCGGGAACGGCGGCTCGTGCGCGATCGGTCGTGGCTCGTGATGGCGTTGGCCCCGCTCGCGCTCGGCGGCGCTCTGGGCGCGTGCGCGGCGGCGCCCGAACCGCCGCCGGCCGGCGACGACGCCGAGCCCGCGGATCGCGGAACGTCCGGGGCGGCGGCGTCGGGCGATCCCGAGTCCGCCGGGTCGCCGCTCCTCGCCGCGCTCCGGGGGCGGCGCGGCGCTCAGGCCGTGCAGCTCATTGATGAGCTGGATGGGGGCTCCGAGGAGCTCGATCCCGCGACGCCCGGCGAGGACGGGCCGCTCCACCTGGCCGCGGCGTGGGGGGAGCCCGACATCGTCGCCCTCCTGATCGAGCGCGGGGCGTCGGTCGAGGCGCGGGGCGTCGAGGACGCGACGCCGCTCGGGCGGGCCGCGACGGGCGCCGCGGTCCGGACGCTCCTGGCGGCCGGCGCCCGGGTCGACGCCCGGGACGCGGCGGGGCGGACGCCGCTGCTGCGGGCGGCGGCGGATGCGCGGAGGGGCGTCGCGGCGGCGCTCATCGGGGGCGGCGCCGATCCGAACGAGTGGGACCGCGGCGGCGCGACGGCGCTCATCCTCGCCGCCCGGGAGGGACACGTCGAGATGATCCGGCTGCTCCTCGAGCGCGGGGCGCACGTCGAGCTCGCCGATCACGAGGGCGGCAGCCCGCTCATGGCGGCGGCGGCCGCCGGGTCGCGGCCCGCGGCGGAGGTGCTCGTAGCGGCCGGGGCGGATCTCGGCGCGCGCCGGCTCGCTGGCGAGACGGCGCTCGATCTGGCCAGATCGAGCGGGCACCGATCGGTGGCCGCGTTCCTGATGGCGGCGGAGGCTCGGCGAGATCGATGACCAAGACTGCCCGAACCGTCGATCCGACGTCTCCGCCGCTCCGCCGCTTCGCCGCCCCACCGGCTCTCAGCGATTCGTGAGGTCCCTCATGCGACTCGATGCCCGGGCCGCCGTGCTCGCCCTCCTCCTCGTCGTCGGCGCCGGTCTCGGCGCGAGGTCGATGCGGTCGGCCGACGCGTGCGCCGTCGTCGGCCCGCGAGATGTGACGGCGATGGCCGTCGACGAGGAGGCCATCATCATCTGGGACGCCGAGAGCGGCGTGGAGCACTTCATCCGGCGAACCTCGTTCGAGACCGAGGCCTCCGACCTCGGCTTCCTCGTCCCGACGCCGACCCAGCCCGAGCTCGCCGAGGTCTCGGGCGAGGTCTTCGGTCGGCTCGCCGAGGTGACGGCTGCCCAGACGCGGCACCGCTACGGGATCGACCCGACCCCCGTGATCTGTCTCTGTCCGCCGTCGCTCTCGCGCGTTCGCGGGGAGAGGGGCGTCGAGGTGCTCGCCGTCGCCGAGGTGGCCGGCTACGCGGCGTCCGTCCTGAAGGCCGCCGACGCCGGCGCGCTCGCGGCCTGGCTCGGCGCGAACGGCTACCTCGCCACTCCGGCGGTCGAGGCGTGGCTCGCCGCCTACGTCGAGCAGGGCTGGGTCATCACGGCCTTCAAGCTCGCGCGCGAGGGGGGCCGGATCGAGAGCGGGACCGTCCGGATGTCGTTCGAGACCGATCGGCCGTTCTTCCCGTATCGGGAGCCCGAGGGGCAGAGCGATCCGGAGGCGTCGAGAAACTACGAGGAGCGCGCGCTTCGGCTGTGGGTGATCGGCGACGGGCGCTTCCATGCGATGACCGATGCCGAGCGGGGGCGGGATCCGTGGACGAAGTGGCGCTGGTACGACGGGCTCGCCGCGCGGCGAGAGATTGGATACGCCGCGCCGCTTCCGGGGCTCGCGTCGATTCTCGACGGAGTCGCTCCCGCGGGCGCCGTCTCGGACGACGACTTCGTCACGCTCATCTCGGACCGGGCCTGGGAGCGGCCGAGCGACTCCGACCTCTGGCTCTCGAAGCCGGAGGATCAGTCCGAGCACGTCCTGACGGTCTGGCACACGACCTGGATCCCGGGCGAGATCCTGGCCTTTCTGATCTTCCTGGTCCTGTTCTGGCTCCGTCGCCGTCGCCGTGCGGCCGCGCAGGACGCCGAGGAGGTGGCCTCGTGACTCGCGCGACGCTCGGACTCGCCCTCCTCGTCCTCGGCGCCGGCGCGCTCGCCGCCGCGGCGCCGACCCCCGCGAAGGGGTGCGCCTCCGTCGCTCCGCCGGGCGTCACCGTCCGGGCCGTGAGCGAGGAGGCGATCATCGTCTGGGACGCCGCGAAGGGCGTCGAGCACTTCATCCGGCGGACCGCGTTCGAGACCGACGCGACCGACGTCGGGTTCCTCGTGCCGTCGCCGACCCAGCCCGAGCTGGCCGAGGTCTCGAGCGAGGTCTTCGGGGAGATCGCCGCGGCCACCGAGGCGCAGACGATCATCCGGCGCGAGCTCGAGCTCCAGCTGGCCTGCTGCTGCCTGGCGCCGATGGCCTCTCGGGGCGCCGCCGGTGGCGCCGTGGCGGGGATGCCGTCGGTGAACGTCCTTTCGATCGAGCAGGTCGCCGGATACGAGGCGGCCGTGCTGAAGGCGGACGACGCGGGCGCCCTCGCCCGGTGGCTCGATGTCCACGGCTACGCCCGCCCGCCCGCGCTCGAGGCATGGCTCGAGGCCTACGTCCGGCAGGGTTGGATCATCACGGCGTTCAAGCTCGGCCGCTCCGGAGGTCAGGTCGCGACCGGGACCGTCCGGATGTCGTTCGCGACGAGGCGACCGTTCTTTCCCTATCGGGAGCCCGAGGGGCAGAGCGAGGGGGCGCGCCCGCTCCGACTCTGGCTGGTCGGCGCGAAGCGGTACCACGTCGCCGGCAGCCGCGACGAGTGGGATGAAGGCATCTGGGCGTCGGCCGAGTCGGCCCGGCGGGGCGTCGGATACAGCGGCGCTCTCCCCGGCCTCGCGGACCTTCTCGCGGAGGTCGTGCCTGCGGGGACGCTCTCGGACGAGCCGCGCCTCACCGTCGTGCTCGACGATGCGTGGGGTCGCCCCGCCAACGACGAGCTCTGGATCATCGAGCCGTCCGATCAGTCGGACCACGTCCCCGTGGAGGTCGAGAAGGTCTGGGTCCCGGTCGACCTGATCGCGGGATTCGTCGGGTTGATCCTGGCGATCGTCGCGGGGGTGTGGGTCCTGAGGCGACGGCGGCGCGCTCCGCCGAGCGCGCCGGCCAAGACCTTCGACTGATCGATCGCGCGCGCGGCTCAGTGGCCGCGCGCCGCCAGGTCGCGGACGATCCCCTCGTAGAACGAGAGGTGATCGAAGCCGGTCGTTCCGTCGCCGACCTCGCCGAGGTGATCGGTCGGGATCGTCCCTTCGAACGTGCCCCAGCGGGCGGACGCGACCGAGACGACGCCGTCGTTGTCGCCCTCGGGGCCCGCGACGATGAACCAGCTCGGCCAGAGCGCGGCGGATGTCCGCGCGCCGGTCTGGTTGAGCGGGTCGGACCGCCCGGCCCAGCTTCGATACTCGATCCGCGGGTCGTCGGGGTGGGCTGGGTTGAAGACCTGAGTCATGTGGGCCACGCTCAGGTCGTTGACCTGGTTCCAGTCCATCCCGAGCACGTTCATGAAGGTGTCGATCGCCGCCTGCACGTTCGCGGGGATGAGGCCGACCGCCGCGTCGGCGATCGGCGTGCCGCGGTGGGGTGTGCTCACCGTCGTCAGCGTGGCGACGCGTTCGGCCATCCCGGGCATCGCGATGAAGGCGCGCGAGTCGATCCCGCCCATGCTCTGGGCGACCAGGTTGACCTTGGTGGCCGGATCGGGGAACGCGCTCAGGATCTGATCGGCCAGCTCGTGCTTGCGGTGGTCGATCGTCTGGAACGGCGAGGTCGTGGTGTCGAGGACGGTGACGCCCATCGCCTGGAGGTGGGCTGGCACACCGCGGAGCCGGATCGCGTGGGCCCCTCGGACGAGGACGACCGGCCAGCGCGGGACGCCGTTCGCCGCGGGCGGCGGCGGTGGAGGCGATGTCGGGGGAGGTGGCGGCGGGGGCGGCGAACCGGCCCCGCCGCCGCCCCCACCCGGCCCGGCGCCCGGTGTGGTGACGGACCCGCTCGCCGTGCCCCCCGCTCCCACCGACGCCGGTGGGGACCGCCGGCGCCCCCCATCGGAGCACCCCGCGATCATCAATGGCACGACGAGCAGGACCACCAGCCACGGGCCGATGACCCGGTGCGACCGACGAGCGGCCGCCCCGAACGGGCGCGCGAACGTCATGGTTGTCTCCCTTGTCTCCCGCTCTGCTCGGCGGGAGTGACCGTCGCGCCCTCTGCGCGAGCGATCTCGAGCCCCCCAACTCCCTAAAATCCGGCTCGTTGCGGATGACGGGGCGCCCGTCTGCTAGAATGCGCCCCGACTTGACTCAGTTAGTTAGGCTAACTAAGCTATTGAGTGGCGGGATCGATGTCAACGACCAAAAGGGATCAAGGACGTCGCAAGGAGGAGAGTGAGATCGCCGATCGCATCCACACCGCCTCGCTGTGGCTCCTCCGCCGCGTCCGACGCGTCGACGACGACGTCACCGAGCTCAGCCCGGCGCGGCTCTCGGTCCTGAGCGTCCTCGTCTTCGGCGGGGGGCCGCGAACGCTCGGGGAGCTGGCGTCGATCGAGCGGGTGAAGCCGCCGACGATGACCGGGCTCGTCCGGGGTCTCGAGGACGACGGCTACGTCGAGCGCTTCGCTGACGAGCACGACGGCCGGGTCACGCGCGTCCGGGCGACCAAGAAAGGCGAGGGCATCGTCTCGCGCGCGCGCAAGCGGCGGATCGACGCCATCGCAGGCATGTTCTCCACCCTCGATCCGACCGAGGTCGAGACGATCGGGCAGGCGGCCGCCCTGATGGAGAAGATGCTCGGCGCGACTCGCTCGGAGAACGCGTCGGCCCTCGAGGAGGTCGGCGGCGACCCGCAGCGCCGCCGCACGCGCGGGGGCTGAGCCGCCCGGCGGTCCTCTGGCGGCCCGTTACTTCGTGTCGAGCTCCTTGAGCTCGGCCCACCGAACGGAGTCGGCGAGGGCGGTGACGGCGTCCTTCGAGCCGGCGCCGCGCGCCTTGATCTGGACGAGGATCACGTCGCCGATCGCGAACAGCTCCGCGCTGTCGCGCTTGGTGTCGGTGATCGTCCAGCCCGCCCACCCGGCCCGGTCGAGCTTGGCGTAGGTCTTGTTCGGGTCGTTCGCCGTCATCATCTTGAGGTAGGCTTCGTTCTCGAACATCTTCAGCATCGCGCGGGGCCCGGCGACGATCTGAGGCGAGTTCGTGATCGTGATGTCGATCCAGGAGCCCTTGGCGTCCTGCTTCTGGTAGCGGCGCTCCACCGCCGTCCACTGGAAGTGCGCCTCGCCGCTACCGTGCGAGCCGGACTGTGACTTCGGCTCCTTCGCGTCCCAGCCCTCGGGCGCGTCCGGGCAGAACGCGACCAGCCCCTTCTCGTGCTCCCGTTGGATGCGCCCGATCGCCTCCTGGAGCTTCGCGACGGCCCCCTGCGCATCGCCGGCGGCGTACGCGTCGCGAGCCGCCTGGATGAGCGCGTCGACCTCGTCGCCGCCGGCGTCATCGGTCGTGGACTTCTTCCCGTCGGCGCCCTCGTCGTCGGCGGGGGAGGCGGTCGCCGGGGAGCCGACGACGCCGAAGACCAGGGCCAGGGACAGGCCGAGGGCCGTGACGAGGAGAGCCGGGGAGGTCTGGCGGAGGAGGGGCTTGAGCACGATCTTCCTTCCTGTTCGATGGCGACGCGGCGCAGCGAAGCGACGGGCGGAAGGTGTAGTCTGGCACCGGGGCGCGCGCCGGCGCAACGGACCCGGCGCGGGAGTCGGTGACGCCGAGCGCGGCGGTTGCATTCACCGATCGCGTCGCGGCTTCGGCGCGGTTTGCCCCGCCCGAGGTGGCCTGATATACCGGACACGCTCGAGCGGTCGCGTCCAAGGCGACGGTCGCAAGAACCCCCTGCCCGAAGAGCGCGCATGGAGCTCGGCTCCGCCATCGCCGCCGCCGTCATCGTCGTGTTCCTCCCCCAGACCGCGGGGGCGGACGAGGCCGTTCGCGAGGTCTATCAGCGCGAGGTCTATCAGCGGAGCCTCCCCTACGCCGGCGATCCGAGCGGGGGCGGGGGCGGAGGCGAGGCCGGCGACCCGAGCGGCGGAGGAAACGGCGGCGACCCCTCGTCGGGAGGGAGCGAGTCGGGGGGAGGCTCCGGCTCGAGCGGCGGCGGCGCATCCGGTGGCGGAGGCGCCCGGGGCGGCGGCGGAGGCGGCGGTCGGCCGCGCGGAGGCCGCCCCGCGACGCCGGGCTCCGGCGGAGGGACGCCGCCCCCGCCGCCGTCCTACTCGAGCGGAGGCGGGAGTCTCGATCTGAGCGGGATGGGGGCGTTGTTCCAGGTGTTCTTCTGGATCATCGTCGTCCTCGTCATCACGTTCGTGATCGTGGTGATCGCGCGCTGGGTTCTCGGCTGGCAGCGCGATGTCGAGGTCGCCGCTGGCGGCGCGCCGACCGCGCCGAAGGTCGCGGGCGAGGCGCCGCTGCCGGCGTTCCTCCGCGGCTCGACCGACTACGAGGAGCTCGCGGCCGAGGGCGACTACGCCGGCGCCGTCCACGCCCTCCTCCTCCGAACGCTGCGCGGCCTGGCCTCGAAGCAGGCGGAGCCGCCGCCCGCATCGTTCACGAGCCGCGAGTTCGTCGCGAAGGTCTCGATCCCCGAGGAGGCCCGCTCGGGCGTCGCCGACCTGGTCGAGGCCGTCGAGGTGAGCCTGTTCGGCGGGCGTCCGGTCCAGGAGCCCGACTACCGGCGGTGCCTCGCTCGGTACGAGCATGTCGACGGGGTCCTGGCGATCGTCGGACGGGCCGCGTCGTGAGCGAGCGCGACGAGGCCGAGCTCGAGGCCGACGCGGTCGAGCTCGAGGGCGAGGACGACGACGGTGAGGAAGGCGAGGACGGGTCTCCCGTCGCGGTGGTCGCGCCGAAGGCGGGCAGTCAGCCGTTCTCGCGGCGGACCGGGATCGCCGTCGTCGTGTTCGCGGTCACCTCGCTCGTCGTCGCGCTGCTCCTGATGGCGGTCGGCCCGGATCCCGAGGGGGAGCCCTCGGTCGCGGCTGACGCGTTCAGCCGCAGCGCGATCGGCCATCACGCGTTCGTCGAGACGCTCCGCGAGCTCGAGTTCAGCGTCCTCGTGAGTCAGAACGAGACGGAGCGGCGCGCGGGGAAGAGCGCGTTCCTGATCGTGGCCGAGCCGAGCATCCCGGACCGAGATCTCGAACGGTGGGCGCACGACGAGCGGAGTCAGCGCTATCAGCGAATGCTCGATCGCGCCGGCGATGTCCTGATCGTCCTTCCGAAGTGGAGCGGGCACAGTCACCCCGAGGCGAAGGGCTGGCTCGCGTCGGTCGACCTGATCGACGAGGCGAGGGCGCACGAGGCGCTCGAGCACGCGGGGCTTCCGGACGCCCGGGTCGTTCGTCCCGAGGGCGAGATCGGCGCGCCGATCACCTTCCGCGACCTCGCGGGCGCCGCCCGAACGCCGCCCTCGAGGATCGAGGTCACTCGCCCGCAGCTCGTCGTCTCCTCGTCGCTGCGGCCCCTGATCGCGTACGCCGACGGGATCCTCCTCGGTGAGGTCCTCGGTCCCGAGGGCGGCGAGGATCGCTTCCTCGTCCTGTCCGACCCCGACCTGCTCAACAACCACGGGCTGGAGAAGGCGGACAACGCGGCCGTCGCGATCGACGTGGTTCGTCTCGCTCACGACGAGGGCGAGCCGATCATCATCGACGAGACGCTCCACGATCACGGGTTCGCGGCGCCGCAGAGCTTCTTCCGGGCGCTGTTCGAGTTCCCCCTCGTGCTCCTGTTGATCCATCTCGCGGCGACCCTGTGCCTGTTCCTCTGGGCGGGCGCGGGACGGTTCGGCAGCCCGCTGCCGGTGCCGCCGCCGATCGAGCCGGGCAAGCAGGTGTTGATCGAGAACACGGGCGAACTCCTCCGCACCGGAGGGCACGGACTCCACATCCTCGGTCGCTACTTCCGGGCGGCGGTGCGTGAGGTAGCCGGTGGGCTCCACGCGCCGAAGAGCCTCTCGAGCGCCGAGCTGCGCGACTGGCTCGATCGTGTCGGCAAGGGGCGCGGGGTGAGCGTCGGGATCCGGTCGCTCGAGTCGGAGATCTCATCGGTCAGTCGCAGTCGCGGCCGGGGCGCCCACGTGGTGGCCGCTGCCGTCCGCGTCCATCGCTGGAAACGGGAGATGCTCGATGGACGTTGAAAAGATCGCGGAGCGAGCCAAGGCGCTGCGGGCTCAGGTCCACCGCGTCGTCGTCGGTCAGGACCACGTGATCAATCTGATGCTGCTGTCGCTCCTGGCCGAGGGGCACATCCTCCTCGAGGGCGTGCCCGGGACGGCGAAGACGCTTCTCGCCCGGACGTTCGCGGCCGGTCTGTCGTTCGACTTCAACCGGATCCAGTTCACGCCCGACCTGATGCCGGGCGACGTGATCGGGACCAACCTCTTCAACTTCCAGACGAACCAGTTCGTCCTGACCAAGGGAGCGATCTTCACCGAGATGCTCCTCGCCGACGAGATCAACCGGAGCCCGCCGAAGACCCAGGCCGCGCTCCTGCAGGCGATGCAGGAGAGGCAGGTGACGATCGACGGGAAGACCCACGACCTCGGCGCGGCGTTCATGGTCATCGCGACCCAGAACCCGATCGAGCAGGAGGGCACCTACCCGCTGCCCGAGGCGCAGCTCGATCGGTTCCTGTTCAAGGTGCGGGTCGACTACCCGAGCCGTGACCAGGAGAAGGACATGGTCAAGCTCCACGGGCACCGGACGACCCTCCCGTCGATGGACGACCTGGGCGTCACGCCGGTCGCGGACAAGGCGTTCCTCGTCCAGGCTCGCAAGACGATCGGCGAGATCCGGCTGTCCGAGGAGATGGTCGAGTACCTCGTCGACCTCGTCCGGGCGACGCGCGAGCACCCGTCGCTGCTGTGCGGGGCGTCGCCGCGGAGCGCGATCATGCTGGCGACGGCGGCGCGATCGCTCGCCGCGGTGCAGTCGCGCGAGTACGTGATCCCCGACGACGTGAAGAAGATCGTCAGCCCGGCGCTGAGTCACCGCGTGGTGCTGTCGCCGGCCGCCGAGATCGAGGGGACGACGGCGGAGAGCGTCCTGAAGCAGATCGTCGAGAAGGTGCCCGCGCCGCGATGAGGCTGCGACCGACCCGTCGCCTCGGCCTCGTCGCCCTCGTCGGGCTGCCGGTTGCCCTGTTCCCGGCGATCATGGATGAGTCGCTGTGGACGCTGTGGCTCGGCGTCGTGCTGGTGGCGGTCGCGGCGACCCTGGCCGACCTGATCCTGGTCCTTCCGGCGAAGCGCCTCGATGTTTCGGTCGACGTCCCCGACCTGCTCTACATGGGCGGGGACGCGGCGGCGGTCGTGCGCCTGGCGGCGCCGGGCCTGCGGCTGAGGTTGCCGGTGGAGGTGCTCGCGGACCTCGACCTCGAGCTCGAGGCGCAGCCGCCGGGCCGCGTCGTCGTGACGGGACGGGAGGAGGCGGTTCATCGGGTCGCGCTCGTTCCGAAGCGTCGCGGGATGGCCGATGTCCACGCGGTGTGGCTTCGTTGGCCCGGCCCGCTCGGCCTGATCTCGCGGACGCACACCATAGCGGTCGACGAGGCGGTCGCTGTCGTCCCCGACACGAAGGCGGTGAAGGCGACGGCGCTGCGGTTCTTCGGGAGCCGGGAGCAGCAGGTCGGCCTCAAGGTCGAGAAGCACATCGGCGACGGGAGCGAGTTCGAGAGCCTGCGCGAGTACGTCCCCGGGCTCGATCATCGCTCGATCGACTGGAAGGCGAGCGCGCGCCATTGCAAGCTGCTCGTCCGCGAGTTCCGGGCGGAGCGTAACCACCAGGTCGTCCTCGCGCTCGACACCGGGCATCTCATGAGCGAGCCAATCGCGGCGCTGCCGAAGCTCGATCACGCGATCAACGCCGGGCTGCTCCTGGGCTTCGTCTGCCTCAAGTCGGGCGATCGGGTCGGCCTCTTCGCCTTCGACGAGAAGGCGCGCCTCTTCGTCGAGCCCCGGGGCGGCGTCCAGGCGATGCACGCGGTGCAGGCGCGGACGGCCGAGCTCGAGTACAGCCAGAACGAGACGAACTTCACCCTAGGCATCGCCGAGCTCTCGACCCGGCTCCGGCGGCGGTCCCTCGTGATCGTGCTGACCGACTTCGTGGACACGGTCAGCGCGGAGCTGATGATCGAGAACCTCGACCGGCTCGCGCGTCGCCACGTCGTCGTCTTCGTGACGCTGCGCGATCCGAACCTCGACGGGATCGCCGACGCGATCCCGTCGACGGCGGGGGCGCTCCACCGCGCGGCCGTCGCCAACGACCTCATCCGCGAGCGTGACGTCGTCCTCAAGCGGCTCCAGCGGTCTGGCGTGCACTGCATCGACGCGATCCCCGAGCGGATCTCGAGTCAGCTCATCAACAGCTACCTCGACATCAAGCGTCGCGAGCTCGTCTGATGGCCACGCGAAAGTTCGTCCTCCGCAGCTACGAGTTCCGACGCGAGCGCGAAAAGACCTGGCGGGAGCTGGAGCGCCTCGTCGACCGGGTCGAGAAGAGCGGGATCAAGAACCTCTCGGCGGCCGAGCTGACCCGCCTGCCGGCCCTCTACCGGGCGACCCTGTCGGCCCTGTCGGTCGCCCGGGCGATCTCGCTCGACCGGGCGCTCCTGGACTACCTCGAGGGGCTCTGCAGTCGCGCCTACTTCGCCGTCTACGGGACGAAGCGGCACCCGCTCGAGACGATCGCCGAGTTCTTCGCGGTGAAGTTCCCCCAGACGTTCCGGCGGTTCCGCTGGCAGATGGCGATCTCGGGCCTCGTCCTGATCCTCGGCGGGGTCACCGGCTTCGCGATGACCGCGTGGGACATCGACAACTACTACGCGTTCGTGCCGGATGCGATGGCGCAAGGACGGGACCCGGCGGCGTCGACCGAGGAGCTCCGCGAGCCGCTCTACGATCCCGGGACGGCCGGGGATGAGCTGCTTCTCTTCGCGATGTCGCTGTTCGATCACAACGCTCGCATCGGGATCATGGCGTTCTGCCTCGGCTTCGCCGCGGGGATCCCGTGTGTGCTCTTGATCTTCTACAACGGGACGGTGCTCGGCGCGTTCGCCGCGCTCTATCACGACCGAGGCCTGTCCGTCGAGCTGTGGGCGTGGCTCCTGCCTCACGGGGTCACCGAGCTCCTCGCGGTCGTTCTCTGCGGGGGAGCGGGCCTCGTCCTGGCCGAGAGCCTGCTTCTGCCGGGGCGTCACACCCGCCTCGAGAACCTCGCGCTGCGGGGACGGGAGGCGGCGGTCATCGTCCTCGGCGCGGTGATCCTCTTCTTCATCGCCGGGCTGATCGAAGGCATCTTCCGTCAGGTCGTGAAGGATCTGACCCTGCGTTACGCGATGGCCACCGCGACCGGGGTCTGGTGGATCGTCTACTTCGGGCTCGTCGGACGGGGCGCCCGCGCTGAGCAGGCGGTCGACCCGGGGGACGAGGGGTAGGCGATGGCGAAGAAGAGCGCCTACGAGGCGGAGCGCGAACGCGAGCGCGGGCGGGAGCGGACGATCGTCACGCCGGAGGGCATCCCGCTTCGGTTCAAGGTGGCGCCGGCGGGCGAACGGGCGGTCGCGTTCATCATGGATGCGGTCATCATCCTGATGACGATCCTGTTCGTGATCATCCCGTGCGTCTGCACCGGCGTGGCGGCGACGGCCGGCTGGGGGGAGAACTTCGTCCTCGCCGCGTTCATCTTTCTCTTCTTTCTGTTCCGCCACTTCTTCTTCGTAGGCTTCGAGCTCCGATGGCAGGGGGCGACGCCGGGGAAGCGCCTCCTCGGCCTGCGCGTGATCGACAGCCACGGGGGTCCGCTCCGCGGACAGGCGGTCTTCGCCCGGAACCTGACACGCGAGCTCGAGCTCTTCCTGCCGCTCATCGCCGTGGTCTATCCCTCGGCGCTCTGGGGCGAGGGGGGCGCGTGGTGGCTTCAGCTGCTGGCCGGCGGCTGGCTGGTCGTGTTCGCGTTCATGCCGCTCTTCAACCGGGACCGCCTGCGGGTCGGAGACCTGATCGCAGGCACGATCGTCGTGCGGTCGCCGAAGCCGGTCCTGATGCCCGACCTCGCCCGGAGCGCCGAGAAGCGCAAGGCTCGCTTCGAGTTCAGCGAGAAGCAGCTCGACATGTACGGCGTCTTCGAGCTGCAGGTGCTCGAGGACGTCCTCCGGCGCCGCGGGCCGGAGCGGAGGGAGTCGCTCCAGGTCGTCGCCGACAAGATCATGCGGAAGATCGCGTGGGATTCGAAGCGGCGCGAGGTCGACCCCGAGGACTTCCTGCGCGACTTCTACAACGCCCAGCGCGCCCGTCTCGAGCAGAAGATGGTCGTGGCTGGCGAGCGGCGCGAGCGAAAGAAGAAGGGCCGTCTGGTCCGACGACGCCGGGACGACTGAGGGATCCATGCCGAACGAAGACGCCTCGTCTCCTCTGGGCTCGTTTCGGGCCCGCCTCGACGACGTCGACGGGCGCATCGTCGACGCGCTCGCGGAGAGGCAGCGGCTGATCGCCGAGGTCGCCCGTCACAAGGACGAGGCGGGCGACGAGCGCCTCCGCGACCCCGAGCGCGAGGCCGCGCTCCTCGGGGCGATCGTCTCGCGAGGCGAGGCGGCGGGGCTCGACGCGACGTTCGTGAAGCGCCTCTTCCAGGCGATCCTCGACCACAGCGTCCGGACCCAGCAGGAGTTTCTCGTCGATCGGCAGAACCCCGCGCTCCGCGGCAAGACCGACGTGATCGTCGCGTATCAGGGAACCGAAGGGGCCTACAGTCACGCGGCGGCCGCCCGCCACTTCTCCGCCCGCGACGTCGCGGCCCGACTGGTCGGACGCGACACGTTCGCCGAGATCCTCGAGGCGGTCGCGGCGGGCAGCGCGGACTACGCGATGCTCCCGATCGAGAACACGACGGCGGGCTCCATCAACGAGGCCTACGACCTCCTCGCCAAGATGGACCTCGCCATCGTCGGCGAGGAGGTCCAGGACGTTCGGCACTGCCTCGTCACCCTCGAGCCCCTGCCGCTCGAGGAGATCCGCGCCGTCTTCAGCCATCCCCAGGCGCTGGCCCAGTGCAGCCGCTTTCTCGCGAGCCTCGAGGGGTGCGAGGTCCGAAGCTTCACCGACACGGCGATGTCGGTCGACAAGGTCCGGGACGACGGCGACCGGACACAGGCGGCCATCGCGAGCGAGGAGGCCGCGCGGCTGCGCGGGCTGGTCGTCGTCCGGCGTGAGATTGCGAACCAACCCGAGAACTTCACGAGGTTCGTCGTCGTGGCCCGCGAGCCGGTCCGGTTCGATCCTCGGATTCCGTGCAAGACGGCAATGATCCTCGCGACGAAGCACGAGGAGGGGGCTCTGGCGGAGTGCCTCCGGGTGCTCGCGGAGCACCATCTCAACCTGACCAAGCTCGAGAGCCGCCCGCGGCCCAACACGCCATGGGAGTACCTCTTCTACGTGGACTTCGAGGGCAACGTCGCCGCCGACGGGACCCGAACGGCGCTCGAGAAGCTCGGCGAGTCGACGAGCTTCCTCAAGGTGCTCGGCAGCTTTCCAGCTCGGACGACGAAGGAGGCGCAGCCGGTCGAGCCAGGCGAGTGACGTCGGCGCCGGCCCGGAGATTCATGTGAATCTCCCGCCGGCCGATCGACCACGAAGACCGTGTCGCCCAGTCACCGTCAACCCGTCCGCTGCATCTGTAATAATACCCCAGCAAAAACCCTATATTTCCGCAAACACTCGAGGCCTCTCCATCGTCTATTCACGCGGACGAAAGGGAGAGGGTGCCCCATGAAAGCCATCGACCCCGACCGCCGGCTCGTTCAGGCTCAGTCCCTCGATCGCCGCATCCGCGCGACGGTTCGGAAGAGAAACGAGTATCACGCCGAGCTCGCGTTCGAGCTGCTCGAGATGGATGAGGAGCGGCTGTACGTACCGCTCGGCTTTCGGAGCACCGGCGCCTACTCCGCGGCGGTGACGGGCGAATCCCCCGGAAAGACGAGTCAGCTCCTCGCGATCGCGCGCCGGCTGCAGAAGTTCCCAAGGATGCGAGCGGCGTTCCTCGCCGGCGAGATTCAGTGGACGAAGGCGAGGACCGCAGCGAAGGCCGCCGAACGGGATGGCGAGGAAGAGGTGTGGACCGAGCTCTCGCGGTCACTGACCTCGCGGGAGCTCGAGCGGTTGGCCTCCACGCCTGACGAAGATCGCCCCCGCCTCGAGCGACTGACGTTCGTGATCGACGTGACACCGGAGCAGCGAGAAGCGGTCGAGGACGCGATCAGCGCCGAGATCGGGAGCGCCGACGAGGCGCTGACCCGATCGAAGGCGGTCCTGCGGATCATCGAGCGTTCTCGCGGCGGCCGGCGTGATCCGGCGACGCGTGCAGCAGCGCCAGAACCCACTGTTTCGCCGGAGGTTCCGGTCGCGAGCGGCGAACCAAAGGGCGGCGAGGCGAACGCCCCGCCGGAGACACCTCTGGATGAAGCCGAAGGCGCCCGACGTGTCCCCGATGACCCCGGAGGTGGCGGGGGGCCCGATAGCCCCGGCGGTGGCGAGGGGCGCGATGGTGTTCAAGGGCGGGCGAGCAGTCCACGTGAACGCGCCTCGCCGCATGATCGGCCTCCGAGGTTGCCGGGAGACAGTGAGGCGCTCGATCGTGCGTTTCGAGCACTGATGCGTCTGGGGGTGAGGCGACGAGTCGCGCGATCGAAGGCGCTCGTCGCGGCGGCGAAGGGGGGCGACCTGGGGTCCGCCGCGGAGCTTCTGCGGTGGGCGTTCCGTCCGCCGCCGGTCAGCGTGGATACGGAGTCTCGATGACGGCGGGTCAGCGGCGGCTGCGCCGCGACCGCTTCTTGCCCGAGGCGCCGTCGTCGGGCGAGACGCCCGTCTCGGGGTGGGCGGCAAAGACCTCGTGCCAGCGAAGCGTCGAGCCGTCGACCTCGTAGAACCCGGGTCGGGGCACCTTGGTCACCGGGGCCGTCCGCCACTTGCCGTGGCGGTGAACGAAGACCTGCTGGCCGACGCGGAAGCTGGTCGCCTCGCGGACCGGGCGCGTGTCACGCTTGCGCACGACGATCACGTCGTTCCCGCCGGCGGCCACCTTTCGCCGGAGCCAGACGCGATCGCCGTGCTCCGCGACGATAATGCCGACCGGCCGGCCGTGCTCCTCGACCTTGGGGAACGCGACGCGGCTGAAGATCCCCGACGAGGCGATCGGGATGCCGACGCCCTTCAGCGGCTCGGCGGCGTCGTCCCACGCGGAGATGAACGACCCCGGGGCGCCGGCGGTGACCGACGCGATCACGACGACGTTGCAGCCGTCGTAGTAGCCGCGGCCGGCGACCACGACGGTCGGCGTTCCGGCCGCGATCTTCCCGATGCCGTGCTGGGCGAGCCCCTCGAGACGGTGGATGAAGAGGCCGGGGACGCCCGTGACGCGCCCGTAGCGGTTCTCGAGGCTGGCCGTCTCGCCCTCGATCGAGATCACGCGGTAGACGTCGAACCGGACGCTCATCGTTCCCGACTCGCGTCCGACCGGCACGATGCCGACGACGAGCTCTCCGGGCGCGGCCTCGACGCGCACCCTGGGAGCCGAGGTGTACCAGGCCTCGTCCCTCGTCCCGAGGACGGCATCCCGGTAGTGCGGCGAGCCGCTCGCCCATCGCTTCGCGTCGAGGAGAGTCGAGGGCGTCCAGAGTCGCTCCTTCGCCGGGAGCGCGGGCGTCCCGCCCGGAACCGGCGCGGTCGGGGTCGGAGCCGGCGTCGTCGCGCCGGGGCTGGTCGGGAGCCCGGGGGCTCCTCGCCCCGGCGCGCTCGGCAGCTCGGGATCGCCTCGGCCAGGAGCGCTCGGCAGCCCCGAGGCGTGAGGCGGCGACGTCGGGCGGGTCGGGCGCGTGACGTCGGGCTGGGCCTTCGGTGCGGGCTCGGGGTCGGGCTCGCGCGCCGGCCCGTCGTCGCTTTCGGCGTCACGCCGCTCGGTCGGAGCGGGCGCCGAGCGAGCCGGCTCGCCGTTGGTCGAGACGCCGGTGATGACCGACGGCGGCGTCCGCTCGCGTGCGAGGAGTGACCTGAGGCCCTCGTTGCTCGCCCCGGGCTCCTGGGCCGTGTCGTCGCGTGCGGGGCCGTCTTCGTCGGCGGCCGGCTCGTCGGCGGTCGCTGTGGACCGGGCGGTCTCGGTCGTGGCTTCTGGCGTCGAGGTCGAGACGAGGAACGGCATCGTGAGGAGCCCGAGCACCGGCACCGCGATCATCCCGAGGAGCCAGGGGGGGATCGGCCGCTCGTCGTCCGGCTTCGACTCGGCCTTCGCGTCGACGGCCGGACGCTCTCGCCGTCGGTCGGATCGAGCAGCCGGTCCCCTTCCGGCCTCCCGGACCCGGAAGACGCGGTCGCAGCCGGTGCAGCCGATTCGACGGTTCGGGTTCGACGCGTCGTCGATCTCGACGCACGCGCCGCAGTCGGGACACGCCACGCGCACGGCCATGGATCACCTACCTCCGCTTCGGCGCGCCGACCGCTGCCTCGAACGTCTCGCAGAACGTCTCGAGCACCTTGAGGCGCGCGTGGGGCTTGTCGTTACCCTCGACGAGGGTCCAGGGTGCGTACTCGGTGCTCGTGCGGCCGATCATCTCGTTCGCTGCGTCCTCGTAGTCGCTCCACTTCTCCCGATTTCGCCAGTCCTCCTCGGTGATCTTGTGGCGTTTCCAGGGAGTGTTCTCGCGCTCCTTGAAGCGCCGCAGCTGCTCGTCCTTGCTGATGTGGATCCAGAACTTGATGAGGACGATCCCGGCCTCGACGAGCTGCTCCTCGAAGTCGTTGATCTCGGCGTAGGCGCGCATCCACTCCTTCTCGGTCGCGAACCCCTCGACCCGTTCGACCAGGACTCGTCCGTACCAGCTCCGGTCGTAGATCGTCAGCTTCCCGCGGCGCGGGAGCTGCCGCCAGAAGCGCCAGAGGTAGTGGTGGGCCTTCTCCTCGTCGGTCGGCGCGCCTACCGGGATCACCCGGTAGGACCGCGCGTCGAGGGCCGCGATCGTCCTCCGGATCGCGCCGCCCTTGCCGCCCGCGTCCCACCCCTGGAGCACCGCGATGGCGCCGCGCTTCTTCGAGCTCATCCTTCGACTGAGGAGATTGAGTCGTCCCTGGAGCTCGGGGAGGCGCTTTCTGTAGACCTTCTTGGAGACGCTCCTCTCGAGATCGAGGGTGTCGAGGATGGTCACCGGGTTCTTCACCCGCGGCCGCGCCTTGGTCTTGCGCGGACCGCGCTTCGCGTCCTCGGCAGCCTCGTCGAGGCAGTGGCGGAGGCGGTCGTGGATGTGCGAGGTGACGGTCAGGCTGCGGTATCGCTCGTCGGCTCCCTCGACGACGATCCACGGCGCGTCGCCGCTGCTCGTCTCGCGAAGGGTCCGCTCGCAGACGCGACGGAACTGATCGTAGAGCCCGTGGTGGTTCCAGTCGCGCTTCGTCACCCGCCACCGTGTCCGTCGGTCCTTCTCGAGTCGCTTGAGCCGCTTCTTCTGCTGCTTCTTGCTCAGATGGAGCCAGAACTTGATGATCAGCGCGCCATCCTCGGCGAGCTCTCGCTCGAAGGCGTTGACCCGGTGGAGCGCTCGGTCGAGGGCAGGGTCGTCGATCCGGTCGTGAACGCGAGCGAGGATGGGGTCAGTGTACCAGGATCCGAAGTACACGCCGATGCGTCCTCGGGGTGGGAGACTCATCCAGAAACGCCAGTAGTCCGGGCGTTCGCGTTCCGACTCGACCTTCTCCTGGAACACATGGGTGGACAGCCATCTCGCGTCGAGCCACTCGTGAAGGAGATTGACGGTCTCACCCTTCCCGGCGCCGTCGACCCCATTGACCAGGATCACCACGGGCACCGATGACGCCTTGAGCTCGTCCTGGACACGGAGGAGCTTCGGGCGCAGCTCCGCCGCTCGCTCCTCGAACGTCTCCTTGTCGATCGTTCGTCCGAGCTCGGCCGTTTCGAACATGGTCTCTCCCGCCCCAGGGGCGTGCTTGGTGCGTGCTGATGGTCATGATCCGGCGATCTGCCGCGCGCGCTTCTTGCTCCGTGCGGCCTCGCGGACGTCGCGCTTCGCGGCGTCCGTGTCGCCGAGCCTCTCGTGGAGCCTCGCCCGCTCCTCGAACAACGAGGCGAGGTGGTTGAGGCGCCTCTGGCGGGTCCGGGCGAAGTCGCCGAGGCGGTTGGCGAGATCCTGCTGGTGGGCGATCGCTCGGGTCAGGTCGTCGAGCGCCTCGACAGTCCGGCCGTGGTCGAGGTGGTGCGCGGCCCGGAGCGCCTCGAGGCGCTCGTCGGCGTCTCCCGTCAGTGGAATCGCCGGATCGAGCAGGTCGTCGGGGCGCACCGCGCCGGCGCAGCACGCCTTGCCTCGGGCGCGGATCAGCCCGACCGCCCGGCGCACGACCTGGGCGTGGCTGATCGGTCGGTCGAGCTTCCATGGCGCGATCCCTCCTCCTCCGACGATGCGACGGACGCGCTCGGCGCTCGCGCTCGCGACGCGGGTCGTCTCCTCGACGAGGTCGATGAGCCGATCGGGATCGAAGAGGTCCGGCGCGGCGCGTTCGGCATCGAGGAGCAGCTTCGCGAGCTCGCAGGGGATCGCCATCCAGCGTCGGTCGAGCGCTCGCTCTCGATCGAGCTCGAGGCCTCGCTCGAGGCGAACGATCGCCTCGCGCGTGTCGCCCAGTCGGTCGAGGACGAGGGCGCAGTGGAGGTGATACCAGGGCGCGTCGACCTTCCGCGCCTCGGTCGCGCGCAGCCAGCGCTTGGCGCGGCGGGCGTCGGCGTCGGTCAGTCTTGCCGATCCGAACGCGAGCATCCGCGCGACCAGGACGAGGGCGCCGACGCTCCGTCTCTCGGGCGGGAGCGCCATCTCCTCGTTCGCGCGCTCGAGCACGGCGTCGATGCCGATTCCGCGAACGAAGAGCGTGAGGTCGCTCGGGCTCGAGGGGCTCTGGGCGAAGCGCTGGAAGAACGTGCCCGCGACGAAGGCTCGTTCGAGGTCTCGCTTCTTCGCGTCGCCCAGCTTCGTGTCGTAGATGCCGAGCGCGGCGTGGGCCTCCGTCATGAGGTCCTTCACGAAGTCGAGCGGGAGGTCGTCGTCTCGCTCGGCCATGGCCGCGACGAGCTCGCTCAGCGCCCAGGCCTCCTCACCCTGTTGGACTCGACGGAGGAGCTCGGCGAGGCCGCGCTCGCGGAGAGACGTGGGGAGCTCGTGAGGGCGATCGACGAGGATGTGGTGCTCCGCGAGCGCCGCGACGAACGCCTCGAGGGCGCGATCGAAGTCCGGGTCGTCGCCCTCGAGCGCGCGGCGGCCTCGCCGGATCAGGAGACGCCCGCGGGTGGCGTCGTCGACGCCTGGCGCCCGGTAGAGCGCGGCGAACGCCTCCTCGTCGTCGGGGATCTCGAGCGTCGGTCCGGTCCCCGTCTCCGCCCAGGACGCGACGATCGCGCGCGCGAGGTCCGGCGCCCAGTCGCGAGACACCGGGGCTCGGGGCGGACTCGCTCCCAGGACGGCGTGCAGAGCCGCCCAGCGGGCGTTCTTGGCGAGGACCCGCTCGGCCCTCCGGAGGAGCGGGAGGTCGATGCTCCCGTGGGGTCGGGCGAGCTCGGCGATCCGCCGGGCCGCCTCGAGGCGTGCCCGCGGGTCTTCGGCGTCGATGGCGTCGGTCGCGAGGATCGCGAGGAGCTCGACCCGGCTCCGCAGCGCCTCGTCGTCCTCGGGCCGGGCGGACTCGCGGAGCTCGGCGAGCGCCTCGTGCTCGTCGACCGAGAGTCGCCCCCGCCGCTCGATCGCCGCCTCGAGCTCGGCTACTCGCTCTCGCGGCGGCCTCCGCTCTCCTCCGACGGACAGGGAGACGCCGGCCGCGACCGCCACCGCTCCGGCGATCACTCCGAGGACCGCGGCGACCCTCCCCGCCGTCGTCCCCGGGAGGCGGTGACGGACCGCGCGCCCGAGTCGATCCCCGAGACGGGCCGCCTCCACCGACGCGCCGTCGAGGTAGTGCTCGAGCTCGCGGGCGAAGTCGGCCGCGGTGCGGTAGCGGTGCTCGGGCTCCTTCTCCAGCGCCCGGAGGCAGATCTCCTGGAGGCCCGGCGGCACGTCCTGGTTGATCTTGCGCGGCGGCGTCGGCAGCTTCCGCATCACGTCCACGACCAGGCCGAGCGGGTCCTTGCCCTCGAACGGCGGCTTGGCGGTCAGCGCCGCGTAGAGGAGGGCGCCGAGGCCGTAGACGTCGGTCACCCGTTCGACGGCCGACCCGTCGGCGCTCTCGGTGTCGCTCTTGCGACTGATCTGCTCGGGCGCCATGTAGCTTGGCGTCCCGAGGAGCTCTCCGGTCTTGGTGAGGCGTTCGCTGAGGACGTCGTAGGCCAGACCGAAGTCGACGACTCGCGGACGGCCGCGCTCGTCGATGAGGACGTTCTCCGGCTTGAGGTCGCGATGCACGACCCCGTGGCGGTGGACGTGATCGAGGGCGCGGGCGACCTCGGCGACCAGGGTCGCCGCCTCGCGCGGTGGGAGCGGCCCGCCTTCTAGTCGGGTCGCGAGCGAGCCCCCGGAGACGTACTCCATCGCGCACCAGGGGAGGCCCGCGTCGGTTCCGCTCGCGAAGACCTTCACCACCGCTGGGTGCGATTCGAATTGACCGAGCACCTCCATCTCTCGCTGGAAGCGCGCGAGCGCCTTGCTCGTGTCCGAGTCCGCCACCAGGCTCATCACCTTCAGGGCGTGGATCGCGCCAGAGCGGGTGTGATGGGCCCGGTAGACCGCACCCATCCCGCCTCGTCCGAGGAGCTCGTCGAGCACGTACGGACCGATCCGGGTGCCGGGGTCGAGGCACGCGGAGCTCGTCCCGGAGGGGGACGAGCCGGGGAAGGGGGTTCCTGGCGTTCGGGCGCTCGACACGGGGGCCCTCCGCGGGCTGGCGGAGCATCCCGAGCCTAGCAGTCACTCCCGGGCGTCGCCACGCGCCGAACCTCTTGCAGGGCCTCGGTCGAGCGGGGCTTCGCATCGCTCCGTCGGCCGACGATCGCCGCGCCGATTCCGGCGAGGGTTCCCGCGATCGCGACCGCGCGGAGGACGATCTTGGTCCGGGGCGCGTCGAGCTCGTGGAAGCCGATCCAGCTCACCCCCGTCAGCGCGGCGAATGTCGCGATCAGGAACGCGTAACGAGGTCGCCGACGCACGACGGCGACGATGCCGAAGGCGACCGCGTGGACCGGGAAGAGAACGAGGAGGAAGCCCGACAGGGCCCGCCACGAGAACGCCTGGACGATGGACGTCGACACGAGGACGGCCGTCGCGACGATTCCGGTGGCCATGAGCGGCTTCGGCCAGCGGCGGATCAGCCCGAGCGGGCCGCAGACGGCCGCGGTGAGCGCGGTCGCGACGAGGACGATGAGCCAGGCGGTGGTCGGATCCATGCTCGGGAGGGCCCCGCGATGACGAACCGTCGGCGCGCGGCTTCGCGCCCCGAGCCGAGTCGGGTATAAGGGCGTCGTGAGCGCCCCGCAAGACCCCGCGTCGCCTCCGCCCCCGCGACCGCCGACGCCGATCGTCGGTCGGTGGCGGGCCGCGACCATGATCGCGATCGACGCCACCCTCCTCCTCGTCGTCGTCCTCCTCCTCGGCGGGAAGCACGAGCTCGCCTCCGAGGAGCGCGCCCTCCGCGAGCCGGACGCCGCGATCACCGTCGCAGCCGCTCGGGTCGAGCCGGGACGCGCCTACGCGTGGCTCGACGCCTTTCAGGAGCGCTACCCCGCCCGGAGCGTCTACTCGAACACGCACGCCGCGGCGCCCGACGCGATCGCCCTCGCGTTTCGTCAGGTCGGGCTCACCGACGTCACGATCGAGAAGATGCGAAGCGAGGACCGCACGGTCGCCAATGTCGTCGGCCGCGTCGCCGGCCTCGACCGCACGCGCACCGTCGTGATCGGCGCCCACTACGACGTCGTCCGCGGCGCCCCGGGCGCGATCGATGATGCCGGCGCCATCGCGGCGATGATCGAGGCCGGCCGCGTCCTCGCCGCCGGACCGCCGCCCGGCTGCGATGTGCAGCTCGTGATCTACGACGGCGAGGAGGAGGGGTGCGTCGGCTCCTTCGCGCACGTCGACGCCCTCACCCCCGAGGAGCGCGGCGCGATCCGTGCGATGGTCGCCGTCGAGCTCGTCGGCTGGGTGAAGGACGACCTGGTCGTGCACACGATCCCATCGGGGTTCGCCTTTCATGCCGAGGGCGTCCCGGGCGCCTGGTTGCCGTCCGCCGTCCGGGCCGGCGCCGCGCGGGCAGGCGTCTCGGTCGGGATCGGCGATCCGCGGGTCGGCTACTGGTATCAGGGCACCATCCGGCTGCTCCGCGTCAAGACCGGCAGCGACGCGGGCGCGTTCCTCGAGGGCGGAATCCCCGCGGTCATGCTGACCGGCTCGGCCCTCACCAACTTCTACGACGGCTACCACACCGCCCTCGACGGGATGCAGAAGGTCGACTCGGCCCGCCTCGACGACGCGGCTCAGGCGCTCGTCGGCATCTGCATCGAGCTCGCCGCCATGCCCGACGAGCGGTGCCCGCGCCTTCTCGGTGATGGCTGGATCCAGATCGCCTCGCGAACGATCGGACGCGGCGGGCTGCTCCTGATCGGTCTCGCGGCCGCGGCGTCGGCGGCGATCGCCGCGGGAGGTCTCCTCACGAACGGTCGGCCGGTCTCGGGCGCCCTGTTCGCCATCACCGCGGTCGCCCTCTACGGCCTCGGTCTCGTCGGCGGCGTCCTCGGGCTGTCGATCGGCGTCCCCCTCGCGCTCGGCGCCTGCCTCGCGGCGACCCTGCCCCGTCTCGCACGAGTCGCCGCCTACATCGGCGTGGCTCCGCTGATCGCGGAGGCCGTCCTGCTCGGCTCCGCGGTCGCGTCGTTCGGCTTCGTGCCGCGGGGAAGCCAGCTCGAGTGGTGCCTCACCGTCGCGGTGATCGCCGCCGGTCTCCTCGCGGCGACCCTCGCGACGCGACGACCGCGCGCCTAGGCGCGCCGCGGATCCATGATCGGCGAGCTCGCCGCCCTCGGCACCGCGTTCTCGTGGACCGGCACCGCCGTCTGCTTCACGAACGCCGGCCGCCTCATCGGCAGCGTCGCCGTCAACCATCTCCGGATGATCGTCGCGCTCGTCTTCCTCGCGCTCATGGTCGGGCTCAGCCGGACCGACCTCGGCGCGGGCGTCGGGCTCGGCGCGGGCGTCTGGCCGTGGGAGGTCGAGGCCTGGGCGTTCTGGATCCTCGCGGCGTCGGGCCTCGTCGGCTTCTACTTCGGCGATGCCTGCATGTTTCAGGCGCTGCTGTTCATCGGCCCCCGCTTGACGACGCTCGTCTTCTCGCTCTGGCCCGCCCTCGCGGCGCTTCTCGGCTGGCTCGTCCTCGGCGAGGGGCTCGACCTCATCTCGCTCGCCGGGATGGCGGTCACCCTGGGGAGCGTCGCCTGGGTCGCGAGCGAGCGCCGACCACCGCCGGCCGATTCCGACTCGCCGCCGCCCGCCGCGGACGGCTCCGATGACGCCGCCGGGCGCCGGGCGTTCGCCCTCGGCATCCTCTGCTCGTTCGGCGCCGTGCTCGGTCAGGCGCTCGGCTTCGTCCTCGCCAAGCTCGGAATGCAGGTCGACGAGATCACCCGCGAGGCTCGCATCGACGCGCTCTCGGCGACGCAGATCCGCCTCGTCTTCGCGATCGTCTCCATCTGGGGCTGGACCGTCCTTCGCGGCAAGGCTCCGGCGCTTCTCCGTCGAGCCCGGAGCGAGCCGCGCGCGATCGCGTGGCTTAGCGCGGGCGGCTTCATCGGTCCGTTCATCGGCGTCTGGCTCTCGCTCGTCGCCGCGCAGCACGCGGCGGTGGGTGTCGCGGCGACCCTGATGGCGACGACGCCGATCTGGATCCTCCCGACCGCGGCGGTCCTCTACGGGGAGCGGCCGAGCGTCCGGGCGATTCTGGGTGCGCTCGGGGCGGTTGGTGGCGTCGGGCTGCTCTTCCTGGGCTGAGTCGCTCCACTCGCCTCACAAGCCCGCGGAACCCGGACGGGGGGAGGGCGCGTCTACTAGGGGGTGGGGCATCGGTACGTCATCCCTAACTCATTGCCCATCCTCGCGGGGCCGGGTCCCTTGTGGGGCCCTTCGCGGAGCGGCATGATGGCGAGTCCCGGAGAGCGGTTGCTGCATCCGAGAGGAAGCGAGCCCGGATGATGCGAATCGGCCACGGACGCGCCTGGGCCTTCGGAGCCGCGCTCGCCGCTGCCGTCCTGGTCGGCGGCGTCGGCGCCGCCGGCTCGGCGAGCGCGCAGATCGGGCCCCGCCCGCCGCGCCCGATGCCGCCGCAGCCGCCCCAGCCCGGGCCGCTCCCGCCGTTTCCCGGTCCCGGCGGCGACGACGGCCCGCCGGTCCCCCCGGGGCTCGACGACCCGCAGAAGCGGATCTGGGTCAACCTCGATCGGGAGTTCCAGACGCGCCTGAACCGCGCCGACGAACGCGCGACCCGGGGCGACTGGGCCGCCGCCGTGAAGGCCTTTCAGGAGATCATCGAGAACGAGAAGAGCGGCGCGCTCCTGACCGAGGACCCGCGGGTCGAGGGCAGCCTGACGAGCGCCCGCGAGCGTGCGCGCCGCCGCCTGCTCGCCCTCCCCGACGACGGGCTCGTCGCCTACCGGCTGCTCGTCGATCAGCGCGCCCTCGCCCTGCTCTCCGCGGCTCGCGAGGCCGGCGCGACCGCGCCGCTCGAGGAGCTCGTCGAGCGCTACCCGGCCGCCACGGCGGCGCCCGAGGCGCGCGCCCTCCTCTCGAAGTGGCTCTTCGAGGAGGGACGCTACGCCGACGCCGCCGCCGCCTGCATCGAGCTGCTCGAGCCGGTCGGCGGCGCAGACGAGGCCCAAGGCGCCGAGGGTGGTGGCGGGACCGAAGCCGAGGCGCGCGCCCGGAACGCCGTCCTCTGGGCGCGCCTCGCCGTCTGCTCGGCCGCGATCGGCCACGTCGAGGCGACCGAGCGAGCCCTCGGCCGCGTCGGCGAGCTCGCCCTCGACGCCGGGCTCGGCGAGTCCGCCCGCGCGCGCGCCGAGCGCGTCGGGCGACGCTGGCGCGCGGGGATCTCGAGCGGCGGCGATCGCCCGGCGCTCCAGGGGCTCGCCTGGGAGCACCGCATCCGCGACTACTACGACGAGCCCGGCGCCGCGCAGCCGCTCTACGAGCCGATCAGCGACGGGCAGACCGTCTGGTTCCACGACGGCGCCCGCGCCGCGGCCCTCGACCTCGACACCGGCAAGGTGCTCTGGCGGACCACGTTCGTCGATGGCCACGACTACTACCTGAGGCCGCACGCCCGCTGCGCCGCGGCCCTGGACCGCGGTCGGTTCTTCGTGCTGCGCGAGGGGCGCGAGCTGTTCGCCTTCGACGCCGTCGACGGGCGCCTGCTCTGGCGGACCGACGTCGAGAAGGTGCGCAAGGCGACCGGCTACGAGTTCACCGCCCACTTCGTCGACCGGATCGCCGTCGCCGCGGGCAGCCTCGTCCTGGGGATGGTGAGCGAGGGGGCCGACCGCGAGTACAGCGTGATCGCCCTCGACACCGAGGATGGCGCGCCCGCCTGGCGCACCTTCCTCGCGAGCGAGGCGAACGCGCCCGCCGGCCCGATGGAGATCGCGGCCCTGGCCGGGCAGATCGTCGCGGTCACCGGCAACGGCGTCGTCGCCGCCCTCGCCCCGCGCGGCGGCTCGGTTCGCTGGCTTCGTGAGCACGCCCACGTTCCGCCGGTGACGCCGCGCCGCAGCCTCGTCGGCGTCGGCGCCGATGGAATCCACGTCTTGCCCGGCGATGGGCCCGAGGTGCTCGTCCTCGATCCGCGGACAGGCGCGCTCACCGGCGGCTACGGAGCCGACCCCGAGCCGACCCCGCCCCGGAGCTGGCCGGTACGGACCACGGCCGGCGGCCCCGTCCTCGCCCTCGCGACGCCGCTCGCGTTCGCCGACGGCGGCCTCGTCGTCGTCCGTCCTGCCGGCCTGCTCCACGTCGGGCCCGACGGCTCGCGCTGGCTGGCGCCCCTCCCCGAGGGCGCGTCCGGCTGGCTCGGCACCGGCGCGCGTCCGAGCATTCATGACGGCCTCCTGGCTCTGCCGACGCGGCGGGGCCTCACCGTCGTCGAGGTCGCGACGGGCGAGGTCCAGAGCTTCGCGCTGCCGACGAAGGCGAGCGCCGGCGACGTCATCGCCGTCGGCGGCCGCGTCGTCGCCTCCTGCGGCGATGGCCTCTACGCGATCGGGTCGTCACCCGCCGCGGCCGCCCCGACGGTGGAAGCCGGCGAGGTCGGGCCCGAGCGCCTGGCCGCCCTCGTCGACCGGCTCGCCGCTCCCGGCTGGTCCTCGCGCGAGAGCGCCCATCGAACGCTCGAGGCCGCGGGGCGAGCCGCCCTCGACTCCGTCCGCGCGGCGGCGACCGAAGCGGGCGACCCCGAGGCGCGCTTCCGGGCGGCCGACCTCGTCTTCGAGGTCGAGAGCCACGAGCGCCTCATCGCCTGGAAGGCGCGGATCGACCCCGCCTGGCTCCAGGGTCGCCTCGGGCTGCTCGAGCGGCTCAGCCATCGCAATCCGACGGTGCGCCTCTCGGCCCTCGGCAGCCTCCGCGACGTCCCCGACGACGCGGTCCTGGCGCTCTTCCGGGACCTCCTCGCCGACCGGGACGCGCGGGTCGCCTTCGTCGCCGCGACCTCGCTCCTCGCCCGCGGCGACCGGAGCGGGATCGCGCAGATCCGCCTCGCCGTCAGCGGACCCAACGTCGACGACCGCCTCGCCGCGCTCCGGGCGCTGGCCGACCACGGCGGCGACGAGGACGTGCCGGCGATCGAGCTGGCCCTCGCCGACACCAACGGACAGGTGCGCGCCGCGGCCGTCGGCGCGCTCGTCCTGCGGCTCGGCGACGCGGCGATCCCCAAGCTCGAGAAGGTGCTCGCCGATGACGACGAGCAGGTCCGCCTGGCGATCGTGAGGTTCGTCGCCGAGCGGAAGGACCAGGAGGCGGCCCGCGACCTCCTCGTCCGGTTCATCGACGACGACAACGCCGAGATCCGGAACGAGGTGCTGAACGCGATCATCGGCCTGCGCGGCGAGAACATCGCCCGCGCGATCGCGCAGGCGCTCGACGACCCCGAGCCGGCCAACGCCCGCCGGGCGGCCCAGGCGCTCGTGAACCTGGCGAAGACGGCCGACGGCCTCGACATTCCTGATGATGCCCTCGCCAAGGTCTACGAGAAGGTCGACGACAACACCCGCTTCCACATCCTCCAGATCGCCCACAAGCGCGGACGCGGCGCGACGTCGACGGCGCTCCTGATCCAGATGTGCAAGGACGAGGTCGACCAGATCAGTTACCCGGCCTGGCAGAAGCTCCTCAATCAGGCCGGGCCGGCCGACGCCGACGGCGTCGCGGAGCTGCTCGAGCTCGAGGACGCGGAGAAGCGGCTCTGGACGACGCAGATCCTCCGCGACATGAAGCACCGCCGCACCATCCCCGCCCTCCTGAAGGCGGCCGCCGACGAGGACGACGATGTCCGCCGGATGGCGTTCACCGCGCTGAAGACGCTCGACTGGCCCGAGACGACGGCCGGCGTGATCGTGATCGCGGCGACCCGGACCGGGAAGGTGCGCGCGGACGCGAACGGCTTCCTCGCCGCGATGCGTCCGGACGCCTACCTCGAGGCGATGGTCGGCCTCCTCCGTCACGACCGGGCGGAGGTCCGGCGCTTCTCGTTCATGGGGCTCGTCGGGAGCAGCAACGACACGTTCGGCTTCGACGCCGACGCGGACCCGGCCGTCCGCGAGCCGGCCGTGCGGAAGTTCGAGTCCTGGTGGTTCAAGCGCAAGAACCCGGGCTTCGACCGGGATGTGGTGCTGCGCGACCTCGTCGGCAAGAACCCGACGAAGCGCTTCAAGGCCTCGGAGGTCGCGGGCAAGCTCCTCGGCGACGACGCGGTCCTCGCGGCGCTCGTCGATGCGCTCGCCCGGGAGAGGGTCGGCTGGGTCGAGGCCGGCCTGATCGCCGCGCTCCGCAACCTCAGCGGCGAGGACTTCGGGTGGAAGCAGGGCCTGAAGAAGCTCGAGCGCGCGAAGGTGAAGGCCGCCTGGAAGACCTGGCATGACTCCCGGTGATCGACGCGCTATGAGCGTCCCGCGGTGACCGAGGCGCGCGCCGATCGCGTCCGCGGCGGTCTCCTCGGCTCGCTGGTCGGGGATGCCCTCGGCGTCCCGGTCGAGTTCTCGCCGCGGGCGCGCCTCGATGCCGACCCGGTCACCGACCTGCGGGGTCACGGCGTCCACAACCAGCCCGCCGGGACGTGGAGCGACGACGGCTCGATGGCGCTCTGCCTCACGGAGAGCCTCGTCGAGCGCGGCGGCTTCGATCTCGCCGATCAGGCCGATCGGTGGCGGCGCTGGATCTTCGAGGGGCACTGGACGCCGCACGGGGTCGTCTTCGACTGCGGCGGCACCACCCGCGAGGCGCTGTTCGCCGTCGCGCGGGGTGATCCGCTCGATCGGACCGGCGGCCGCGCCGAGCACAGCAACGGGAACGGCTCGCTCATGCGGGCCCTCCCGCTCGCGGTCCGCCTCGCCGACGAGCCCGACGCCGTCCTCCTCGAGCGAGCGCACGCCTCGAGCGCCGTGACCCACGCCCACCCGCGCAGCCTCATCGGCTGCGGTCTCCACGCCTTCCTCGTCCGGCATCTCCTGCGGGGCGCGGCGCCCTTCGACGCGCTCGAGGCGATGCGCGAGGACGCGCGCCGCGCCTACGGCGGGCCGGCGTGGAAGGACGAGCTCGACCGCTACGCGCTGCTGATCGACGGCGACCTCGCCGCGGTCCCGCGCGCGGGGATCTCGGGGTCGGGCTACGTCGTCGACTGCCTCGTCGCGAGCGTCTGGTGCCTGCTCCGAGGGGCGGACTGGCGCGAGACGACGCTCGCCGCGGTCAACCTCGGCGACGACACGGACACCACCGGCGCCGTCGCCGGCGGCCTCGCCGGGCTCTGCTTCGGCGTCGACTCGATCCCGGCGGCCTGGCGCGAGGCGATCGCTCGCCGCGCCGAGGTCGAGGCCTTGCTCGAGCGGTTCGTCGCGGCGACCTCGACGTGAGCGAGGTTCCGACGTCGCCCGGGACGGCGAGGATCGGGACGAGCCCGTTCGTCCGCGCCGTCGCGCGGGCGGTGATCGGCGGCTTCCTCCTGACGCTCGCCGCGACGATCACCCTCGCGATCCTCACCGGGGACCTCACCCACCCGATGCGGCTCACCGTCCTCGCGTCGTGTCCGCTGATGGGGTTGCTCCTCGTTCCCGGCGCGCTCATCGAGGGCCGCCTCGCCCGGCCGGTCGAGACGCCCATCGTCGGGGCGCTGCTCGCCGCGGCCGTCATCTTCGTTCTGGGCAGCTTCGGGAGCCTCCTCGTCTGGCTCGAGGTCGTCTACACCTCCGAGATCGTGCGGGGCGGTGAGGTCGCCGACGCCCTCGCCGCGGTCCGCGCGTTCGTCGGCAAGATCGTCGAGGAGCCGCTCGTCTACGCGGCGCCCTACCCGCTCGTCGGCGCGCCGGTGGCGCTCGTCAGTCTCGTGCGAGGCCTCCGCCTGCCCCTCGCCGTACAGGTGCTGCTGGCCGGCCCTCTCTCGGGGGGCTGCACGTGCGGCGGCACGCTCGTCGCCCTCGGCGGCAAGGACATCCACGTCGCCGCCGTCCTCGCCGGCGGCGTCGTGGTCGTCGCGGGGCTGCTGCCGCCGTTCTTCCTGCTGACCGACGCGCTCGAGCGGCGCGTCGACCTCTGGCGGGGCCGCGCCGTCCGCTGACGGGCCGGCCCCTCGTCAGCGGTTCACGACCACGAGGGCGACCGTTCTCGGGCCGTAGTCGACCTCGAGCGCCCGGCCCCATCCCATCTCGAGACCCTCGACCCGGTCGAACCTCCCCGTGACGCGGCCCGCCTTGATGATCACGAACCGGGCGCCGGGGTCGGGCCAGAACCGGGTGTCGCGCGCGACGGTGAGGGTGCCGCCGAGGGTGAGCTCGCCGGCCACGTGCATCTGGTCGTGTTCGGTGCCGGGGGCGTGCCCTCCGATCTCGACGGCGAGGACCGCGTTCGCCCGCTGGATCACGTCGCCGTGGAAGTGGAGGACGCCGTAGCTCATCGACGAGGTCGGCCGTTGGCCGTTGCCGTTGACGAGGACGCGGTCGATCGCGAGGGAGCCGAAGGTCAGGAGGGGGATCGCGAGGAAGAGGAACAGGACGCTGATGCCCATCCTCGGGCCCTCGCTGTCCTCGTCGGCCTCCCGCTGGCTCTCCACGCTCCAGGGAAGCGCGTTGATCGCGACGGCGAGGGCGAGGGCCGCCGCGACGATGCCGCCGCGGCTGCCTCCCGCTCCGGCCTCGCCGGCGTCTGCGCTCGCCGGGAGGGAGAGCAGCTCCCGGGCCGGCTCGGTCTGACTGAAGATCGCGAGCGCGCCGATGCCGAGGAGGACCGACAGGATGCTCCGGAGCTTGCGCTGGCCGAGCGTGGCGAGGGTGAGGAGCTGGAGGAGGGCGAAGCCGCTCGCGAGGAAGAACGCGGTCGTCGCGGCGCGGTCGAGGACTGAGCCGACGAACGCGTGGCGCTGCCCGATCGAGCTCGCGAGGACGGACCCGCCGATGACCACGAGCGGCGTGGCCGACAGGAACGCCCAGACGATCTGCCGGGTGTGCGTCGCGGCCGCGATCCCGGCGAGGGCGACCGCCGCGATCGCCGCGCTCACCGGCGGCGTGTCGCCGACGGAGCGCGCGAGCATCGCGAGGACGGTGCCGGTGAGCCCGAGCAGGCTCAGTCGGATCAGCAGCCACGGCGTCGGGTCGAACGCGATGAGCTCGAGCCCCTGCTCGTGGTCGCCGGAGGATGTGCTCACGGGGCGCCCGGCGCGCGCCTACGAGGAGCCGGGCTTGGGCAGGTCGATGTCGAGCTTCTTGGCGATCCGCTTGATCAGCTTCCGCATCTCGGGCAACGAGGCCTGCGCCGCGAGGATCCGCCGCGCGCGACCGGCGGGGACGGCCGGGTAGCCGAACCAGGACTCGCCCGCGGGGATGTCGCTCCGGAGGCGCGCCGCGGCTCCGACCATGGCGCCGTCGCCGATCGTGAGGTGCTCGTTAATCGAGGCGTCGGCCGCGAACAGGCATCCCTCGCCGATCGTCACGCTCCCCGCCATCTTCGTGTAGCCGGCGAGCATGCTCCTCGCGCCGATCCGGCAGTTGTGCGCGACGTGGCAGTGGGCGTCGATCTTCACGGCCCGCCCGATGACGGTCTCGTCGATCATCGCCCGGTCGACCGTGGCGCAGGCGCCGATCTCGGCGTCGTCCTCGATGATGACGGTGCCGAGGTGGGGGAGGCGGACGAAGGTCCCATCCGGGGTCGGGACGAAGCCGAACCCATCGCGGCCGATCACCGCGTTGCTCCAGATGATCACCCTCGAGCCGATCTCGACATCGTGATGGATCACCGCGCGCGGGTGGACGACGGTGTCCTCCCCGAGCGAGGCGCGCCGGCCGACGATGGCGCCGGGGCCGATCTGGGTCCTGGCGCCGATCTTCGCGTCGGCCTCGATGACGGCGAGCGGTCCGACGGCGGCGCCGTCGCCGAGCTCGACGGTCGGGTCGACGACCGCGGTCGGGTGGACGCCGACCGCGATCGGCTCGGCGCGCTCGCTGTTGAGGACCGCGAGGAGCTGGAGGAGCCCCATCATCACGTCGGGGACGACGATCTGGGGCCGGTCGCCGAACGCCTCCTGCTTCTCCCAGACGATGAGCGCGCCGGCGGCGGAGGCGACGCCCGGCTCGACGTAGCGGACCTCGCGGACGAACGAGATGTCGTTGGCGCGGGCGAGCTCGAGGCGGCAGAAGCGCTCGACGACCATGTCCTCGGGGCCGTGGAGCTGGCCGCCGAGGACGTCGCGAACGCGGGCGAGGGTCCAGCCGAGTTCCATCGGGTCGGGGTCTCCGTGACGGGTCGGACGAGGAGGATCTTGAGACAAGACGCCCCTCAGGGCAACTACTTAGTCGGTCGCGCTCGCCTCGACGACCCGGACCTGCCCGTCGCGCGTGCCGATCGCGATCACGCGCCCGGTCGGCGACCAGGCGAAGCTGCGCGCCCCGTCCCCGTCGGGCAGCGGGATCGGGGCGCCGGTCGCGACCGAGCGGACGGCGATCCGCGTGCCGGGCATCGCGAAGGCGACCGCCTCGCCGTCGCCCGAGAACGCGAGGGCGAGGTAGCGGATGGCCGGGCCCTCGAGGCTCGCGCGCTTCTCGCCCGAGTCGGCCGCGTAGATCGCGACCGGCTGGCCGCCGGTGGCGGCGGCGAGGAGCTCGCCGTCGCCCGAGACGGCGAGGGTGACGGCCTCGCGTCGTCCGGTCGGATGGATCGGGAAGCGACGCTTCGTCTTGCCGGAGCGGACGTCGACGATCAGCAGCTCGCCCGCGCTCGTCCCGACGGCGAGCTCGCGCTTGCCGACCCAGCCGGCCCACGTCGCCCCGAGGTCGTCGAGGGTCTTCTTCGGCTTCCCGCCCTTCGCCGAGAAGACGTGGACGCTCGAGGGGGCGCAGGCCATCACGATCGACCGACCGTCGGGGGAGAACGCCACCTCGCGGATCTCGGGGTCCTGCGTCCGGCGGCCCTTCCTCTCGGGCGCCGACGCCGGCATCGGGAGCTCGCGGGTCTGGCTCCCGTCGGCCGCGTCGAGGAGGCGGACGCGTCGGACCCGGTCGACGACCGCGATCGACGCGCCGTCGGGCGCGAACCGGAGCGCGTCGCAGCGCGCGGCGTCGACCGACCAGCGTCGCTTCCCGGTGAGCTCCCAGAGCTCGATGCGGTGGCGTTCGCCGTTGGCGATCGCGAGCGCGATGAGCGCTCCGTCGGGGGAGAAGGCGAGCGCGACCACCGGACCGTCGCCGGCGTCGAGGACGCGTCGGCTCGGAGCGGGCGGCGGCGCGTCCTGGGCGTCGGCTGGCGGGGGAGGCGAGGCGACGACCGCGGCGAGCGAGACGACGAGGGCGACGGCGGCGAGCCCGCCCGCGGCGCTCGCCGGTCCGGCGCGAGCCGGGCTCAGAAGCTGATCACCCACATCGCCCCGAGCGACCACGCGTCGACGGGCACGAAGCGCCGGTCGCCGTCGTCCATGATCCACGTGCGGTCGAAGCCGACGTCGGCCCAGAGGCCCGACCAGATCCGGACGAGCACCTGCGCCGAGAGGAAGGTCTGGTCGTCGAAGCTCGCGATGTCCTCGTAGCCGCCGACGTTTCGCTTGTGGTAGTGGGCGCGGATCTTGAGCCACTCGAACGCGGTGAACTGGGCGAACAGGTCGAGCCGGTCGTTGCGCTGCCCGTCCATGTCCTCCCACGAGCCCGCGATCTCGAACATCTCCGGGATCGTGAAGCGCAGCTCGGCCATGTAGCCCTGGGCGCTGCCCTGCTCGTCGAGGAACTGCTCCTTGGTGGTGGCGCTCGCCAGGTCGGGGTAGCGGAACCGCTCGATCTCGTAGAAGGCGTCGAAGTAGGTCCCGATGTACTCGCTCTGGAAGGCGCGGTACTCGAGCCGCGCGGTCAGGTCGGCCTCGAACGCGAACGGGAGGGTCAGCCCGAAGATCGCGCCGAAGTGACCCCCCGAGCCGTGGTCCTGGATCCAGTTGTAGTCGACGTACGGCGTGAAGTCCCAGATCGGCGTCTCGAGGATCGGCAGCTCGAGGTCGGCGCCGTAGATCAGGACGCGCTCGTTGCTCGTCCGGAAGTTGACCTCGTCGTCGAGCTGCGGGATGCCGGCGAGGGTGCGGAGCTTGCCGGGCGCGCGGAAGTCGACCGCGACCGAGCCTCCGATCGTGATGTGCTCGAGGAACGTGTTCTCCGACCAGTTGAACGGCTCGACGTAGATCCGGGCGGCGTTGAAGTTGAAGCGCGTGATGTCGTTGGTCATCGCCTCGACGCCGATCCAGTCCGCGTGGAAGCCGGCGGCGAAGCCGGTCAGCGGGCTGTCGTAGTCGGTGTCGGAGTAGTAGTGACCGACGATCGTGCCGTGCCCGACCGAGAAGTCCCGGAGGCGCCCGACCCGCAGGTGCGCGAACTGACCGGGCTCGCCGAACTCGACGTAGTCGATGAAGCGGAGGTAGTCGGAGCGCTCGTCGAAGTCGCGCTCGCGGATCTCGAGGTCCTCGTCGAAGCGGAGGTCGAGCTGGAGGCCCGCCTTGAGCCGCCAGAACTTGAAGGCGGTCTTCATCGAGAGGACGAAGAGGGTCTCGCTGCCCGTCCCGTCCTTGTCGAGGGTGTCGACCCCGCCGCCGAGGCCGATCGGGGGCAGCTTGATCTCCCCCTCGGTGACCCCGAGGCTCGCCGAGGGCTCGAACTTCGACATCCGCGCGATCGAGCGACCGCCGTTCGCCGCCTGGGCGAAGGCAATGCTCGGCGCGAGCAGGCCGCCGACGAGGGTCGCGGCGAGCAACGCGAGCGCGGCCGGGCGGCCGACTCCGGAAGTCCTTGTGCGGGGGCTGCTTCGATGCAAGCGGCCATCCTCCCCGGCGGGATGGTAGCACGCACCCCGGGGTCTGTAAACGTCCGTTTTCGTAAGGCGTTGCGTCAGTTCGGGTAGGCTACGAACCGCGCCGGCGCCCAATGATGTTCAGGATGGTACACGGTCTCGACCCATCTTTCGTTCGGCCCGTTGCGATGGCCTCGGACGGCGAGCGACGCTGGCCACGATGCAGCCGCCGACGCCGCCGACGCCACTCACGCCGAGCGAGCCGCCCGAGGGGGGACGTCCTCTCCGGATCGGGCCGTACGACGTCGTCGGACTGCTCGGCCGCGGCGGGATGGGTCACGTCTACCGGGCGGTTCATCGGGCCACCGGCGCCGAGCATGCCCTCAAGGTCCTCCCCGTCGACCGCATCACCCCGCGAGCCCTCGAGCGGTTCCGGCGGGAGGCCGAGGCGCTCGCCCGCGTCGACGGGCTCGGCGGCGTGGTACGTGTCCACGGTTTCGGGGAGGACGGCGGGCGGCCGTGGTGCGCGATGGAGCGGGTGGCCGGGCGTCCGCTGTCCGAGGTGCTCGCCGGCGGTCCGTTGCCGCCGGAGGAGGCGGCGCGCCTCGTGGCCCGGATCGCGCGTACCCTCGACGGCGTCCACGGAGCGGGCATCGTCCATCGCGACCTCAAGCCCGAGAACGTGGTGCTCGATCCGGAGGGCCAGCCGCGGGTGATCGACTTCGGCCTCGCGTTCGACGACCTGGCCGAGAGCCTCACCGGATCGGGCGCGATCGTCGGCTCCCTCCTCTACATGGCGCCCGAGCAGCTCAGGCCGGTCAGCGGCGCCGCTGGCGCCGCCCGCGCGTCTCCCGCGACCGACGTCTACGGCCTCGGCGGGGTCCTGTTCGCGACCCTCACCGGCCGCGCGCCGTTCGAGGAGAAGGCGTCGCCGGCCGGCGTGATGCACGCGATCATGCTCGAGGAACCGCCCTGGCCCGACGCGATCGTTCCGGGCGTCTCTCGCGAGCTCGGCGTCATCTGTCGCTGCGCCCTGCGGAAGGAGCCGACCGACCGCTACCGCTCCGCGGGCGCCCTCGCCGACGACCTCGAGCGCTTCCTGGCCGGGGAGCCCATCGCCGCGTCGACGAGCCCCGGGCTCCTCCGGCGGCTCCGACCCCGTCGCGCGACGCCGATCGTCCTCACGGCGGTCTTCGCGTCGGTCGCCCTCCTCGCCGTCGTCGCCTCTCCGGCGTGGCTCGGACCGAGAACGGCGGGCTCCGGGGTGCTGGACGACGCGGAGGCGCGGCTCGCGACGGGGCGCGAGCTCCCGCCTTCGCTCCTCGCCACCCTCGAGCAGATCGCCGAGAGCGCTCCCGCCGAGCCTGCCCGCCGCGCCGCGGCGCTCGCCTGTCTCAGCGGGCTGCTCGCGCGAGCCGAACCTGACGATGCGCGGTTCGAGCGGGCTCGTCGGCTCGCGATCCTCATCCGCCCGCAGGCGAGCGTCGACCGCGCCCTTCAGGCGACGGCCGAGTCGGCCCTCCTCCGGAGCGGCCGGCTCGACGCGCTCGCCGTCGTCCTCTTCGGTCGTGACCCGCCCGCGGTTCCGTCGGCGCGCGCGGCGTCGCAGCTCGCCCCGGCCCTCGCCGGGGATCTCTCGGCGGACGCCGACATTCCCGCCCTCGCCGCGAGCGCGACGGCGTTCGCCGCGCTCCACGGCGCCGCGGGGCTACGATCCGACGAGCAGGGTCGCCTCCTCGTCGTTCGGGGGCGAGCCGCGCTCGCGCGCGTTCCGCCCGACGTCGATGTCGCCTTCGCCGCCTTCGGCGAGGCGTTCGCCCGGCACGGGACGCTGCCGCCGGTCGCCGGCTGGCCCGACGCACTCCACGTTCAGGCCCGCGGCGTCCTCCTCGAGGAGCGGGGCGGGGAGCTCCGACGGCTCCGGCCCGCCGCGACTCTGATCGTCCGGGCCGAGGATGGTCCAGCCCTCCCGCCGAGGACGGTCGCCGTCCTTCAGGACGCCCTCATGGCTGCCTCCCACGGCCTCGACGCCCGCCACGCCCGCGATGCGCAGGATGTCGAGCGGACGTTCGTTCTCGCCGCGGTGCTCGATCGCCTCGGCGCGTCCCCGGTCTCGGCGAGCTTCATCCGGGGTCGGGTCGCCTCCATCGTCGAGATGAACACCCTCGAAGCGCTTCTCGAGGCCGAGCTCGAGCGTCCGTCCGAGCTCCGGAACCCGGCCTTCACCCTCGTCCTCGCCCGCGTCCTGGCCGAGAGCGAGGACGACGAGGCCCGGTCGGCGGCCGTCGAGGCGGCTCGTCGGGTCGGCGTCGATCCGTCCGGCCGTCGGGCGTGGGCGCGCTTCATCGTCGCCGAGGTGCTCGCCGGTGCGGGGCTTCGGGGCGAGGCGCACGGTCACGCGCGCCTCGCCCTCGAGCTCGATCGGCGTCGACCTCAGGCGCAGCGCTGGGCGCGCCTCGCGGAGCTCGCATCGCGTCTCGCGCTCGACCCCGGACGCGCCGATCTGGTCGACGAGCGGTTCGGGATCGACGCGGCGTGGGATGCGGCGGAGCTCGTCGAGGCGGCGGCGCCGCGGGTCCGCGAGATCGAGGCCGCGGGCGGGATCCGTCCGTGGGTGCTCGCGCCGACGCGCGGCGTCTCCGGGTTGCTGCGCCGGGTCGCGAGGCTCTTGATTGCCCGGGGCGCGCCCGCTTGCTGCGCCGAGGGTCGGACCGTTCCCGAGCTGCTCGATCGCTCGGCGGAGCTCGACCCGACGAAGGCGGACGAGATCGCGAAGCTCCGCGACGAGCACGGCGCCCTCGGCCACTGACGCACGGCGCGGCTCGGCGCGTCGCGGGGTCGCTACGCGAGCCCACGCGGGCGCACGAGCCGTTCTGATCCGGCGAGGACGACGTCGACGAGGACGGCCAGGGCGGCCGCCGGGATCGCTCCCGAGAGGATCGCCTGGGTGTCCATCTGCTGGAGCCCCGACACGATCGGATCGCCGAGGCCGCCCGCGCCGATGAAGGCCGCCAGGGTCGCGGTGCCGACGTTGATCACCGCGGCCGTGCGGACGCCGGCCATGATGATCGGCGCCGCGAGCGGCAGCCGGACGCGGGCGAGCACCTGGCCGGGCGTCATCCCGAGGGCGCGCGCCGCCTCGCACGCCGTCGGGTCGGCGTCGCGGACGCCGGTGAACGTGGCCCGCACGATCGGGAAGAGCGAGTAGAGGAAGAGCGCCGCGACGGCCGGCTGCATGCCGGTGCCCAGGATCGGGATCGCGAACGCGAGCAGCGCGATCGACGGGATCGTCTGGATCAGGCCGACCCCGCGGATCGTCGGCTCGGCGAGCGCCCGCCGCCGCTCGAGGGCGACGCCGAGCGGCACGGCGAGCGCGATCGCGAGGGCGAGCGAGATCGCGACGAGGACGAGGTGACGGCCCGCGTTGGTCGCGATCGCGCCGCGCTCGCGCCAGAAGTAGGCGGGGAGCGCGAGCTGCTCCAGGCGCCTCGGCCCCGCGCTCTGGCCGGCGAGCTCGCGGAGGGCGTCGGCGGCGACCCGCTCGACCGGCTCGGCGTCGTCCTGGAGGCGCCGGTTGAGCGCCCGCATCCGATCGACGTCGAGGACGCCGGCGAGCGTGTTCAGGGCGAGGCCCACCTCGGGGTGGCGCCGGAGGAGGTCACGCCGGACGAGCGTGCAGGCCTGGTACGGAGGGAAGAAGCGGCGATCGTCCTCGAGCACGACGAGCTGGGACAGGTCGATCCGTCCGTCGGTCGTGTAGACGTCGAGGACGTCGATCTCGCCGGCGATCGCGCTCTGGAACTTGAGCGTCTGCTGAAACTTCGTCACCGTCCCGAGCTCCAGCCCGTACGCCTCGCGCAGGCCGGGGAGCCCGTCGGGTCGGTCGACGAACTCGAACCCGACCCCGGCGCGCAGCGTCTGGCCGTGCGGGACCAGGTCGGAGATCGTCGCGAGCCCGTGCCGCTCGGCGAGCTCGCGGCGGACCGCGATCTCGTAGCTGTTCTCGAAGCCGAGCGGGGCGAGCCACTCGAGGTCCCAGCGGGCGCGGAAGTCGGCGCGCACCTTGGCGAGCACCCGGGCCGGGTCGCCGTCGGGCGCCGCCTTGAGGATCGAGAGGAGGCCGGTGCCGGTGTACTCGGCGTAGATGTCGGCCTCGCCGGTGCGGACCGCGTCGAAGCAGGGCTGCGTCCCGACCAGGTTGAAGCGCCGCTCCACGCGGAGCCCGGCGCGCGCCTCGATGAGCTGCGCGAACATCTCGGCGAGGAGACGATTCTCGGCGAAGTTCTTGGAGACGATCGTCACCGTGCCGGGAGCGGGCGGCTCGCCGCCGGGCGGCGGATCGCCGGGCTGGGCGTGCGCGCGCGCCGACACGATCACGGCGACGACGAGCGTGGCGATCGCTCCGATCGCGGCGCGGCGGACCGGGCTCCGAGCTTCGCTCCTCACGCCGCCGCTCCCTTCCAGCGGGCGAGGAGCTCGCCGACGTAGTCGGTCGCCGGCGCGTCGCGAAGCTCTCCCGGCGGGCCGACCTGCTGGATCGCGCCATCCTTCATCACGGCGACCCGATGGCCGAGGAGGAACGCCTCGTCGAGGTCGTGGGTGACGAGCAGGGCCGTCGTCCCGAGCGCGTCGCGGATGCGGACGAGCTCGCCCTGGACCTCGTGCCGGGTGATCGGGTCGAGCGCGCCGAACGGCTCGTCGAGCAGGATCACGTCCGGCTCCGCCGCGAGGGCGCGGGCGATCGCGACGCGCTGCCGCTGTCCGCCCGAGAGCTCCTTCGGGTGGCGGCTGGCGAGCGAGACGTCGAGCCCGACGAGCCCGAGGAGGCGGGCTACGTCGCAGGCCTTCCCGATGAGGTCCGGCACGAGGGCGACGTTGCGGGCGACGGTCCAGTGGGGCAGGAGGCCGCCCTCCTGGCTGACGTAGCCGATGCTCCTTCGGAGCGTGACGGGGTCGAGCTCGCCGGTGGCGCGTCCGCGGACGAGCGCCTCGCCGGCGTCGGCGTCGTGGAGGCGGTTGAAGAGCTTCAGGAGGGTCGTCTTGCCGCTGCCGCTCTCGCCGACGAGGGCGACCGTCTCGCTCGCGGCCACGGCGATGGAGACGTCGCGGAGGCCGACGACGCCGCCCGGATAGCTCTTGTGGACGCCGCGGGCCTCGAGGATCGGGGGCGCGCCGGTCGTCATGGCGTCTCCTCGGACGACGACGCCGCGCCGGTCTCGAACGCGGCCTCGAAGCGCTTCGCGAGCGCCGGTCCGTCATCCTCGTGCTTGAAGAAGACGAACGCCTCCCGCCACGGCTGCGCGCGGACTCGCCGCGCGAGGGCGTTCAGCTCGGCGTCGTCGTAGTCGCCGCGGCGCAGCCGGAGGTAGCCCCAGTCGGCCGTCGAGAGGAGGTCGAGGTCGTCGAGCGACTCGCCCGGCTGGCGGGCCTCCTCGTCGTCGTCCGCGCCCTTCGAGCCCTTGCGCGCCCGGTCGGTCAGGCAGAGGGCGGCCCCGTGCGCGCGCAGCAGCTCGTGGACCTCGTCGTCGTTCCACGAGGCGTGGCCGGGCTCGATCACGGGCCGCAGCCCGTCGGGGAGCGACTCGAGGAAGGCGGCGAGCCGGGGGATGCCCTTCCGCAGGTAGGGCGGGAGCTGGAACAGGATCGGGCCGAGGTGGGGGCCGAGCTCCCGGGCCGCCTTCCAGAGGTAGCCGAGCACTTCGTCGCAGTCCTGGAGACACGCCTGGTGGGTGATCCGCCGGCTCGCCTTGAGGACGAACACGAAGCCCTCGCTCGCCTCGTCGGCCCACCGCGCGAGGACGCTCGACTTCGGGTTCCGGTAGAACGTGTTGTTGATCTCGACGGCGGAGAGGTGCGCGGCGTAGTGGCGGAGCATGTCGGCGTTCTTGAGGCCGGCCGGGTAGAACGTCCCCTTCCACTGCTTGTAGCTGTAGCCGCTCGTGCCGACGAGGACGCGCATGACGGGCGCATCATGCAGCGCCGGACCTCGTCGCGCAACGAGGAGCGATCAGCGACCTCTCTCGAGCAGCTCGAGCAGCTCCGCGCGGCGAGCCGCCGCGGCGCGGTCGTCCTCGGGATCGGCGTCGGCGGTCGCCTCCAGGAGGCGCCGCGCGTCGGCGTGCCGTCCGAGGCCGAGAGCGTTCTCGGCGCCTTCGACGTAGGTACGCAGCGGGAACTCGTCGCCGGGATGGCGACCGACGCCCTCGGCGAGGACGGCGAGGCCGTCGTCGATCGCCCCGTGACGCCAGAGATGGAGCGCGGTCCCCCGTTCGAAGTGGTGGCTCATCGGCAGCGCCGACCGGAGCGCGGCCAGGAGGCGGTCGATCCGCTCCTCGTGAGGGCAGGGCTCGGGGTGCTCGAACTCCGGCCGGCAGAGCCGCGAGACGAGCCGGACGACGTGCGAGGCGAGGCGCCAGTGGGTGCCGACCCCTCCGGGTCCGGACGAGGCGATCTCGAACCTGACCCGGCGAGCCGTGATGAGCTCGAGGGACTCGGTGTGGAGCGCGATGGCGCGCTCGAGGATCGTCGGGTCGCGACCGCGGGCGACGACGCGCTCGAGGACGAGGGACGCATGATAGGTCGTCTCGAACTGCCGCGTCCGTTCGCGCCGGTCTCGGACGACCGCCGCATCGGCGGCGGCGATCGCGAGGTCGACCCCGGTGAGTGAGGGGCGGTCGATGATGCGGGCGAGGGCGTCCCCGACGACCAGGGCGGCCTCCCGGTCCGTCTCGCTCGGGAGGGGCAGCCCCGGGACCGCCTCGCGCTCGTCGACGAGCGCGGCGAGCCAGGCGACGAGCCAGCCGGGCACGTCCTCGCGCGCGTCGATCAACGCGTCGAAGGCGGCCCCGAGGAGCGCTCGATCTTCGAGGATCGCGAGGCTGCGGGCCCCAGCCTCCTCGGCCATCCCGTCTCGGCGGATGCGAAGCTCCGCGACCCGCACGAGGGTCGCGACGTGGCATCCGAGCCGGTGCAGGTCGAGCCGGCCGTCGGGGCCCGCGCTCGTGAGATCCTCGCGGATGAGCGGGCGGAGCGACTCCTCGGTCGAGCCGAAGTCGCCGATGTGGTAGGCGAGCATCGGCCACGCCCCCGCTCGATGGAGCGCGATCGCCGCGGCGAGCCCGCGCTCGGCGTTCTCCGGCTCGGGCGAGAGGCGGCCGGCGATGATGAGGCTCGAGAGCGCCTGCAGGACGTCTTCGGTGAGCTCCGTCGTCTGCGGCTGGCCGTCGGGGCGGAGGGCGAGGCCGAGCTCGTACGCGCTCGCCGGGTCGAGCTCGGCGCCATCGATGAGCGCACGCCCGACGATCTCGAGGAACCGGGTGACGAGCTCGGCGGGGAGGGCGACGGCCTCGCCGGTGGCGCGATGGAACACGACGAGGCGCGCGATGGCTTCGTCGAGCTCGGCGAGGTCGGGCGGCTCGGCGGCGATCGCGAGCCGGAGCTCGACGGAGAGGGCGCGCCCGAGCAGCTCCTGCCGACCCTCGCTGGCGCCGGCCCGCGTCGTCTCGAGGCTCCAGATCAGGGCGTCGGCGAGCGCAGGGCGCGGGGCGAGCGTCCCGGCCTCGACCGCATCCAGGAGAAGGGACTCCGCGGAGAGGCTCTCCGAGCGGAGGCCGCGCGGCTCGCGCTCGGCGAGGCGGGCGAGGATGTCGGCTCGACCGGCGCCGACGAGGAAGCGTCGGACGGCGCCGCGATCGGCCCGGAGGGCGGGCGCCTCGAGCGCGGCTACGTCGCCGCGCTCGAGGAGTCGGGCGAGCGCCGCGAGGAGGCGCGCTCGTCGGGAGCGCTCGGGGTCGTCCTGCGCGCCCGCGCGGGCGCCGAGGGCGACGGCCTGGCCGAGCGCGTCGAGGTCGCCCTCGAGCGCCGCGTCGGCGAGGGCGTTCCAGCGGGCCGTCGCCTCGAGCGTGTTCGGTCCGCCGGGGAGAGCGATGACTCCGATGAGCGCGATGACCGCCATCAGCATCCCGGCGCCGACCGCGACGCGCAGGGCGCGTCGCGCTCGGCGCGGGCTGGCCGCCGGAAGCGCCGCGATCGACTCGCCCTGGAGCCAGCGCTCGAGGTCGTCGGCGAGCGCCTTCGCGCTCGGGTAGCGCTCGGCGGGGCTCGGCCGAAGCGCCCGCGCGCAGATCGCGTCGAGCGCGTCGGGGACCGCGGGCGCCCGGGCCCTCGCCCGCTCGGGGGCGTCGCCCCGGAGGAGCGCGGCGAGGACGGCGTGGGTGGGGAGGCCGGCGAAGGGTGGGCGCCCGGTCAGGGTCTCGAGCAGGATCGCGCCGAGGCCGTAGACGTCGACGGTCGGCCCGAGGACGGCCGGCTCCTTCCGCGCGGGACCCTGAACCTGCTCGGGCGCCATCGAGGTGGGCGTGCCGATGACCTCGCCGGTGTGGGTCAGGCGGACCGCCCCGGTCTCGAACGCGATCCCGAGGTCGACGAGGCGAGGTCGCCCGTCCGGCTCGACGAGGACGTTCGCCGGCTTGAGGTCGCGATGGAGGATGCCGAGCCCGTGGAGGTGCTCGACGGCGCGGGCGAGCTCGGCGACCAGGGCCGCGGCCTGGCGCGGCGGGAGCGGTCCCGCGGCCAGGCGCGTCGAGAGTGAGCTCCCCGCGACCAGCTCCATCGCATACCACGGTCGGCCATCGGTCTCGCCGGAGGCGTGGATCCGGACGATCGCCGGGTGAGCATCGGCGCGGGCGAGCAGCTCGATCTCGCGCTGGAACCGGGCGAGCTCGCGCCGGTCGTCGTCGGAGCGGGGCGCGCGGAGGAGCTTGAGGGCGTAGGCGCCGCCCGTCTCGGCGTGCTCGACCCGGAGGACGACGCCCATGCCGCCGCGGCCGATGCGCCCGCGGACGAGGTAGGGACCGACCCGGCCGCCCGGCGCCGGCTCGGGCGCGCCGTCCGTCTCGTCCGCGGCTCGCGTCGTGGGGTCGAGCGCGGCCGTCTCGTCGGCGGGCCCGGTCTCCGAGGAGGGGGCCGCGAAGAGGTCGGCGAACGCGTCGACGCGGTCCGATCCGCCGGCCGGATCCTCGGCGTCGCGCCCGCTCACCGTCGTCGCAGGCTCCGCCGGTCCTCGGCGGCGAGCTCGGCCTCGCCCAGTCGCTCGAGGAGGGCGGCCCGCCGCTCGAGCGACCGCGCTCCCTGCGCGGCGCGGTCGGTGGCGAGGGTCGCGCTCAGGATGCGGCGGGCGTCATCATCGCGCCCGAGCGCGTTGGCCGTCTCCGCGCCGTCGCAGAAGGTGCGCAGGGGGTAGCCTTCGTTCTTCTTCCGGATCCCCGCATCGATGATGGCGAGCCCTTGGTCGATCTCGCCGTGACGCCAGAGATGGAGCGCGCGCGCCCGCTCGCCGTGATGGCCTGCGGGGAGGATGCTCTCGAGAGCGACGGCCATCCGGGTGAGGCGCTCCTCGTGGCGGCAGGGATCGGCGTGGGTGACGTCCGCTGCGCAGAGCCCTCGGACGAGGTCCATCGAGTGCGAGGCCACGCGCCAGTTGCTCCCCATGCCGAGCTCCGACGGCGAACGCAGGCCGAAGAACCGGGCGCGCTCGAGCGCGATCGAGAACGACTCGAGCTGCAGGTCGAGGGCGCGCTCGAGCGCGTCGGGGTCGCCGCCCTCGTCGGCGTGGCGGGCGGTGTGCGCGGACGCGAAGTGGGTGACCTGGGACCGGCGCGGGCCGCGCCGGTCGCGCGCGAGGGCGTCGGCGATGGTCTCGGCGACGAGGACGTCGACGGGCGCGCCCGGCGCCCGCCGGATCCGGCCGAGCCCTTCGGCGAGGAGGTCACGAGCCATCGATGATGCCGGCGATGGACGCGCGAAGCGCTCGTCGATGAGGTTGGCGATCCAGGCGAGGAGCCACGCGGGAGTGCGCCCTTCCGCGTCGAGCATCGCGTCGAAGAGGGCCGCGAGGAGCGTTCGCTCGGCGAGGATCGCGCGGCTGCGCGCGTCGGAGTCCTCGACGTCCCCGGCGCGGCGTATCTCCAGCGCGCCGACCCGGATCATCGCGGCGACGAGGCTCCCGAGGCGTTCGATGTCGAGGGGGCCATCGGCGCGTCGCTCGAGCGTCTCCTCGATCGTGGCTCGAAGTCGGGCCTCCGGTGGCGCGAAGTCGCCGATCTCCTCGGGCAACATCGGGAGGGCCGCGTGTCGGGCGAGGGCGAGGGCGGCGGCGAAGCCCTGCTCGCTCGCCTCGGGTCCGGAGCCGAGGCGGCCGATCACGATCAGCCCGGCGAGGGCCCGCGCGGCGCGGGCGGCCAGGTCCGGGGGCATGGGGCCGCCGCCGGGGCGGAAGGCCAGGACGAGCTCCCATGCCTTGCTCCGGTCGAGGCGCGATCCGGTCCGATGGGCCTCGGCGATGACCTCCTCGAACCGGGCGACGAGGAGTCCGGAGAGGCGGACCGTCGCGCCGTCGATCCGGACGAGGTCGAGGAGGCGGGTCATCGTCTCGTCGAGGGCGGCGAGGTCGGGCTCGGCGGCCACGATGAGGTTCCCGAGGCGGGCGGCGAGGGCGCGGGACGCGAGCCGGGCTCGCCGGTCGCGGTCGTGGTCGCGGCGGGGCGCCTCGACGCCGGCGACGAGCGCATCGACGAGGGCCGGGGATGTGGGGAGGTCGCCGGCCTCGATCGCGTCGAGGAGCAGGCCGGGCGCGTCGAGGGGCCCGTCCGCGAGGAGGGACGGGTCGCGGGTGACGAGGCGCGCGAGCCCATCGACGCGGCCGGCCGCGGCGAGGAGATCGCGCAGGGCGGGGTGGTGGCCGCGGATCGCCGGGGCGTCGAGGTCGGCGGGGGCGATCGCGACGCCGGGCTCGACGAGGCGCGCGAGCGCCTCGATCGTCTCCGCGCGCCGGGCGCGGGCCGGATCGCGTCGGAGCTCGTCGAGGCGGGCGATCTCGCTGGCCCGCGCGAGAGCGTCGGGGTCGCCCGAGAGGGCCGCCGCGGCGAGCGCGTCCCATCGCGCGGGGTCGAGGGTCGGTCCGGGGTCGCGACGCGGCCAGGCGAGGGCGACCACGACACCGACGGCGACGGTGACGAGGGCCGCGGCCCCGGCCCGGCGAGCCGGGGCGCGCGCGCGGGCGCCCGCTGAGCTCGATCCGGCCGAGGCCGTCGCGCGCACCGCCTCGCCGCGGAGCCAGCGGTCGAGGTCGTCGGCCAGGTCGGCGGCCCGCCGGTAGCGGGCGCCCGAGCTCGGGTGGAGCGCGCAGGCGCCGATCGCGTCGAGCTCGGGCGGGACGTCGGGGGCGTGGTCGCGAACGCTCGGCGGTCGGGTCGCGCGCAGGAGCGCGCCGAGGATCGCCATCCCTCCGACGAGGTGAGCGAACGGACGCCGTCCCCCGAGGCACTCGTAGAGGATCGTCCCGAGGCCGTAGACATCGACGGTGGGGAGCTCACGCCGGCGCGCGCCATCCGTCGGTCGCTTCACCTGCTCGGGCGCCATGTAGGCGGGCGTTCCGATGATCTCCCCCGTTTGGGTGAGGCGTTCGGCGCCGGCCTCGAACGCGATGCCGAGGTCGACGAGGCGGGGTCGCCCGTCCGGCTCGACGACGACGTTGGCCGGCTTGAGGTCGCGGTGGAGGATGCCGAGCCCGTGGAGGTGCTCGACGGCGCGGGCGAGCTCGGAGACGAGCGTGGCGGCCTCACGCGGGGCGAGGGATCCGCGGCGGAGCTGGGCGGAGAGCGGCGTCCCCTCGATCAGCTCCATCGCATACCACGGGCGTCCGTCGAGGTCGCCGCTGGCGTGGATCCGCACGATCGCGGGGTGGGCGTCGGCGCGGGCCAGGAGCTCGATCTCGCGTCGGAAGCGGGCCATCTCGCGCGCGGCGTCGTCGCCGCGGGGCGGGCTCAGGAGCTTCAGGGCGTGCTCGGCGCCCGACTCCGCGTGCTCGACGCGGAGGACGACGCCCATGCCGCCGCGACCGATCCGTCCCCGGACGAGGTAGGGGCCGATCCGGCGACCGCTCCGGAGGGCGGGGTCCTCCTCGGAGGCGTCGCCGGCGTCCGTGGCGGGGGGCGGCGCATCCTCCGTCGGTGAGGGCGACGCGAGGAGATCGGCGAAGGCGTCGACCCGGCCCGACGCGTCGCCCGGGGCGTCGCCGTTGGCGGGCCCGTTCACATCGACAGGGCGTCGCGGAGCGACTCGAGCTCGCGCTCGAGGTCCGCCTCGGTCGAGACGTAGTCGGCGACGGTCTCGCGGACGAGGCGACGGAAGGCGTCCTTGCCGCGGTGGATGTAGTTGTTGACCTGCGCCTTGCTCAGCCCGAACTCGGCGGCCAGCTCCTCCTGGTTCTTCGGGGCGCCCGGGTCGTGGCGATCGAGGACCCAGCGCTCGAAGACCCGGAACGCGGTCTCGCGGCCGCGGGCGGCCGACTCCTTCTCCAGCCGCCCGATCGCCTCGCGCACGACCGACCGGGCCCACTGCCGCTCGTAGATCGCCTCGGGCGTCTCGTCCGAGTCGATCCCGCCGATCGCGTCCTCGAGGTCGTGGACGGGCACGATCGGCTTCGACGGGTGGCGGCGCTTTCGATGGGCGTGGCGGTGCTCGCCGATGATGAAGTTGCGGACGGCCTGGCAGAGGTAGCCCCGGAAGCTGCCGCGCTCGCGGTCGAGGCGCTCGAACGAGCGCCGCTCGATCATCTGGACGAAGAACGCCTGGGTGAGGTCCTCGGCGGCGGCCGGCGCGATGCCGCGCCGCCGGATGAACGCGTAGACCGGGCGCCAGTAGACGCGGGCGAGGTTCTCGAGGGCCGCCTCGTACGCGTCCCCGCCGTCCTCGCAGAGGTTGATCACCTGGCTCCAGCAGGTCGTCTCGAAGCGAGAGGATCCGTCGATCACGCCGGGGGGGCCTCCACTCCGAGCGTAGTCGCTCCGGATCGATTTTCCGAGCGCCCGAGAAAACTGCGAGAGCGGCGGCGAGAGGCCGGCGTACCCGGGGTGACAGGAGAGCCGCGAGGAGCAGGACGATGAGGACGAGAAGACGAGCGAGTCAGCGTAGGTTCAACCGAGGTCAGGGGATGACCGAATACGTCATCCTCGTCGGGGTCGTCGCCGCGGCGGCGATCGCGGGCGCCCGGACCTACGGCGTCACCCTCGGGCGGGCGTTCGAGCGGATCACCGAGACGCTCCGACGCGAGGTGGCCGACGCCATGGCCGCCGGCGACCCCGACGACCGGGGCATCATCGGCGGCCCGCCCGCGCCGGACCGTCCCGACACCGGACGTGCCCCGAACGGCGCGGGTGGCGGGATCTCGGGCGGCGGGAGCAGCGGCGGCGGCGGCGGGCTCATCGTCGAGGGCGGCGACGACGAGGACGAGCGGCCGCGGGACCCGGCGGAGCGACGGTAGGCCGCCCGGACGGTCCGACATTCAGACAAGCGCGACAGGTCGAGGTCCGCGGCGGTGGTCGCCGGGGGCCTCGGCTCTTTTCATCTGGTCGTGTTCCTGGAGCGGGAGCGCAGGGCGTCGGCAATGGACTGGGCGCCTGGCAGCTCGCAATCCAGTCAATCCAACAATCCGCGGTTCTCGTTCGTTTCGGCGCTCGAGAGAGACTGGAACCGCGGATTTCGCGGATTACACGGATTGGTTTCGGGCGTCGCCGAGCCATTGCCGACGCGTGGCGGCGCTCCGCACGGGACTCCCTGTCCCTGGAACGAGCCCACGCAACAGCGAACGAACCCGGACCTGGCAAGCCGCATTCCGCGCAATCCGCGTAATCCGCGGTTCCCACTCGTTCGAACCGAAAGACCGAACCGCGGATTGCGCGGATTGTCTCGGACGGCGCCAAGCCGTTTCCGGCGCGTCGCGACGGTGGGCCCGAGATTCCTGTCCGGGACGAACCAGCAGGGGCGGTCAGAAGCCGAGCTGCCAGATCCGAACCACCCCCTCCTTGCTCCCCGTGACGAGGCGCTTGCCGTCGGGGGAGAAGTCGAGGGAGGTCACGTCCTTCTCGTGGTTCGTCAGGGCGCGCCCGGTCGGGTTGCCGCCGGGGACCGTCCAGAACTTCACCGCCCGGTCCGCTCCGGCGGTCGCCAGGATCTTCCCGTTCGGGGTGAAGGCGCACGCGAGGGTGGGCTGCTCGTGCGTGCCCGGGATCCTCCCCTCCTCGGTCCAGCTCGGGGACGCCCAGAGGACCGCCATCTTGTCCTCGCTCACGCTCGCGACGTAGCGGCCGTCGCGGGTGAACGCGATCGACCTGAACGTCCCCGCGTGCGCCGAGCGGTGGGCGATCAGGCGCCCGTCGTCGGCGTCGAACCACTTGATCGTGCGGTCCTCGCTCCCGGTCGCGATCGCGGTGCCGCCGAAGGCGAGGGAGAGGATCGAGCTCCCGTGCGCGGCGAAGTCGAGGAGCTTCCGACCCTTGGTGTCCCAGATGCGCACCTGGCCGTCCTTGCTGCCCGTGATCAGGCGCGTGCCGGCGTAGTTCCAGCAGAGCGACTTCACCTCGTCGGCGTGGCCCGTCAGCGTCGCGACCGGCTCGAGGCCCGGCGCCCGCCAGATCTTGGCGACCTTGTCGTCGCCGGCGGTGGCGAGGAGGTCGCCCTTGGGCGAGAAGGCGATCGCGTTGATGGAGCCCCTGGTGTGCGCGTTCTTCACCTCGTTCAGGAGCGCGCCCGAGCTCGCGTTCCAGATCCGGAGGACGCGGTCGGCGCCCGCGGCGGCGATCGTCGACCCGTCCGCGCTCCAGGCGACACCCCACACCGGGAAGCGTCCGGTCGGGAGGGTGTGGACGAGCGACCAGGGCCGGGCCGGCCCCTTCTTGACGATCGTCCAGATCGCCTTGGCCGTCTGCTTCGTCTTCCGGTCCTCGGCCATCACGACGAACCGGTTGTCGCCGTCCCGGAGGGTGGCCCGGAAGTTGAAGGTCGAGCCCTTCGACTGCGCCGGGCGGCCGTTGACCGTGAAGGTGCAGTCGGTGGTGCTCGCGCGCCCGACGAGGACGATCTCGTCCTTCTCGGTCGTGCGCGGGGTGAAGTTCTTGTCGATCGCGACCGTCAGCTCGTCGGTCGTCCGGATGACCGACCGGGTCGCGGCGGCCTCGTTGCCGACCCGATCGACCGCGACGATGCGGATCGTGTACTTCCCGTCGGAGGCGGGCACCGGGTGATCGTGGGAGAACCGGCCGTCCTCGGCGACCGCGACGTCCTTGCCGCCGACCGTGAGCCGCACGGGCGGGTGGTCGTCCTCGACCTTGCCGGTCACCTTCACGCTCGCCGCCCGGACGCGCGTCCCTTCGGTCGGCCCGCTGACCGTGAGCTTCGGCTTCGCCTCGTCGACGACGACGGCGAGCTCGCGGCTCGACCGGTTGCCGGCCCCATCGACGCAGATGACCTCGTGCTTCGTCGATCCGCCGCCGGGCAGCGGCACCGTCGCCTTGCCGTCGGTGAGGGGGACCTCCTCGCCGCCGAAGAGGACGCTCTTCGGGGGGTTCGCGTCCCGGACGACGATCGAGATCTTCTCCTTTCCGTCGCGGGTGACGATGTCCGGAGAGGCGGTCTCGTGCCCGGGCAGGCCGAGGAGGACCTCAGGCGCGGTCGCGTCCAGCGTGACGGCGACCTCGACCCGCCGTTCGTTGCCGACGCCGTCGGTGACGACGACCTCGATGACGTGGCGTCCGTCCTCCGCGGGGAGCCGGTGGACGAGCTCGAACCGGCCGGCGTCGTCGACGTCGATGGCCGTGCCCGACCCGATCGAGACCGACGCGCCCTTCTCCGACGACGTGCCGCGGATCCGCACCTCGGCCTCGGCGGTGAGCGATCCGTCGGTCGGCGTCTCGATCGTGAGCTCCGGCGCGGTCCCGTCGCAGGTCACCCGCAGCTCGACGCGGCCCGCGTTGCCGGCCCCGTCCTCGCCCGCAATCACGACCGTCGTCGTCCCGTCGCCGGTCGCGGTCCAGGTCGTCTCGAACCGGCCGTCCTCGCCGACCGCTACGTTCGCCCCGTCGATGGTCAGCTCGGTCGGCCGGTGGGCGTCGTCGACGCGCCCGGCGATCGTCAGCTCGCCGGGCGCGACCCGACGCTCCTCGGCGCCATCGAGGATGATCGTCGGCGCGGTCGCATCGCGGACGACCGTGATCGTCTCGCGGGCCTCGTTTCCGGCGCGGTCGCGTACGACGACCTCGACCTCGTGGGTTCCGTCGGATCCGAGCGGGTGGCTCGCCTCGAACGCCCCGTCGGCCGCGACGGTCGCGGGCGCGCCGCCGACGTCGATCGTGACCGGTCCGTGGGCGTCATCGACGCGGCCGCGGACGGTGACGACGTCGTCGCCGATCAGGGTGGGCTCCGCGGCGTCGAATCCCTCGAGCTCGAGGGTGGGAGCCGTCTCGTCGCGGATGACCGTCCGGGCGAGGCGCACCTCGTTTCCGGCCTGGTCGCGGACGAGGAGCTCGAGCTTCGTCTGTCCGTCCTTGATCGGCACCGGGATGTCGAAGCGGCCGTCGGCGCGCAGCGTCGCCGGGTGGCCCGCGCCCATCCAGGCGAGGTCGCCGAGCTGGAGGCCCGACTGGTGGGGCGCGTTCTTGCCGCCGAGGATCACGATGTACTGCGGCGCGTCGGCGTCGTCGACACGCCCGGAGAAGCGGACCGAGCCGTCGCGGGTGACGAGCCCGTCCTCGGGCGTGGTCAGCGCGATCTCGGGCGGGCTGCCGCCGCCGATCGTCCCGCCGCCGGGCTTCGGGATCAGCCCCGCCGACATGGCGCCGAACACGCCGCCCCCGGCGAGAAGCAGGAAGACGAAGCACCCGACGAGCGCCGGGACGAGCTTGCCCCGCGGCGCCGGGGCGTCGCCGTGCATCGTGGCGGTCCGGCTCCGGTCGGTGTCCGCGGGGACCCCGACCTCGGTCGGCGTGTTCATGGGGACCGGCGTCATGGCGCCGGTTCCGAGCGGCGCGCCGTGCCCGACGGGCGCCGGGCCCGTTCCGGCCATGCTCGCGCTCGAGGGTGGTGCGGGCGGCGCGGCGATGGTCGACCTGGCGGCCACCTCGCCCTCGAGCATCTTCATCAGCTCGTCCGCGTTCGCCGGTCGGTCGTCCTTGCTCTTCGCGAGCGACTGCATCACCGCGTTCGAGAACGTCTCGCTCACCCGGCCGCCGCACGCCTGGTAGAGCGGGGTCGGGGTCTCGAACTGGATCTTGAAGCGGAGCTTCTGGCGCGTCTCGGCGTCGATCGGTCGGCGTCCGGTGACGATCTCGTAGAGGACGCAGCCCATGGCATACAGATCGGTTCGGCCGTCGACGGGGTCGCCTGCCTCCTGCTCGGGCGCCATGTAGTGCGGCGTGCCGATCGAGACGCCGGTGCCGGTGAGGGTGTGGTCCTGCTGGAGCGCGGCGGCGGCGTCCTGGAGCACCTTCGCGATGCCGAAGTCGAGGACGCGGACGTGGTCGCCGCTGGCCTTCTTCTCGACGAGCAGGTTCTGCGGCTTCAGGTCGCGGTGGACGATCCCGGCGTCGTGCGCGCGCTGGAGGCAAGAGAGGACCTGGCGGGCGAGCTCGAGGGCGCGGGGCTGGTCGAACGGGCCGTCCATCATGATCGTGTCGGAGAGGGTCGCGCCGGGGGCGAAGTCGAGCGCCATGTAGAGGCCGCCCTCGTGCTCGCCGAAGTCGCGGAGGGTGACGGCGTTCTGATGGACGAACGCCTGCATCGTCTTCGCCTCGCGGAGGAAGCGCGAGCGGAACTCGGGGTTGCCGGCCAGGTGCGGCTGGAGCACCTTGATCGCGAAGTCGGTCGACAGGAGCGTGTGGCGCGCCTTGTAGACGACGCCCATCCCGCCGGAGCCGAGGATCGCGGTCACCTCGAACTTCCCGCCGATCACCTGGCCGACGAGCGCCTCGGGCTGCGGCTGCGGGCCGGGCGTGACGATCGTCTTGCTGTAGGCGGCGCCGGGGGCTCCCGGGCGGGCCGGCGCCGCGGCCGAGACCGGGACGGCGTTCGCGTCGCTCGCCGGCGTGCGGGGGCGCGGCGCGGACGACTCGTCGGGGCTGACGGCCGTCCAGTGCTGGCTGATGCTCTTGCGGACGGCCTCGAGGATCCCGAGCTCGTTCGCGATCGCGTCGACGGCGGCGACGACCTCGGAGCACGTCCCCGGGCGATCCCCTCGCTCCTTCTCGAGCATGCGAAGGATCAGCTTCTCGATCGCCGCGGGCGCCTCGGGCTGATGGCTCCGGAGCGGGATCGGCGCGCCCATCATGTGCGCCTTCATCACGGCGGCGACGCTGGCGCCCGACAGCGGCCTCTTGCCGGTGATGCACTCGTGGAGCATCACGCCGAGGGAGTAGATGTCGGCGCGCTTGTCGACGTCGTGGGCGCTCTTCCACTGCTCGGGCGCCATGTAGTAGGGCGTGCCGAGGGCGGTGTCCTGTCGGGTGAGCACCGTCTGGCCGAGCGGCTCGCCGTCGACCTGGAGAACGAGGCCGAGGTCGGCGATCTTCGCGTGGCCGGCGCCGTCGAGGAGGACGTTGCCGGGCTTGAGGTCGCGGTGGACCATCCCGGCGACGTGGGCGGCCTCGAGGCCGAGGGCGACCTCGCGGATGATCCGGAGCGCCTCGTGGACCGGGATCTTGCCGTGGTGGCGCTTGAGGAACTCCTCGAGGTCGCCGCCGGTCACGAACTCCTGGACGAGGAGCTGGAGGCCGCCGGCGTCGACGAGGCCGTAGCCGCGGACCACGTGAGGATGCTGGATCCGGCACGCGGCCTTCGCCTCGCGGTGGAAGCGACGGACGAACTCGGTGTTGCCGCGGGCGACGACCTGCGGGTTGAGTACCTTGACGCAGACGTCGCCGTGCTCGGTGTGGTTGGCGCGGTAGACGACGCCCATGGCGCCGGCGCCGAGACGCTCGAGGATCTCGACCGGGCCGAGGCGCTGGCCGGTGAGCGGAGGTTGGCTCACGAGCTTGGAAGTCCTGATCTCATGGAGGTAAACGGCGGCGGCACCCGGCCGCCGAGGGGACGCCCAATGACGTAAGGAGAGCCTAGCATCGCAATGTCGGGCGTTCAATCGAGCCCCGACCACCCTTGCGGGACGTCGCCGCGGCGTCCAGAATTTCAGAGCCGTTTCGTTCTCAGCCGTAACCCGCGGGCGTCACACGGCCACGGACTCGAGGTTCGAGTCAGGCGCTCGCGGCGAGCCGTACCTGTGGTCAGCAAGGACAACCTGATCGCCTACGCGATGGGGCAGCCCGGCGGGTTCACCGTCGGGGACGTCACCAACGACCTCGAGTGGCCGCTCGACCTCGCGATCGACCTGATCGACGAGGCGCTCCGCGATGGGGCGATCACCGAGCTGCTCGTCAGCCCGGTCGGCCCGGTCTACGTGATCGACTGGGAGCGCGTCCCCGTGAGGGTTCTCGACTGGCCCGCGTGAGGCGGGAGGCGGGCGTCAGCGGGGCTCGAGCGTCAATCGGTCGGTCGGCATCAGCCGGGAGCCGCCGTCCGCCTCGACCCGACCGGTGAGGTCGCGCACTCGCGCGACCAGCTCGGCGGGCGGCGTGAAGGCGAGGACTCGCTCCAGGTCGAGGATTCCGACCGCGCCGTTCTCGTGCCCGCGATCGGCCGACCCCCAGAGGATCGCGCCGTCGTCGGTCCAGTCGATGTCGCTCATCGATCGGTCGTCGGGGCGGACCTGGAAGAGCGGGCGGCGCTCGTCCGGATCCCAGACGACGACGGCGCCGTCGCCGCACCCGAGCGCGATGAGGCGTCCGTCCGGTGCCCAGGCGACCGAGAGCGCGCCTGCGCCATCGCGCCGGCGCAGGCGGGCGAGCTCGCGGCGCGCGGCGACGTCGAAGACGATCGCCGCGCCCTCGACGGTCGCCGCGATCCGGGCGCCGTCGGCGCTCACGTCGAGCGTCGAGGGATGGCGCACGGTCGCGACGACCGCGACCGGCTCGATTCGTCCCGAGGCGACGTCGACCCACTCGACCGCCTGTCTTCTTCGGCGGTTCTCCTCGACGCTCCGGGAGATGGCGAGGATGCGCCCCGCCGGGTCGCGCCCGACGACGCTGGCGAAGGGCATGGCCGGCGCGTCGCGGTCGAGGACGTCCCGGTTCGCCGGGCCGGGCGTCGACGGTTCCCACCGGAAGAGGCGGTCGCGGAGGAGGACCGCGACCTCCCGGGTGCCGTCGACGAAGGTCGCGTCGCGCGGCTCGTCGGCATCGATCCACCCAGGCGCGAGCTCGCCGCGTCGCGGGTCGAGGACGCGGACCCGCCGGGTCGTGACGGCGACGAGCCGCGCGCCGTCGGGCGACCAGGCGATCGAACGTCCGAAGCCGTCGTCGCCGTGCGGCCGATCGAGGATGAGCGCGCCCGTGGCGCGGTCCCAGACCCGGAGGTGGTCCTTCCCCATCGAGGCGACGAGCGTTCCGGCGGGCGCCGTCGCGACCTTCGCGCAGCCGTCGGTCGCGTCGGGCGGCGCCGGCTCGAGGGTCGGTCGCGGCAGCTCCCAGACCTGGAGGAGCCCGTCGGTCGAGACGGCGAGGCGCCGCCCGGACGGGTCGAAGCCGACGTGGCGCCCGTCGCCCGGGATCGGGATCGACGCGAGGGTGTGGAGGGCGCGCCCGTCGAACCGCCAGACCCGGCAGATGCCCTGGGCCGAGGCGGCGAGGGCGCGTCCGTCGGCGCTCCACGCGATCCGGCGGATCCCCCAGATCCGGACCTCCCCGTCCTGGATCTCGGGGTCCTCGACCGTCCGCGGGATGGCGCGGTCGGGACCGGCGACCTCGACGACGTCGAGACGCGAGCGGGTGTCGCCCGACGGGAGGCCCTCCTCGAAGGCGACGTGGCGCCCGTCGGGGTGGAAGGCGACCTCGCGCACCTGAACGGGGAGCCGCTCCTTCGCGTCGGGCTCGTCCGCGTTCCAGAGGGCGGCCGCGGTGCCGACCCCGTTGGACGCGTAGAGGCGGCCGTCGCGGAGCCACCGCGGGCGCGAGAGCTGCGTGATCGGCGTCCCGCTGCTCCGCGGCCTCGGCGGCGGCTCGAGGCGGTGGCGTCGCCGGCCGGTGGCGGCGTCGAAGACGTGCACCTCGGTGCCGACGGCCGCCGCGATGGAGCGTCCATCGGGTGAGAACCCGAGCTCGGCCGGGTGGCCCTCGCCCGCGTGGAGCTCGGCGACGACGGCGCCGGTCGCGGCGTCGTGGATGTCGACCCGGCTGCCGGCTCGGCCGCGCTCGTCGCGCCCGAAAAACCGGGAGACGGCGAGGGTGGCGCCGTCGTGGCTCCAGGCGATCGAGGCGACGCCCTCGCCGCCATCCGCGGGCGGGATGCGTCGGAGCGCGCGTCCCGAGCGCGCCTCGAGGACCCGGACCGGTCCCCCGGCGGTCTGCGCTCCGACGGCGATCGCCTCGCCGTCGGGCGACCAGGCGAACGCGACGTGGCCGGCGAGCACCTCGACGGCGTCCGGGTCCGCGCTCGTCGCCCGGAGCGTCAGCGTCCCGTCCGCGGAGAGGTCCCAGACGCCGACCCCGCCCTTCCACTCGGCGACCGCGATGCGGCGGCCCGCGTGGCCGACCGCGAGCCGGGGCCATCGCGAGCCTCGCGGGCCGAGCGGGTCGGCGTCGTCGAGCGTCTCTCCGGTGGCCAGGTCGCGCACGGCGACGCCGCCCTGCGCGTCGACGACGACGACGCGGTCGGGGGCGACGGCGGAGACCTCGCTCACCACGGCGCCGTGCTCGATCGGCGCGGGCGGATCGCCTCCGAGGGCCGGGTCGATCCCGTTCCCGATCTCGCGGACGTGGAGGGCGGAGCCGGACGCGACCAGCACCCGCTCGTCGTCGAGCCACGCGACGGTCCGGACCTCGAGCCCTTCGATGCGGCCCTCGCTCCGGTCGTCGTCGATCCGCCGGACATCGACGAGCTCGCCGCTCCAGAGGGCGAGGCGCTCCCCGTCGGGCGAGACGCTCAGGCCGCGGAGCCCCGCGAGATCGTTCGCGAGCTCGCCGACGATTCGTCCGGTCGCGGCGTCGTGGAGGGCGGCCTGCCCCGTCGCGAGGGCGGCCAGGCGGTCGCCGCCCTCCACCCAGGCGATGTGATCGACCTGGCCGCGGTGCTCGAACGCGCGCTCGCGGAGCGAGGGGAGCTCGAGGAGGTGGACGCCCCGATCGCTTCCGACGGCGAGGGTCGCGCCGTCAGGTGACGCCGAGAGGGCGTGGGCGGCGATCGGTGCGTTCGCGACGAGGCGCCCGTGGCGCAGGTCGATCAGGCGCACGTCCTTGCCCCAGTCGCCGCCGAGGACGAGGAGGTCGCCGGTCGGGTCGAGCGCCGCGAGATCGGCGCGCAGCTGGCGTCGCAGTGTCCACGCGAGCCGCGGCGTCGCCGCGACCGCCTCGATCAGCGCCGAGCGCGTCGCCGCCGTCGTCTCCCGCTCGAGGCTGCGGGCGAGGAGCGGCGCGGCCTCGATGAATCGCCGCCTCGCGATCAGGCCGTGTGCCTTCTCGACGAGGAGGCGGTTGCCGAGGCCGCTCGCCGAGACCTCGGCGGCGCGCGCCCGCTCGCGCTCGCGCTCGGCCGCGCCCAGGGCGGCGGTCAGGCGCTCGCCGGCGGCGACCGCCTCGTCGCGCCGGCGCTCCGCGGTGACGAGCGCCTCCTCGAGGCGGGCGCGCGTCTGCACCTCGCGCGCGGCGAGGATCGCGCCGAAGACGATGCCCGAGACGGCGACGGCGCTCATCACGGCGGCGGCGGCCGGGTGCTCGCGCACCCAGCGGCCGAGTCGCTCGCGGCGGTTCGGCGTCCGGATCGAGATCGCCCGGCCCTCGAGGAACGAGGTCAGGTCGGCGGCGAGGGCGGCGGCGGTCGCGTAGCGCTCGTCGGCGCGTTTCGCGAGGCACCGGAGGACGATCCGCTCGAGGTCGGGGTGGATCTCGGGGTCGAGGTCACGCGGGCGCTCGGGCTCGCGCTGCAGCACCGCCGCGATGATCTGGACGACGGTGTCCCCCTCGTGGGGCGGGCGGCGGAGCAGTCCGAAGTAGAGGGCGCCGCCGAGGCCGTAGACGTCGCTCGGGGCGGCGACCGCGCCCCGGTCGCCGCGCGCCTGCTCGGGCGCGACGTAGGCCGGCGTACCGACGAGCTGGCCGGAGACGGTGAGTCGCTCGGCGTCGCTCGCGATGTCGCGGGCGAGGCCGAAGTCGGTCAGGTGAGCGTGCCCCGAGGCGTCGAGGAGGATGTTCTGCGGCTTGACGTCGCGGTGGAGGATGCCGTGGTCGTGGGCGTGCTGGAGGCCGAGGGCGACGTCGCGGATCGCCGCGACGACGGCGCGCGGCGCCATCGGCTCGCGCTCGACGAGCTCGGCGAGGGTCTCGCCGGGGACGAGGTCCATCACGATGAACGGGCGATCCTCGTCGCTGCCGACCTCGTGGACGCTCACGATCGATCGGTGACGCAGCCGCGCCGCGGCGCGCGCCTCGCGGACGAAGCGCTCGACCTGCCGGGCGCGGCCCGCTCCGGCCGCGAGCACCATCTTGATCGCGACCTCGCGGCGCAGCGACGGGTCGAACGCGCGGTAGACGACGCCCATGCCGCCGCGGCCGAGCTCGGCGAGGATCTCGTAGCGCCCGATCCGGGCGTGCGGGCCGGGAGCCCGGCCTGGCCCCGGCCCGGATGATCGGGGCGGGCCGCCGGGAGTGACCGGGCCGGTCGGGACACGCGTCATGTCGAGACGATACGACCCGAGCGCCGCGGCCGGCAACGGACCGAAGGGGTCAGGTCTCGGATGTTCGCATTAACCGCGTTAATGCGAACATCCGAGACCTGACCCCTTCGGTTTGGCGGGACGCGTCGACTCAGGCGGTGCGTCGTCTCAGCGCGCCGAGCGCGAGCGCGATCAGCAGCAGCGGCGCGAGGGCGTCCCAGCGGATGGGGGCGTCCATCACGACGGGGCCTCCGGCGCACGTCGGCATCGGCGTTCCGGTCGTGCCCGGCGGCGCCGACGGCGGCGGGAGCGGCGGCGGGGCGCCTCGGCCGGGGGCGGGCGCCGGCGGCGGCGGCGGCGGCGGCGGGAGGCCGACCGGGTCCGGCGGGAGGTTCGGCGCGTTCGGGACGACGCGCGCCTGACCGGTGAGCGCCTCGAGGAACGCGACGAGGTCGGTCCTCTCCTGCGGCGAGAGCAGCAGCGGACGGATCTCGACGCTGCGGTCGTCGGTCCGGGTGCGGCCGCCCTCGTCGTAGCGGTCGACGACCTCGGCGAGGGTCGCGGCGCTTCCGTCGTGGAAGTAGGGCGCGGTGAGCGCGACGTCTCGGAGCGTTGGCGTCTTGAACGCTCCGCGGTCGCGGCGCCTTCCGGTGATCTCGGCCCGGCCGAGGTCGCCGTCGGCGGCCGCGTCGGTCGCGTGGAACGCCTCATCGGTGTAGTTGTTCCCGTCGTGGCACGCGCTGCACCGAGCCTTGCCGAAGAAGAGGCGCCGGCCTCGCTTCTGGGCGGCGTTGAGGGCGGCCTGGTCGCCGGCCTCGAACCGATCGTTCGGCGCGTCGCCGGTCGTGATCGTGCGGACGAACGTGGCGAGCGCCCGCGCGATGCGGTTCCGGTTCGCCGGTCCGCCCGTCGCCTGGCGGAACCGCTGCCGATACTCCGGCATCGCCTCGAGTATCTGGACGAGGTACGGGAGGTTCATCCCCATCTCGTCGGGGTGGGTGATCGGCCGGAGCACCTGGTCCTCGAGCGAGGTGGCGCGCCCATCCCAGAGCTGGCGCGTCGACAGGGCGCGGTTCGCGATCGTCGGCGAGTTGCGCGGCAGGACCGCTCCGTTGCGACCGCGCCCCGTCGCGAGGCCGTCGTCGAACCCGGCGCTCGGGTCGTGGCAGGTCGCGCAGGAGTGCGTTCGCTCGCGCGAGAGGCGCTCGTCGAAGAAGAGCATCCGGCCGAGCTCGGTGACGTCGGCCCGCACCGGGCTCGACGCGGGGATCCGCAGATCGCTCGCCTCGAGCCCGATCGGCAGCGGGATCGCCGGGGCGAAGCTCGGCGCCGGGCGGACGCGGAAGGCCGCCTCGGCGAGCTCGCGCTCGTCACGGACGACGCGGCTCACGAACACCTCGTCGATCGTCACGATCGGTGTGTTGCCGGCGACGAAGGGGGCGGCCGGCGCGATGCCCGACGGCCCGATCTCGAGGTCGCGCGGGCTCGCGTCGACGATCCCGGCGCCGAGGAGCTGCTCGCTCACGAGGACGCCGTCGCGCCACACGCCCATCGCGCCGTTTCGACCGTCCCAGGTGAAGGCGACGTGCGCCCACTGCCCGAGCGGGAGGGCCGGGCCGACGGGGCCCGAGCGCTTCTGCTGGCCGCCGACGATCACCGTCGCCTGGACGTTGCCGTTCTCCTCGAGGATCAGGTCGAACGCGCCCTCCTTCCGCGCGAGGTAGACGAACCGGTTCTCGGCGTCCTGGGCCATGTCGACGACCCGCTTGACCCACATCTGCACGGTCAGCATCCCGCGCGCCTCGTCGAGGCTCGGGGCGTGCCGGACGCGGACGCGGTCCGCCTGCCCGAAGTGGATCGCCTGGCCGGCGGCGCCCACGTTCGCGTCGGTCCCGTCGAGCTCGAGCGGGAAGCGCGCGCCCTCGAGCAGCCCGGTGTTGAGCCGGCCCGAGGTGTCGGGCGTCTGCTGGACCTCGACGTCGCGCCCCTTGGTGATCATCTCGTTGCCGCGCAGCGCCAGGACGTAGTCGCCGTCGGTGTCCTCGAAGCTCACCTCGGCGTAGTTGCTCGTGTTCGTCCCGAAGAGCGGCATCACCGGCCGGCTCGCCGTATAGGGGATCGGCACGTCGGGGACGTCGCGGTAGGGCGCCCAGAAGCCCGGGACGGTGCCGGGCGAGCTGTAGAAGAGGCGCACCGTCTCGCGGCGGTCCGGGTTGATCGGGCCGTCGATCAGCCGCTCGGTCCAGCGGGTGAGGCGTCCGATCACGCTCGCGCCCGCGCGCCGGGGATGGTTACGGGCGGTGATCGACATGTAGATGAGCTCGCTGCCGTCGAGGGTCACCCACGGGTAGGCGCCGGTGAACAGCTCGCTCGCGTCGTAGGGGGTTCCGTCGGCCGTGCGGAGCTGTTGCCGCGCGATCGGGAAGAGCTCGTGGAGCGGCTCGCCGGCGATCAGCGTGTCGCGGTCCCGGTGGAACAGGTCGGCGATCGACCGGGGCGTCGACCATCCGCCGACGGCGGCCGGCTGCTGGTTGAACGAGTAGACGATGACGTCGATCTTGCCGTCGTTGTCGGGGTGGCCCTGCCAGATGAGGAGCCGCCCGTCGAACGTGATCGTCGGCTCGATCCCGCGCAGGGCGACGCCGCCGGGGCCGGTCAGCGGCTCGAACGGTCCGGTCAGCTCGGCCCGCTCGATCGCGGCGTCGCGCGTGTGCGGGTCGCGGACGACGATCCGGGCGGGGCGCCGCCCCATCCGGTCGCCGCCGGGCGCGCCGTAGAACTGGGTGATGATGAAGGCGTCGTAGGTCTCGAACGCGCCGTTCGCGGCCGGGCTGCCGTCGGCGCGGCTCCGGAACGGGTTCTCCGCGCGCCCCGGCGCGGGGACGATGGCGAGGGCGTTGTGGTCGCCCATCCCCGTGTTGGTCGCGTTGTTGTTCTCGAGGACGACGCCCGCGCTGAACGCGTTCTGGAAGCTCGGCGTTCCGTTGGCGATCCGGGTCACCCGCTCCGGCCGCATCGCGAAGACGACCCAGCCGACGGGGTTGCCCGGCTGGCGGGTGTTCCGCGTGACGATGAAGACGCGACCGTCCCAGGTCTCGGCGTGGCCGTTGCCGCCGATCGGGCTCGCGACGGGCGCCGGACGCACCGGGCGCGGGTCGAGCGCCTGGGCGTGGGCCGGCGCGGCGAGCACGGATGAAGCGAGCGACGCGACGATCATCGTCGCGGCGAAGTGACTGCGGCGCATGCGATTATCCCTCTCCCATCGGCCCGGGCGAGGCCCGGCCGTGCATCTCCTTACACCGGGCGGGGTCGGGGCTTCAAGGAAATCCAGGCGGTTCGCGGGGACTCGACATCGTGCTACCCTACCGTTGCCACCCTGAAGCGGGCGAACCGACATGACCCTCGATCGCGAGACCGCCGAGCTCGAGCGCCGGGTCGGCCACGACCCCGATGACGCCGAGGCCGTCGCCCGGCTCGCCGGTCACCACGTCCGCGCCGGCCGCGCCGTCGACGCCGCGCGCGTCGGCGCTCGCTGGCTCGCGCGCTCCGGCCCGGGCCCCGACGCCCCCGCCGTCGCGCGCGCGGCCGACCTGCCGACCGCGATCCTCCCCGACGCCGACGCGGCCGGCACCGTCCTCGTCGCGATCGGGCCCGACGACGAGGTCCTGCCGATCGGCGCCCTCCCCTTCGGCACGCACACCTTTCCGGTGCTCGGGGATGGCGTCGCCCTCGGGATCCCGTTCGTGCCGCCGGCGAACGACCTCGAAGGTAGTCTGGCCGGGGCGGCCACGTCCATCGCGGCGTTCGGCGTGACCGGGAACGGCGACGCGGGCGTCGATGGGCTCCCCCCGCTGCCCGGCTGCCCGTGGGAGCTCCCGGCCGGCTTCGTCGCCCACGCGGTCGCCGTCGTCGAGGGTCCCGACGGCCGCCGCGCGATCTACGCGGGCGGCGAGGACGGCTCGGGCGAGGGCGAGCTCCTCCAGGTCCGCGACGCCTCGCGCGGCGTCGGACCGTGGCGGCCGATCGCCGTCCCCGACGAGGTCGGCGAGGTGCTCGGCGACCGGAAGGCGCTCGACGCCCTCATCGTCGATGTCGAGCGTGCGCGCCTCTACGCCGTCGATGACATCATCTACCCGAAGTGGCTCGTCGTGTACGACATCGCCGAGCCGCTCGAGCCGCGGGTCGACCGCGTCACCGAGATCCCCGCCCACTACACCTACGAGACGATCCGTCGAGCCGTCGCCGGCGATCGCTTCTTCGCCGTCCTCAGCCACGGCGCCGGCCGGGCCGGGCGCGCGAGCTGCCTCGGGCTGCTCGACCGGGAGACGCTCCAGGAGCGGCACAGCGTCCTCGAGATGGTCCGCCCGGCGGACGAGGGCCCGATCGCCGAGGACGAGCCGGTCCGCGGGCCGACCTGGCACGACGTCGCCTTCGTCGAGGAGCGCCTGGTGGTCGCCGCCGGGAACGACGGCGTCCTCGTCCTCGACCTCGAGCAGGCCTGCCCCCCGGGGGCGACGCCCTCGCCGGTCGATGTCCGGCGGCTCCGCCGCTGCGGCGCGCCGCTCGCGCAAGACGAGGAGGCGTTCCGCGTCGTGGCTCTCCCGGGAGCGCCTCGGCGGGTCGTCGTCGCGGTCGCGCGCCAGCCGCTCCGGCAGTGGCAGTTCCGGCCCGAGTCGTTCCGCTGGGAGGTCGTCCCCATCGACCCGCGGCCGGACGCGTGATCGGCGGCGGCGACCGACCGACCGGCGAGCCTTTCGCGACGCGATCTCCGGTGTTCGCCCGAAACGGGATGGCGGCGACGAGTCAGCCGCTCGCGACCGGCGCGGCGGTCGCGACCCTGCGCGACGGCGGGAGCGCCGTCGACGCGGCGATCGCCGCCAACGCCGTCCTCGGGCTGGTCGAGCCGACCGGATGCGGGCTCGGCGGCGACCTGTTCGCGATCGTCTGGGACGGGCGGGAGCGGCGGATCCACGGGCTCGACGGCTCGGGGAGGACGCCGCGCGGCCTCGACCTCGCCACCCTCCGCGGGCGCGGCATCGAGCTGATGCCGCCGCGCGGTCCGCTCACGGTGAGCGTTCCGGGTTGCGTCGACGGCTGGCGCGCCCTCCACGAGCGCTTCGGGCGCCGGCCGTGGGGCGAGCTCTTCGCCCCGGCGATCGACCACGCCCGCGATGGGTTCCCGCTCTCGCCGGTGATCGCGCACGAGTGGGGTCGCGGCGCCGAGGCGCTCCGGGGCGGCTCGGGGTTCGACGCGGTCTTCCTCCCCGGCGGCGCCGCGCCGCGCGCGGGCGACGTGTTTCGCAACCCAGCGCTCGCGACGACCCTCGAACGGATCGCCGCCGGCGGCGCCGACGCCTTCTACCGGGGCGAGATCGCCGCCCGCCTCGACGCGTTCTGCCGCGACGAGGGGTGCTTCCTCCGGGCCGAGGATCTGGCGGCGCACGCGTCGCGCTGGGTCGACCCGATCTCGACGACCTACCGCGGTCACGAGGTCTGGGAGCTGCCGCCAGCCGGTCAGGGTCTCGCGGCGCTGCAGATGCTGAACGTGCTCGAGGGGTTCGACCTCGGCGCGCTGCCGCGAAACGGCGTCGAGCATCTTCATCTCGTGATCGAGGCGAAGAAGCTCGCCTTCGCCGACCGCGCGCGCCACTACGCCGACCCCGAGTTCGCGGCGGTGCCCGTCGCCGAGCTCTCGAGCAAGAGCTACGCGGCGCGACGCCGCGCCCTGATCGACCCCGCCCGCGCGTCCGAGCATCCGGCGCCGGGGACGCCGGGCGTGATCGACGAGGGGGACACCTGCTACCTCGCGACGGCCGACGGCGACGGGATGATGGTCAGCCTGATCCAGAGCAACTTCCGCGGCTTCGGCTCGGGCCTCGTCGATCCCGAGCTCGGCTTCGGGCTCCAGAGCCGCGCCGAGCTCCTCTCGCTCGACCCGGGCCATCCGAACGTCTGGGCGCCCGGGAAGCGCCCGTTTCACACGATCATCCCGGCGTTCGTGACGAGAGACGGCCAGCCGTGGCTCGCCTTCGGCGTCATGGGCGGCGACATGCAGCCGCAGGGCCACGTCCAGGTGCTCGCGAACCTGATCGACTTCGGCCTCGGGCTCCAGGAGGCGGGCGACGCCGCGCGCGTCCATCACCACGGGTCGCCCGGGCCGAAGGGGGAGCCGGGCGAGCCGGGCGGCGGGATCGTCGCGCTCGAGCACGGGATCGACGAGGCCGTGGCGGCCGAGCTCGCGACGCGCGGGCACCGGGTCGTCCGCGGCGGCGGCGGCTTCGGCGGCTACCAGGCGATCGCGTGGGATCGCGCGGCGAGCGTGTTCGCGGGCGCGTCCGAGTCACGCAAGGACGGCCTGGCCCTGGGGCTCTGAGGGCGGTCAGCCGGCGCGACGCTGCGGCTGCGGCCGGGCGTGGCGTTTCGCGCGGCTCGGGTCGACCGTCAGCGTCTTGCGGAAGCGCTTCGTGCTGCGCCGGCGCTTCGCGATCGGCCGCGCGGCCTTGCGCCAGCGACGGGAGCCCTTCGGGGCGACGACCTCGGTCTGGACTTGGCGGAGGCGCTCGCGCCCCGACCGGAGCGCCGCGACGAGCGCCTTTGCCGCGCCGATCGAGAGCCGCGCGACGCCGGAGGAGACCGTGCCCGCGGCGCTGGCGATGAGGCGGCGCAGACCGGAAACGCCGACGCGAACGGCCGCGTCGATCTCGTCCTCGATGTCTCGGGCGCGGAGGAGCTGCACGGCGGCGGCCGCCGCGTACGCCTCCGCCCACTGCTCCGGAGTGACGACGCCGCGCTGGATGAACCGGGCGGCGATCTCGTCGATCGCCCCACGCTCCTCGGTGAGGGCGTCGACGCCCTGGTAGGCGGAGATGAGCCCGCGCCGCTCGAGCTGCTCGATGGCGAGCTCGGCGCGCACCGGCCGCTCGATCGAGTCCGACCCGTTCGCGACCGTCAGCCGTCGCATCAGGAACAGGCAGGGCACCCCGCCGATCCACAGGGCGGTGTGGGGCCGGAGCTGGGCGCGGTCGCCCTTTCGGAGGAGGCGGTCGCCGACGCGGATGCCGTTGACGCTGCCGAGGTCCTCGATGACGAACCGTCGCCCCGTCCAGAAGATCCGGGCGTGCTTCGGGTCGACCGACGGGTGCGGCACCTTCACCTGCGCGCCGTCGCTGCGTCCGACGGTGACGAGCTTGGTCTGGATGAGGACGTCCTGGGGCGCGTGGACGAAGCCGACGACGAGGCGCGCCTGCGCGGTCGTCATGGCGACGCGGGTCTCGATCGCGCCGGGCTCGCGCTCGCGGAAGAGGTCGTGGATCGACGCGACGTCCCAGCGCTTGATCATCACGGTCCGCGCCGCGAGGGCGGTTCGTTCCTCGAGCTCCTCGAAGTGCAGCGGCGCGGGCTGCCGCTTCGGCTCGATCGGCTCGACGGCGGCCGGGGCCGGGGCCGGCGTCGGGGCGGTCTTGCTGGGGCTCCAGGGGGCCGGGCGCCAGACGCGGGGGCGACGGGTCGGGCTCGGATCGGTCGCAGCGGCGACGCTCGAGGCGCTCGCGCGGCCGTCGCCCTCCGGCCACGGCAGGAGGATGGAGCGGGCGGCGTGCCAGCGTCCGTTCCCGGTCGGTCTCTCGGCTCGGTCGTTCACGACCCTCTCTCCTGGGTCTCGTCGTCTCCGCGGCTTTCTCTCCGCGCTTGAAACCGTCTGGTGAGAACGCAAACGCCACGCCGGATGGTCGGCGGCGTAAGTGCCCATGAGGCAAGGATGCAACACTCTCGCTTCGGGTCGATACGCCCCGATCGCGAAAACGGTTCGCGACGCTTCGGAGGAACCCACGAAGGGGTCAGGTCTCGGATGTTCGCAGTAGCCCCGTTAATGCGAACTTCCGAGACCTGACCCCTTCACTCCCCTTCACTCCTGGCGTCTCAGCGGTCGCGGCTCGCCTTGCGCTGCCGCGCCATTCCGAGGGTGGAGGCGAACGCGCGGCGGGCCGGCGCGTTGCGGGGGGCGAGTCGGAGGAAGGTCTCGAGGTCCGCGATCGCCGCGTCGTCGTCCCCTCGCTCGAAGTGGATCTGACCGCGGACGCCCCACGGGTGGGCGAACCGCGGCCGGAGCTCGATCGCGCGGTCGAGGTCGGCCACCGCCTCGTCGTAGCGCTGAGCTCGGCCGAGCGCCTTCGCTCGCTCGACGAGCGTCGCTGCGTCGTCCGGGCTCAGCTCGAGGGCGCGGTCGTGGTCGGCGACGGAGCTCTCCACGTCGTTGAGCAGCCCGTGGACGGTGCCGCGCGTTCGCCAGACGAGCGCGCTCTTCGGCGCGAGCTCGAGCGCTCGGTTCAGGTCGGAGAGGGCGCCGGAGTAGTCGCTCCGCTGGCCACGAACGATGCCCCGGTTCAGCCATCCGGTCGCGAACTGGGGCGCCATGGTGAGGAGGCGGTCGAAGTCGGCGAGGGCGCCGTCGAGGTCGCCCCGCTTCATCTTGGCGGCGCCTCGGTTGCTCCACGCCTCCGGGAGCGATGGCTGCAGCTCGATCGCCCGGTCGGCGTCGGCGATGGCTCGGGCGATGTCGCCCCGGTTCTGGTGGACGACCCCGCGCTCGTTCCACGCGACGGCGTTCGTCGGGGCGAGCTCGATCGCGCGGTCGAGGTCGACCTGCGCCCGGTCGAGCTCCCCGCGTCTCCGGTGAAGGGTGCCGCGGTTGGTGATCGCCATGACGAGCGTGGGGTCGATCGCGATCGCTCCGTCGAGATCGATGAGCGCCCGGTCGAAGTCGCCCGGCTCGTTTCGAGAGAGGAGCGCTCGCCCCCGGCAGGCGAGGGCGATCGCGAGCGAGGGGGCGAGCTCGAGGGCGCGGTCGTAGTCCTCGATCGCTCCGTCCCAGTCCGACCGGGCGCGGCGGAGATCGCCGCGCTCGACGTGGGACTCGGCCGTCCCGTCGCGGAGGCGCTCGCCGATCCGTGTCCGGTGGAGGTGAGGGCTCACCTCGACGACGAACGAGCCCTCGCCGAAGCGTTCTCGCGCCGCCAGGATCGCCCGCTCCGCGTCGTCGCCGCCGATCCGGCAGAGCGCGATCGCGGCGACGGCCGCGCGATGCTCGTGGCGCTCGGCGGTGAGGTAACGGGCCAGCGATGACCGGCCCTCGGCCAGGCCCAGGCGCCCGAGCGCGTGGCAGCAGAGCCGCGCGAGGAGCGCCCGGTTCGGCCCGATCCGCATCTCCTGCCGCATGGCGATGACCCGCTCGATGCGGTCGAAGCTGGAGCGACCTCGGGCGAGACGACCCTGAAGTCGGGCCGCGGCCTCCGCGAGGGTCGCGACGTCGCGCCGATCGAGCGATGCGTCGGGGGCCAGGCGATCGAATCGGTCGAGCGCGGCCTCGAGCCCGTCGATGGCTCCCTCGCCGGCCGACTCCTCGGCCGCGTCCGCCTGGGCGGCCGGGCGGTAGGTTTCGATGACGGTCGTCCTCAGGTCCGCGGAGATCGCGTCGAGCTCCGCGCCGAGGAGCTCGACGGTGACCGCGTGCGGATGCCGGACGAGCTCGAAGAGCGCGTCCTCGTAGCCGTCGGGGCGCTCGACGAGGCGCCCGGCGAGGGCGTCGGCGATGACCCGCCTCGTCGCGTCGGCGGCCGCCGTGGTCTCGGCATCCCGAGCCTCGGCCGCCGCGGCGGCCGCCCGCTCGGCGTCGACGCGGCGCTCGCGCTCGACGTCGCGGGTCGCGACGGCCGCGTGGCGCGCCGTTCGCTCGGCGACGAACGCGACGCCGATCACGATGGCGATCGCGACGACGACGCCGGCGCCGACCGCGAGCGGGTTGCGTCGAACGGTCCGGCTCAGCCGCTCGAGCCGCGTCGGCGGCCGGGCGTGGATCGCCTCCCCGCGCAGCCAGCGATCGAGCTCCGCGCCGGCCTCGGCCGCCGACGGGTAACGTCGCCGCCGGTCCTTCTCGAGGCAGCGCAGGGCGATCGTCTCGAGGTCCGGGTGGATCGACGGGTCGATCGCGCGGAGCAGCTCCGGGTCGCGCAGCAGGATCTGCTGGATCGTCGCGACCGCGCCGCCGGGGTCGTCGAACGGGGGACGGCCGCCGAGGGCGCGATACAGAATCGCCCCGATCCCCCACACGTCGGTGGTCGGGCCCTGGCGGTCGAGGCGGCCGAGCGCCTGCTCGGGCGACATGTACTGCGGCGTTCCGATCACGTCGCCGGTGCTCGTCAGGTGGCCGCGCCGACTCGCGTCGATGTCGCGGGCGAGGCCGAAGTCGGTCAGCATCCCGAGCCCGTCGGCCGCATCGACGAGGACGTTGCTCGGCTTGAGGTCGCGGTGGACGATCCCGTGGGCGTGGGCGTGCTCGAGGCCGAGGCAGACGTCGCGCACGACCTCGGCGATGCGGCGCGGCGGCATCGGCTCGCGTTGCAGGAGCGCCTCGAAGCTCTCCCCGTCGACGAACGCCATCGCGAGGTAGGGGAGCCCGTCGAGGGTGCCGGCCTCGTGGACGGCGACGATCGAGGGATGGCGGAGCTTGGCCGCGGCCCGCGCCTCGCGGACGAACCGCGCGACGTCCTCCTCGTCGAGCTCGCCGGTCTCGAGCAGCATCTTGATCGCGACGTGGCGCTGGAGCTGGTGATCCCAGGCCTTGTAGACCCGACCCATTCCGCCGCGCCCGATCTCGCCCTGGACGGCGTAGCGGCCGATGCGGACGGGGATCCGTTCGGACGGCGGGCGCCGCGCGGGGACGGGGGCGGGGACGGACTCGGTGGTGGGGTTGGGGGTGCCCACGGCGGACCTCGAAAGGCATCATGGCCGGGGAGGAGCGGGTCGTCCAACCGACTCGGGCAATCCACGCGTTCCGCCGTGGGGAGGGAGCCTAGCCACGTGACCGACGACGAGATGGCGGATCGATCGGAGCCCGTCGTGACGATCCGCGCGGTCGGCGGCGCGCGGTTCCGGTGTCGCGGCTGCACCCACTGCTGCCGTTCCTACGACGTGCCTCTCGCGGACGCCGCCGAGGCGCGACGGATCGAGGCATCGGTCGCCGGGCGTCCGGAGCTCCGCCAGCACCCCTCGGTCGTGGCGGTGCGGACGACCGAGGACGGTCTCTGGCGGGTCGGGATCCGACCCGACGGGCGATGCGTGTTCCTCCGGGACGACGACCTCTGCGCCCTCCACGCGGCGTTCGGCGAGGCGGGCAAGCCCGTCGCGTGCCGGAAGTTCCCCTATCGGATGGTGCGCGACGCGAGCGGCGCGCTGCGGGCCTCGCTCGGGTTCGAGTGCCCGAGCGTTCACCTCGCGACCGCGGAGGACCCCTCCCTCGGCGCCGTCGATGGTGAGCCGGCGCGGCTCCTCGCCGCGGAGCCGGGGCTCCCGGTCGCGACGGTGCCCGAGGTGCGCAACGTGGCGCCCCGGTCGACGAGCTCGTCGGCCGGCCCGACCGCCTGGGGCCCGGTCCTCGGCGCGATCGCGCAGGCGGCCTCGCTCCGGGCGGAGCTCCTCGCCCTCGCGCGTCCCGAGCTGCCCTACCCGGTGCGGGCGCGGCGCGAGGTCGCCCGCGCGGCGAAGGCGGCGCCGCCCCGCGGCGGCGATCCGGCGGATGCGGCGGCCGCGTCGCTCCTCGCCCTCTACCTCGCCGGGTGGCGCGACGGCGGGCGCGCGGCGCTCCTGCTCCCCGAGGGCGCGCGCGCCCGCGGGGACGTGATCGCGGGCGTCGTGGCGATCGTGCGTCGGCTCGTCCTCGTCCTCGCCGGCGCCGACCCCGACGCCGCGGCGATCAACGCGGCTGGCGGGCTGGTCGACCAGGCGCTCGACGGGACCGAGCTCGGCGACGGGCTCATCGAGGCGGTCGCCGCGATCGGGGCGGCTCGCTCAGCGTAGCGAGGGCGGCCGCTCGAGGCCGTGGGCGAGGAGGAGCGGCTCGTCGGCGAGCAGCTCTCGGGTCGCGCCCGAGGCGACGATGCGGCCGCCGTCGAGGACGACCACGCGCGGGCACAGCTCGAGGATGAACTCGAGGTCGTGGCTCGCGACGAGCAGCGTCTGATCGAGCCCGCGGAGCAGCTCGATCAGCTGACGCCGCCCGCGCGGGTCGAGGTTGCTCGTCGGCTCGTCCATGACCAGGATCTCGGGCTGCATCGCGAGGACGGCGGCGATCGCGGCCGCGCGCTTCTGGCCGAGCGAGAGATGGTGGGGCAGTCGCTCCTCGAGCCCCTCGATGCCGACCGCGGCGATCGCCTCGGCCGTGCGGCGGTGGACCTCCTCGGCGGGCAGGCCGAGCTGGAGCGGTCCGAACGCGACGTCGTCCCGCACCGACGTCGTGAAGAGCATGTCGTTCGGGTCCTGGAACACGAGCCCGACCCGGCGCCTCACCTCGGTCACGTGGAGGTCGTCGATCGGGACGCCGCCTATGTGGACGCTCCCCGAGGATGGTCGGAGGACGCCGTTGAGGTGGAGGAGCAGGGTCGACTTCCCGGCTCCGTTCGGGCCGACGAGGCCGACGTTCTCGCCCCGGTGAACGTGGAGGGTGACCTCGTCGAGGCCGCGGGTGCCGTCGTGGTAGACGTGGCGGAGGTCGTGGACGTCGACGAGGGCGTCGGCCATCGGGAGCTCCTGCTCGCAGCCTACGTGAGCGCCGGCCCGGCGAGCCGGGCGGCGACCTCGAGCGCGGCGACGCCGGCCGCGAGGACGATCACGCCCAGGGCGATCGAGACGTCGCGTGCGCCGACGCCCGGCGTCTCGAGGGTCCGGATCCGGCCGTCGTAGCCGCGGCAGCGCATCGCCTGATCGAGGCGCTCGGTCCGGTCGACGCTCCGCACCAGCAGCCCGCCGACGATCCCTCCATAGGTCCGCAGCGTCGCCGGCGTCGGCCGTGCCCGGAAGCCGCGCGAGGCGAGGGCGGCGCGGACCCGTCCGAGGTCGTCGCCGAAGATGAACGTGTAGCGGTAGGCCAGGAGCGTCATGTGGACCAGGATCCGCGGCAGGCCCAGGTCCTGAAGCGCCTTGGCCGTCCGGTCGAACGGGCCGACGGCGATCGCGAGCGCGGCGGCGACGCTCGCGCCGACGATCCGCACGGCGACGAGGAGGGCGAGGTCGGCGCCCGCGTCGGTCGGTCCGCCGGGCCAGGCGTAGGGGAAGAGGGGGGCGGCCTCGGCGGCGCGGTGGAACGGGACGACGATCACGATCGGGACGAGGAAGAGAGCGAGGAGGCGCAGGCGGTGGGCGAGGGCGGCGAGGCCGACCTGGCCGACCAGCGCGATCGCGAAGGCGGCGCTCGTGCCGAGGAGCGCCGCGGCCAGGGTCGTCGAGAGGGCCGTGGCGAGGGCGAGGGCGAGGAGCGCGACGACGCGGGCGCGCGCATCCCATCCGAGCAGCCAGGCGGCGGCGGTCGGGTCGGTCATCACGCGTCCCCGCCGTCCGCCCGCGGGGCGCCGCGGGCGCGTCGCTGCGCGATCGCGAGCAGCCCGCCGAGGGCGGCGATCACGAGGAGGCCGGCGGCGACGCGGCTCCACCGGACCGCCCCGCGCGTCTCGGTCGGCGGCGCGGACGGCGTCTTCGGCGGCGTCTCGCCGGCGGCCGGCACCTCGAGCCGCTCGCGGGCGGCGTGGCCCGCGGCGTCGCGCACCTCGATCTCGATCGTCGCGCCCGCCGTCGGTCGCGGGAGCTCGCACGCGCCGCCGGCATCGGTCTCGCCGATCGCGAGCGGCTCGGCCTCGACCTCGCCGTCGGGGCTGACCCGGCGGACGGTCACGGTGAAGCCGACCGCCTCGGTGCCATCGCTGAAGAAGGCCTCGACCCGCACCGTCGTCTCGCCGAGGCGGCAGTCGAGCTTCAGCCCGTGGGCGTGGGCGGGCGCGGCGAAGGCCAGCCCGATCGCGACCGCGGGAGCGACCAGCGCGATCGCGCGGAGCATCGGCGTCCTCATCGGGCCGCTCCCTCGACGACCGGCGGCGGCGTCTCGGTCGAGGGCGTCGGCGCGGCGGGCGGCGTCGCGTCGGTCGTCGCGCGCGCGCCGAGCATCCGCGGTCGCACCCGGGCGACGTAGCCGACCGCGCTGCCGGCGACGCCCGCCTCGATCGCGATCACCGGGAGGTGGAGGACGAAGGCGATCGTCGCCACCTCGCGGAACGCCTCGCCGGCGGCGAGGAGCGCCGCCGCGTAGAGGGCGAGCGCCACCGTCGTCCCGACGCCCGCGGCGAGCGCGGCGACGATCGCGTCGCGCCGAGGCGCCACGCCGCGTCCGCGCAGCGCGAAGATCGCCGCAGCGACGAGCGCTCCGACTCCCATCGTCGTCGCGTTGACGCCGAGCGTGGTCAGGCCGCCGTGCTGGAGCAGCGCGGCCTGGAGCGCGAGGGCGACCGCGATCGCGGGGAACGCGGCGCGGCCGAGGAGGACGCCGGCGAGCCCGATCAGCGAGAGATGGACGCTGGTGACGCCGAGCGGGAAGGACAGGAGCGACCCGACGAAGAGGGCCGCCGTCATCACGGCCGCCTTGGGCGCCTCCTGGTCGGTCAGGCGTGGGACGGTGACGGCGAGCAGGGCGGCGCCGGAGACGGCGCCGCCGATCACGATCGAGGTCGGGAGGAAGCCGTCGAGGATGTGCATCAGCGGGGCGCGCCGACGTGGACCCAGAGGCAGCCGCGGGTGTGCGTGCCCTCGCTCTCGTGGTCGACGGCGAGGAGCCACCAGCCGGGACGGTCGAGGGTCGTGGCGAAGACGCCGAGGTCGTCGGTCTTCTCAATGCGGGTGATGAGCTCGTCCGGCGGGAGTGGGTCCGGCGCGATGGCGTTGCGCGCCTCGACGGCGACGTCGAGGCCGCCGAGCGGCTTCCCGTGGACGAGCACCCTCGCCCGGAAGCTCGCGCCGACCGGGATGCCGTAGGGCCGCGTCAGCGGCACGAGCTCGACGGGGTGGCCGACGACGGCGTCCCAGCCGCGCTGCGCCTGAACGTGGAGGATCAGCTTGACGTGGTCGACGACGGCGCGCCCCTCGTGCTCGCGCGGCGCCGCCTCGAGGTGGAGGACGTGGTCGCCGCGCTCCTCGGGGCGATACTCGAGCTGCCAGGCCGTCGCCTTCGCGTCGCCCGACCCGATCGTGGCCTCGGAGAGGCCGTCGTCGAGGGCGATCGTCTTCCCCGACGGCGTGCGCACGCCGACCTTCGCCGGGCGCGCGACGTCGACGTGGGCGGCCTCGAACGGATGCCCGAACGCGTAGTCGATCCGGACCGCGTCCCCCTTCTTCGCCCAGGGTCGATCGGCGATGAGGATCGGGAAGTGCGCCTCGGCGCTCCGGGCGGAGGCGGCGATGAGCGCGAGGGCGAGCAGGGTGGCGACGCGGGCGGCATTGCGGGGGGGCTGGGCCATGATGGCTCCGTAGCAAGGTTCTCGAGATCGTATGAAGCGATCCTTGCGGATGCAAGCCTGTGCGAGACTTCGCCGACCAAAGGAGTCCCTCATGCGAATCGACCGTACCGTCACGGCGGCCGGACTCGTCCTCGTGGGTGTCGCTCTCGGAGCCGCTTTCTCCTTCGGAATCCGCCCGGATCCGGCTACCGCGCAGGATGCCGCCGACGAGAAGCCGAGCTGGGAGACCGTCGGCGATGGCAAGACCGGGGGATTGGCCCTGGCCGCGATCTCCCGTCTCCGGGTGCCCGGAGGCTGGTTGATCGCGAGCGCAGGTCTCGACTTTCTGCCTGACCCCACCCACGCCTGGACCGATCCGGCCGTGGCGTTCGAGGAGGTGCCCGGCGGCGTGCTTGCGCTACCCGGTATGAAGGGGCGACTTGGGAACCTCTTCCGCGCGAAGGTGCCGGGCGGCTGGCTCCTCGTCTTCTTCGCCCCCAGCGTCAGCGACGTCCTCTTCTACCCCGACGCGAAGCACGCCTGGGCGATCTGAGGCGGAGCGTCCCGCTCCGGTTCGCGAGATCGAGGGGGTGGCGTCCGCGGCGATGTGCCATGATCGCGGTGGGAGGTCTGCCGTCATGCGCTCGATGCCCTGGTTCCTCGTGGTCCTGCTCGGCCTCGCGACCGCCGCCGGCTGTGGCGGCACGCACGCGAAGCGCCGCCGCGACCAGTCGCCAGAGTCGCCCGAGGTCGCCGCCGCCCGCGCCGCCAAGGAGGCGAAGCGAGAGGCGAAGGCGTTCCGGAAGCTCGAGGTCGACGGCGCCGAGGTGATCCGCGGCGTCGAGCGCCTCACGGCCGAGCTCCGCTGGCATCGCTCGCTCGAGACGGCGGTGCCCGAGGCGCAGGTGACGGGGCGGCCCATCGTGATGGTCGCGGCGCTCGGCGAGCTCGACGGCTTCTTGTGAAGCGCGGGCCAGAGCCTGAGGGGCGTGTCCCTTCCCCGAGATCCCGTCTTCCCGATCCTGCGCGACGAGGTCGTCCTCGTCTGGGAGAACCTGATCGCCACCGACTACGTCGGTGAGTCGCACGGCTACGCCTGCAACGAGGTCGCCGTCGGCACGACGAACGGCGCCGGTCCGGTGAACACCCAGATCCTCGTCCTCGCCGCCGACGGCACCGTCCTGCATGCGCTCCCCGGCTTCTGGCACGCCGAGGACCTCGCCGACGAGCTGCGCTTCGGTCTGCAGCTCGCCGCTCTGTGGGCCGCTCCGACGCCGTCGGTCGAGGTGAAGCGCGCCGTCTTCGCGCAGGCCCAGCTCGATCACGCCGCCGGCCACTCGCTCGCGACGACCGCCCGCTCGGGCTGGCAGGGGTTCGACCGCAAGAACGAGCTGAAGCGGCTCGAGGCCGGACGGCAGCGCGACACGTTCGTCTTCGACGCCGACCGGTCCCTCTACGCCCTCGACCGCCGCGGGGATCCGGTGAGCAAGCCGATCGATCTCCTCGTCCACGAGCGCCTCGCGGCGCGGCCGTTCCGGCCGCTCGCCGCGTTCGACGTGGCCGGCTTCGCCGACTACGGGCGCGAGTACTACGACAACAACGAGAAGGTCTGCGGCGAGGGCGTCACTTTCATGACGCCCGAGCGGGTCGCCAAGCACGAGGCGCGCCAGGCGAGGGACGCCGAGCGCGAGGCGAAGCGCCGGGCGAAGGCCGAGGCGAAGCGTCGCAAAAAGTCCGAGGAGGCGGCCCGACGCGAGGCCGCGCGCGCGCGCACCTAGCCTAGCCGGGTCGCGGGCCAGCGAGTCTCCCCGGTGACTGGCTCATCGCTGTTTCGGTGACGCGAGCCGCAGTGAGAGCGAGTGAGCCTCGGTGCCGGGCGGGACGATGAGGTAGAGGTCCGCCGTCGCCGGGACTCTCCCCTTGGTGATGCGTTTGCGGGCGTCGCCGACCTCGATGTCGAGCGCGTTCTCGGCCCAGTCGAAGCGGATGTGGATCCGCCGCTCGGCCGGCTCTGCGGTCGCCCCGGTCGCGGCCCGGAGGATCCCTTCGATGCGTCGCTCGGGGTCCGGATCGAGCTGGAAGTCGATCGACCTCGCGCCGAGGGTGACGACCAGCGTGTTGCCTCGCGCTCCCGGCTTGCGCAGAACGAGCGCGATCGGCGCGTCGGCGGGGAGGACGAGGCGCGCCGTCGCTTCGCTCCAGGCTCCGATCGTCTCGACCCGGAGGTGCGGCTGCGCGACCTCCCGCGCGCGGAATCCGCGCATCGCTCCGAGCGGCTCCCAGGCGTTCTCGTCGTCCGAGATGAGGCGGGCCGCGAGGGCGTCCGGCGGGATCGTGATCCAGCCGTCGCGGAGGCCGCGGCTCGCCGCCTCGATACGGTCGACGGCCGTCACGATGCGTTCCGCGAGATCCGCCGAGGCGCAGCCCGCGGCGGCGGCGCGGATCTCGCGGCACCGCGACTCGATGTCGGTCGCGAGTCGCGGCAGGTTGTGGACCAGCGTCAGCGGAATCGTCGTCGCGCCCTTCCCGATCCGCCGCGAGCCGCGGGTCATCACGCCGAGGATCCGGAGCCGCAGCTCGCGGAGGGCGGTGAGGGTGGCCTCCTCGTGCGCTCCGATGAGCCACACGAGCCCCGCGTGCCAGCCTTCATCGCCGGCGCCGGGGTCGGCGGGGACGTGCCCGGCCGGACGCTCGCGCGCGACGCGGCTCGCCTCGATCGGGTCCCGGTCGGTCGATCCGAGCACGACGGTCAGGATCGAGCCCGCGAGGAGACGCGCCTGGCCGAATTCCGCGGCCTCGGCCCGCGGAAACTGCTCGACGATGGCGAGCGCGTCCTCGACGCTCCGGGCGTCTCCCACGACCGCGCGCTCGAGCACCCACCAGAGGCCGAGGTCGTGCACCGCCTTTCGGTGAGATGCGCCGCGGCGCGCGGCGATGCGATCCGCCGACGCGAAGAGCTCGTCGGCCGACGCGATCCGCAGCGCGCGGACCTCGGCGAGGGCTTCGTCGCGGATGTCGTCTGCGGTCTCCGCGAGGGTCGCGAGGCGGAGGGCCGCATCGAGGATCGCCGCGTCGCGATCCTCGAGGTCCGGCTCGGGTGCGTCCGGCGTCGCGGCGGGCGGCGTCGCCGGAGCGACGGTGGGGGTCCGGCCCGCGCCGGCGTCGTCGCCCCCCTCCCGGGGCCGATCCGGACCGACCGTCGGCGCGGCGCCGACCTCGTCGGGCTGCCCGTCGGTCCCGGGCGGTCGGTCGCGCGACCCGGGCGCCGGGCCGGGCTTGCCGCGGAAGCCGAGGACGAAGCCGACGATCGCGCCGCTACAGACGATCAGGATCGCCGCGGCGGCGAGGATGACCACCGCGCTCGGCCTGGCCGCTCCGGCGCCGGGGTCGGCCGCCGGCGCCGTCCGGACGGGCACCTTCCCCGACGAGCGGCGCGTCCGGACCTCGCCCGAGCTCCGGCGCGTCGGCACGTTCCCCGACGACCGACGCCTCGCCGCTCTCGGTGCGGGCGAGGCGGCCGGCGGGTGGGGTAGCGGGCTCGCGTCCGCGGACGTCGCCGGGCAGCCCTCGGGCGGCGTCGCGCCGTTCACCACCGTCGCCGACCCCGCCGGCGCCGCGTCGGCCACGCCGCGGCCCGCGAGCGGCGGAACGGCCCCGTCGCGCAGCGCGATCAGGTCGTGGACGAGCGAGCGCGCGTCGGGGTAGCGCTTCTCGCGTTCGCGCGCGGTCATGAGCCGGACGACCGCGTCGAGGGCCGGGCTCGCATCGGGCGTCGCGTCGCGGAGGGGCGGGACGTCCTCCTGGCTGTGCCGGACGAGCGTTCCCATCGGCGTCTTGCCGCGGAGCGGGAGCTCGCCCGAGACCATCTCGTAGAGGATGAGCCCGAGCGGGTAGATGTCGCTCCGCACGTCGAGGTCGCGCTCGCCGAAGGCCTGCTCGGGCGACATGTACGCGGGCGTCCCGACGACGATGCCGGTGGCCGTCTCCGAGTCCGGAACGCTCTGCTCGCGCGCCATGCCGAGGTCGGAGAGCTTCGCCGTTCCGTCGGCGGTCAGGAGGACGTTCGCCGGCTTGACGTCGCGGTGGGTGATCCCGTGCGCGGCGGCCGCGTCGAGCGCCTGGGCGAGGTCGAGGGCGATCGCGACCGCGCGACGCTCGTCGATCGGCGCACCGCGTTTCATCCGGGCCGACAGCGGCTGGCCGTCGACGAGCTCCATGGCCATCCAGAGCCAGCCGTCGTCGACGCCGCTGTCGTAGACGCTCACGACGTTCGGATGGGAGAGCTTGGCGACGAGGCGCGCCTCGCGCTGGAACCGCGCGGCGAACACCGGGTCGGCGGCGAACCGTTCGTGGACGAGCTTGATTGCGGCGGGCCGACCGAGGGCACGGTGGAGGGCGCGCCAGACGGTCGCCTGCGCGCCCTCGCCGAGGCGGTCCTCGAGGAGGTAGGACCCGACCGAGGTGGGCGCCGGCATCGAGCTCCGCTTGGATGCCGGCGGAGACGGCGCCGCGCGGGTCGCGTCGTCGCCGTCCTTCGGGGCGGGGAAGTCGTCGGTGCTCTCGTCGTCCTTGCGCATCCGTCGCTCGCGGGCCCGGCGACTCAACCGTAGCCCGCCCGGTCGGTTCGCGCGAAGGACCGACGTCGGTCCGGGACGGTTCGCGGGCCGAGCGTCGCAGGAGGAGACGATCGAGCGCGACGGTCGAGACGGTCCCGGGAGCGGCCACGCGGCGACGCGCCCGCCGCGGGGGCTGACCTCGCGGCGATTTGTGGCGGCCGGCGGCCGGGGCGGCTTTCGGTCCGCGCGATGCGTCCGCGCCTCGCTCGAGTCGGCTCGGCCGTCGGCTCATCGATCGCGACCGGCCCGGTCGCCTACCCTCGAAAGGAACGAGGTCCCATGAGCTCTGCCAGACGATTCCCCGGTCGCGCCGTCCTGACCCTCGCCGCCGGTCTCGCCGTTCTCGCCGGCGCGATCCTGGCCGCGCCGCCTGCCGGCGCGGACCCGCGCTTCGTCGGGACGTTCGACGCCGTCGGCCACGACGTCGTCCTCGGCGCGTACGAAGGCGTGGTCGACGTCTCCGCCGGCGAGGGCGGGGCGCTTCGCGTGAGCGGGTCGCTCCGCTTCGCCGCCGGGTTCGAGCGCGCGTTCTCGGCCGAGGCGCGCGTCGTCGACGGCGTCCGGCTCTCGTTCCCCGTGATCGAGGAGGACGGCAGCGGCCAGCCGGTCCGGCTCACGGTCAGCTTCCGCGAGGACGCGGCCGCTCCGGGCGCCCTCGCCGGAGCGTGGCGACTCGCCCGGGCGGTGCGGCGTCGCGCCGAGTGGGTCCGGCGAGTCGAGCCGGTCGAGCCGACCGATGCGGCGCCGGCGGCCGGAGGCGACGACCCGTTCGTCGGCGCCTTTACCATCCAAGGCAAGGACACGCGCGAGGGTCGCTACAGCGGCGCGGTGACGCTCGCCGCGGCCGACGATCCCGGGCAGCGCCGGGTCGAGGGCGTCGTCCGGTTCGAGCGCGACGACGGGACCGAGCGCCGATCGGAGTCGTTCGCGGCGACCGGTCAGGTGCGCGAGGGACGCCTCTCGTTCGCCGTCGAGCTCCGCGGCGGGCTCGACGGGGCGACCGACCGCCTCGGCGGGCTGCTCGATCCCGACGCCGAGCCCGACCGCGCCGGGCCCGTCCGGTTCACCGCGAGCTACCGTCCGGACGACGACGATGGCGACGTCCTCGTCGGCGCCTGGCGGGTCGATCGGCGGGTTCGCCGGCGCGACACCTGGACGCGCGAGGGCGCGGCCTCGGACGCCGACCCCGAGTCCGAGCCCGAGCCGGAGCCGACGCCGGCGCCATCCGAGCGCGATCCCGATGCGCCGCCGCCGGAGCTCGCCATCGTCGAGGCGTTCCCGGAGCTCCCGCGCTTCCGGCGACCGGTGCTCGTCACGGCCGCGCCCGGCGGCGACGCCCTCGTCGTGGTCGAGCAGGGTGGCCGCGTCTTTCTGGTCGAGGATCGACCCGGGATCGAGCGGGCGGAGCTCTTCATCGACCTGTCGAACCGCGTCTCGTTCGCCCGCGGCGAGCAGGGGCTCCTCGGTCTGGCGTTCCACCCGTCCGGCGACGGGCGGTTCGTCGTCGGCTACACCGACGTGCGCGACGGCTCGAGCGTCGTGGCGAGGCTCGAGTCGCGCGACGGTCGGGGCGATCCGGGCTCGCTCACCGAGCTCCTCCGGGTCGAGCAGCCGTTCCGGAACCACAACGGCGGGCACGTCGCGTTCGGGTCGGACGGGATGCTCTACGTCGGTCTCGGCGACGGCGGGGCGGCCGGCGACCCCCTCGGGAACGCGCAGAACCTGCAGACGTTGCTCGGCTCGATCCTGCGGATCGACATCGACCGGAGCAGCGATGATCGCCCCTACGCGATCCCGTCCGACAACCCTTTCCGGCGGCGCCGCTCCGCGCGCCCCGAGGTGTGGGCCTACGGTCTGCGCAACCCGTGGCGCTTCTCGTTCGACCGGGCGACCGGCGAGCTGTGGGCGGGCGACGTCGGCCAGGACGCGCACGAGGAGATCGACGTCATCGAGCGCGGCGGCAACTACGGCTGGCGCGCGCGCGAGGGCTTCGTCCCCTTCGACGAGGAGGTCGCCGCGCGGGGAGCGCGCGATCCGGTCGTCTCCTACCCGGCCGAGGTGGGGCGCGCCGTGATCGGCGGCCACGTCTACCGCGGCGCGGCGATCCCGTGGCTGGAGGGTCGCTACGTCTTCACCGACTTCTTCGCCGGCGTCGTGTGGTCGGTCACGCGCGGCGGCTCGGTCCTGCCGGGTGAGGGTTGGCGCGGCGACGGCGTCGCCGTCCACGAGCTCGTCACCGACACGGGCGTCCGCATCTCGAGCTGGGGCGAGGATGCCGCGGGCGAGCTCCACGCGACCGGCTTCGACGGCCGGATCTACGAGCTCGTCGAGGTCGCGACCGCCGAGGACGAGGCGCCCGCCTCGGGCGACTGATCCGGATCGCCGGCGCGCGCGCCGCTGCCGAGCATCGCGCGGCGGGCGAGCCAGCCGAAGAGCAGGAGCGCGGCGAACGCCCCGACGGCCATCGGGATGAACCGCGCCGGCCGATCGACCTCCTGGGCGAGGTAGGAGTAGGTCATCCCGGCCGGGATCTGTCCGACGAACGTCGCGAGGACGAACGGCCCGAAGCGCATCCGAGCGATGCCGGCCGCGTAGCTGACCGGGTCGAACGGGACGATCGGGACGAGCCGCGCGGCGAGGACGGCGAACGCGCCGTGCTCGCGGATGAGGCGGTCCGCCCGAGCGAGGGTGGCGGCCGGCAGCAGGCGCGCGACGACCGCGTCGCCGAGCACCGCGCCGATGAGCCAGCAGATGCTGGCGGCGAGCGTCGCGCTCGCGATCGAGAGGAGCCCGCCGAGAAACGGCCCGAAGAGCAGGCTGTTGGTCGCCGTGACCAGGACGGCCGGGATCGGCGCGGCGATGGCCTGGACGATCATCAGGAGCGTCGTCGCCATCGGCGCCCACGCGCCCGCGTCGCGCGCCCAGGCGGCGAGCTTCTCGAGGTCGCCGCGGGCGAGGTGATCGGTGCCCGCTCCGAGCCAGGCGCGGAAGTCGGGGTGGAGGGCGTAGACGGCGAACCCGGCGACGAGCGGCGCGAGAGCGGCGAGCCGGAGGAGCGCCGCGGAGACGCCGCCGTGACGCGCCGGGTCCGCGTTCTCGTCCGCCGTCGCCTCGGCAGCCTCCGTCGTCGGTCGCACCTCGCTCACTCGCCCTCCCGGGGGCCCCGCCCGCTCCCTCCCCACCGGCCGGCGCGTTGCCGTATCATGGCGCCTCCCGAGGGCGGAGCGAAACGGCGCCGTCGGTCGAGACGAGGAATGACCCATGATCGGACGATGGTCGATGAGCTCTTCGGCGTGGGCGGCGGCCGCGCTGGTCGCGGGGCTCGCGCTAGGCGTCACGCTCGCCTCCGGCGATGACGAGGAGGAGCGCCCCCCGCCCTTCAGCGCGGGATCGACGGTCGACGAGGACCTCGCCGAGCTCGAGGCCCCCGTCCGAGAGCGTGTCCGCGCCGAGGTCAAGGGCGCGTTCGGCGAACCGAAGGCGCCGAAGGTGCCCGGTGGCGGCGAGGCCTTTGCCCCCGAGCTGCTCGCTCGGGGCCGGGCGGCCTACGGGACCCGTCGCTGCGCCGATTGCCACGGCCCGATGGGCTTCGCCGACGGCCCGAAGGCGGCGCTCGTCAAGCCGAGGCCGCGCGACTTCTCCTCGAGTGCGTTTCGCTATCGGTCGACGCGCTTCGGTCATCCACCGATGCGGAGCGACCTCGAGCGCTTCCTCGAGCGGCCGCACTTCGCCGAGGCGGTCCCTGACGCGCCGGAGCGAGCCGCGCTCGCGGCATGGGTGAGCTGGCTCTCGATGCGGGGGTGGGCGACGAAGCTGCTCGCGCTCCTCGGATCGGAGGACGATCTGGAGGACGAGCTCCTCGTCGCCACGGACGTCGAGTTCGTCGTGGAGATGTGGCGGGACGCGAAGAGCGAGGTCATCGCCGCCGAGCCGCCGATCTATCCGGACGCCGGCGCGCGTCGCGCCGCCGCCCTCCGGGGGCGGGCGAGCTTCAACTCGAACGAGAAGGGCAACTGCCGGAGCTGCCACGGAACCGACGGGCGAGCCCGAGACATCGCCGACGACTCGGCGAGGATCGATGCCTGGGGACGCACGATCGAGATCCGCGACCTCGCGACGATGCCGCTCGGTGGCGGCGACCGGCCTATCGATCTCTACTGGCGCATCTCCGGGGGCCTCTACGGAACGAAGATGGTAGGTACCATCGGTTACCTCGAGCCGTCCGAGAACTGGGACCTCGTCGCGTTCCTGGAGGCGCTCCGGGCCGACCCGGAGGCATTCGAGAGGCCCGACGCGCCCGAGACCGCCCCGAAGGACGCGCCCGATCCTGCCCCGGAGGACACGTTTGCGGAGCTCCTGAGGGGCCCGTTCGCGCCGTTCGGCCCGTTCGACCTGACGAAGCTCCCCGACGCTGACCGCGCGGCGGTCCTCGCGCGGGCGACGAAGGCGCTCGGCGACCTCGACGCGCCGAGGCTCCCGGCGAAGGGAGTGCCCAGCCTCGACCCGGCCCTGATCGCGCGCGGGCGCGAGGCCTACGCGGCGGGTTCGTGCGCCGACTGCCACGGGAGCGAGGGGTTCGGCAACGGCTACAAGGCGGCGATCGTGAAGCCGAGGCCGCGTGATTTCACCTCCGGGGCGTTCCGCTACCGATCGACCGCGATCGGCGGGCGGCCGGTTCCGGCCGACATCGATCGATTCCTCTCCCGGCCTCACTTCGCCGAGGCCGTCGCCGACGCCGAGGAGCGGGCGGCGCTCGGGGCGTTCGTCGCCTGGCTCGCGATGCGCGGCGAGACCCTGCGGGGGCTGGCCCGTTCGGCGTTCGAGGACGAGGAGCTCGACCCGGACGTGGCGGACGACGTCGTCGCCGACGTCGCCGAGATCTGGACGAGGGCAGCCGACGGCGTCGTCACGGCCGAGCCGCCGACCTACGCGAGCGACGGAGAGCGGGCCGCCGCGGCCGCCCGCGGTCGCGCGCTCTTCCACGACGCGGCCAAGGGGAGCTGCCAGGGCTGTCACGGGACCGATGGGGCGGCCACCGACGTCTCGAACGAGAAGGCCTGGGTCGACGAGTGGGGCCGACCGGTCGAGGTCCGCGCGATTGCGACGATGCCGCTCGGCGGGGGCGAGGAGCCGCTCGAGCTCTACCGCCGGATCGCGATCGGGCTGAGCGGCACGTCGATGCCCGGCTACGGGCGGGGGCTCGAGCCGGCCGAGATCTGGGACCTGGTCGCCTACATCCAGGCGCTCCGCGCGGGCGCGAAGAAGGACGGACGCTGATGTCGAAGAGCTTCGCCCGGTCGGCCGCGTTCGGCGTGGCCCTGGTCTCCGCCGGCGCGCTCGCCGCGCTCGCTCCCGGCTGCGAGAGCGACGGCGATCGTCGCGATGGCGACGGCGGCGCGGCGTCCGCCTCCACCGGCGGCGATGGCGCGTCCCCGTCCGGGAAGGGCGGCGGCGCCGGGTCGGCCGATGATCCGTTCGCGCCGCCCGCAACGAACGCCCTCCCGCCGGCGCTCCGCGACGGCGTCTTCGCCGCGGTCGACGACGCGCTCGGCACGCCCGCGGCGCCGAACGCGCGCGAGGTGGCGCCCGCCGCGCTCGTCGCCTCCGGTCGCGACGCCTGGAAGACGCGCCGCTGCGCCGTCTGCCACGGCGCCGAGGGGCGCGGCGATGGCAAGCGCGCCCTCCTCGAGGACCCGCGCCCGCGCGACTTCGGCCGCGGTCAGTTCCGCTACAAGTCGACCCGGATGGTCCACAAGCCGACGCGCGCCGACCTCGTCCACTACGTGGGCCAGGCGCAGCACGCCGAGCTCGTCGCCGAGGCGGACGCGGGCGAGCGCGACGCCCTCGCCGCGTTCGTGATCTGGCTCGCCATGCGAGGCGAGCTCGAGCGGAACCTCGCCCACGTCGCGAACGAGGAGGACGAGCTCGACCCCGACACGGTCGCCGACGAGCGGAGCTACCTGATCGAGAGCTGGAGCGAGGCGCCCTCGAAGGTCTCGAAGGTCCCGCCCGCCCCGTGGGAGGGCGACGACGCGGCCCGCGCCGCCGCCGCGAAGCGCGGCGAGGCGCTCTTTCACGACGCGGGCAAGGGCGGCTGCATGACCTGCCACGGCAAGGGCGGCACCCTCGAGGGCGCGACCGCCGCCTCGCGCGCCGAGGTGCGCGACCTCCGGCGAGCCGTGCTCCGCGGCGGCGCGCGGCCGATCGATCTCTACCGCCGGATCGAGTGCGGCCTGGCCGGCACGAAGATGCCCGGCTTCGGCGGGCACCTCGGGCCCGACGACATCTGGGATCTGGTCGCCTACACCCTCTCGCTGCGGGGGTGAGTGGACATCGCCGAGCTCTTGCCGTAGCGAATGAGACAGCGCGTCCTGACGGGCCGCATGGACCCACGCCGGAGCAACGATGGCGCTCGCGCAGACCGATCAGCGACGAGCTCAGACACGTCCTCCTCGCTCGCATCGACGAGCTCGAGAAGACAGTCCAGGCCGAGTGGCAACACGACGACGACGAAACGAACGACCTGACGACGGCGCGTGCCGTCACCCGAGAAGCAGTCACCCGCGCTCTGCGAGAGCACGGTCTTCTGAGTTGCCAGAGGGGGCGACTTACTCCACGGCTTTCGGCCTGATCCGGGTCGAGGATTACGTGCGGAACACAGCCGCCTGACTTGTCAGGACGGAGGATACCGTGATGCGCGCGGCGATGGCGATGGGTGCGGTCATGTTGGCCTGCGGAGCGGGCTGCACCTCCGCCGCGGTCCCCTACAGTCCTCCTCGCGAGCTCGTCAACGCCATCCCGAAAGAGATGGCCGAGGAAGCTCTGCGCGAGACGTGTGCCATCTTCGCGGAACTGGAGGAGTACGATGGCGAGCAGGAGATCCGGTTCCACCCAGATGGATTCACGGTGATCCGGACGGTTAACACGGGCCGGCTGAGTACCGAGGTCAGCTACTCGAGATCGACCTGGACGGCCTTTCGGGACGACTTCCGCGTCCCGGGCGTCATTCAGATCGCCTTCGACCACTACCATGAGGAGTTCGTGGGGAGCGACGGCAAGTCCACGGGGCGGAGCTTCTACTCGGGCAGGCCTCTCGCGACTCTATTCGTGAAAGACGAGGAGATCGCACTGAAGACACTCGACGCGCTCGCGTCTCTTGGCATCGACAAGGCGCCGGACTAGACCCAGAAAAGTCACTAGGGGTCAGGCCTATGGTTGCTGCTTGCTCCTCGCGATGCTAGTCCTCGGGCATGTCACGACCACTTCGGATCAAGGAGCGCCGGCTCTGGCATCACGTCATGAACCGGGGCGCCTCGCGTCGTTCGGTCTTCCTCGACCGCGAGGACTTCGAGGTCTTCCTGAAACTGCTGGGCGAGTGCCGCGAGCGCTGGGACGTTCGAGTCCATGCGTTCTGCTTGATGACGAACCACACTACCACCTCCTCCTCGAGGACGGTCGCAAGAAGCTCAGCGAGGCGGTGCAGCACATTAACGGGGTCTACACCCAGCGCTTCAACCGTCGGCACGGCCGTGATGGCTCGCTCTTCCGCGGTCGGTTTCGGTCTCGGGTCGTTCAGGAGGAGGTCTACTCGTTCGCCGCCGCGCGCTACATCCACAACAATCCCGTGGAGGCGAGGCTCGTTCGGACGGCGAAGGCCTACGAGTGGAGCAGCCACCGGCACTATCTCTCGCGCGCGGCCCGGCCCGACTGGCTCGAGGTCGAGACGCTCCTCGCGCCGTTTGGCGGCGACCGCCCCAAGGGCCGGCGA
>JAJDCQ010000104.1 GCA_029260755.1 Planctomycetota bacterium | reverse complement strand
GGCGAATTCGGCATTCACTTCCAGCGGATCGGAGCCGGGAGAAGAGACGGAAGGACGAACGGGGAGCCGCCACGTCGGCCCCCCTGAGATTCCCCTTGACGGAGGGGCCTTCCCATGGAAGACACGGAGGACACGGAGGATCCACGGAGAGGTGCGGGCGGCGCCTACGGGGTTGGTGTTGTCGCTCCGCGATGGGATGGCAACACGGAGATGGATGAGAAGGCCAACCTCCGTTCGCGGGATACCGATGAGGTTCCCAAGGACAACCGGGCTCGAGAGCCCGGAGGAACGGAGGGCGGCCATGACGGCGCCAGCCAGCCCGGAACGAGCTCATCGCGTCTCTCTCCGTGATCCTCCGTGTCCTCCGTGTCTCCGTGGTGCCATCCTGCTCGCCGAAGGCGAGCCCGCCGACGAACGGCTAGGCGGCCCCATCCTCCTCGAGGATCTCCTCGATCTGCCCGGCGAGGCGCGCGTAGATGCTCTCGATGTCCGCCCACGCGGCCGCGTCGGCGAGGTGGTCGCCCGAGCTCTCGACGTACGGGCTGCCGGCGTCGAGGGCGTTGGGGAGGTTCTTGGCGACGGCCGCCGGCGGGCGTTCGTCGGGCGGCGGGGTGGCCGCGTCCGAGGTCTCGGCGACCGCGGCGGCGGCTCCCCGGGCGTCGCGGCGCCTGGCGTTGTCGATGACGGCGACGGCGGCGTTCTCGAGCAGCTCGCCGATCTCGCTGAGCACCTCGAAGCCGTAGGTCGCTCCCGACCCCTTGAGGCGGTGCCCGAACGTCTTCACGCCCGCGGCGTCGCGGTCGGCCACCAGGGTGCGGAGCGTCGCGAGCTTCGCCTCGAAGCCCTCGACGTACTCCCGGATCCAGTCCTCCAAACCTCGCTCCTGCCTCGCGGCCGACGGCGGTGAATGATCACGGCGGAGACCGCGTATTATAGGCCGCGACCGTCGGGTCGCGACGCGCCGGGGCGGTGTGATCGCGGCGGGAGAGCGGGGGAGCGCTCGGTCGAACGCTCGGTCGACTGGCGGGTTACGACCGTAGTCGGTCGCGGCCAGCGGTTTACGGTCGGTCGTGACCGTGCTAGAATGCCGCAACGCCTCGGGGCGGCTCGTCGTGTCGTGGGACGGTGCCTTCCGTCTGTCGACGCGCGGCCGAGGAGGCTCCACACGCGGGGGTGGTGGCATGTGGGAGATGATCGAGGCCGGCTGGCCCGTCCTCTCCGTGATCGGGGTGCTCTCGGTCGTCGCGCTCGGCTTCGTCGTCGAGCGGCTGCTCGCCTACCGGCGCGCGCGGGCGAACACCGACGAGTTCTTCCCGAAGCTCGAGGAGCTGGTCCGCCTGGGCCGGCTCGACGAGGCGGCGACCCTCTGTGAGGCGAGCCCGGGCCTCGTCCCGCGGGTCATCCTGACCGGCCTGCGCGCTCCGACCGAGAACGTCGACGAGGTGAAGCGCATCCTCGGCGACGAGATCCAGATGCGGGCGATCACCGGTCTCGAGCGTCACCTCAACAAGATCGCGGTCATCGGCCGGGCGAGCCCGATGCTCGGCCTCCTCGGCACCGTCCTCGGCATGATCGCCATGTTCGGCGAGATCGCGATCAAGGGGCCCGGCGACATGGGCGCCCTCGCCGGCGGGATCAAGCTGGCGCTCGGCACGACGGCGGCGGGGCTCATGGTCGCGATCCCGATCATGTTCCTCCACTCCTGGCTCAAGGGGCAGGTGCGCGACCTCGAGCTCGAGCTGTTCACCGGCGCGACGCGCTTCCTCGGTCTGATGCGGCTGCGAAGCCAGGTCGCGGGCGTCGAGAACGGCGGGAAGAGCTCGGTCGACTCCGGCCGCAAGGAGCGCCCGAAGGCGGACTCGGGCGAGCGGAAGGCGTCGGGCGCGAAGCGCAAGGCCAGCTCGAAGGCGGAGTCCTCATGAGCGAGGCCCTCCCCAACGACGCCCCGCCGGGCGTCGGTCTGATCGCCGGGCTTCGCGAGCGCTGGCGACGCGTCACCGGCGGGATCGCGCAGGTCTTCGGCCGGAACGAGCGCCTCCGCGTGCGGAGCGGCATGATCCTGAGCGTGGTCTTCCACGTCGCGCTCGTCTCGGTCTGCCTGGTCACCCTCCGCGAGGCGACCGGCGGCCCGGGCGGCATGATCGAGGTGAGCTTCGAGTCGCTCGGCGAGGCCGGCCTCGAGGGCGAGAGCGAGGATCCGCTCGAGGACACCGAGGCCGCCGCCGACGCGATGGACCCCGAGCTGACGAAGCAGCCGCAGCAGGATCCGAACATCGACGAGGGGCTCGACCAGCTCGTCGACGACGTGACCGCGCGCGAGCGCGAGCGGGCGATCGACGCGATCGAGGCGCGCGAGGCCGAGGACCTCGAGAGCCTCGCCCGCCGGGTGAAGGACCGCGCCTCGGCCGACCGCCTCCGCGGCGACCGGCTCGCCGACCTCGAGCGCAAGCTCGCCAACGTGAAGGTAGGCTACCGCGGCGAGATCTTCGGGACGGTCGAGTCGCGCAAGGTGGTCTTCTGCATCGACATCTCGGGCTCGATGCAGGGCGACAAGATCGCGCTCACCAAGCGGGAGCTCGTCCGGGTCATCCAGGAGCGTCTCCCCGACGGAGCGAGCTTCGAGATCATCACGTTCGCGAGCGTGGTCAGCCGCTGGAACGGGACGCTCGCGCCGGCCGACGCCGACCACAAGCGCAAGGCCGAGGAGTGGGTGAAGAACCTCCAGGCGAACGGCGGCACCTCGGCGTTTCAGGCGCTTCGCGAGGCGTTCTCGATGCAGGACGCCGAGGCGATCTATCTCCTGTCGGACGGCCAGCCGACCGACGGGCGCGGCGATGACATCCGCGCCTGGGTGCGTCAGGCGAACAAGGACCGGGGCGTGATCGTGAACACGATCGGGTTCCTGGTCGGGCCGCCCCAGTTCCAGCAGATGTTCACCGAGGCGGAGCGGTTCCTCGCGGGGCTGGCCGAGGACAACAACGGAATCTTCCGGGCGATCCGCTAGCCGCGGACGCGGGGCGGGCGGACGAGGGCAGAGCGCGTGCCGGCAGCCGACGACAAGTGGACTCTCCGGAAGGTCGGCTCGGACCGCGACTACCGGACGACCTTCGGGAAGCTCAAGGCCTGGGCGCTCGAGGGGCGGGTCGAGCCCGACGACCTCGTCGGTCCGGCCGAGCAGGGCTCGGCCGGCCTCACGCCGGCGCGCGACCGCCTCGAGCTGCTGCCGTTCCTCGAGCCCGCCGGCGTCACCGGCGCCGTCCTGGCGAGCGACGACGTCGTCGCGTTCGGTCCGCGCCGGGGCGGGGGCGAGGATGACGAGGTCATCCTCGACATGACGCCGCTGATCGACTGCGTCTTCCTGCTCCTGATCTTCTTCATGCTGACGGCCACCTTCAGCAATCAGGGCGGTCTGCGGGTGAAGCTACCCGAGAGCGGAGCGGCCGAGAGCGAGGTCGACGACAAGCGCCTGACGGTGACGGTCGATCTCGACGGGCGCTACTACCTCAACGACGAGACCGAGCCGACGGCGAAGGCATCGCTCCGGACTCGCCTCGAGAAGGAGGTCGCCGCCTCGATGCGGACGACCCTCATCATCCGCGCCGACGAGGACGTCCCGCACGGCGCGGTCGTGCACGTGATGGACGCCGGCAAGCGCGTCGGCGTCGAGAAGATCCTGGTCGGGACCGAGAAGAAGCGCTGACCTGACGTTCGAAACGGAGACAACGTGACCACCACGACGACCCTGCCCGCGCCGACCTACCTCCGGCACGCGCTCGAGGAACCGATGAAGGGATCGGGGCCGCGCGCCCTGGCCGCCCGCCTGATCTGCCCCTGCGAGGGCGAGATCCACGAGATCCTCCACCCCGGCGGCGTCGAGACGCACGACGACGGCACCCAGCGCCTGATTCCGACCCAGGTCGGCAAGCGCACCTTCGGCGTGTGGATCGCTCGCTGCCGCGGCTGCGCGACGAAGCACACCCTCCTCGACCTCGATGTCCATGGCTGGAACGCCGTCCTGGTGACCCGGTTCGAGGATCCGAAGCGGGCGAAGGATCCGCGGCCCGAGCTCGAGATCTGGGACTGCCCGTGCGGCGACGGCGGGCAGCGTCTGGCCGTCCGGCTCCGGAGCGGCGGCCGGGCGGACTACGTGTCGAAGGCGAACGAGACGCTCGTCAAGGAGCTCGAGGCCGACCCCGAGGCGTGGGCCGACGCGTTCAGCGCGTTCGCCCTCGACGCGACCTGCGCCGGCTGCTTTCGGGAGCACACCGGTCTCATCGATGAGCTGACGGGCTGACGGGATGACGCGGCCCTTCGTCCAGCTCGACGAGCCACGCGAGGGGATCGTCCGCCTGACCCTCGATCGGCCCGAGCGCCGGAACGCCCTCGCCGAGGAGGCGATCCGCGAGCTCGCGGCCGCGCTCCTAGAGGCGGGCGAGCGCGAGACGACCCGCGCGCTCGTCCTCACCGCGAACGGCCCCGTCTTCTGCGCCGGGCACGACTACGCCGACATGGAGGGGCGCGACCTCGACGGGATGCGGAGCCTGCTCTCGGTCTGCGCCGGGCTGATGCTGACGGTGCGCGACCTGCCCCAGCCGGTCGTCGCCGCGGTGGGCGGCCTCGCGACTGGCGCCGGCTGCCAGCTCGCCCTCACGGCCGACCTGGTCGTCGCCTCGAGCGAGGCGGCGTTCCAGACGCCCGGAGGCCGAGGCGGCTGGTTCTGCACGACGCCGATGATCGCCGTCCAGCGGGCCGTCGGCGAGAAGCGCGCCCTCGAGATGCTCTACACCGGAGACGCCGTCCCCGCCGAGCAGGCGCTCGCCTGGGGGATGGTGAACCGAGTCGTCGCCCCGGAAGCTCTCGCCGACGAGGCGCTCGACCTCGCCGACCGTGCGAGCCAGGGAGATCCGGGAAGCAAGGCGATCGGCAAGGCCGCCTGGAACGCGACCGTCGACCGCGACCTCCGCTCCGCCTACGACCACGCCATCGAGGTCATGGCCGCGAGCGGCCTCCGGGAGTCCGCCCTCGCCGGCCTCCAGGCGTTCCTCGACCGCCGCCGGAAGAAGAGGCAGCCCGCTGCCGACTGACGTCGTCGCCCCGCGAACACACCCCACGCCGAACCCAAGACCCAAGCGCCACTTAGATGCCCAGGGGTCAGGTCCAGTATTTTTACCATTTGCCGTGCGAAATGGTAAAAATACTGGACCTGACCCCTAGGGGGGTAAGCGATTTGTTTCGAGGGGGTTGGGTGATCGGTGTGTTCGCCGGCTCTGCTCAGTGACCTTCGAGGTCGGTGAGGGCTTCTCGGGCCTTCTTCTCGAGGCGGCGGAGGCGGAACGGGGGGATGTTTCGCTTTCGCGTGGCTCCCTTCTCGATGAAGGTGCGGAGGTCGGCGGCGGCCCGATCGTTCTCTCCCTGCTTCTTACGGGCGAGGCCTCGGTAGGCTCTCGTCTCGTGGCGGCGGGGGTTCACCTTCAGCGCCTGGTCGAGGTCGGCGATCGCTCCGTCGAGATCGCCCGCGGCGAGGCGGGCGACTCCTCGCCACTCCCAGCCGTCGGCCCGATCGGGCACCGCCTCGATGACCCTGGTCAGCTCGGCGATCGCGCGGTCGTGCTCGCCGAGCTCGATGAGCGCCTCCGCCCGGATCTGGATCCAGTACGGCGCGTGCTTGCTCCGCGGGTCGGCCGTGAGCGCCGCGTCGTAGGCGCGCACCGCCCGGGTGAGCTTCTCGGCGTCGCCTTCCTGCTCTCCCTCGAGCCGGAGGAGCAGGCCGAGGTTCGCGTGGACCTTCGGATCGCTCGGGTCGAGCTCGATCGACCGCTCGTAGTCGTCGATCACTCCGGCGAGGTCACCGTCGAACCCGACGAGTTTTCGGCGGAGAAACCCCCGGCGCTGGTAGGCGTCGGCGTTCTCGGGGTCGAGCTCGATCGCCCGGTCGAAGTCCTTCAGGGCGAGCTTCGGCAGGCCGTGCCGCTGTCGCGCGGTGCCCCGCATGAGGATCAGCGCGACGTCCTCGCCGCCGCCGCGTCGACGCAGGTAGATGCCGAGGTCGGAGATGCACTCCTCGTAGCGTCCCTCGGCGAAGCGGATGTGCCCTCGCATCTTCCAGAGCTCGCCGGCCGCCTCGGGTCGGCTCCGCTCGATCAGCCAGGTGAGCACCTCGGCCGCTCGCCGCCACGCCGTCTCCGTCTTCTGGAGGAAGAGCGCCTCCGCCAGGTCTCTCCGGTAGGTGACGTTCTCGGGGTCGAGCTCGATCGCCTTCGTCGCCGCCTCGATCGCCTCCTCCGGATCGCCCCGGTCGAGCGCCTCGCGGGCGGCCGTGCCGTACTCCTCGGCGGTGCGAGGGCGTGCGGGGTCGGGGTCGGGGTCGGGGTCGGGAGTCGGGTCGGGCTCCGCGGGCGGGGCTTCGGGGCGAGCGGCCGCGACGTCTTCGCTCGACGACGGTTCGCCCGGCCCGACGAGGAGGAGCCCGCCCGCGATCGCGGCGCCGAGCAGGGCGACCGCCCCGGCGATGAGGGGCGCGGGCGACCGCGCGGGCGACCGTGGAGGCGACGTCGGGGACGCGGTCTCGATGGGCGTTTCGGGCAGGACGGACGGCTCGATGAGCGACGGCCGGTCCGGCGCGACCCAGGCGGCGAGGAGCGCGTCGAGGGCGTCGGCGACGTCGCGCGCGCGCGGGTAGCGGTCCTCGGGGCGCTTCTCGAGGCAGCGGCCGACGATGGCGTCGAGCGCCGCCGGCAGCGACGGCTCGATCGAGCTCGGCGGGGGCGCCTCGTCGATCATCACCTTCTTCAGGACCGAGACGGCCGACTCGCCGACGAACGGGCGCCGGCCCGTCGTGCCGTGGAAGAGGATCGCGCCGAGGGCGTGCACGTCCGCGGCCGGGCCGATCGCGACGCCGCCGTCCGCCTGCTCGGGCGCCATGTAGTCCGGCGTCCCGAGGAGCTGGCCCGTCGCCGTCAGCCCCTCGGCCGCCTCGTCGCGGGCGAGGCCGAAGTCCATCACGCGCGCCCGGCCGCCCGCGTCGAGCATCACGTTGCCGGGCTTCAGGTCTCGGTGAACGATCCCGTGCCGGTGGGCGTGGTCGACGGCCCGGGCGATCGAGGCGGTGATCTCCGCGACCTCTCGCGCTCCGATCGAGCCGGATTCGATCGCCGTCGCGAGGGTCCGGCCCCGGACGAGCTCGAGGGCGAGGAACGGCTTGCCGTCATCCTCGCCAATGTCGTGGAGGCCGACGATCCCCGGGTGCTGGAGCCTCGCGATCGCGCGGGCCTCGCGCTCGAACCGGGCGCGGATCTGCGGGTTCCGGAGGCCCGCTGCGAGGATCATCTTGATCGCCACGTCGCGACGCAGCGTCTGGTCGTGCGCCTCGTAGACGACGCCCATCGCGCCTCGCCCGAGCTCGCGGCGGACGAGGAACCGCCCGCCGATGAGACGGCCCGTCGTGTTCGGCGGCGGTGGCGGTGGCGGCGGCGCGGGCATGCTCATGCAGGATAACGCAGCGCGCGGTCGCGCCTCACCGACCCGATCGGGTCAGGGCGCGCGCGGGTTCCAGCCGGGGTCGATCACGAGCTCGAGCCGGTTCGCGATCCGCTCCCAGGGCACGAGCAGGAGCGGGCTGTCCTCGCGATCGGTGTGGCAGATGAAGACGCCGCGTGGGAACGGCTTGCCGAGCGGCGCGGAGGTGACGTCGATCCCGTCGGTGTCCTCCGCCCCCGAGACGCAGAACAGGCCGCGGAGCCGGTGCGGCGGCTTCAGGTCGTGCACCCGGAACTGGCTCGGCCCCTGGTCGGAGACGAGGAGATAGCCCTCGCCGCCGGGGCGTCGGTAGATCGCGAGCCCCTCGATGTCGCCGCGAAGGCCGAGCTCGCGGACCTTCATCGTCAGGATCCCGGGCGGCGTGTCCTCGAGGGCGTCCGACCCCTCGACGACCTCCGCGTTGAGGCGCCAGATCCCGTGCTCCTCCTCGGCGACGAAGATGACGCCCGCCTCGTCGTCGGCGACGAGGCCCTCGCACGTCCGCTCGAGCTTCCACGCCCGGACCTGGTCGGCCGTGATGCGGTCGCCCTCGAGGCGGAGGACGTACTGCTCGACGTCGCCGTTGCGCGAGGTGACGAACGCGTGGAGCTTCCCCGTCGTCCGGCTGTGGTAGAGCCCGCCGCCGTAGCTCTTGCCGGTCCGGATCGCCTCGTCGTCGTAGCGCTCGAGCTTGCGCGTCGAGGGGTTCACGACGAAGACGGCGAGGCGCGGGTCCTCGGCCTGGTCGAAGTTCACGACGACGACGTCGACCGGGTTGGTCCGGAAGACGACCGAGTAACGGATGTCGACGTTCCCCGGATGGGGGAGCAGCACCGTCTGGAGCGTCTTGCCGTCGAGGGCGTAGACGTAGATGCAGCCGGTCTTCTTGTCCGACGCGATCACCGTGCTCTTGTCGGCGTCCTTCGGGTGGATCCAGATGCAGAGGTCGTCCTGGTCGAGGGCCGTGTCGTCGTGGAGCCGCATCGTCGGAGCGACGATCGCGACCGGCTGCCGCAGCGCGGACGCCAGGACGAGCGAGACGCCCGCGACGGCGAGCGGCGCGGCGAGGACGGCGAGGACGACTCCCCAGCGGTTCACGGGCGGCTCTCCTGCGGGCTGCTCTGCTCGGCCACGACCTCGACCTCGGCGCCGGCGTCGCGAAGACGATCGGCGATCGCCGCCGCGAGCGGCGCGGCCAGGCCGTCCCGCACCGTCGCGGGGGTTCTGGCGACCACGGCGGCCGCCGCATCACGATCGACGCCGGTGAAGCTGGCGACGACGCCGGCGACCGCGTCCTCGTCCGGACCGACGGCGGTCAGACGGACCGTCGCCGTGCCCTGACCCATCCCGGCGGCGGGCGCGGTGACCGGGCGCGGTGGACCGAGCTCGGAGTCGTCCTCGGGAGTGCCGGCGAAGAGCCGCCGTAGCCAGCCGAACATGGTTGGGACCCTACCGAAATCGGGGCAGGTCGGGAAGGGCGGGCGCGTGTTCCAGGAACGAAAAACTAGCTCACGCAAAGGCGCAAAGACGCAAAGGGGCCTTGCCAGAACCGACCCTCGGCTCGGAGCAACGACCCTTTGCGACTTTGCGCCTTTGCGTGAGATTTCGTCCGTCCGTTCCAGGAACATCGACCTACAGGCGCACCCAGCCGTCCCCTTCGTGGCCGAAGGCGAACGTCTCGGGATGGAGCAACTCGGCGAGCATCTCGAGGCTCTCGACGAGCCGCGGTCCGGGTCGGTTGAAGAAGCGGTTGCCGTCGGCGAGGAAGACTCGACCCGCCTTCACGGCGGCGAGCCCATCCCAGCCGGGCTTCGCGAGGAGCGGCGCCATCTCGGACCGGGTGCGGGGGATGTCGAAGCCGCAGGGGATCACCGCGATCACGTCGGGGTCGGCGCCGCGCAGCTCCTCCCACTCCATCCACGGGCTGTGCTTGCCGGCCTCGCCGAAGATGTTCTCTCCGCCCGCCATGGCGACGAGCTCCGGCATCCAGTTGCCGGCCGCCATGAGCGGGTCCTGCCACTCGATGCAGGCGATCCGGGGGCGATCGGTCAGGGCGGCGGCTCGCTCCTCGATCTCCGCCATCCGGCCCTTCAGGCGCGCGATCGTCTCGACGCCCCGCTCGGGGACGCCGAGGCCCTCGGCGATCCGCGCGATGTCGTTCCAGACGTCCTCGAGGGCGTCGGGCTTGCACGTCACGATCGCCGGCCGGCTCGAGACGAGCTCGCAGACGGCCGCCTCGACGTCGCGGAGGCTGACGGCGCACACCTCGCACTGGTCCTGGGTGACGATCACGTCGGGGGCGAGCTCGTCGAGCAGCTTCGCGTCGACCCGGTAGACGCTGAGGGCGTCCTTGCAGGCGTCCTTCACCTGCCGGTCGATCTCGGCCGCGCTCGCGCCCGCGTCGATCTTCGCCTCGGTGCACCGCGGGAGCGAGGCGACCTCGGGCGGGTGGTCGCACTCGTGGCTGACGCCGACGAGCCAGTCGGCGCAGCCGAGCGCCCAGACGATCTCGGTGCTGCTCGCGATCAGTGAGACGACGCGCTTGCGCCTGCTCTTGCTCTCGGGCATGGCGGGTTCGCCTTCGGCGATGGATGGAACCACGGAGACACGGAGGCACGGAGGATCACGGGTCGGGCCGCATCACTCTCGTGATCGAGCGATGGGTGAACGAGTCGGGTGTCGGAAGGGCGGTCTCCGCGGAGGCTGAAGGCGAGTCCGGTGGCTTCTCCGTGACTCCGTGCCTCCGTGGTTCCATCCCCTTCGCCGAAGGCGAAGCCGAGCGCCCTTCCTACAGGCGGACGTACTCGAAGTCGAAGTCGTTGCCGTTGATCCCGCGGATCGGCGGGGCGATCCAGCTCGCGATCTTGCCCGGCTCGACGACGCGCTTCATCAGGCTGTCGATGTACTCGCGGTCCTTCTCGTTCGGGAGCCACTCGTCCTTCCTCGACGCCCATGTGGCCGCGTCGAGCGGGTTGCCCTTCGGGTCGAACTCCGCGTCGGAGTAGATCCCGATCTGGCGGTTGAAGCGTCGGTGGGGCAGCTCGATCTTGAAGTCGATGCCCTCCTGGGTGAGCGTCTTGTTCCACTGGTCGACGCCGCGCTGGTTGTCATCGACGTAGGAGTCGCGGAGGATCTCGTTCATCGCGTTCCGGAGCGGCACCTCCACGTCGACCATCTTGCCGTCGCGGAGCTGCGGCACGACGTAGCAGCCCTCGAGGGCGAGGTGGTCCTCCTGGCGCTCCTCGCGGTAACGGCCCTTGATGCCGCTCGCGAAGTAGTCGGCCGCGTTGCTGCTCACCTCGCCGCCGAAGAGGTCGAGCGAGATCGAGTACCAGAAGTTCACGTACTTCTGCAAGGTCGCCAGGTCGATCGCGCCGTGCTCGCGCGGGTCGGCGTCGGGGAACTCCTTCATCACCTCGCAGGTTCGCTTCACCATCCGACGCACGCCCGTCTCGCCGACGAACATGTGGTGCGCCTCCTCGGTGAGCATGAAGCGGCACGTTCGCGAGAGCGGATCGAAGCCGCTCTCGGCGAGCGAGAGGAGCTGGTACTTCCCGTCACGATCGGTGAACATCGTGAACATGAAGAAGCTGACCCAGTCGCTGATCGGCGCGTTGAACGCGCCGAGGATGCGCGGCTTGTCGGCGTTGCCGCTGCGGCGCTCGAGGAGCTCCTCGGCCTCCTCGCGGCCGTCGCGGCCGAAGTAGCCGTGGAGGAGATAGACCATCGCCCACAGGTGCCGCCCCTCCTCCACGTTCACCTGGAAGAGGTTTCGCATGTCGTAGAGCGACGGCGCGGTGCGGGCGAGGAGCCGCTGCTGCTCGACGCTGGCCGGCTCGGTGTCCGCCTGCGTCACGATGATCCGGCGGAGCATGTTGCGGTACTCGCCGGGGATCTCCTGCCAGGCCGGCTCGCCGTAGTGGTCGCCGAAGCCGATCTTTCGGTCGGGGACCGCGTCGGCGAGCAGGATGCCCCAGCGGTACTCGGGCATCTTCACGTAGTCGAAGTGCGCCCACCCGTCCTTGTCGACCGCCACCGCCGTCCGGAGGTACACCTCCTTGTCGGCCGCGAGCTCGGGCCCGACCTCGCCCCACCAGCTCTGGTAGCAGGGGAGCCACTTCTCGAGGGCTCGCTGGAGCTTCTTGTCGGTCTTGAGATCGACGTTGTTCGGGATCCGGGCGTTGAGGTCGACGGACGACATGCGTGTTCCTTCTGGTGCGGGTCGGGGCGGCCGGTCGGGTCAGCCGATTCGGCGGCTCGGTCAGGTGCGGGACCACTGGAAGCTCGGTCGCTGCGGCTCGCCGTAGACGGTGAGCGCGCCGCGCTCGCCGACCGCGTTCGGCCGCTGGAAGATCCAGTTCTGCCACGCGGAGAGGCGACCGAAGATCTTCGTCTCCATCGTCTCCGCGCCGGGGAAGCGGAGGTTCGCCTCCATCCCGGTGAGGGCGTCGGGCGAGAGGCTCACCCGCTCCTCGATCGCGAGGCGGACCTCGTCCTCGTAGTCGATCTCGTCGGCCGCGATCGTGACGATCCCGGCCTCCTCGGCCGACTCGGGGTCGAACTGGACCTCGGCGGCCGCGCTCGTCCCCATGTCGCCGGGGAGGCGACTCATCGCCGCCGCCGCGGCGAGCTCGGCCGCCTTCTCGGGGTGCTTGAGGTGCCGCACCTGGATCCGGTTGAGCCCGTGGGTCATCGGCAGGGCGCCGGCGTTGAGGCTCGAGAGCCGGATCGAGGGCGCGTCGTCGGGGTCGTCGAGGGCGTAGGCGCGGTCGGCGCCGAGCGCCAACTCGACCAGCGTCCCCGCGAAGGCGCTCCCCGGCTCGATCAGCGCGAAGAAGCTCTTCGCGGTGCAATCGTAGCGCCGGAGCACCTCGGCGACGAGGAGGAGCACCTCGCGGCTGAACCACGAGTTGGCGGCGTGGAGCGCGTGGTCGGCCCGGACGACGGCGCCCGGATCGCCCGTCGTCTTGACCAGGACGAGGCCGACCTCGGGCTCGGAGAAGCGCAGGCGCAGGAGCGCGTCGTCGAGCTCCCGGACCGCGCGGAGGTGCCAGAGGTCGGAGCCGGCCTCGAGGATCTCGTCGGCCGTCTTGGGGTAGTCGTCGTCGGGCCCGGCGATCGTCAGCGTCGCCTTCCGCCCGGCGCGGTCGATGGCGACCGTGACGTGCCGATAGGCGATGGAGTCGTCCTCGACGGTCGGCTCGAGGGCCGGCAGGGCGACGCCCGGGTCGACGCGGCCCTCGATCGCCGGCTGGGCGAGCGCCGCGTCGCAGCGATCCTTGACGAGGCCCTCGAACTTGCTCTTGGTCGCGATCCCGTCGACGAGGCCCCACTGGAGCGCCCGCTTGCCCTTGATGCCCTCGGCGACCGTGCAGAAGACGTCGGCGCGGTCGCGCCGGACGAGGCGCTTGTCGACGAGGCGGGTGAGCCCGCCGGTCCCGGGGAGGACGCCGAGGAGCGGAACCTCGGGGAGGCTCACCGCGGAGCTCCCATCATCGATGAGGAGGATCTCGTCGCAGGCGAGGGCGAGCTCGTAGCCGCCGCCGGCCGTCGTGCCGGTCGCGGCGCAGATCCAGTGCTGCCCCGAGCTCCTGCTCGCGTCCTCGATCGCGAGGCGGGTCTCGTTCGTGAACTTGCAGAAGTTCACCTTGAACCCGTGCGTGCTCGAGCCGAGCATCTTGATGTTCGCGCCGGCGCAGAACACGCGGTCCTTCGCGCTGGAGATCACGATCACCCGGATCTCGGGGTGCTCGAAGCGGAGGCGACGGACCGCGTCGGCGAGCTCGATGTCGACGCCGAGGTCGTAGCTGTTGAGCTTGAGCTCGTAGCCCTCGTCGAGCGGCTCGTTCTCGCGCACGTCCATCGTCAGCCGCGCGACGTAGTCGTCGAGCTCGAGCTTCCAGTGACGGTAGCGGTCGGGATGAGTCTCGAAGCTGATCGGCCGGTCGCCCACGGGGCTCATGCTCCCTCGGGGCCGGGGGCCCCGTCGCCGAGTTGCTCGCAGAGGTAGAGGTCGTTCCCGTCGGGGTCACCGAAGAAGGCGAGCTTCACCGGCGGGCTGACGATCGGCTCGCCCCGGAAGCTCACGCCGCGGTCGCGGAGGGTCGCCATCGCGTCGTCGACGCTGTCGACACCGAGCCCGACGCTGATCGCGCCGCGGGCGCCCGCCTCGGCCGTGTGCTCGCCTTGAGGGTGAAGCCCGATCGTGAAGCCTTCGGGCGTCTTCACCTCCGCCCAGCCGGGAACGTGGATCCCGAGCGCGAGCCCGAGCGTCTCGGTGTAGAACCGAACCGACCGGGGCAGGTCGCTCACCATGACGGTGACGATGCCGCTCGTGATCACGGGATCCCCCTCCTCTGCTTGGGGTTAGGGCCCGGTCGCCCGGGACCGCAGAAGGGGCCTACTATAAGGCCTGGCGGGGCTTTCGCCAAGACCGCCCCGGGCCCGGGCTCGGGCCGATCGACCGTCTCGGTCAGCGGCTGCCGGCGCCGCGCCGGGCGCGCTCGTGGAGCGCCTGGAGCGAGCGCTTCTCGCCGGCCGTCAGCCCGGGGAAGGCGCGGGCGCGCTCGGCGTGGGCGGCCGCCTCCTCGTCTCGCCCGAGCCGGAGGAACACCAGGGCGAGCGCCTCCTGGATCCGCCAGTCCCACGGCCACTCCTCGGCCGCTCGCTCGAGCACCTCGATCGCGGCCTCGGGGCGTCCCCCGTCGATGTGGAACCCCACCATCACCTGGAGCTCCTGGGCGTGCTTGCCGCCGATGGTCGCCGCGAGCCAGACGTCGGCGAGCGCCTCGTCGACGAGGCTCGGGTCGGCGCGGCCTCCCTCGACGAACAGACGCAGCCGCAGCCGCGCCGAGTCGCGGAGGACGCGCGCCGCACGGGTCTCCTTGAAGCGTCGCGCGGCCAGGTCGCTCCCCGGCGCGGTCGCCGCCTCGGCCGAGACGTCGGCCTGGAGCCGGCGCAGCTCGGCCCGGACGGCCGGGGCGGGGGCGCCGCGGGCGTCGAGCATCTTCGCCCGCTCGAGGCGGGCGGGGGCGTGCGTCGGGACGATCGCGAGCGAGCGGTCGGCGAGGGCGAGGCCCTCGGCGAGGAGCGGGCAGGCGTGGACGGCTCGGCGATGCTCCCGCTCGTGGCGCCAGCGGGAGACCTGGCACGCCTTCGCCAGGACGATCGCCGAGAAGTGCCGCTCGTCCACGTCGGTCTCCGCCTCGGGGTCTCTGTGCCGCAGGAGGTGGATGTCGAGGTTGACCAGGCGGAGCTCCTCGACGACGAGGTCGCGCCGCACCCGGAGGGGACGCGACTCGTCGGGGATGTCGGCGTCGTCGAGGAGCGCTCCGATCGCCGCGAGCGAACGGTCGAGCGGCGAGGGGGGCGGCGTCCGGAGCGGCCCGAGCGCGGCGAGGGTCGTCAGCGCCGTCTCGACCTGCTCGTAGGTCGCCGGCTCGTGGCTGATGTGGCGGCCGACCGCGATCCCGCCGAGCAGGTCGGCCACGAGCACCTCGAGCTCCTCGTAGACGGCGCGCTCGAGCGCCCGCCGGAGCGCCTGGCCGCTGCCGCGCGAGCCTTCGCCCGGCGGCGCCCCGCCCGGGACGGCGAGCGGCGCGAGCGTCGCGAGGGCCGCGGTCGCCGCCGAGACGGTCGTCGGGTCGGGGGCGCGGACGGCGGCGGCGACGGCGTGCTCCGCGCGCAGCCACGCGGCGTCGCCGTTCGACGCCGGCGACGGGCGAGCGCCGCCCGCGTCGCCCTCGCGCGCCGTCGCGTCGGCCGCGTCGGGGGGGCGACCGGCCCACAGGAGCGCGCCGCCGAGCGCCCAGACGAGCGTGGCGAGCGAGATCGCGAGGAGCGCCAGGGCCGCCGCCCCGCGCGGGCCGAGCGACCGCTCGACGAGGCGGACGACGCGGGTCGCGCGCGAGACGCCGAGCGAGACGACCGACCCGCCGGCGAGCACCGTCCGGAGGTCCTCCTCGATCGCGGCCGCGCGGCGATAGCGAAGGACGGGGTCCTTCTCGAGCGCCTTGCGGCAGATCAGCTCGGCGTCGCGGGGGAGCTCGGGGACGCTCCGCCGCAGCGATGCCGGCTCGGTCTTCTGCACCGCCCGGAAGAGCTCGGGGAGCGAGTCGCCGTCGAACGGGCGCCGCCCGGTCCACGCCTCGTGGAGGAGCACGCCGAGCGACCAGATGTCGGTCCACGGCCCCCAGGCGGTGTCGGCGCCGCCGAAGCCCTCCGGCGCGAGGTAGGCCGGCGTCCCGACGATCGCGCCGGTCCGGGTCGCGTGCTCGGCGAGGTCGGCCTCGTCGCGGACGACGCCGAAGTCGCCGAGGCGCGGCTCGCCGGCGTCGTCGAAGAGGACGTTCTCGGGCTTCACGTCGCGATGGAGGATCGCCGCGTCGTGCAGGTGCGCGAGCGCGCTCGCGAGCTTCACGCCGATCTCGAGCCCCTCGCGCGGCGCGATCGCGCCGGCGGCCATCCGCTCGCGGAGCGAGCCGCCCGGCATCCACTCGAGCGCGATCCACGGCACCCGCTCGCCGAGGAGGCCGGCCGCGTGGACGCCGACCACGTGCGGGTGCCTCTCGAGGCGGGCGAGGGCGTGGGCCTCGGCCGCGAACCGGCGGCGGCGCCGCCGGTCGTCCTCCTCGTCGCCGAACGCGGGCAGGTCGAGCAGCTTCAGGGCGACCGCCGCGTCGGTCTCGACGTGGCGGGCCCGGTAGACCGTCCCGCTCGCGCCCGATCCGGCGAACGCCTCGATCGCGTAGGGTCCCACGCGGATCCCGGGCGGGAGCCGCATTCAGAGGCGCTCGGCCAGGGCGCGGGCGAACGCGGGGTCGCCGGGCGGGCGGCGCGAGACGAGGACCGGGCCCGCGCCGATGGAACGGGCGCGGCGCTCGGTCTTCGCGTCGCGCGCTCCCGCGAAGGCGAGGGGCACCTCACGAAGATCGGTCGCGTCGATCATCGCCGCGAGCTCGAGGCCGGCAGGCGCGCGTCGGCCGAGGTCGATCACGATGGCTGCCGGACGCCGCCGGGTGCCCTCGACGAGCGCTTCCTCGTCCGGCGGGGCCCACTGGGTCTCGAAGCCGTGCTCGTCGAGCGAGGCCTGGGCGCGCTCGACGCGCTTGGCGTCGGTGCTGATGACCAGCACCGACTCCCGGACGCGTCGGCTGACGTTCGCTTTCGCCTTCGCCTTGGTCTTCGACTTGGCACCGGCCTTCGTCGCGGCGGTCGCCCGCTTCTTCGCCGAGACGATGGCGCCGCCCTCGGGGCCGTCGCCGTCGAGCGTCTTCACGAGGCGCTTCGGCGCGATCGCGCGGTAGCTCTCGTCGATCCACTCGAGCAGGAGCTCGACCGGCGGCTTCTCGGCGCCGCGGAACGTCGCGCTCACCCAGCCGCTCTTGCCGAGACCGTAGCCGGTCGGCTCCGCGAACGGCAGCCCGACGGCCATGACGTGACTCGACGGCAGCTTCGCGCTCATCGAGAAGCGATCCTCGGCCGGATCGCGGCTCATGTAGAGGAAGCCCTTGTTCCGGACCTTGAAGGCGGGGTGCCCCCAGGGCGTCTCCTCGTAGGCCTCGGGGTAGGCGAGGGCGGCGCCGCGGACGGCGCGCTCGGCCGCGTCGAGGGCGGGGCGCTTCGGCATCAGTCTCCGCCCCCGTCGTCCCCGTCGCGCGGCGGCGGCGTGACCGACCCGAGGGCGGCCGCGAGGGCGTCCCGGTCGATCGCCCCCTCGGGGAGAAGCTCGAGGCGCCGGAACGCATCTTGGTGGGTCTCGATCAGCCAGAGCCCCCAGGGGAGGGCCGGCAGGATCTTCAGGAGACGGTTCGTCGCCTCGAGGCTCTCGGGGTCGTCGGGGTCGGGGTCGAGGACGACGCCCGACTCGACCAGCTCCTGGATGCGCTCGCGGTAGCCCGACGTCGCCCACGAGTCGGGCACGCCGTCGGCCATCGCCTCGGCGCAGTCGACGAGGATCCGCAGCTCCTCCGCCGTCTTCGGGGCGGCGTGGATGACGGGCGGCGACCAGCCGGGCGGGTAGGCCTCTCGGCCGTGGCTCGCCATCTGATCGAGCGCCGCGGCGGCGCGGCCGGCCCGGAAGTCGGCCTCGGCCTGGGAGCGCAGGCGCTGCTCGTCCTGGGTGATGACGAGGGTGGCGATGGCGAGGACGACCGCGAGGATCGCCACGCCGCGCACCTCGGCGCTCTCGACCGGCTCGCGCTCGTTCAGCTCGGTCAACTCGCGCGGCGCCTCCCACTCCGCCTCCGAGCGGGTGAAGACGAAGAGCCACGCGATGATCAGGAGCGCCGCGGTGACCGTCGCGCCGGCGGCGAGCTGAAGCTCGATCCCGGCGAGCCACCGGACGATCGTCGCCTGGGCGGGGCCGCCGGGCACGGCCACCATCGGCCCGGGCGCCGCGACCGTCGCCAGGAGCGCCAGGTCGAAGACGAGGAGGACCGGGAGGAGGGCGAGGCGGCCGGCGCCGAAGAGGACGTCGACCACGCGCGTGATGATGAGCGCCCGCCACGCCGTCAGCGAGACGGCGATCAGGAGCGCCGGGTAGACGGCCGCCTTGCCTTCGGCGAGGCGGTCGAACGCGACGATGTGGATCCACGACAGCGGCGCCGTCAGCCAGAGCATCCCGAGGATCAGCGCGAACGCGTCGCCGGGCTCGCCGGCCCAGCCTCGGCGCAGCGCGAGCGGGAGCACCGACGCGACGAGGATGCCCGCGACGAGGACGCTCCGGAGGATCGGAACGATGAACGCGGTCGGCTCGCCGAGGAGGTAGGCCTCGTCCCAGACCTGCGCGACGACGGCCGACAGGGCGAGCGGCAGCCCGACCCACAGGAGAGTCGACCCGTGGACGCTCAGCTCGAGGATCGCGTCCCGATCGCCGAGGAGGAAGCGGACGAGGGTTCGGATCTGCATGGCGTTCCGCGCCGGTCGTGGCCGGCGAGCGGTTCAGCCTACTACGAGGGCGACCCGGACGACCAGCCCGTTCCGCGGGCCATTCAGCGTCCTGGCACCGGCCAGCTCCGGACCGTCCCGTCGATGCACGCGCCGACGATCCGCCGGCCGTCGGCGGAGAACGCGACGGCGAGGATGGCGCCCGCTCCGGTGCTCCCGATCTGGACGCCGGTCGCGGGGGCGGCGACCGGGATCAGGAAGAGGCGGCCGTCGGCGTCGGATACCGCGATGGCGCGTCCGTTCGCGCTCCAGGCGAGGCCGCGCACCGGGGAGAGGCTGGATGGGCGGAACGCGCCGAGCGTCTTGCCGTCGTCGTCCACGATCTGCACCGACCGGTCGTCGCCGCCGGTGGCGAGGAGCTTCCCGTCGGGGCTCCATGCGACCTCGCGGACCTCCTTGCCGTGCTCCCGGCTCTCGAACAGCACCTTCCCGCCCTGATCGATCGCGATCACCCGCGCCGCCCCGTCGTGGCAGCCGATCGCGACGCGGCGGGCGTCGGGGTGGAACGAGACCGAGTACGACTGCTTCGGGACGTCGATGCGCAGGAGCCGCGTCCCGTCGGTCGCCGACCAGACGCGGGCGAGCGGCCCCTGGTCGCCGGTCGCGAGGTGGCGCCCGTCGGGGCTCCAGTCGATCGCGACCATCGCCTGCGAGCCGCTCGTCGGCGTCGCGAAGATCCGCTCGCCCGTCGCGACGCGATAAACGCCGGCGCTCCCGTTCGAGCCGCCGGCGACGAGCAGCTTGCCGTCGGGCGAGAAGGCGACCGAGTAGAGGGGGCGGTCGGCGACCTGGATCCTCCCCTTCGCGGCTCCGTCGATCATCGAGAGGAGATGGACCGCCCCGTCGTGGCTCGCGACCGCGACGAGGGTTCCATCGGGCGAGACATCGAGGTCCGAGCTCGACGATCCGACCCGGCCGAGGTCGCCCGGCAGCTTCGCCGAGCTCGGCGGCTTCGAGACGCCGGCGGCGCTCCGGCGGTAGGTGACCGTCGCGGTCACCTCCTCCGCGGCGTGGCCGGCCGGGTCGGTCGCGGCGATCCGGATCCGGTTGCGGCCGCTCTTGAGGCGGACCGTCGCCTCGAAGTCGGTGCCCGTCATCGTCGCGGCGTCGCCGTTCACCCGGACGGTGCAGCCCGGCTCGGAGACCGCGCCGGCGACGGTGAGCGACCGGTCGGGGCCGCCGACCGTCTCGGGCACGGCGGCCGTGATGACGGGCGGAGTCGTGTCGCGGTGGATCGTCGCCGAGACGGTCGCGGCGTTCCCGGCGGCGTCGGTCGCGGCGACGTCGATCGGGTTCGCGCCCTCGGCCAGCGCGACGCTCGCCTCGAACCGCCCGGCCGTCAGGGGCACCGTCTCGCCGCCGACGGTGATCGTCGGGGGCGGGTGGGCGTCGTCGACCCGACCCCGGAGGGCGAAGCTCGTCTCGACGGTCAGCGGTCCGGCCGCCTCGCCGAGCTCCAGCGTGATCCGGGGCGCGGTCGAGTCGCAGGTCACCAGGAGCCGCAGCGGCGCCGACGCGTTACCGGCTCGATCGAGCGCGACGAGGACGAGGGTCCGTTCGCCATCGGCGCCGTCGGCGAGCGAGACGGTCGCATCGAATCGCCCGTCGGGCGAGAGGGCGAGCTCGGCGTCGCCCGTCCGCGGAGCGCCGGCCGGACCGATCCGGAGCGCGCGGGGGTGGGCATCGTCGACCCGCCCCCGCACGCGCAGGCTCCGGCCGACGACCGCGCCGGCGTCGGCCGGCGTCTCGAGCGCGATCGCCGGGGGCGTCGCGTCGATGACGATGGTCACGCTCCGGCGCGCCTCGCCACCGTCCGCGGCGCGCGCGAGGAGCGGCAGGGCGCGCTCGCCGTCGCCGCCCGCGACTGCGATCTCGAGGCGGAAGACGCCGTCGGCGTCGACCGGACCGGACGCGCCGGCCGCCTCGACGATCGATGCGCCCGGAGCGCGACCGTGGACGACGAACGCGCGCGAGAGCACCGCGCCGTCGGCGGGCGCGTCGATGGTGAGCTCGATCGACGCGGGCGTCGGCGCATCGTCGGCCGCGGCCGGAGCGCGCGTCGTCGGCGCGCCCGTCGAGAGCGCGGGGGCGTCGTCCGTGGATCGGTCGGCCGGCGTCTCGGCGCGACCGCCGCCGAGGAGCGCGATGGCAACGAGCAGGATGAGCAGCCCGCCGCCGACGGCCGCGAGGATCGGCGCGGCGCCGGGGCCGCGCGGGTCGGTCGGGTCGGCCCGCGCGGCCCGGTCGGAGCGACGGCCCGACCGCGATCCGGGACGCTGCGCGCGAACGCGTCCCGACGACGACGAGCGCGAGGGGCGCCGGCCCTCGCGGACCGCGTCGAGGTCTTCGGCGACGGCCGCCGCGCTCGGATAGCGCCGGGCGGCGTCCTTCTCGAGGCACCGGAGCGCGATCGCGGAGAGGCCGGCCGGCACGCCGGGGGCGACCTCCGCGGGCGGGACGGGATCGTCGAGGAGCACCCGCTTGATCACCTGGGCCGGGCTCTCGCCCTGGAACGGCAGGGCGCCGCAGAGGCCGTGGTAGAGGACGCCGCCGAGCGCCCACACGTCGGTGCGGGGGTCGATCGGTCCGAGCGACGGGTCGGCCTGCTCGGGGGCCATGAAGTTCGGCGACCCGATCACCAGGTCGGGCGAGGTGATCGAGCCCGCCCCCTGATCGCGCGAGAGACCGAAGTCGAGCAGGCGCGGCTCGCCGTCCTCGTCGAGGAGGACGTTCGCCGGCTTCACGGCGCGATGGATCACGCCGTGGTCGTGGGCGTGCTGGAGCGCCCGCGCGAGCGTCGCGACGACCCGCGCGAGCTCGGGCGGCGGCATCGACCGGGCTCGGAAGATCTCGGAGAGGCTCCGCCCGCGGACGAAGTCCATCACGATGAACGGGAGGCCGTCGTGCTCGCCCGCCTCGTAGACCGAGACGATCGCCGGGTGGCGGAGCCGCGCGACGAGCTTCGCCTCGCGGTGGAATCGGACGAGCGCCTCGGACTCGCCGAACGCGGCCGCGTTCCGGATCTGCTTGACGGCGACCTCGCGGTCGAGGTTCGGATCGTAGGCGCGGTAGACGACGCCCATCCCGCCGCGCCCGAGCTCGTCGATGACGACGTAGCGATCGATCGTCTTGCCGGCGTCGGCGGCGGCGTTCGTCGTGGCGTTCGCCGGGGGGCGGGGCCCGACGGCCGCCGGCCGCTCGGCGATCGTCGGAAGCTCGGCCCGCTCGGCCGCCGTCGCCGCCACGCCGGGCGCGGCCGCAGCCGCGGTGAAGCCCTGGCGGTGCAGGATCGCCGCCAGACTGGGGTGGTTTCGGTCGGGGTCGGGCCGGGCGCAGAGCCGGAGACACACCTCGAGCTGGACGCGGGTGAGGTGACCGTCCGCGACGAGGCGCTCACCGAGAGCGCGGTCGGCCGCGGACGGGCCAGGCTCGGCGGACGGGGACGGCGGGGGCACGGCTCGCTCCTGTCGCCATCGTGACAGGGGAGCCGGAGCGCCTCAACCGGGCTCGGGGCCGAGCGGCTCGCTACGAGCGGCGGGAGCGCTTCCGGGAGCGAAGGCGCTCGCCGATCTCGCGGCGGCGGTCCTTGTCCTCGCCGCCGTCGTCGGACGTGTCGCTCTGCTCGGAGGGGGTCGCCGGCTTGCGCTGCGATGCGGGGCGCCGGGGCGTGATCTTCATCGGGCCGTCCTGGAGCGATCGCGAGAGCGGCGGGCCCGCGGGCGTCTCGCCGAGCCTCGGCGCCGAGGACGCGGCCGCGGCGGCGGCGCCGCCCGCCATCGCCGGGGGCGGCTGCTTGCCGACCTCGCCGAGGACGTTCTGCGCCGCCGGCGCCGGCAGCGATCCGGACGCATCCCCGGCCGAGCTCCGCGGGGTGGGCGAGGGGGCGGCGGCGCCGGAGAGGATCGCCTCGATCTGCGCTATGTGGGCGGCCACCTCGCCGTGGTCCTGGTGACGCTGCTCGGGCTTCTTCGCGAGCATCTTGTTGACCAGCTCGACCGTGTGCGACGAGATCGCGGGGATCACGTCGCGCGGGTCGGGGATCGGGTCGTTCATGTGCTTCAGCATCACCTGGAGCGGCGTCTCGCCATCGTAGGGGACGTTGCCGGTGAGCATGTGGTAGATGCTCGCGCCGAGGGAGTAGATGTCGCTCCGGCAGTCGAGCTCGCGCTGGCCGGTCGCCTGCTCGGGCGAGATGTAGGCGGGGCTGCCCATCACGACGCCCGTCATGGTGAGCGTGTTGTCCTGCTCGGTCTTCTTCGCGAGGCCGAGGTCGGTCAGCTTCGAGACCCGATCGCGGGTCAGCATGATGTTCTCGGGCTTGATGTCGCGGTGGACGATGCCGCGCTGCCACGCGTGCTCGAGCGCCGCGGCCACCTGGCGGCTCACGCTGAGGACGACCTTCTCGGGGATGGGGCCCTTCTCCTTCAGGATGTTGCCGAGGGTCTCCCCGTCGACGTGCTCCATCGCGTAGTAGTAGAGGGTCTGCGCCTTGCCGTCGGGCGTCGTCCGGTTCGCCTTGCCGAAGTCGTAGCACTTGACGATGTTCGCGTGGTTGAGCTGGCCGACGCTGCGCGCCTCGCGCTGGAACCGCTCGACGAACTCCTCGTCCTCGGCGAGGTCGGGCTTGAGCACCTTGAGCGCGACCGTGATGCCGATGTCCTTCTTCGTCGCCTTGAAGACCGCGCCCATGGCCCCCTGGCCGAGCTTCTCGACGAGCTCGTAGCCGGGGATGGGCTCCTTGGCGCTCGACGCGGCGGCCGCGGCGGCGGCGCCGCCCTCGTCGGCCGGCTTCGGCGCGGACGGCGCGGGCGCCTCGGTCTGGGCGACGGCGTGAGCCGCGGCCCGGGCCGCGTCGCCGCCACCCTGGGCGGCAGGGGCCGGCGGCGCGGCGGCCGGGGGCACCGCGGCCGCCGCGGCGGGCTCGGGCTTGGGCGCGGCTGGCTCGGGGGCGGCCGGCTCGCTCGGGAGCGCGGGCGCCGGGGCTTCGTCGGTCGCGCGGGCGGACTCGGTCGGGGCCGCGTCCGCGGCGCCGGACGCGCGCCGTCGCAGATCCTCCTTGACCTGGGCGGCGACCTCCTTGGCGGTCTGCGCGGTGCGCCGCGCCTTTCGGGTCGCCTCGATCTGCTCGCGCGAGATGAAGTCGATCCGGCTCGCGACCTCGCCGAGGACCACCTCGAGGCGGGCGACCACCTCGGGGCTCGGCGACTCGGCCCAGGGGACGGCCGCGGCGAGGTCGACGGCGCGCGAGTCGAGCGTGCCAAGGAACCCGTCGACGAGCGCCTGGGCCTCGTCGTGGGTCGCCTGAGTGATCTGTCCCTGCGAGACGAGGATCTCGCCGAGGCGACGCTTGAGGCCTTCGCGGCGGGCGACCTCGAGCGCGCTGTCGAGGTGCTCCTCGCGGGCGAACCCGTTGCGGAGCAGGACCGAGCCGTAGACGGTCTCATCGCGGAGGAGGCGGACGATGTCGGTCGCCTCGCCGACGTCCGCCGCGCGCGTCGGGCGGAGCCGCTTCGTCGTGACGAGGGCACGGCCGAGCGGCGGGATCTGGATCTTCTCGTCGTCCGCGGTGGTGATCGTCGCCCCGCCGTCGCCGTTGTCGCTCTCGGGCTCCTCCGACGTCTCGCGGAGGGCGGCGGCGAGGTTCTCGAGATCGACGACGCCGTAGGCGTGCGCGACCGTTGCGAAGAGGAGGTCGGCGGCGGCGATGGTCATGATCGGGGAGAGAGGGCAGCGCGCCCGACCGTCACCGGGAGCGTGCTCGGCGCATGGGCGCGTGGTTCACTCGTCGGCATCCGGGCTCGTCGATCCCGTCGGGCCGTCACCAGTCGTGTCATCCTCGGGCGGCTCGGGCTCCTCGCCGGCGACCTGCATGAAGTCGCCGAACGACTCGTGGGTCTCATCCCACCAGGCGAGCCAGTCGCCCTTCGCGTAATCGAAGTTGACTCCAGTGATACCGATGAGGACGTCTCGCGCCAGTCGGTCGAACCGGTAGTCGGTGACCCGGCGCGTCTCGCGCTTCACCAGCCCCATGAAGTAGCTGTCCTGGTCGCCTCGCTGGCGCCCGCGGACGCTGACCTCACGGCGGACCGTCTCGGACTTGTAGAGGGCGTAGATCAGCGGCTCGACCGTCTCCTTGCAGCGGAGAATGACGAGCGTGTCGGCCGCGCGGCGTCGCTGGTCGTCGTTGCGGGTGTTGAGGAAGACCTTGAAGATCTTCTTCGCCGCGTCCTTGCTCCGGAGAAGATGGAGCGAGATCGACGCCACCTCGCGAACGGCGGTGTCGTCGTCGTCGAGGGCCGCGTCGATGAGCGCCTCCGCCGTCGCGTCGCCGGGCCACGCGCGGAGCACGCCCGCGGCCATGCGGCGGCTCTCCTCGTACGGATCGGTGCCGAGCGCGCTCCGGAGAGCGGAGCCGGCCGCCGGATCCGGGGCGAGGTCGAGGAGCCGCTCCCAGATCGCGACCGCGGTCTCGGGGTTCGATCCGCGGCGGCCTTCCCGGAGGAGGTTCCGGACGAGCTTGCGGCTCTCCCGCCCGTGCACCTTGGTCTCGAGCGCGACCTTCTCGGCCTCGGTCACCCAGCGCCCGGCGTAGAGGAGCTTTCCGGCGCGGCGCTGCGCCTCGTCGCGGTCGATCCACTCGCCGTCGACCGAGACCTGCCCGAGCAGCTCGCGGGCGCCCGCGTGGTCCGGATCGGCGCCGATGGCCGCCTCGGCGGCCTGCTTCACGTCGTCCTTGCGGCCCGCGGCGTCCGAGTCGAGGGCGAGCTTGAAGAACCCCTCGGCGTCGTAGGGCTTGAGTGCGGCGAATCGCTGCTCGAAGGCCTGTCGCGCGCTGGGCTTGGCGTCGATCCGGACGACGTCGCCCTTGGGGATCGCGACGACCATGCCGGGACGGAGGGCGACCTTGACGAAGTCGCCGTCCTTCTCGACCTCGCCCTCGAGCTGGCCACCGCTCCGGAGATGAACGATGTCGGCCGCGGCGAACGTCGGAAGGGCGGTGGATACGAGGAGGGCGACCAGCGCTGGGAGAGGGCCGACCACGCCGGATCGTCCGGAGGGTGGGGTCGGTCGTCGAGACGTCGCGAGGGGCGCTCGCATCCGGGCTCCCTTCACCACCGATCGAGTGCGTTCGGCTCGATCCCGGGCACGGGGCCTGTTGTGGCAGGATCCCATGATAAGCCCGGGGTTTGGGGGGGTCAAGAACGCAGCCCGCCCGGTCGTCCCGGTTCCGATCCCGTCATGCTTTACACCTTCCAACCCGCTGGGTAGGATTTGGTTTCAATCTCGTGGAACGCATCGCTCCTCCCCCCTCCGAGCTCGTCGTCGCGACGAGGAACCCCGGCAAGGCCGAGGAGATCCGACGTATCCTCAAGCCACTCAAGGCCTCGGTGCGTACGCTCACCGACGACGACGGGATCGGGGACATCGTGGAGGACGGCGAGACCTACCTCGAGAACGCGTCCAAGAAGGCGATCACCGTCGCAAACGCCACGGGGAAGGTCGCTTTGGGCGACGACAGCGGGCTCGAGGTGGACGCCCTCGCCGGGGCGCCCGGCGTCTTCAGCGCGCGATTCTCGGGCGTCGAGGGCGCCGGCGCGACCGCCGCCAACAACGCGAAGCTTGCCGAGGCCCTCGCCGAGCAACCCGATGATCGACGCAGCGCGCGCTTCCGTTGCGTGATGGCGCTCGCCGTCCCGGGCCGCGGCGTGGTCGCCTCGGCCGAGGGCGTCTGCGAGGGCATCATCGGTCGGCAGCCTCGCGGCGACGCGGGCTTCGGATATGATCCCTGGTTCGTCCTTCCGGAACACGGACAGACCTTCGCGGAGCTCGAATCCGACCAAAAGGATGCGATGAGTCATCGGGGGCGTGCCCTCCGGGCGATCGAGCCGGCGTTGCGCGCGGCGCTCGGCGAGGCCTGACACTCACTCACTCACTCACTCACTCACTCACTCACTCTCCCGACCCTTCCGGAACCGGACGCCCGTGGACCTCAGCCGCACCCGAAACTTCTGCATCATCGCGCACGTCGACCACGGCAAGTCGACGCTGGCCGACCGCATTCTCGAGCAGGTCGGCGCGGTGTCCAAGCGCGAGGCGCGCGATCAGCTCCTCGACGACATGGACCTCGAGCGGGAGCGCGGGATCACCATCAAGGCCAAGGCGGTCGCGCTGCGGGTCGAGCACGAGGGCGAGGCCTACGACATCAACCTGATCGACACGCCGGGCCACGTCGACTTCTCCTACGAGGTGAGCCGGAGCCTCGCGGCGTGCGAGGGCGCGATCCTGCTCGTCGACGCCGCGCAGGGCGTGGAGGCGCAGACGGTCGCGAACGCCTACCTCGCCGTCGAGGCGGGGCTCGAGATCATCCCCGTGCTCAACAAGTGCGACCTCCCGGGCGCGCAGCCCGAGGCGGTCGCCCTCGAGATCGACCACGTCCTCGGGATCGACAGCACCGGGATCCTGCGGGTCAGCGCGAAGACGGGCGAGGGCGTCCGCGAGGTGATCGCCAAGGTGATCGAGGTCGTGCCCGCGCCGACCGGCGACACCGATGGACCGCTCCGGGCGCTCGTCTTCGACGCCACCTACGACGACTATCGCGGCGTCGTGATCTACGTCCGGGTGCGCGACGGGGTGATCCGCAAGGGCGACAAGGTCAAGATGCTCGCGACCGGGAACGAGCACGAGGTGCTCGACGTCGGCCAGTGGCGGCCGAAGCCGACGTCGGTCGGCGAGCTCCGGACCGGCGACGTCGGCTTCTTCACGGCCGGGATCAAGACGCTCGCCGACGTGAGCGTCGGCGACACGGTCACCCTCGCGAAGCGGTCCGAGGGCATCGAGCCGCTCGTCGGCTACAAGCCGCCGATCCCGATGGTCTACTGCGGTCTCTACCCGACCCAGGCGTCCGACTTCACGGCCCTGCGCAAGGCGCTCGACCGGCTCCAGCTCAACGACAGCTCGTTCATCTTCGAGCCCGAGACGTCCGAGGCGCTCGGCTTCGGCTTCCGCTGCGGCTTCCTCGGGCTCTTGCACATGGAGATCGTGCAGGAGAGGATCGAGCGGGAGAGCGGCCTCTCGCTCGTCCAGACCGCGCCGACCGTCAGCTACGAGGTCGTCAGGATCGACGGCTCGGTCACCGTGATCCGCACGCCGGCCGAGCTCCCCGAGGGCGGCGAGCTCGCGGAGGTGCGCGAGCCGATGGTCCGGGCCGCCGTCGTCGTTCCGTCCGAGTCGATCGGCGCGGTGATGAAGCTCCACGAGGAGAAGCGTGGACGCTACGTCGCGACCGAGTACCTGAGCGAGGCCCGGGTGATCCTCACCTACGATCTTCCGCTCGCCGAGGTGATCTTCGACTACTACGACCGTCTCAAGAGCGCGACGCGGGGGTATGCGACCCTCGACTACGAGCTGACGGGCTACGAGGCGGCGAATCTGGTGAAGCTCTCCATCCTGGTGGCCGGCGTCCCGGTCGACGCCCTCTCGGCGATCGTGCATCGCGACGAGGCGTTTCGCCGGGGCAAGGAGCTGATCCGCCGGCTCAAGAAGGAGATCCCGCGCCACATGTTCGAGGTGCCGCTCCAGGCGGCGCTCGGCGGGCGGGTGATCGCGCGCGAGTCGATCAAGCCGATGCGGAAGAACGTCACGGCCAAGTGCTACGGCGGCGACATCACCCGCAAGCGCAAGCTCCTCGAGAAGCAGAAGGAGGGCAAGCGCCGGATGAAGAGCGTCGGCAACGTCGAGATCCCCCAGGATGCGTTCATGTCGGTCCTCGCTCGCGAGGACGACACCAAGAAGGGCAAGAAGTAGGCGGCCGATGAGCGAGAACGAGCGAACCGATCCCGCCGAGGCCCCGCCGGAGACGTCCGAGACGACGCCCGAGGCCGGGAGCTCGCCCGAGCCCGCCGCCGCGACGGCGACGGCCGACGCGCCCGACGCCGCATCCGAGCCGGCCGCGCCCGAGAAGAAGACGGGTGAGGCGGGCGAGGCGGACGAGAAGAAGGACGACGACGACGGGACGAAGGTCGGCTGGGTCCAGGAGAACATCGAGGCGGTCGTCGTCGCGATCGTCCTCGCGGTGATCATCCGTCACTTCGCGATGGAGGCGTTCGTGATCCCGACCGGCTCGATGGCGCCGACCCTCAAGGGGCTGCACGTCGACGCCGACTGCCCCAACTGCGGCTACGACTTCGCCGTCGCGTTCCCCGAGCCGGACGAGGACGGGATCTGGCGCGACTTCCAGGGGATCGGACGCGACGCGATCCGGGTCACCGCCGCTTGCCAGAAGGAGGGATGCGGTCACGTCGAGGAGCGGACGATCCAGAGCAACGAGTTCCACAACGGCGTCGCCCACGTCGACTGCACCGAGTGCGGCGAGAAGGTCAAGGTCGACCAGGCCGACCGGGAGAGGACCAACCCGCGGATCGCGACGATCCTCCGACCCGACTGCATCTGCGGGTTCGCGTTCGACCTCGGCGTCACGCCTTCCGAGGTGCGCGGCGGCAACAAGATCCTCGTCAACAAGTTCGTCTACAAGTTCCGCGATCCGCGCCGCTTCGAGGTGATGGTCTTCAAGAACCCGGCCGACCCGGCGAAGACGTTCATCAAGCGCGTGATCGGCCTGCCGGGCGAGACGATGGTGCTGCGCGACGGCGACGTCTACGTCCGGCGGACCCGGACGGTCGACGGGGGAGAAGGCGGCGTCTCCGAGGAGACGTTCGACGAGATCGTCACCAAGCCGCGCCACGTCCAGGAGATCCTCCTCCAGCCCGTCTACGACATGAGCTCGGTCGAGGAGCGGAAGGGCCGGACGCCGCCCTGGGACACCTACGACCAGAGCTGGAACGTCGAGAAGGTCGTGGAGGGCAAGATCCCGATCAGCGAGTTCACGCGGCTCGAGTGCGACGCCGTCGGGCCGCGCGAGAGCTGGGTCGACTACAGCCGCGAGATCGACGACTTCTACGCCTACAACAGCCGCGACGACTTCGGCGGCGGCTCGAGCCGCCACACCGTCGGCGACCTCCGGGTGACCCTCGACGTCACGATGAACGGGCCCGAGGGCGGCGTGATGGTCGAGATCCGCGAGGACGACCGGAGCTACCGGCTCTTCCTTCGAGGGACGGGCCCGGACGAGCTCGCCCAGACGGCGCTCCTCATTGATGGCCGGGCGAAGACCGGCACCCAGAACGAGGCGCTCAAGCTCGAGGCGAAGCGAAGCTACCGGGTCGTCCTCGAGAACATCGACGACCGGGTGCGGGCGAGCGTCGACGGCAAGCGCGTCCTGTCGGTCGAGACGTTTCCCTGGGGCTACATCGTCCCGAACGACCCCGACAAGACGACGACCCGCGACTCGGGCGTGCGCCTCGGGGTGCGCGGCGACGGGGCCGTGTTCGAGAACGTGACGATCCAGCGCGACGTCTACTACACGACCAACGGCATCAGCCGCGACGTGTTCGACATCGGACCGGACGAGTTCGTCGTCCTCGGCGACAACAGCCCCAACAGCCAGGACAGCCGGAAGTGGTCGAAGCCCGGCGTGCCGCGCTCGTACATCGTCGGCCGGGCGTTCACCGTCTTCTGGCCGATCTTCGACTTCAAGATGATCAAATGAGCGAGTCCCGAAGGAAGCGAGCGGCCCGCTGGTGAGCGCATTGACCGAGACGGCGAAGAGAAGCCCCAGCGGCCGCGCCACCCGCCTCCTCGAGGTGCGCGAGCTCAAGAAGATCTACCGGGGCCGCCCGGTGGTGAACGGGGTCAGCTTCCACGTCGAGGAGCGCGAGGTCGTCGTCCTGCTCGGCCCGAACGGCGCCGGAAAGACGACCACGTTCCGGATGACGAACGGCCTCGTCCGCCCCGACGCCGGCGAGGTACTCCTCGACGGGACCGACGTCGGGAGCTGGCCGCTCCACCGTCGGGCGCGGGCGGGGATGGGGTATCTGCCCCAGAAGCACTCGATCTTCCTCGGCCTGACCGCCGAGAACAACCTCATGGCGATCCTCGAGTTCGTCGAGCCGAGTCGGGCCGAACGCCGCAGGCGCCGCGACGCGCTGCTCGAGGAGTTCGGCCTGACCCACGTCCGCAAGAGCCCGGCCCGCTACCTCTCGGGCGGCGAGACGCGCCGACTCGAGATCGCCCGTTGCCTGATCCCGCGGCCGCGGATCATCCTGCTCGACGAGCCGTTCACCGGGATCGACCCGATCGCGGTCGCCGAGATCCAGGAGATCGTCCGGCGGCTGAAGGACCACGGGATCACCATCCTGATGACCGACCATCAGGTCCGCGAAACGCTTGCGATCGCGGACCGAGTTCACATCATGGCGAGCGGTCGCCTCCTCGTGTCGGGCAGCCCCGAGGAGATTCTCCAGGACAAGCGCGCGCGCGAGGCCTACCTCGGCGAGCAGTTCCACATGGACCTCGAGAAGGAACGCCAGATGGGGACCGGGACGGTCGACGCGGCGAAGCGTCGCAAGGCGATCCTCGGGGGACCGCCGTCCGAGGCGGACGCCGCCGAAGCCGCCGACGCGGCCGATTCGGGAGACGCGGCGGACGAGACGGCGGGCGACATCGGGGCCGCGACGAAGTCCGACGAGGGGGAGCCGGCGTGACGACCGGTCCCGAGCGAGAGCCCGCGAAGGACGGGGACGGCGAGTCCCTCGGCTTCGACCCGCTCCATCTCATGGCCACGCTGATCCTCGGCTGGCTCGTGCCGGGGCTCGGCCACGTAACGGTCGGGCGGGCGGCGAAGGGGCTCCTCTTCTTCCTCGTCCTCGGGACGACCTACGCCGTCGGCCTGCTCTACGCCCGCGAGAACGCGATCTCGCCCGACGAGCATCCGTTCGCCTTCGTCGGCCAGCTCGGGCTCGGCCTGCCGACGGTGATCATCGTCCTCATGCAGCGCGGCGCCGAGGTGGTCACGCCCGATCCCGAGCAGGTGCCGAAGATCGACACCGGGATCCTCTTCACGACGGTCGCCGGCCTGCTCAACTACCTCGTCCTGCTCGACGCGTTCCTCTGGGCGAAGGAGGGGCCGCGCGAGGGCCGGGACGGCGAGGGGAAGGACGGCGCCGAGAGCAGCGCCGCGGCCCCGCCGACCGAGGCCGCGCCAGAATCGAAGAAGGAGCCTCCGGACGCGGCGCCGGCTGCGACCGAGGCCGGGCCCGGCGACGCGGCCGACAGCGAGACCGAGACCACCGAAGAGAAGGCGCCGGCCGGCGCCGAGGGAGAGTCGTCGTGAACCTCGGCCTGAGCATCGCGCTCTTCCTCGTCGTCTGCTACGTCACCTCGGTCGTCTGCGCGGCGATCCGCGACGACTCGCCCCGATCGATCGCGACGGGCTCGTTCCGCCTCTTCGTGACGCTGGTGATCGGCATGATCGGCTTCTGCCTCGTCATCGAAGGCGTCACCTGGATCTCCTCCTGGTAGAGCGGCTCGCTCGCTTCGCCTTCGGCGAAAAGAGGATGGCACCACGGAGACACGGAGGGCACGGAGAGTCCACGGAGAAAGACGCGAGGAGCTCGTCCCGGTCTGGCTGGCCCGTCCGTTCGTCCGTCCGTCCTTCGACGGAGATCTGGCGCCTCCGAAGCTCCTCCGTGCCCTCCGTGTCTCCGTGGTGACATCCTGCTCGCCGAAGGCGAGCCCACGGCCGCGCTCAGGCCGTGCTCACGCGAGCGTCCATCGATCCTGACCGACCTCGCGCGCCTCGTCCGAGAGCGACAGGTCGAGGAGGGCGAGGGCGACCTCGTTCGCGGGGCGTCCGGTGCGGCGGACCAGCTCGTCGGTGTGGACGGGGTCGTCGGTCGACAGCAGGGCGCAGAGCTCTCCTCCCAGCCCCGCGCTCGGACGACGTCCGCGCGCCCCGCGTTGCGCCCCGCTCCGCGGCCGCGTCGCCGTGGCGCCGGGGACGCCGAGGAGGCGCTCGTCGACGTCTCGCTCGATGGCCGGGACGGGCTCGCCGAACGCGCGGACGGCGTCGAGGACGTCGCGGGCCGAGCGGCAGAGGCCGGCGCCGGCGACGAGGAGGTCGTTGCTGCCGGCGAAGTGCTCGTCGTCGACCGGGCCGGGGACGGCGAGCACCTCGCGGCCGAGCTCGGCGGCGAGGCGCGCGGTGATGAGCGCGCCCGAGCGCGGGCCAGCCTCGACGACCACGACGCCGCGGACGAGGCCCGCGACGACCCGGTTCCGGATCGGGAAGTGGTGGCGCCGCGGCGGCGCGTCGAGCGGCAGCTCGGAGATGATCGCTCCCCGACCGTCGGCGATCTCGGCGGCGAGGTCGCCGTGCTCGGGCGGGTAGACCCGCCCGAGGCCGCTGCCGATCACCGCGAGCGTCCGACCGCCCGCGGCGAGGGCGCCGCGATGGGCCGCCCCGTCGACCCCGCGGGCGAGGCCGCTCACGACGGTGACGCCCGCGTCGGCGAGCTCCGCGCCGAGGCGCTCGGCGACCCGGCGGCCGTAGGCGGTCGCGGCCCGGGCGCCGACGATCGCGACGCCGAGGGCGTCGTCCGGCCGCAGCTCGCCGCGGACGAAGAGGGCGAGCGGCGGATCGGGCATCGCGTGGAGGAGGCCGGGGTAGCGGGCGTCGGTCGGCGTGATGACGATCAGGCCCCGGGCGCGGAGCCGCTGGAGCTCGGTGCGCGCCGCCGCGCGGAGCGCGTCCGGTGACTCGAGGGCACGGAGCGCGGTCCTGGGGAGCCGGGCGACCCGGGCGGCGACCTCGGCGCCCGCGGCGATGACGGCGCCCGCCGACCCGCACGCGGCGGTGAGCTCGCGGCACCGTGCCGGGCCGAGGCCGGGAACGAGGATCAGGCTGACGGCGTCGAGGATCGCCGCCTCGGGCGACGCGGCGTCGGTCGCCGGGGAGGTCAGCGGCGGCGGCGGGGGTGTCGCCGGCGGGGGCGTCGGCAGGGGCGTGTTCATCTGCGGTCTCCGGACGGTCGGGCTCGGGGCCTCTTCGTCTGGGACCACGTCCGCGATGCCGCGCGGGTTTCGCCTGACCGATCGGTCGCCTCGGAGGTGCCTAGCCCGCCGCGAGAACGCGCCGGACGGTCTCCGGCGACACGTCGTCCACGATCTCGGACCGCCCGACGGCGCACGGCAGGGCGAAGCGGAGCCGGCCGCCGACCGCCTTCTTGTCGCCGCGCATCGCGACGAGCGCCGCGTCGGGATCGAACGGGTCGGGATCGACGGGCAGGCCGAGGCGACGCTCGAGCGCCTCGACGCGTCCGGCGAGGTCGTCGCTGGCGAGACCGAGGACGGCCGAGAGGCGCGCCTCGTAGACGTTGCCGATCGCGACCGCGTCGCCGTGCCGGTACCGGACGTAGCCGGTGAGCGCCTCGAGGGCGTGGCCGACGGTGTGGCCGACGTTGAGGATCGCGCGCGCCCCGCCCTCGCGCTCGTCCGCGGCGACGACGGCCGCCTTGGCGCGCAGGCACGTCGCGATCACCTGGGTGAGAGCTCTCGGGTCGCGGGCGAGGGCCGGGGCCGGGTCGCGCTCGAGCCCTTCGAAGAGGCCCGTCTCGCTGATGAGGCCGTACTTCACGATCTCGCCGAAGGCGCTCGTGAACTCGCCCGCGGGGAGGCTCGCGAGCACCTCGGTCGAGACGAACACCCCGCGCGGCTGATGGAACGCGCCGACGAGGTTCTTCCCGGCGGGGAGGTTGACCGCCGTCTTTCCGCCGACCGAGCTGTCGACCTGGGCGAGCAGGGTCGTCGGCACCTGGATCACGTCGACGCCGCGCAGGTAGATCGCCGCGGCGAAGCCGGCGAGGTCGCCCACGACGCCGCCGCCGAGCGCGACGACGAGGCCGCGCCGATCGAGGCCGGCGCGCCGCATCGCCTCGAGGACGCGGCCGGCCGCGTCGAGCGACTTGCTCGCCTCGCCGGCCGGGACCCGGATCACGGGCGCGTCGGGGTGGCCCGCGTCCGCGAGCGGCCCGGTCGCGCGGGCCTCGTGGAGCGCTCCGACCGACTCGTCGGTGACGACGACGGCGCCGCTGCAGTCGAGCTGCGCGACGCGCGCCGCGAGCGCCGCGCCGGCGTCGGGCGCCACCACGACGGGATAGCTCCGCGCGCCGAGATCGACGGTGATCCGGACCGATCCGGGAGCCGACGCGTCGGGCGCGCCTCCCGCGCTCACGCGCCCTGCGCCTCGTCGCCGGTCGGCTTCGTCTCGCCGGTCGGCTCGGTCGTCGGGGCGGCGTCGGGTGCGGTCTCGCTCGGCGCGGCGTCGGGCTTCGCGTCGCTCGTCTCCGTCCCCGTCGCGGTCGCCGTCGCGGTCTCCGTGGCCGTCGCGGTGGCGGTCGACGTCTCGGTGGCGGTGCCCGTGCCCGAACCGGTCGCCGGCGCGTCCGTCCCGCCAGGTGCTCCTGGGTCGGGGCCGCTCGGGTTTCGACCGCTCGTGGCGCCCTTGCCCTTGAGGAAGCGCGCCTTGCGCTTCTCGAGGAGCTGGCGATCGAGCTCGGCCGACGCCTTCTTGCCGCGCCAGAGCGCGATCGCGAGGACGAGGGCGGTGAGGGCGATCGCCCCGACGGCCGTGTAGGCCGTGCCGTACGGGTAGGACTCGATGAACGTCGGTCCCCGGATCGGCCGGACCCGCCGCGCGATGATGAACGGCATCTCGAAGGGCTGCGTGTTCTCCTCGCTCTCCGAGAGGTAGGCGTGGACCTTGAAGAACGCGCCCGTCACCTCGACCGGCTCGCCGCCCTGAGATCCGACGACGTACTCCCGTTCCTTGTCGAGGACGGCCACCCGGATCGGCTTGTTCCCGTCGAGGAGGGTGAACATCCAGATCCAGGGCGCGTTCGCCTTGTTCGGCCAGCGGTTCGTGACCTCCTGCCACGAGTTGAGCAGCCGACCACGCACGGTGACGAACTTCCCGCGATACGCGGCGGGGTCGGCCTTGAGCTGGTCGAAGCCGATCTTGCCGTCGGCGAGCTTCGCGATCTCGTCATCCGAGAGGCTCGCGACCTGGTGGAGCAGGTAGTAGTAGGCGTCGTCCTCGATGACGTCGACCTTGCGGTCCTCGACGGTCGCGAGGACGTCGCGGTTCTCCACGAAGGGCGCGATCGGGTCGGGCTCGGGCGTCTCGGGAGCCGACGAGGTCGCCGCCTCCTCGGCCTCGATCTTGTGCTTGACCGTGTCGGCCGTCTCGCCGTCCTCGAGCATGAGGCGCGCTCGCTCGAACGAGACGTTGACCGGGCCCCCGGCCTCGGGAGGAGCCTCCGTCGCCGAGTCGGGCGCGTCGGGATCGGGCAGGCTCAGCAAGCTGCTGAAGACCCACCAGGCCAGGAATCCGAGCGCGATGAGGAGGAAGACGATGCGACGCTTCTCACCCGATGAGACGGCCCCGGGATCGCTCTTCGCCTGGTAGAACATGCCTCTCGCCTCCGGGTCGCCCCGTTCCTTCCCGCCCGCGTCTCTCACCCGCGACGCGGCGCGTGAGTTCCGATCAGCCCGCGCTCACGCCGCTGTCGACCGTGCGGGCGGCCTCGATCAGCGCGGCGAACACCGGCCCGCCGGCCGGGTCCCCTCGCTGGATCTCGGGATGCCACTGGACCGCGACGAGGAACCCGGAGCCGGCCTCGAGCTCGACCGCCTCCACGATACCATCCGGGGCGGTCGCCGTGGCCCGCAGGCCCCGGCCGAGGCGGCCGATGGCCTGATGATGCATCGAGGCGACCTCGGCCTCCGACGCGCCGATCGCCGCCCGCAGCGCCGAGCCCTCCGCCAGATGCACGGCATGTCGGGTCGGTCCGCGACGTCCGTCGTCACGCACGCCGAAGTGCGGCAGAGCGTCCGGGCGCGCCTCGGGGAGGTGCTGGATCACGTCGCCGCCGAGCGCCACGTTGATGAGCTGCGTGCCGTAGCAGATCCCCAGGCAGGGCAGCCGCCGGGCGAGGATCCGGTCGACCAGGCCGCGGCCCGCGTCGTAACGCCGGCGGCTCACGAGGGTCGCCTCGGGGTGGAGCTCCTGGCCGAACTCGACCGCGTCGATGTCGTCGCCTCCGATGAGGACGATCCCGTCGAGGCGATCGACGACGCCGTCGAGGTAGTCGGGCTCCGGAAGGCTGGGGACGAGGATCGGGGCGCCGCCGGCCTCCCAGACCGCGTCGACGTAGGCCGAGTAGGTCTTGAAGTAATCGCGACGCTCCTCGACGTGGTCGCACTCGATTCCGATCAGCGGGCGCATGGGGTCTCCTGGGCTCGGCGCCGGCGGGGCCGGACGACAGGCCAAATAATAACCTAACAGGAGGGGCCGGTCAACCCCACCTCGGTTCGCGTTGCCGCCTTCGCTCGGCCGTGGTTACGATCGCGCCTTCATGACGAGCGCGACCGGTTACGACGACCTCCTCGTCTGGCTCCACGGCCAGACCAACTACGAGCGTCTCGGGATTCCCGGCTCCGCCGCGGCCGCCCTCGATCCGACCCGGTGCCGGGACCTCCTCGCCCGGCTCGGCGATCCCCAGGACGGGCTCCGCGTCGTCCACATCGCGGGGAGCAAGGGGAAGGGAACGACGGCGGCGCTCCTCGAGGCGATCGTGGCCGCGGCGGGACGCTCGACCGGGCTCTTCACGTCGCCTCATCTGGTCGACCTCCGGGAGCGGATCCGCATCGACGTCGCGCCGGTTCGCGCGGCCGAGCTCGCCGCCGCGGCGTTCGAGGAGGTGATCCCGACCGCGACGGCGCTCGGCGAGGCGGGCCGGATGCCGACGTTCTTCGAGGTGCTGACCGCCCTCGGTCTCGTCGTCTTTCGCCGGCGCGCGGTCGACCTCGCGATCCTCGAGGTCGGGCTCGGTGGGCGGCTCGACGCGACGAACGTGGTCGCCCGTCCCGTCGCGACGGCGATCACCCTCATCGACCTCGAGCACACCCAGATCCTCGGCGAGGACCTCGCGACGATCGCGCGCGAGAAGGCCGGGATCGTGAAGCCCGGCGTGCCGATCGCCACCCTCGAGACCGACGCGGCGGCTCGCGGACCGATCGACGCGGCCGCGGTCGCGGCCGGGGTGCCGATCGTCGGGCCGGGCGTGGGCGGGCTGCAGGCGTCGGTGACGTCGGTCTCGCTCGAGGGCACCCGGCTCGCCGTCTCGACGCCGCTCGGCCGTCGTGACGGGCTCGAGCTCCGCCTCGTCGGTCGCCATCACGCCGACGACGCCGCCCTCGCCATCCACCTCGCCGAGACGGTCGCGCCGGCCCTCGGCCTCGATCCCTCGAGCCCGGCCTTCGACGCGGCGGTGCGCGCCGGCCTGAAGGACGTTCGCTGGCCGGCCCGGTTCGATCCCCGCACCCCCGAGGGCGCCCCCGCGCCCTGGATCGTCGACACGGCGCACACCCGGCGGAGCGCCGCCGCGCTGGCCGCCACGTTCGCCGAGGTGCTCCCCGGCCGCCGCGCCGTGCTCGTCGTCGGCATCGCCGCCGACAAGGACCTCGCCGCCGTCGCGGCCGCGCTCGCGCCGATCGCCGCCGCCGTGATCGCGACCCGCACCGACGGGCCGCGGGCGCGGGCGCCGGCGGACGTCGGCGCCGCGTTCGAGGCCGCCGGGAAGGGTCGCGCGGCGGCGCTGGTCTCGGTGACGGAGAACGTGGACGCCGCGATCGCGGCGGCGGAGGCGTGGCAGCGCGAGCACGCCGACCCCGTCGTCGTGACGGGGAGCGTCTACCTCGCGGGGGATGTGATCCGGAGGATGTTCCCGGGGGCGGTCGGGGAGCTCGGGTGATGACCGGAGGTGACCATCGGCGCTTCGCCCCGTTCTCGGATCACGCGATCTCTGTTTCACGCAGAGACGCAGAGGTTCCAAAGGAAACGCAGAGAACGCAGAGGGGTCCGTCTCCGAACTCGGGGGCGCTTGCCGTCCTGCGGCGCTCGAAGGTGCACGTCGGGACGATCGACCGAGCCGAGGCGCCGCACGGCCGGCGACTCTCTGCGTTCTCTGCGTTTCCGGTCGAGGCTCTGCGGGCTCTGCGTGAGGAATCGATCGGCGAAGCCGATCATCCGTCGCACGCTCGACGCTGGCCAAAGAGAAGAGGCCCGGGTCGATCCCGGGCCTCCGCTCGTTCCCCCTGGCGGCGTTCGACTGCGAGCCTTCTCCTCAAAGGAAGGGAAAGCCGGCGGCCGCGCCCGCCCGTGGTCGTGATGGGCTAGAACGGCACCTCGTCGTCGGCGACGCCCATGCGCTGCTGGATCGGCTCGTTGTTCCAGCCGCCACCACCGCCACCGCCGCCGTTCTCGAAGCCGCCGCCGCCGCCGCCGCCACCGCCGCCGCCACCGCCGTTGCCGCCGCCGCCGTAGTTGCCGCGCGAGCCGGTGCTGGCGAACTCGCGCTCGCCACCGCCGGACTCCTCGCCGCCGTCACGACGGCCGCCGAGGAACTGAACGCTCTCGGCGACGACGATCAGCTTGTTTCGCTTCTGTCCGTCCTGCGTCTCCCACGAGTCGAGCCGGAGCCGCCCCTCGATGAACACGCTGCGCCCCTTGGAGAGGAAGCGCGAGCACGTCTCGCCGAGCCGACCCCAGGCCTCGATGTCGAGGAAGCAGGTTTCCTTCTTCTGCTCGCCCTGCTGGCTGCGCCACTCGCGGTTGACCGCGAGTCCCATCTTCGTGACCGTCGAGTTGCCCGCCTGGCGGGACTCGGGGTCGCGGGTCAGGTTGCCGATGAGAAAGACCTTGTTCAGGCTGGCCGCCATCTCGTTCTCCTTGAACGTCGTCTCATGCAGGCCGGGTGTCTTGGCGCCGATGGCATGGACCCGACCTGGCGGTTGTTGGGCTCCTTGGAGCCGATCCTGCGGGTGAGCTCCTTGCTCACCCTCCCCGTTTCGGGACGTGCGGAGTGCAGGATAACGTCGGGCACCGACCCGCGCCCTCGTCCCCTGCACTGGCGCACAGATTACTCCCCATGGGGTGTTGCTTCAATCCAAATCCAAAATATTGTGGTTCTGGTGCCTAGCCCCCGAATTGACTTAGGGTAACGTCAGGGAGGCGGGCGGGACGTACCGCGACGGTGCGCGACGGGCGTCGTTCTTCGAGGTGGAGCGGGGACGAGGCGGCGTCGGACGACGGGCTCGGTCAGGCCATGGCGCCGCGCTCGGCGGCTCCCTCGGCGCTGAGGACGAGGGCGTTGCCTCTGCCGAGGGTGTGGATCCCGGCGCGGATCAGCGTCGCGACGCGGTTGAACGTCTTCCGCAGGCGCGAGGGGATCTTGACCTGGGCCTCGGGCAGCTCGTGCGATGCGAGGGCGACCTTGCGGCCCGGCTCGAACTCGAGCGAGAGCCGGTTGAGCATCCCGCCGGCGCCGCCCTCGAACCGACGCACCAGCTCGCCGCTCGGAAGCGCGGCGAGGAACGCGGTCGGGTAGGTGAGGTCGAGGCCCCAGGGCTTGCGGAAGTAAGCGAGCGGACGAACCCGGCAGGCGCGCAGGAAGGAACGAACCCGCGCGAACTCGCGCTTGACGTCCTTCTTGAGCCGCGGTGTCACCGCGCTCGGCTGACTCGGACCGACGTAGACGAGACCGGCGCGGACGATCGCGCTCTCGCGGCCGCCCTGGTGGAGGCGCGCCTCGAAGCGGACCTGGTCGTCCTCGGCCCAGAGCCGACCGGTCACGGTCGTGCGGCGGTCGTAGTAGGTGACGGCGGTGAACGTCGACTCGATCGACGCGATCGCCATCTCCGGAAGGAGAATCTCGAGCGGCAGCGCGAGGCGAGCGATCGTGTAGGCGCCCGCGATGACGTCGCCCTCGCGGTGGATCGGGTTGTCGTCGCCGGTGAGCTCGGTGAACGCCGCGCCGTCCCGCTTGGTGACGTGAAACGACGTGCGCATCGTGAGCGGACCGCCGGCGAGCGCGAGCCGCGGACGGCCGTCGGGGCCGAGCGTGACGCGATGACGCGCGCGTCGCCCCCGGGGGTCGCGCAGGGCGATCGGGTCCATCATGGAGCCGAGCGCCGACAGCGGAATGTACGAGCTGGCTGCGTTTGCCATGACCCGCATCCGTTTTCGTGAGGCCGTAATGGTGCGTCCGGTCCCGGCCAGGACGGCTGGGACATGAGCCAGCACAAAAGATACCGAGATCCAGCGACCGTGTCAAGCCGTGATTGGGGAAGAGGAAACGTCATCGAAGCGTCAGGCCCGAACACCGAACGAGCGTCGGCGACTCGCCGGTCGAGTGCTCGGGTGTCGGAACCTCGACGTCCGACGCGTACAAGGGCGAGGCCGGCGTCGGCCGGCCTCTTGGCATTCGATTGGGTGGTCAGGGCGCCGCCCGGAGATGAGACGAGCCGGGCTCGGCATGGCCGGGCCCGGTTCCGCCGGACGCTCACGCGTCCGGGTTCGTCCTCGTCAGGGGCTTACCAGCGGAAGTGAACGCCGAAGCGGTTTCCGCGGTTGCTGCGGTTGCTGCGCTGCCCGCGGTGATCGTCGTAGCGGCGATTGTTGCGAGCGCTGCTGCCGGAGCAGCTGTAGCGGGTCACGGCGACGTTCTTGTAGTATCCGCGGCGGACGCAGACGTTCTGGGTCCGATAGACCGGGTTGCCGCAGTGGTCGTAGCCGACGAACACGCGACGGGCCTGGTAGACGGGCTGAACGTAGACGCGCTGGTAGCTGACCACCGGGCGGCACGCGTTGCAGTGACGGTAGTCGAAGGTTCGGGTGCTCACGTTCACCCCGACCCGGAAGTTGTCGCCGGCGCGGGCCTCCGTCGGCGCGACGGCGGCCGCGGTCGAGACCATTCCCAGGGTGAGCGCCAGAGCCATGATCGCCTTCTTCATCGTCGTTTCTCCTCAATCAACCGAATTGCCTGGTTTCCGTTCGCCCCTCTTCGATCCCTCCGGGGCACGCGGAGTTCAACGCACCCCTGGCGGGGTGTATTCAGCGGGCCCGGAAGATTCTCCCGGTGGGTTCGTTACGTTTCTTTCGAGGAAAAGGCGATGAAGTGAGGGGGGTCTATGCTCATATCAATACATTGACGACCGGGTTGGTCCCCCTCGAGGGCACTCCCGGATCTGGGTACAGAGAACGTCATATTTCGGCCCGATGATTGCGTTTACTCCCGTGACACCGTAAGGTGCGGGCTCGTTTGGCGCCTTCAGGCGCCATCCGTTTCAGGAATCCGGATCAGCGAGCCCAGCGACAACCTAAGGTGACGGAAGCGAAGGGACGGACCCGATGAAGAACAGCAAGCGGATCCACTGGCTCGTGCGCGGCCTCGCGGTCGCGGCCATCGCGGGCTTCCTGGCAGGGCCCGCGCACGCGGACGACGAGGCCGACGATGGCTTCCTCGGCGTGGTGCAACTCAAGTCCGGACGGCAGGTTCGCGGATACATCACCGCGGGCGACGATGGCTCCGTCCACGTCAAGCTCGAGCACGGCGTCGTCGTCGTACCGTCGACCGAGGTCGATCGGATCGAGACCGAGGCCGAGGCGGGCATCGAGCCCGAGGCCGCGCCCGCCGGGCCGGACGGCCCCTCGCTCGAGACCCCGAGCGGTCTGAGCGAGGATGGCGGCGAGCTCGTGAACTTCGAGCTCGGGTTCCGCCTCCGGGCGCCCGACGAGAGCTGGGAGTTCGACGACGACTTCGACTCGCCGCTCGTCATCGGTCGCCTCGTCCGAACCGACGGCACCGCCGAGATCGTCTTCCGGGTGCGCCCCGATCGCGACGCGATCTTCCCGCCCCCCGCCCGCGATCACGTCGAGTTCGCCCGGACGAAGGTCGACCCGACCCGCCAGGGTCAGATCCGCTCGGGTGGATCGCTCCACCCCGCCAGCTACATCGAGGCGGCTGGCGGCGGCGCCGGCGCCTTCGAGTTCAGCTACCCGATCTTCCCGCTCGGCGCGAAGATGCGCGGAGCGGTCCCCGTGATCCAGCGCGTCTACCGGCGCGACGGCTTCGAGTGGGACGCGACGGCCCGGTTCGACCCGAACCTCGATCACAGCCAGCGCGAGGAGATTCGCGCGGCGTTCGGTTCGCTCGAGCACCTCGACTCGGTCTACGTCGACGATCAGATCTGGGTCGATCGCAAGCTCGGCTTCTCGATCGAGCTTCCGGCCGGCGGCTTCACGCTCCACACCGACGACGTTGGCCTGACCCGGCTCCACCTCGAGGGTGACGACGGCCGGAGCGGGCTCGTCATGCGCGTCCACAAGCGCGACGCGGTTCGCAGCCTGTGCGACCTCGCCCACAGCGACCCGCTCGTGCTCGCCGACAAGCTCGAGGCCGTCGCGCGGGCCCGGACCTCCCACTACGTCGAGGACGACCGCTCGGTCGTGATCGCTCGCGAGGTCGTCGATGGTCCCGACGGCGCGCCCGTCGCCAAGGAAGACGGCGCGGTCCTGGCGCGCGGCGTTCAGCTCAAGAGCCGTGAGGGGCTGGCCGACGGCACCCTCGCGATCCGGATCCGTTACGCGTTCGCGCTCGAGGACGACTTCGTCGAGATCGTCGCGACCTGGCCGGCCCTCGAGGCCGACGCCAAGGGTGCGGCGCTCGAGCGCGCCCTCGAGAGCATCGCGTTCCTTCGTCCGGACCTGGTCGACGTGGAGCTGACCGAGGGCGTTCGCGTCGAGGCTCGGCTCGCCGAGGCGGTCGCCGCCTACGCGGCGCGCGACTTCCAGGGCGCGGCGATCCACGCAGACGACGTCGTCCGGAGCTTCCCGAACGACGTCGCCGCGCGGCGCGTTCGGGGTTTCGCTCGCTACCGCTGGGGCAAGCTGCCGGCGGCGCGCGACGACCTCGCGCTGGTCGCCTTGGTCGAGGAAGACGACGGGATCGAGTTCGCGATCCGCGACACCCTCGTCCAGGAGGCGCTCGAGGCCGAGCGCAACAAGAAGTGGTCTCGCTCGATCGATCTGCGCGAGGAGCTGATCCTCCTCGATCCGGAGAGCGCGTCGAAGCACGAGTCGCCGTATCACTGGAGCATCAAGATGCTCGCCTACGACCACGAGTATCGGAAGAGCGAGCAGGACGAGGCGATCGACCTCTACAAGCGCGGGATCGAGGTGACCGACGACGATCGCCTTCGCCTCGAGCTCGCCCAGGTCTACGTCCGCTGGGCGGGATCGCTTCGCAAGAACGGCCGGCTGAACGAGGCGCGCGTGAAGCTCCGCCGCGCCGCCGACGTCGGTGTCGCCGAGAAGGACACCAAGTCGCTCGCGCAGCTGATCGAGCGTGAGGACACCGCCCTGCAGCGGCTCAACGTCAAGAAGACCGGCGGAAAGAGCGGCCTCAGCGGCAGCTTCTCGATGGGCATCGCGGGCCCGGCCGTTCGGCGTGGCTCCGGAACTCAGGCTCGCGCAGGTGCCTACGGCAGTCGGGGCAGCCGGGGTGTCATGGCCCGGGCGCGCCAGAGCTCGAGCCGCGGGCGTCGCAGTGGCGTGGTCCGCTACGGCCGCGCTGCGAACAGCTCGAACGGGATCATGCGTTCGGCGCGCATCCGTGGGTCCGCTTCTCGCCGGGGGACCCAGGATCAGGGTCGGCGCGGGCGGAGGACCCGGGTGAGCTTCGTCTTCGGTTACGACCGCGAGCGCGGCCGCTGATCCTCGCGTCCGAGGCATCCGCTTCAGCTCGATCAGCCGCCCTCGTGACCTGGGGGCGGCTTGATCGTGTACGGGTCGATCTCTATACTGCCGGGCACGAACCGTCTCATTGGTCGTAACCATTGGAGACTCCTTTCCTTCGGTGTCCGATGCCGCGAACCGAAGCGGGGAGCGACGAGATCGGGAGCGGGTGCGCCTCCACGGTGGCCCGCGAGGTGAACGAGCGCACGCACGGTCGGTAGGCGAGCAACGCCGTCCGCCAGGTGCCGAGGTGGTTAGGGGATGGGGGCGAAGCTCCAGGTCACTCGTGGCCGCATGTCCGGGGCGGAGTACGCGCTCGAGAACCGGATCATCTTCGACATCGGAAGCGGTACGGGCGCGACGATCCGGCTCGATGACGCGGGCATCGCTCCGAGTCACTGTCGGCTCTACCGCGAGAACGAGCGGTTCACCGTCTTCGACCTCACCGGAGGCGGCCTGGCCGTCAACGGCCAGCGCGTCCAGCGGGCCGCCCTCAACTCGGGCGACGAGATCTCGCTCGGCGCGTCCGCGCTCCGCTTCCTGAGCGATCTCGCGGGCGGTGTGCCGACGGGGCAGCCGCCGGCGCAGGCGGGTCATCCGGGCTATCCGCCGCAGCAGCAGCCGCCGCCGCCGGGCGCGTTCGCTCCGCCGGGGCCGCTGCCCGGCGCACCGGCACCAGCGCACGCGCCTGCGCCGGCGGTCGGGGGTGGGCGGGTCGTCGGTGCGCGGATGCACGCGATCGAGGGCAACGACAAGGGCAAGACGTTCAACCTGTCCGGGAAGCCGTCGTTCATCCTCGGCCGCGGGGTGAACTGCGACGCCATCATCATGGACATCAAGTGCTCGCGCGAGCACTCGCGCCTCGATCGGATCGGCGACTCGTTCTTCTTCGTCGATCTCGGCAGCACCAACCACGTCTTCGTGAACGGCAACCGGATCGACCGCGCCGAGGTGCGCACGGGCGATCTGGTGAAGCTCGGATACACGATCTTCAAGTTCGAGATCGTGGAGGAGGCGGCGCAGGGAGGATGGGGCGGCCCGCCGCAGCAGCCTGCGCCGCAGACCGCGCCTGCCCAGAACTGGGGCGGCGCCGCGCCGCCGCAGCCCGCGCCCGTCGGTGCGGCGCCCGGCGGATGGGCCGACCCGGCGAACCCCGTCGCGGGTCGTCCGACCGTTCCGGAGAAGAGCGCGTTCGACGAGAGCGACAACGACCTGCTGATCGCATTCGCCCAGGCCGAGCAGGGCCAGCCGCAGGGTGCCCCGGCCGCCGGACCCGCCGCGCCCGAGGCGCCGGCGCAGGCCGGCGCCCCCGGCCATCCCGACATCGACAACATCGAGTTCGACTTCGACGACGAGCCGTCGCCCGCGGCGCCTCAGTCGCCCTATCAGCCGCAGCCTGAGGCCGGCGCGCCCCCTCCTGCCGCCGCTCCGTCCCCCGGATTCGAGCTCGACCTCGACCTCGACTTCGACCTCGGCGCCGGGGCGCCCCCGCCGGAGGCGGCCGCTCCGCCGCCCGCACCCGCTCCGCCTCCCGCGCCTGCCGATGCGGGCCAGGGGATGGGCGATGACATCGGCGGTCGGACGTTCATGTTCGACGAGCCGAACTTCGACGCGATGGACGACGCCGGCGGCCCGCCCGCGGCCCCCGTCGGGCCGCCCCCCGGGCCCATGCCGGCCGACGGCGCCGTCGAGGACCTCGGCGGTCAGACCTTCGTCTTCGACGAGCCGAACTTCGACGCGCCGGCCGGCACGACTCCGCTGGCTCCCCCGACCGGCGCCGCGCCGAGCGACGCGGGCGGTGACGAGGACATCGGCGGTCGGACGTTCGTGTTCGATGAGGTCGACTTCGCCGAGGTGCCGCCCGCGGACACCGCGACCCTACCCCCTCCGGGGTCGCCCCCGGCCGCGGGCCCGGACGACGTCGAGGACGCGGCGAACCGGACGTTCGTGTTCGATGAGCCGAGCTTCGGCGAACCCGGCGGTCCGGCCTCCAGCCCGGCAGGCATGCCCTTCGGCGGCGTCCCCGCCTCCGCCCCGGCTCCCGCCCCGCCGTCCGCCCCCGCTCCCGCCGGCGAGAACATCGAGGATGCGGCGAACCGGACGTTCGTGTTCGACGAGCCGAGCTTCGGCGACGAGGCTCCGACGGGGCCGACAGCCACGCCGGCGGCGGACGCGGCCGGTCCGGACGCCGGGGAGAACATCGAGGACGTGGCGAACCGGACGTTCGTGTTCGACGAGCCGAGCTTCGGCGAAGATGCTCCGAGCGGACCGACGGCCACGCCGGCGGCGGACGCGGCCGGTCCGGACGACGGCGAGGACATCGAGGACGCGGCGAACCGGACGTTCGTGTTCGACGAGCCGAGCTTCGGCGGCGAGAAGCTCGAAGCGCCGCCGGGCGACGTGCCCGAGGAGGCGAACCGGACGTTCGTGTTCGACGAGCCTGACTTCGCCAAGAAGAAGAAGGCCGGAACGCCCGAGAAGGACATCGAGCAGCGCTCGGGCGGGACGTCGGTCTTCGACGACCCGGGCTTCGACGCGGGCGCCGTCGCGGCGTCCGCCGAGGTGCCCGCTGACGGTTCGTTCGACCCGGCCGCGGTTCCGTCCAGCTCGGGCGGCGACGACGCGGACGAGGACGATCGACCGCCCGAGTTCCGGACGATGGTCTTCGACCAGGCGCCCGAGGAGGGCGAGGAGAGCGACGAGGAGGACGATCGTCCTCCCGAGTTCCGGACGATGGTCTTCGAGCCGCCGGCGCCCGAGGGCGAGGACGAGGAGGACGAGCGTCCCCCCGAGTTCCGGACGATGGTGTTCGACGGAGCGGCCGCGGTCTCGGAGGCGTCGGGCGGGCCCGATGCCGACGACGAAGGCGAGGAGAGTGACGAGGAGGACGATCGACCGCCCGAGTTCCGGACGATGGTCTTCGAGCCGCCCGCGCCCGAGGGGGGCGATGACGAGGAGGACGAGCGCCCGCCGGAGTTCCGGACGATGGTCTTCGACGGAGCCGACATCGCCAGCGACGTTCGCAGGGCGGACGGAGCCGACCAGGCCGCCGACAATGACCACGATGACGAGGATGACGAGGAGGACGATCGTCCGCCCGAGTTCCGGACGATGGTCTTCGACGGAGCCGACCTCGCGAACGAGGTCCGCAAGGACGAGGCGCCCGGGAAGGCGAGCGAGGGCTCCGAGAAGGCGGACGAGGGTGACGACCCCGCCGGGGACTCCAAGGGCGAGGACTCCGAAGACGACGAGGACGACGACCGTCCGCCGGAGTTCCGGACGATGATCTTCGACGGTCCGCCCGAGGAGGCGGACCGCAAGAAGAAGAAGGACCGGTCCTGACCGCCCTCGGGACGCGGCCCTCCCCGGGCCACGCCCGACCCGATCCGGCGATCTCGGTTCTGCTCCCCGTCCGCGACGCCGCCACGACGCTCGAGCGGGCCGTCCGGAGCATCCTCGCGCAGACCGAGCCCGACCTCGAGCTCATCGTCGTCGACGACGGCTCGACCGACGGGTCGCGCGCCATCGCGGACCGACTCGCCGCCGGCGATCCGCGGGTCCGGGTCCACGCGCATCACGGGCGAGGGATCGTCGCCGCCCTGAACGCCGGCCTCGCCCTGGCGCGCGCGCCGATCATCGCGCGGATGGACGCCGACGACGTCTCGCTCGAAGGCCGCCTCGCGGCGCAGCGGGCCGCCCTCGACGGCCACCCGGTCGTGGGGATGGTCGCGACCGAGGTCGACCTCGAGGCGCCGGTCGGGTCGGCCCGCGGCTACGCCCACTACGTCGCGTGGAGCAACGGCCTGAAGGATCACGCGGCGATCGCGGCGGAGCGGTTCGTCGAGTGCCCCCTCGTGCATCCGAGCATCGCGTTCCGGCGCGACCTCGCCCGGCGCCTCGGCGGCTATCGCGCCGGGCCGTTCCCCGAGGACTACGAGCTGATCCTGCGGTGGCTCGACGCGGGTGTTCGGATCGAGCGGGTCGCGAGTCCGCTGCTGCTATGGCGCGACGCGCCCGAGCGCCTCTCGCGAACGGACCCGAGGTATTCGCCGGACGCGTTCTACCGGCTCAAGGCGCTCTGGCTCGCCCGCTGGCTCGCCCGGCGCAACCCGCATCACCCGGATGTGATCGTCTGGGGCGCGGGGCGGACGACGCGGCGGCGCGCCGAGCTGCTGCTCGAGCACGGGGTCCGGATCGCAGCCTGGGTCGACGTGGATCCGCGCAAGGTCGGGCGCTCGGTGGCGGGGAGGCCGGTGATCTCGCCCGAGCAGCTGCCGGAGCCGGGCGCCGCGTTCGTCGTCTCGTACGTCGGGCGGAGGGGCGCGCGGGCTCTCATCGCGGCGCGGCTGCGCGAGCGCGGCTTCTGGCTCGAGCGCGACTGGATCCCGGCGGCCTGAGGCGGGCGGGAACTCCGCGCCGCGCTCGGGGGTGAGATCGGGGACGGCGCGCGGGTCGATCCGACGCGCCGACCGTGGATCGCTCGTCCGCCCCCCCTTGGGGGCGATGGTAGATCCTTCCCTTGGCGATGCAAGGCCCATTCGCGTTGGCCGGAGCGACCTTGGCCTACCTCTCCGATCCCGGCGCGCCCCTCACCCTCGGCGCCGAGCTCGCCGCGCCGGTGAGCGTCGCCCTCGGGGTCACCGCGCTCCTCGCCGCGGTCCTCTGGCGCACCCGGACGAGCGTCCGGCTCGGCTGGGTGATGCTCTACCTCGTCGTCGTCGTGACGAGCGTCGCGATCCTCGGAATCCGCAACGAGCGCTTCGACCACGCCGGGAACGGCTTCCCCTACGCCGGCCTCGCCCGCGGCGAGGGCCGCTGGGACGCGCTGCGCGCGGAGGTCGTCCGCCGCGACTTCATCCTCGAGTCCGGCCGCCATCTCGCCCCGCGCGCCCGCCTGCGCGGCGTCCTCGACCGGGTCGGCTTCTGGACGCTCCGCGAGGACGTCCCCAAGGCGGGGCGCGCCGACTCGTGGCCGCCCTTCGAGGTGCACGCGGTCGGCGTCAGCCCGGCCGAGCGCGAGCTCCTCGGGCGCTGGGTGCGGCAGTGGCAGGCCGAGGTGAGCCACGCCGCCCTCGCCCTCGCCGTCGAGTCCCGGCCGGCCATCCGGCTCTCCGTCGGCAACTCGATCCCCATCTGGAGGGGCGATGGCGTCGAGGCGGGCCGGAGCTCCTTCGACCATCCTCCCGCGACCGCGCTCGTCCGCGAGGCGATGGTCCGGGCCCGGGCGAAGGCGGACGCCGGGATCGCCTCCTACCTCGACCGGCAGCTTCAGGCCGCCGACGCCCTCGACGAGCGCGTCGGGCTGGCCCCCGACCCGGTCCTGGCGGAGGTCCGGACGCGGTAGAGGTCGGGCGGCTCAGTCGAAGCGGATCTCGGTCGCCGACAGCAGCTCGCCCGTCGCGGGGCGACTGAGCACCCCGCCGCCGAGCGAGGCGACGACGCGCGCGATCCAGCCGGCGGCGACGCCGCCGAGCTCGCCGCGGCCGACGAACGTCAGGGCGACGTCGCCGTGGTCGACGAGGTCGAGCTCGCTCCGGCGGCCCACCTCGAGCTCGAAGCTCACCTCCTCGCCGTCGAGCTCGGCGTGGATCGGGCCGCGCCGGGCCAGGAGCGGGTCGGTCCAGTCGAGCGTCAGCGAGATTCCGTGGATCCGCAGCGAGCGCTCGATCCGGCGCGGCGGGGGGACGCGGTCCCGCTCGATGTAGACGATGAGGCGGCTCGGCATGGCCCCGAGACTCTACCGCGGCCGGCGCCGCCCGTCTCGGGTCAGGACGCCGGGGCGGCGACGACCGCGCGACGGCCGGTCGTCTCGGCGCCGGGCTGCCGGGCCGGGATCGCATCGGCCAGGTCGTCCTCGGTCACGACGCGGTTCCGCCCGCCCTCCTTGGCGGCGTAGAGGGCCCGGTCGGCCGTCGCGATCAGCTCCTGCGGCGCCGGCAGGCCGGGTCGCCAGCTCGCGATCCCGACGCTGATCTTGGGCTCGACGATCGCGCCGCCCTCGACCGGGATGGCGAGGGCGGCGACGGCCGCTCGGATGCGCTCGCCGAGGACGGCGGCGTTCTCGGGGGTCACGTTCGGGGAGAGGACGGCCATCTCCTCGCCGCCGTAACGGTAGGCGCTGTCGTAGTCTCGGACGGTCTCGCGGATCGCCCGGGCGACGGCGGCGAGGACGTCGTCGCCGGCGAGGTGCCCGTGGGTGTCGTTCACCGCCTTGAAGTGGTCGATGTCGCAGAGGATCAGGGCGAGCGGCGTCCCGACCCGCCGCGCCTGCCCGAACAGGCGCTGGAGCTGCTCGGTGAAGTGGCGCTTGGTGTAGAGCCCGGTGAGCGCGTCGAAGACGGCCCGCTCGTAGAGGGCCGGCTTCCGGATCGCCAGGGCGATCGGCTTGGCGAGCGCCTCGAGGGTCTGGATCGACGCGGCCGGGTCGCCGTCCGCGCGCGGCGCCCGGGCGACGAGCGCTCCGAGCGTCTCGCCGTCGGCGGTGAGCATGACCGCGACGCTGACCTTCAGCTTCTCGACGCGGCTGACGCTCCGCTGCTCGTCGAGCGCCTTGGCGGCCAGCTTGGCGAGGGTGGCCGTGGCGCTCCGGCCCCGCTTCTTCGGCTTCTTTCCGCCCTTCGGGCCGCCGGTCTCGGTCGCCTCGCCGTCGTTGTCGTCGCGGCGCCGGACGTGGGCGATCCCGGTGTGGGCGCTGAAGCTCGTCTGTCCGCCGAGACGGCTCGCATCGGGCAGGCCCGAGGGGTCCTCGTCGCCGCGCCGGAGGTAGACCTGCACCTCGATCGCGTCGAGCACCTGCTCGACGACGCCGAGGGCGTTCTCGAGGACGCGGCGGAGGTCGACGTCGTCGTTGGCAATGATGGAGAGGTTACGGATGGCGCACAGGGTGTCGACCTCGCGCTCCAGCCGGCGGATCCGGTCGACGGCCACCTGCGGATCGACGAGGCTCGCCATCGTCGATGGCGCTCGCTCGGCCACGATCGGCAGGCCGTGCGCGCCGCTCACGCTGACGAGCGCCGCCCGGGCGCCGGACCGGACGACGGCCCGGAGGCGGACCACCTCGACCGCGAGCGCGATCGAGATCACCGCGCCGAGGCACGCCAGGACCGCCAGGAGCGGGATGAAGCCGGCGAACGGCGGCTCGGGGAAGCTCGCCGAGCCGTGGTACCAGCCGACGAGCGAGAGGACGAGCACGGGCACGGCGAGGAGGGCGGCGACGTCGCGGACGACGAGACCGCGCCCGGTCGCCGCCGGGCCGTCCGCCGAGGCCGGGGATCGGTGCCGGCCCGAACGGTGAAAGGCAGAAGATAGGATGGTCGCCGCCGTCACGGCTCTCCCCTCGCGTCGTCGCAAGTCCCGAGACATCGTAGTTATCGGTTATGGAACCGCGCCGTCGTGGGGATCGTGAGAAGCGGGTGACCGTGACACCCTGGTCGACCCGCGTGACAGCGGTCGGCCCCATGACGCGACGCGCATTGTCAGGTCGGGCAAGACTGAATAGTCGACCTTCTCCCACCGTAGGACTTCGGGCGATCGGAGCCCGTGAGAGCCTTCGGCACGCGTTTCGCTTCTGTCGCCGCCGTTGACCCGTTTCGCAGAGGAGAGCTCACCCGTGCAGCGAACGTTTCTGACCCTTGCCGCCGTCGTTTCCCTCGGCGCCCTGACGGGGTGCAGCAGCCCCGGCGGCATCGCCGACATGGAGACCCACCAGCTGTGGGACCATGCCGAGACCAACTCCCGTGACGGCCGCTACGAAGAGGCGCTGCCCTACTTCGACGAGCTGCTCAAGCGGGACGACGACGACTACCAGGCGCGCCTCCACCGCGGCGTCGCCTACGAGCGCCTCGGTGCGGCCGACTCGGCCAACGAGGATCTCGATCACGCCGTCGAGGTGGCGCCCGGCCTGCCGCCGGCTCGCCTCTTCCGCGCCAACCTCGCGATCAAGCAAGGCCGGCTCGACGCGGCCGAGCGCGACCTGCGCCAGCTCGTCCAGGAGGGCGGCGGCCTCGAGGACGAGGACCTGATGGCCGTCCACGTGCTCGTCGGCACGATTCGCCAGCAGCAGAACAAGCCCGACGAGGCGCTCCTCCAGTACCAGCACGCGATCAGCATCGGCCAGCGGCCGGGCAAGTGGAGCGTCAAGCACTACCGCGACGCGCTCTACAACGCGACCCAGATCGCCTTCGAGGGTCGGAACGACTTCGACATGGCGTGGGACTACTACAGCGAGTATGCGAGCGTGAAGCGCCGGGTGCGGGAGCCGATCACGCCCGACGATCACTACACCCTCGGCATGCTGGCGTATCTCCGGGGCGACTTCGCCGGAGCGCGCGAGCACCTCTCTCAGGCGCCGCAGGACGCGACTTCCCAGCTCCTCGAGGAGTTCAACGACCCGAACTTCTTCGACCGCGCCTACCACTGATCCACGGCCGAATCCGAGAACACCCAGAGGGACGCGAGTCCCGAAGGAAGCGAGTAGAGACGATGAAGACGCTTCGATTCATGCTGCCGGCCGTTGCGATCGTGATCGGCCTTGCCGGACCCGCCTTCGCCCAGGACACGGCCCCGAAGGTCGAGGGGGACGAGGGCTACGTCAAGCCCCTCCCGAACTGGTCGATCAAGCCGGAGCTTCAGGCGCTCGACACGAACGTCAAGAAGTTCAACAAGCTCATCCGCAACCTCGGACAGGCGAACGATGAGCTGGGCGTCGAGCTCCAGAACTACATGAAGGACCCGAAGAACGAGCTCCTCGCCTCCGAGGTCGAGCGCAAGCTCGCCCTGCACGCCAAGCGGGTCAGCTCCGACTTCGACACGATCATCGCCGACCAGGACGTCCTGGTGAGCAACTTCAAGGGCCTCCACCGGAAGCTCGGGAAGTTCACCGGCCAGGTCAACTCGAAGATCGACAAGAGCCAGAAGAAGTTCGAGACCGCCCGGACCAAGGCGCGGGCTCAGGAGAAGGATCTCGTCACGCTGGCCGTGCGGATCCGCGAGGACGCGCCGGAGGACCCGCGGGAGCTCCAGAAGCTCAAGCGCGAGTTCGCCCGGAAGTACTCGCTCTTCCGCCTCCAGAACCGCTACGTGAAGGGCTTCGAGGTCCACTACCGGAGCCGTCAGAAGCTCGTCCGCAACCTCGAGCAGCTCCAGCTGATCTTCGGGCAGCTCCAGGACAAGTTCGTCCAGCTCGTCGAGAACCTCGAGAACGAGCGCAGCTTCCTCCAGGAGTCGATCGAGCTTCAGGTCGACACCCTGCGGATCAAGGAGCTGATCCGGGACGGCATCACCCACGGCCAGCAGTCGATCGCGAACGTGACCGAGAAGCTGGCGAGCGCCTACATCCAGGTGTCGGCGTTCACCAAGATCCACGAGTCGATCAACGAGAACCTCAACGTGTTCGTCGAGAGCCAGGAGACCCTCCTGGCGGTGAGCGACAAGATCAACCAGATCGGCGAGCTCGGCGGCGACTTCGGCACCCTCGGCAACGACCTCGACGACGTGATCAACAAGTTCGCCGAGCGGGACGGGGACATGGACTTCGACGACTAGTCGAGCCGGCTCCGGACTCCGTTCGACCCCGCGTTGGGCAAGACACACACACGCAAAGCACCGACTGACAGCGAGTGAGACATACCATGAAGGCTTCCACGTTTACCGCTTCTCTGGCCATGCTCGCGGCCGTCGTTCTCCCCGCGCCCGTCGCTCTGGCGCAGGGCGCGGGCGCCGGCGGCGAGTGGCGCGGCGGCGAGCAGCCGGCGGCCGGCGGCGACGAGTCGATCGACTGGGACCGGATCTTCGGCGCGGGCAAGGGCGCTCCGCCGGCGGACGGCCCGGCCGCGGCGGCGCCGGACGCGCCGCGCGAGCGGGCGCCGGTCGACCCCGACCGGGAGCGGCGGATCAGCCGCAATCGGCGCTCGGCGATCGAGACCTACGAGGGCATTCTCAACAACGAGGATGGCGAGCTCGAGGGGCTCGAGACCCGGCTCGCCAACAACCGCCGCCTGATCGCGAAGCATCGCGCGGCGCTCGACGAGGCGACCGGCAAGCGCCGCTTCCTCCAGATGGACTTCCTCAACCGCACGCTTCAGCTCAAGAAGCAGCGCGACGACGGGAAGCTGACGCCGCCGCTCTTCGCGACGCTCGTCGAGAAGGAGGAGGACAGCTACGCGGTCAAGATCGCCGACCTCGAGGACGACATCCAGTTCCACCAGGCGGAGCTCGACTCCGCGGTGGCGCGGACCTCCGACATCGGCGGGCAGACCGACCTCATCAAGGCCAGCCGCGTCCGCGGGATCCGCGCTCGCGAGTTCGCCGGTCCCGGCGGGAAGAAGGCCGCGCCGAAGCCGCTCCACGAGCGCCTCGTCGGCGACATGCGGAGCTCGCTCCGTCGCGTCTCGAAGTTCCGGGTCCGCAACACGATGGACGGCGTGAGCTCGTTCGACGTGCCGGTCGCCGGTCCGATCCCCGCGCCGATGGAGGGTGACGAGGACGACGATGACGATGACGACGACGAGGACGACGACTAGTCGCAGTCGGACGTCGACGGCCGGTGGACCTGCCCCGCGCGGCGCCGGTTCCCGGCCGTCTCCGTATCCCGCGCTGCGTTTCCGCGCATCGTCGTTCCAGGGCACGGATCGTGAGAGAGACCCATGCTGACCCCGATCCAGGAGTTCTTTCACAGCGGCGGACCGCTCATGTATCCGCTGCTCGTCTCGTCGGTGGTCGCCCTCGCGATCATCATCGAGCGCGGCGTGTTCTGGCTGCGCTTCTGGCTCCGGCGTGACCCGAAGCTGCGGCGTGAGCTGATCGGCCTCTACGTGCACGCGGACAACGTCCGGCGGACGCGCGACGAGATCGCGATGGTCCTCGCCGACTTCGTCCGGGCGCCGGACGAGCCGACCGGCCAGGTGATCCGGGCCGAGCGGATCGTCCGCCAGACGCGACGGCACCTCGGCCTGCTCGGCCTGATCGCGAGCATCAGCACGAGCCTCGGCCTGCTCGGCACGGTGATCGGCGTCTCGCTCGCGCTCAAGTCGATCAGCCTCGACGACCCGGGCTCGCTCGCCGGGGCGCTGGCGATCGCGCTCAACACGACCGTCTTCGGCCTGATCATCTTCCTGCCGGCCTACATGTTCTGGAGCTTCTTCAACCATCTCTCGACCCTCGTCGGCCTCGAGATCGAGGAGGCGATGGAGCAGATCAAGAGCGGCGCGCGGATCCGGCGCGAGAAGCTCGCCCGCGGCGTCGCGGTGACCCAGCCCGCTGCGGCGTCGCCCGCGCCCGCGCCGGCCCATGCGAAGATGGCCACCGCCGGGGCCGCTGCAAGATGATGATGTCCGACCGACTCGCCCGCGCCGGCACGACCGAGGGGCACGGCGGCGGCCGCATCCGCCTCGCCGGCGGCAGCAAGGCGTCCGACGAGGGCGCGCCCGCGTCCAACACCACGTCGATGATCGACGTCATCTTCATCCTGCTCGTCTTCTTCGTGAGCATCTCGCAGCTGAAGGACAGCCGCGTGAAGGTCGACGTTCCCTCCGCCAAGGGGACGAGCGAGCCCGACCGACCCGACGACATCGAGAAGCTCAACATCGCGATCACGGCCGACAACACGGTCTTCTTCCAGGACCAGGAGATCGCGATCGGACCCGACCTGAACCGGGCGATCGAGAAGATCGTCAAGGAGAGCGGGACCGAGGTGAAGGTGACGATCCACTCCGACGCCTCGAGCACGAGCGGCACGATGCTCAAGGTGCTCGGCTTCCTGTCGCACTCGGGCCTGACCAAGGTCGAGTTCGCGGTGAAGAGCGACGGCAACGACTAGCAACGACGAGCTGGCTGGCGAACCAGGGGCGCTTCGAAACCAGGGCAGACAGAGAGACCGACCGTGGCGACTCGAACGATCTACTACCTCTTCTTCCTGTGGGTGTCGGTGGCGATCCATATGGTCCTCCTCGTGATGCCGTGGGCGCAGGAGGCGAAGAAGGAGGAGAAGAAGCCGATCCAGATGGAAATCAAGAGCATGGTCGATGAGATCAAGCGTCTCTTGAACGAGCTCGCCGAGATCCCGCCCGAGCCCGAGGAGCCCGTCGAGGAGATCGCCGACGAGGAGCCACCGCCGCCCGAGGCCGAGACCGAGCCCGACGTCGTCCCGCCCGAGCCGGAGCCGCCCGAGCCCCTCGCCGAGAAGTTCGAGCTGCCCGAGCTCCCCGAGGAGCCGCCGATCCCCGACCCCGAGCTGCCGGAGCCGCCCGAGGTCGAGATCGCGGAGCCGCCCGTCGAGGTCGAGGACTCCCCCGAGATGCCGGAGGAGCCGGTCCCCGAGGAGCCCGATCCCCTTCCGGACACGCCCGTGATCGAGCCGCCGCCCGACATTCCCGGCCCGATCGTCGTCGAGCAGCCCGAGGACGCGCCGGTCCCCGAGCCGCCCGAGCCCGTCGTCGAGCGCCCGGAGCCGCCCGTTCCGCCCGCGCCCGAGCCCACACCGCCGCCCGAGCCGCGCGTCGAGCCGGTCGACACGGTCCCCGAGATCATCGAGCGCGTCGAGGAGACCGAGGACTACGAGCGGTTCGAGGCGACGAAGGACGAGGTCAAGGGTGAGAAGTTCATCCACCTGATCATTGACAACCTCAAGAGCTGGGCGATCGTCGAGCAGATCACCAACAACTACGGCCTGCTCTCGATCGGGTTCCTCCGCGAGGACACCCCGAGCCACTACTACTGGCTCGACACGCGCAAGCACGAGATCAGCCGGAGCAAGGACTTCGACTACCTCAGCAACAACTACGCGAACCTCTTCATCGAGGTGCCGAAGACCCTTCCCGAGGTGCGCCTGGCCCGGCAGCGGATCGCGGAGGCGAGCAAGGTGCCGATCCGCGATGTCGTGATCGGTCTGGTCCTGCCGGCCCGGACGGCCCACTACCTCCTGTGGAAGGAGTACGAGCACTGCGAGCGTCACGGCATCACGCCTTCGGAAGTCCGTCGAATGAAAGGCGTGTTCCGCTCCTCTAAGGGCAAGTGGACGTTCGTGATCACCGAGGTGAAGTTCCACGATGGTTCGGTCGAGCGGTTCGGGGGTTGATCAGGTCTCCCCAACCGACTCGCCTCGTACGGCGTGGCCCCTTGGAGGCAGGGAACATACGGCGGCGAGGCCCCCGTTTTCCTTGATCGCGGCGTCTCGGACCGGTATCTTCGAAGGGCTGCCCCCGACCGCAATGAGGGGCTGTACCTTAGAGTACGGGAGCCGTGAGATGATGAGACCCGCCCTCGTGGTCCTGCTGGTGGCTGCGTTCCTCGCCGCCGCCAGCCTCGCGCCCGCCGCCGCGTTCGCCGACAACGGTGACTCGGTCATCCGAGGCGACCAGTACTTCAAGCGGGGTCACTACCTACGGGCCAGCGAGGAGTATCGCGTCGCCGCCCTCGCCGACCAGGTCAGCCCCTGGAAGAAGCTCGCCTTCGGCCACGCTCTCTTCGCCGTCGGAAACTACTCCTACGCCGAGTACGCGCTGCGCCGCGGCGTCTCGTCGGTCCGCGACAAGAGCCAGTTCCGGGTCGATGTCGTCGGGCTCTTCCCAAGCCGGCGCGCGTTCTCCGAGAAGATGCGCGACCTCAAGCGCTACGTCACCTACGCGCCGCGCGATCCGTCGGGGCTCACCGTGCTCGGCTACATGTACTACGCCTCGGGCGCCGAGCGCGAGAGCGCCGAGATCTTCCGGATCCTCAAGCGCCTGAACCCCGAGGACGACTTCGCCGGGTTCTTCCTCGAGCTGCTCAACGAGGGCGACGGCGAGGCCGGCCCGCTGGTGCGGCCCGAGCGGCCGCCCGAGGCGCCTCCGGCGCCCGAGCCGCTGGACGACATCCAGCCGAGCGCGCCGATCCCCGAGGCCCGCGAGGGCGACGGACCCGAGGTCGCCGGCGGACCCGGCGGACCGGCCCTTCCGCCCGGCGGCGCCAACGAGACCGAGGCGGCGCCGAAGCCCGAGAGCCCGACCGGGCTCCGCTCGGGCGAGTCGACCGTCAAGGGCAAGCAGGCCCCCAAGCCCGCCGTCGCGCGGTAACCGCCGGTAACCCCCGACGGCGCTCCGGCCGTCCCAGACGAGGCAGCACCATGTGGATCGTCAAGAACCTGCTCCGCGGCACCCTGACCCTTCGCGGGATGGACGTGAGCATCCCGCCCAAGGGTGAGTTCGACCTCGACACGATCGGTCGAGAGAAGGCCGAGAGCAGCAACCAGGTGCTCGTCGCGTTCGAGGAGGGCTACCTCCAGAACGTGTTCAAGGACCAGAGCGCGCCGGCCGGCGGGCTCGACGCCGGCCAGCTCGACGACAAGCTCGCCTCGTTCCGCGAGCAGATCATGGCCGAGCTCAAGGCGGCGATGCCCCAGCTCCCGGAGGCGAAGGAGCCCGAGGACCTCAAGGGCGCCCTCGCCGGGCTCCGCAAGGACCTCGCGGGCGACATGGAGCACATGCTCAAGGGGCTGCGGGTCGCCAAGCTCAAGCTTCAGGGCGAGCGCGAGCGGCTGCTCGTGGATCAGAACCTGAGCAAGGAAGACGTGAAGGCCCGCCTCGCCGTCCTCGAGGACTACGAGCGGAACCTGGAGAAGAACTTCGAACGGCTCGGGAGCCAGGTCCAGGGCGCCGACGACGGCACCATCGCCGACAGGGCCGACCTCCTCAGCAACATCTAGATCACTCTCGGGGGCAAGGGAAAGCGAAGACATGGCAAAGGCAATCGACATCGGGACGTGCTTCATCGTGGGCGCAGAGATGCGTGACGGCCGAGAGGTCTTCACGGTCGAGCGCGACGCCTTCTACTCGATGCCGAGGGAAGACTTCGCCGAGCAGATGCTCGACGAGGCCGGCGCGAAGTACCTCGTCCGCGGCAAGAACATCTACGTCGTCGGCGAGGACGCCCTCCGCTACTGCATGCTCACGGGCAAGCAGGAGCACTTCCGGCGCCCGATGGCGAAGGGGCTCCTCAACCCGGGTGAGGAGGAGGCGATCTCGATGCTCGAGCTGATCGTCGAGGGCATCGCCGGGAAGCCGAACTTCCCGGGCGAGGTCATCGCGGTCACGAGCCCCGCGGCGCCGATCGAAGAGGACATGGACACCGCGTTCCACCGGATCGTGATCGAGCGCCTGCTCACGCGGCTCGGCTACGACGTCCGGATCCTCAACGAGGCGCTCGCGATCATCTACGCCGAGAACCCCCACGTCGAGGTGAACGGCGACATCGTCCCGTTCACCGGCGTCGGGATCAGCTTCGGCGCCGGCATGACGAACCTCGTCGTGAGCTGGCGGGCGAAGCAGCTCTTCGAGATCTCGTGCGCGCGGGGTGGCGACTGGATCGACCAGAAGGTCGCCGGCGTCCGCGGCCTGCCGATCGGCAGGGTCACCGCGATCAAGGAGAAGCAGCTCGACCTGAACAACATCGACACCAAGGACAGCGCCCAGGTCGCCCTCGAGATCTACTACGAGGACCTGATCAAGTTCACCCTCGAGCAGTTCAACGAGTACTTCCGGCAGAGCCAGAGCATGATCGACCAGCCGCTCGAGATCGTGGTCGCCGGCGGGACCTCGACCGTGCCCGGCTTCATCGACAAGTTCAACCGCGTCCTCGCCGAGGTCTCCCTGCCGGTTCCGGTGAAGGGCGTCCGGCACGCGAACGAGGCGCTCCGGACGGTCGCGGCCGGCGCGCTCGTCGCGGCGATGAGCTTCGAGAAGAAGAAGCGGGCCCAGGGCAAGATGCCGCCCGCGCCGGCGGCCGGCGCTCCGGCGACTCCGCCGGCTCCGCCTCCTCCGGCGCCGCCGAAGGCGACGCCGCCGGGGCCGGGCACCAAGGCGGCCGCGCGCAACTGACGCGCGCTCCGCTCGCCCGGGGGCTGCGTGAAGCCGAGGCGAGCAGGGGACGTCCCAGACGGGGCGAGCCCGAACGAAGAGTAGTCGCACCCGAACGGGCAGCAGGAAGCGAGCAGCAGGCGAGCATGGCGACCGGCGACCAGAACCTCCCGAACGACGCGGGTGATCAGGAGCTCGATCTCGAGCTCGAGTTCGTGCCCGCGGACGAACCGACCGGCGGGGACGTGGCGGCGCCGGCTGCCGCCGACGCGCCTGCCCCGCCGCCGCCGCCGCCGGCCCCCCCGGCGCCTCGCGCGCCGGCGCCCGGCCCGGGCGCGGCCCTGCCCGACGGTCCGAGCGCCCGCTTCGCCGAGGACATCGGGATCGAGATCATCATCGAGCCCGACGTGATGCCGCAGGGCTCGCTCGACTTCCTCCGCTACCCGGTCTACGGCGGCGCCCGTCCGCCGGCGCCCGCGCCCGCTCCGGCCCCCGCGCCGGTTCCCGTGCCCGTCGCGGTGGCCGCGGCCGCGCCCGTCCCCGTCGCGGCGCCCGCGCCCGTGCTCGAGCCCGTCGGCGCCGGCGTGCCCGCCTACGGCCCGCCCGACGACTGGCCCCACGACCAGGACTCGTTCGGCGGAAGCACGTTCGGCGCGATCAAGACGCTCTTCACCCTCGCCGCGGTGATCGTCGGCTTCACGGCCATGCTCGCGTTCCTCTACCTGATCATGACCAACCCGTCGCTCCTCGGGACGCAGCCCGAAGGGACGACCGAGGTCGCGAACGGCGGCAACCCCGAGAACGGTGGCGGCACGACGGTCGACGTCGATGTCGGACCGCCGGGCCCGGCGCCGAGCGGACCGATCGGGATCACGACGCCCGAGGGGCCGACCGCAGGCGGCGGCGGCGCGGCTGTCGTCACGCCCGAGGGCGGCGAGCCCGAGGGCGGCGAGCCCGAGGGAGGCGAGCCCGAGAACCCGCCCGTCGCGCCCGACGCCGGCACGTCGACCCCCGAGGTCAGCCCGGCGATCGCGCGGCTGCGCGAGATCGAGGATCAGCAGCGCAAGCTCCTCGCCGAGACGCCGCGCGCCCACGCCCCGCTCCTCGCGGGCGGTCCGGCCGCGCTGGCCGCCGCGATCCCGCACGGCACGATCGACCGCAAGGGACCGCTCCCGCCGACGCCCCCGCTCGTGAGCGTGACGTTCGAGGAGGAGTACGAGGAGCCCGGGATCCCCGACCGGATCGCCGCGCTCCGGCGCGAGGCGCTGGAGCTCGAAGCGAAGGGCAAGTTCGAGGAGGCGCTCGGGAAGTGGAACGAGCTCCTCGAGATCGTCCCCCACGAGCCCGAGGCGCTGTTCGCGACCGGGTATCTCCACCAGGCGCTCGGCCGTCCGGACGAGGCGCTCGCCCAGTACGAGAAGAACCTGCAGGTCGATCACCCGACGAACGTGCGGTCGCTCAACAACATGGGCCTGATCCACGAGTCGACCGGCGACCTCGCCGCGGCGCGGAAGGCCTACGAGACGGCGATCGCCCGCGACCCCGCGTTCGGTCACGCGCTCACGAACCTCGGCAACATCGAGCTCGCCGAGGGGCAGGTCGAGGCGGCGGTCGGTCACTACGGCCGCGCAGTGGAGAGCGATCCGAGCCTCCACGTCGCGCGCCTCAACCACGCCCTCGCCCTCACCCAGACGGGCGATCTCGCCGGGGCGCGGAGCGAGCTCGAGACGCTTCAGGGCGCCGACGGGTCGCCCCTCGCCGCCGAGACCCACGAGGGGCTCGGCCGGCTCGCGGCCGCCGAGGGCGACCACGAGAGCGCCATCGGGCTCTACGAGAAGGCGCTGGAGCTCGACCCGTTCTTCACCCTCGCGCGGAACAACCTCGGCGTGAGCCTGATCGAGCTCGAGCGGGCCGAGGACGCGATCGGGCACCTGCGTCGCGTCACCGAGGAGGCGCCGGGCGACCCGAGCGCGTGGACCAACTTCGGCCACGCGAACGTGGCGGCGAACCGGCTCCAGACCGCGAAGCAGGCCTACGAGAAGGCGCTCGACATCGACGAGGACCTCGTCGAGGCGCGCTACAACTACGCCCTGTGCGCCGAGCGCTTCGGCAACTACCCTTACGCGATGGTCGAGTACGAGCGCGTCCTCAAGCTCGCGCCGACCCACGACCGCGCCCTCAACAACCTCGGCCTCATCTACCGTCGGGCGGCGATCCTGGACGAGGCGAGCGAGCGGACCAGGAGCTACCTCGACAAGTCGCTCGACCTGTTCGAGCGCTCCATTGCCGCCAACCCCACTCCGGTCGAGCCGAAGATCAACCTCATCGCGTCCCTGATCGACCTCGGTCAGAAGACCGACGCCGACCTCTATCTCGACCGTTACCGCGAGGAGATCGGGAAGGCGAAGCTCTCCGACGAGGCGAAGGAGACGCTCGAGGGCATTCTCCGGCAGCTCGATGCGGACCAGAGCCTGATCGCTCCGCCGCCCGGAAACCTCGGCTCGAGGGACTGACCCGGAGAGCGTTCGGACGATGGCCGAGCCGCCCAAGGATCCGCGGCCGGCGCCCGCGGTCTCCCGTGGCGCGCCGCCTCCTCGCCTCGCGTCGGCGCGGCTGTCGACCGCCGGAGGCGGGACGCCGTCGCGCCAGCCGACGAGCCTCCTGTCGAAGATCGTCACGACGGTCGTCCTCGTCTGCATCGTGACCGTCGCCCTCGCCCTCGTTCCCGTGACGCTCCTCTACCGGCGGTCGCTCGTCGACGGGCGGGCGAACGCGCTCGAGCTGCTGAGCGAGCGGATCGCGCCGGTCGTCGAGGGCTGCCTCGTCCGCGACGAGGTCCCCGGCGAGGAGGAGCTCGGCCAGAGCATCACGGTGCCGCGGACCGGCGTCGAGGTGCCGCTCGTCGTCTTCGATGCCGACGCGGGTCTGATCGCCCACTGCGAGACGCAGCGGCGAGACGCCGGCGCGGACGCCGACGCCGCCATCCGGGTCGGGCGCGCGGAGGTGCTCGCGTTCGCCCAGGCGTCGGACCAGAACGCTTCGGAGGGCGACGGGCGCGCGCCGCTCGCGTCCGGAGGCCGCGGCCGGTGGCGCACCTACGAGCGCGACGGGCGTCTCCATCACGTCCGTCGGCTCGCCGGGCGTCCGGCGGGAGGCGCGGGTCGCGAGACGATCGGCTTCCTCTACCTGACCTACCCGCTCGCCGAGATCGACCGGCTGCTCGTGACGCACGTCGCGGTCGCCTTCGTCGCCGGGCTGGTGCTGCTGTTCGTGGTCGGCGTGCCGGCGATCTTCTACCTGCGCCGGATCGTGCTGCGGCCGATCGGACGACTCATCACGGCGAACCGCGCGGCCGCCGCCGGGCGCGACGAGCAGTCGTTCGTGCCGGAGCGCGCGATCCCGGACGACGAGATCGGGATCGTCATCCGGAGCTGGAACCGGCTGTACGCCCACGTCCTCGAGACGCGCCGCGCCCTCCGGGAGCGGAACGAGGAGCTCGCGAAGCAGAACGAGGTGCTCGAGGAGCAGAACGCCGAGCTCGAGGCGAAGAAGGACGAGCTGCGGCAGTGGGGCGTCGAGCTCGAGGCGCGCATCCTCGAGAAGAGCGCCGAGCTCTTCGACCTCCAGGAGCGGCTCCATCGGAGCGAGCGGCTCGGCGCGGTCGGTCAGCTCGCGGCCGGGGTCGCTCACGAGATCCGTAACCCCCTCGCATCGATCGCGGGCTACGCCGAGGACGTACGCGAGCTCATCGAGGAGACGCACGAGCTCCAGACCTCGGTCGCGGCCGGCGACATGCGGAGCGCCCTCAAGGTCATCGAGGAGCAGGCGTTCCGCTGCAAGGAGATCACGAAGAAGCTGCTCGACTTCGCCCGGACCGACTACCGCCTCGAGCCCGTCGACACGCGCGAGCTCTGCCGCGAGACGCTCCAGGTGGTCGGCCACAAGGCGAAGCGGCGCGGCGTCGCCCTCGTCGCGGAGCTGCATCCGGAGCTCCCGCCGGCCCAGAGCGACCGGAGTCACCTGCAGCAGGTGATCATGAACCTGCTCGACAACGCGATCGACGCCGTCCCCGAGGAGCGCGGCGTGGTGACGGTCAGCAGCGGCCGGGTCGCCGGTGAGGACCGCGTGTTCATCGCGGTGAGCGACAACGGTCCCGGGATCCCGCTCGAGGAGCAGGGGCGGATCTTCGACACGTTCTTCACCACCAAGAAGAAGGGCGCCGGGACCGGTCTCGGCCTCGCGATCGCCCGGAGCGTGGTGAAGCGGCTCAAGGGCGACCTCAAGCTCCGGAGCTCGGAGAACGCGGGCGCGTCCTTCACCGTCGAGCTGCCGATCGGCGATCCCGACGAGGTGATGCCCGCGGCCGCGCCCGTGGAGGTGGCCGAGGCCGAGCCCATGGGCGTGCCCGTGCCCGTGCCCGAGCCCGTGCCCGAGTCCGTGCCCGAGCCCGTGCCCGAGTCCGTGCCCGTGCCCGTGTCCGAGTCGGTGCCCGTGTCCGTGCCCGTGCCCGAGCCCGTGTCCGAGTCCGTGCCCGAGCCCGAGCCCGAGCCCGAGCCCGAGCCCGAGGCCCAACCCGAAGCCGAGCCCGCGCCGGCGGTCACCGCCCCCGCGCCGTCCAGCGCCGTCGGCCTCGCCGACGTCCTCGGCTCGATCGGGAGCGACGACGGCTCCGGGCCGCCGCCCCCCGTCGTCTCCGTGCCGACGCCGCTCGGCGGGGGAGAGAGCGACGTCGTCGGGACGACGGTGGCCGATCGCTCCGAGAGCGAGAAGCGGGCGAGCCTGGCCGACGCGCTCGGCGCCCTCGGTGATGCCGACGACGACGGAGCGCCCGGGTCGGCGGCGGCGCCGAGCGGCGAGGGCCGGCGCGGCTGGGCGGCGGAGGATCCCGACGCGGTGGTCGGGACGAAGGTGACGGATCGGGCGGAGAGCGAGAAGCGGGCGAGCCTGGCCGACGCCCTCGGCGCCCTCGGCGACGAGAGCGACGACGGCGCGCCGCCGCCGGTCTCGGCGGCGGCGCCGAGCGGCGAGGGTCGGCGCGGCTGGGCGGCGGAGGACCCCGACGCGGTGGTCGGGACGAAGGTGACGGATCGGGCGGAGAGCGAGAAGCGCGCGAGCCTGGCCGACGCCCTCGGCGCCCTCGGCGCCCTCGGCGACGACGATGGCCCGCCGCTCCCGACGGCGGCGGCCGAGGCGCCGATCGCCGAAGCGCAGAGCGCGCAGGCGCCGAGCGGCGAGGGCCGGCGCGGCTGGGCGGCCGAGGACCCCGACGCAGTGGTCGGGACGAAGGTGACCGACCGGGCGGAGAGCGAGAAGCGGGCGAGCCTCGCGGATGCGCTCGGCGCGCTCGATGATGAATCCGACGAGGCCGGACCCGGTCCCACCTCCGCGGGCCCGCCGCCCGGCGGCGCGCGGAGCGGGTGGGCGGCGGACGATCCCGACGGCGTCGTCGGGACGACGATCGCCGACCGTTCGGAGAGCGAGAAGCGGGCGAGCCTGGCCGACGCCCTCGGCGCCCTCGGCGACGATGACGGAGGGGCCGGACCGTGACGACCGCACCCGACACCGGACCGATTCCCGCCGAACGGGCCGCGACGCCGGGCGAGGCGACCACCTCGCCCTCGGCGGGGATCTCGCTCCTCGTCGTCGACGACGAGGACCCGTTCCGCGAGCTCCTCGAGCGCAAGTTCCGACGGAAGGGCTACGGCGTCCTCGCCGCTCCCGGCGGGCCAGCCGCCCTCGCGCGGCTCGAGGTGCTCGGCGCGACCGAGATCGACGTCGCCGTCCTCGACATGTCGATGCCCGAGATGGATGGCCTCGAGCTGCTCCGCGAGCTGCGCGCCCGGAACCCGTCGATCGAGGCGATCATCCTGACCGGCAACGCGTCGATCGGAAACGCGGTCGAGTCGGTGAAGGGCGGCGCGTTCCACTACCTCGAGAAGCCGATCCAGTTCGCCGAGCTCGAGGCGCACGTCAAGCGGGCGTGGGACAAGCGCCGGCTCGCCGTCGAGAACCGCGACCTGCGCGCCGAGCTGCGCCGGATGCGGCCGAGCACCGAGATCATCGGGGCGAGCCCGCAGATCGAGCGCACCCGCGAGCTGATCGATCGGTTCGCGGCGACCGACTCCTCGGTGCTCGTCGAGGGGGACAGCGGCACCGGCAAGGAGCTGGTCGCGCGCGCTCTCCACGAGCGCTCGGTCCGGTGCGACAAGCCCTTCATCCCGATCAACTGCGGCGCGCTCAACGCGACCCTGCTCGAGAACGAGCTCTTCGGCCACAGCCGGGGCTCGTTCACCGGCGCCGACCGTGACCGGCCGGGCCTGTTCGAGGAGTCGCACAAGGGGACGCTGTTCATCGACGAGGTCTGCGAGATGGACCTCGACGTGCAGAAGAAGTTCCTCCGCGTCCTCGAGAACGGCGAGCTGCGGCGGCTCGGCGAGGCGAAGATCCGGCGCGTCGACGTCCGGATCATCGCGGCGACCAACAAGGTCGTGAAGGAGGAGGTCGCCCGGGGACGCTTCCGCCAGGATCTGTTCTTCCGGCTCGACGTTCTCCACCTCGACCTGCCGCCGCTCCACGAGCGAGCCGGCGACCTGAGCCTCCTCGTCGACCACTTCCTCCAGTGCAACCGCGGCCGGTTCCCGCAGGGCGTGCGCGTCGCCGACGAGGTGATGGACGCGTTCCTTCGCTACCGCTGGCCCGGGAACGTGCGCGAGCTGTTCAACCTGCTCGAGCGCGGGTCGATCCTCAGCACCGATGGCGTCATCCGACTGCGCGACGTGCCGGGCCTCGTCCTCGAAGACGCGCCGGCGAGCGCGACGCCGGCTCCGGCTCCGCCGGAGCCGTCGCTCGGAGGCGGGGAGATCGATGGGGCGGCCGGCGGCGGGCCGTCGGTCGCCCTGCCCGGCGCCCCGGTCGGCTCGCCGGACGCCGCACCGACGCGGCTCTCCGAGGTCGAGGCCGATCACGTGCGCCGGATCCTCGAGGAGTGCGGCGGAAACAAGACCCAGGCGGCGAAGCTCCTCGGCATCTCGCTTCGAAGCCTCTACCGAAAGCTCGAGAAGCTCCCATGACCCCCGCTCGCGTGATCGTCCTGACCGTCGGCCTGATCCTCGTTCCCCCGGCGGTCGACGGGGCGATCGCGCCGCGGCCCGCGCTCGCCGACGGGGGTGTCTCGGTCGACGAGGAGATCGCGGCCTGGAGCAAGCGGATCGCCTCGAATCCCGACGACGTCCAGGCGCGGCGGAGGCGCGGACGACTCTTCATCGCGTCGCGGCGCTACGAGCTCGCCCACGCCGACTTCGCCCGCCTCCTCGCGCTGGACCCGCTCGACGAGGACGCGTGGGTCCACCGCGGCGTCGCGTCCTACCTCGGCGGCGACGTCCGGGCGGGGATCGGCGACCTCGAGCGCGGGATCGCTCTCGACGCGAAGCACCCGGCGGCGTTCTTCTATCGCGGCGAGATCGAGCGAGCCCGCGGCGACTGGGAGGCGGCCCGGGCGGACTTCGACCGGGCGGTGGAGCTCGGCGCGAACGCCCTCGCGCTCGTGCGGCGGGCGGAGGCGAGCTCGCGCCTCGGGCAGGACGAGGCGGCGAGCGCCGACTACGACAACGCGCTCGTGGTCGGCGAGGACAAGAGGCCGCTCGTCGAGGCCGTCCTCGGCCGCGCCGAGCATCTCTGGAAGCTCGGCGAGCGCGAGCGCGCCCTCGATGACGCCTGGACCGCCGTCGAGGTCTACCGGCGCGATCCCCGCCCGCGCGTCCTCGTCGGGAAGCTCCGTCGCGAGAACGGCGAGCCGCTCGAGGCCGAGGCGAACTTCAGCATCGCGCTCCGCCTGATCGACAAGGCGCTCGACCGACCCCACCTCGCGACGAGCGGCCGGGTCGAGCTCCTCCTCCTCAAGGCCGAGGTCCACCGCCACCGGCGGCGCGAGGAGCGCGCCCTCGACGCGGTCGACGCGGCCCTCGACCTCTCGCCGAAGGCGCCCGAAGCGTTGCGGGTTCGCGCGCAGGTCCTCGATGATCTCGGGGACGAGGCGGATGCGGCCTCGACCCGGGCGTTCTGGCGGGAGGTGCTGGCGATCGAGGGGAAGGACGCTCCCCCGGCGCCGACCGAGACACCGGCGGTTCGCGAACCCGACGACCGCGATTGACGGCGACCCTCGGTCGACGGCAGTGAACCGGGACCTCGGCAGCTCGCAATCCGCGTAGTCCGCGCAATCCGCGGTTCCGTTCGTTCGCCGCCGAGAGACGGAACCGCGGATGACGCGGACTACGCGGATTGGTTCGGACGTCGCCGAACCGTTGCCGATGCGTCGCTGCGGCCGGGTTCTCCAGGTCTCGGCGACAGGGTCGTTTCGCCCCATGGGTCTGCGGTGACCGGAGAGGTGGCCATCATGTCCCGCGCTCGCGACTCCGTCCGACCCACCGTGTCGCTCGTCACGTCCTCCGACGTCGACGCCGACGAGCTGCTCGCGCTCTACCGCGAGCTCGGCTGGCACAGCCACGCCCGGCCCGACCGGGTCGCGGGCGTCCTCGCGAACTCCGACATCCTGGCCGCGGCCTTCGATCGCGACGGGCGCCTCGTCGCCTTCGCCCGCGTCCTGACCGATCACGTCCTCTACGCCATGGTCCACGACGTCATGGTCGCGCCTCGCTTCCAGCGTCGCGGCCTCGGCTCGGAGCTCGTTCGCGTCCTCCTCGCCGAGCTGACCTCGATCCGGCGCGTGTCGCTCACCTGCGATCCCGGGGTCGTCCCGTTCTACGAGCGCCTCGAGTTCGAGCCGTCGACGCGGTCCATGGACCGGTATCAGGAGGAGTAGCGCCTCAGTCGCGCCGGATCTCGTAGACGACGCCGCGGACGTTCTCGATCGGGTGGGCGCCGTCCCAGGTCGCCTTCGCGAGGGCGGCGGCCCACTCCTCGAGGTCGCTCGAGTAGGTCCCGAACAGCACGTCGAGCGGGGCGAGCCCGGCTCGTCGTCGACGCTGCTGGACGCGTCGGAGGAGTCGTCCGACCTCGTCGATCCAGATCGGGTCGAGGATCGTTCCCGTGAGCCACGGCTCGACGAGATGCTCCTCGCTCGAGGCGTCGAGCGGGGGGAGGGTGCTCATGCGGAAGAAGAACCTCGGGAACTGGTTCGAGGTCAGCAGGAGGAGCCAGCCGTGGTCGCCGCCGGGCCCCGCCGCGTCCGGTTCGCGGGCCGCCGCGACGGCCGCGTGGAGGCGTGCGAGCGCGATCGGGTGGAACGAGAGGATCGAGATCGCGCGTCGGATCGCGAGCGCGTCGGGGCGGTCGTCGAACCGGGTCAGCACGACGGCCGTTCGTGAGATCAGCTCGACCGTGTGATCCGCCAGCTCGTCCGGGCGACCGTGGCCGTAGGGAGCCTTCAGCTCGATCAGCAGCCGCCTCCCCCGCGCGTGCCACCCCTTCGCGACGAAGTGGTCGAGGACGGACGCGAGCGTGTTGCGGCGGATGTAGCGGCGCGCCGGCTCGGTCAGGTCGGCGCCGTCGATGCGGCCGTGGGCCACCACCACCGCGGCGTCGTCGAGCGGCGACGGCTGGACGTCGATCTCGATCGCGGTGAGGCCGAGCTCGCCGAAGCTCCGGTCCATCAGCGCGACGACGTCGCGCGGGTTCGGCGGATCGAGCTCGGCGCCGCTCAGGCGATCGGCGAACTCGTCGACCGCTCCGCCGCGGTGCCCCGCGTGGATGAAGTCATCGGCGGAGGTCGTCCGCCCGTAGAGACTCGCCGCGGCGTAGTAGCGCTCCTTGGCGCTTGCGAGCTGCTCGGGCGAGATGGACACCGACTGGCACCCGGCCAGGGGAGCGACCGCGAGGGCGGCCCCGAGGGCGGCCCCGAGGGCGATGAGTCCGTGGATCGTCCCCCGGGGAACGCGGGTCATCGACGTGCCTGCTCCGAGATCTCGCGCAGTCCAGCGAGATTCCTGGCTGGAACAGGCGAACGAAACTCACGCAAAGGCGCAAAGACGCAAAGGGGCGTTGCTCAAGGCCGAGACGGTGGATCCGGCAGGGCTCCTTTGCGCCTTTGCGCCTTTGCGTGAGCCCTCTCTCCATCTCAGGCCTGCTGAGCGGGAGTCGGTACGTGAAGCGAGGCGACCCGGGTGGGCCGCCTCGTCTCTCTCATCCGTCACGGTCGGTCGATCGGGCCGGCTCAGTGCTCCTCGAGCCCGCTCTCCTTGTCGATCGCGACGAGGCAGTGACGACGGTAGTGGTCGAACAGGTCGTCGCTCGGGTTGATCGCGATCAGGTTGTCGAACTCGGTGAGCGCGTCACCGTAGCGATCCGAGAAGAAGTAGATGTAGCCGAGGACCGCCCGGGCGTCCGCGTCCGCATCGTTGCGCTGGAGGGTCTCCTCCAGGCGGCCGAAGTGCATGGCGAAGTCGCCGACGTTGTCGCCGTAGAAGCTGCGGAAGTCGATCCCGCTCCGCGTCCACTCCGGGTTGATCTTCAGACCCTTGCGGATCGAGGTGGTCGCGCCGGCGAAGTCCGCCGTCGAGAACTGGCTGTGCGCCAGGAGATACCACCCGTAGGGGTTGTCCTCCTTGAGGTCGACCGCCGTCTGGAACGCGGTGCGCGCCAGCTGATAGCGACCGTTGCGCATGTAGTAGATCCCGAGCGCCTCGAGATCGGCGTAGGAGGCCTCGCCGCTCACCTCGTGGCGAACGAGCCCCTCGTCCTTACCGACCTTCGGAAGGGTCGCCGCGTCGTCGCCGGGAGCGGCCGGCAGGGGCGCACCCTGCGGAGCCGGAGCCATCGGCGCGCCGTGGTCCTCGACCTCGGGGGCGAGCGAGACGTGATGCTTCTTGAGGTAGGCGTTGTCCGTCAGCGCCAGCTTCACCTCGTTGTTGAGCTTCGTCTCGAGGCGGGAGTCGCTCGCGATCGTCCGCCACTCGAAGCGCGGATGGAACTCGCGGAACGTCTCGGGCTCGCTCTGGTCGATCTCGATCAGAACCCGCACCTCGACGTCGAAGTACTCGCCGTCGTCGAAGATCCTCGCATGGATGATCTTGCGGGTCTTATCGAACATCGAGTTGTCGGGCATCATCTCCCCGACGATCTCGCCCTGACTGTAACTCGCCCACTTGATCAGTGAATAGCGGTTCACGATCTTGTAGGTCATCGCGTAGACGCGGGCGTAGTTGCCCAACGCCGACGGATAGGTCACCGTCGAGACGCCCTTCGAGTCCGGAATGACGGGATACGACTTTCCGCATCCGGGCGCGATGACGACGAGCGCAGCAAGCGCCACGGCGACAAGGAGATGAGTCTTGTTAATCCCCCGCATGAGTTCCTCCGGCCGATCGGCGGGTGGGTGATCGGTCCCCGGGACTGGTCGTTCGCGCGGAAACCCCGATAGGTTCAGGCTTCGCGCCGCGTGCTACTATAGCAGAGCACACAGGGCGGTTCAACGCCCCATAGGATGAAACACGTCCGCTATCGACCCTCCGTTCCACCCTTCTCCAAGAACATTACAGATTACCCATCAATAGGTTACGGGCAGGCTCGGAAACGGGTCGGTCCGGCCGGGATCCCGCGAGCGTGTAGACCCCTCCAGGCACGCGAGATCGGTCCACGGGGCGGCCCTCCCTCCGTCCGATAAGCGTCGCGATCGCGCTGCTATAATGGTGCCTTCCTTCGACCATCGGAATCCGATCGTGCCCCGAGAGCTACCCCCGATCGACCGGGATCTTCTCGCGCGAGCCCTCGCGGCAACGCGTTACGAGCCGCTCGAGCAGATCGGGCAGGGCGCCTTCGGCGAGGTCTACCGGGCGCGCGTGCGCGGGCGGGCGCCGGATCTGGCGGCCAGCGAGGATCCCGAGCTCGGCGGCGAGCAGTCCACGAGCGGCCCGGCGGAGGGCGAGGAGGTCGCCGTCAAGCTCGTCCGCGCGAAGTCGAGCAGCGACGCGGTCAGCCTCGAACGACGGCTCGTCCATGCGAACATCGTCCTGACGCACGAAGTGATCCCGGTCCTCGACCGGATCGCCGTCGTCATGGAGCTCGTCGAGGGCGGAAACCTCCGCGACGTTCTCGGCCGGGGATCTCTGCCGCGGCAGCGTCTCCGCCCGATCTTCTCGCAGCTCCTCGACGCGGTCGCGTTCGCGCACGGGCGCGGGGTCGTCCATCGCGACATCAAGCCAGAGAACATCCTGATGCGCGCCGACGGTCAGGTGAAGCTCACCGACTTCGGCATCGCGGAGCTCGTCGCCGAGGTGGCCGACGAGTCCGACGGCGACGGGTCCGACGACGGTGCCGCGGGCCGCGCCCTGATCTACTCGCAGACGTTCCGCACCTTCGACGACGAGGACGACGAGGACGGCGCGGACGGGGCCGGCACGACGCGGCGGCGTGGCCTCGCTCGACGGGCGGGAACGCTCCCCTACCTCGCTCCCGAGGTGCTCGAGCGGGAGGGAACGATCGACGTCCAGGTCGACGTCTACTCGCTCGGCGCGCTCCTCTTCGAGCTCCTCACGGGACGAGTTCCCCTCGGGCTCGAGCTCCCGAGCGAGATCGATCCGACCCTCGACCCCCGCTTCGACCTGGTCGTGAAGCGAGCCATGGCGCGGGATCGAGCGCGCCGCTATCGAGACGTCGCGTCGCTTCGGGGGGACCTCCTCGCGATCCTGAGCGGGCCCGGGCAGGCTCCCAGCGTCCCCAGGCCCGCGGAGGCGCGGCGGGAGCGGCCGTCCGAGCTGCTGACGCCCGACTCGGTCCGGGCGCGCCCGGACACCGTCGAGGTGCGCGCCGGCCCGTTCACCCTGGGGCGCGCCGCGGGTCGGCCCGACGAGCGGCCGGCCCGGCGCATCGGGCTCGACGCCTTCCGGATCGACCGACGGCTCGTCACCGGCCACGAGTGGCTCGTCTTCGTTCGCGCTACGGGCGCGCGTCCGCCGCGCCACTGGGTCGAGCGCCGCGGCGGCTGGCGACGGAGCGAGGTGCTCGACCTCGCCGGCGTCGACCTCGACCTCCCGGTCACCAACGTGAGCTGGGACGAGGCGCGCGCGTTCGCGGAGTGGTGCGACGCGCGCCTCCCGTCGGAGGCGGAGTGGGAGAAGGCGGCCCGCGGCGGCGACGAGCGCCTGTTCCCGTGGGGTGACGACGAGGACGCGCGCCGGCAGCTTCACGAGGCGACGAGCGGCGGGCCGAGCAGCATCGCGACGCGCGCCGAGGTCGATGCGGCCTCTCGGCCCGAGCTCGCGTCGCCGTTCGGGGCGCTCGCGCTCATCGGCCCGGTCTGGGTGTGGTGTGCCGACTGGTATGCTCCGGACGCCTATGCGCGCTGCTCCGACGTCGATCCCCGCGGTCCGGGCCGCGGCGACGCGCGGGTGATCCGGGGCGGATACGACCCCGAGCTGAAGGGCAGCGGAACGGCCACCTTCCGCCACTTCCTTCGACCCGATCTGGCCCACCCGAGGGTCGGCATCCGCCTCGTCGCGCCCGCGAAAACGGAGGGCGAGACGGCGCCCGAGACGGGGCCCGAGGCGGCGCCCGCACCCGACCCGCTTCCGGCAGAGAGCTCCCGGCCGAAACCGCCATCCGGCTCCTGAGAACGCGCTTCCCGCGTCCTGTCGGCCCAGGACCCGTTTCCGGGGCTCATTGGGGAATCTCCCCAGAGCGGTGAAACGAGGGGCGACGCCGGGCGCTGTGAGTGTAAGAATCTCGAAATATGGGATTTAGGTAGTTTCCGACGCCAACGGCCGGCAACATCGCCGGGAAGACGACGGCGCGATCCGGTGCGGGTCTCGGGCTGTTCTCTTTGTAAGATTCTATACTGCTTGAGTTTGAGGAGTTTTCGACATTCGTTCATCAACATGCCTCCAGCCCCTCCTCGGGGCGGTCCGCCCCGCCTCGAGGGCACGGCCCAATCACCGGGCGCAGGGCGGTGTCGGGATTTCCCATTAAGCTATTGATATCAGTTTGTTACGCCGTTCTCAACATAAATCTTGATGTGGACCCCCCTCCTCGATACGATTCTGCGCCTTGGAGCTCGGACGGTGGTCCGGTCGCATGAGACGAAAGTCCCGCGCGCCCCACCACCGGCGGGATCCGGCGATCGGGGTATTGCGCCATCCTGCGGGACGGAGCTGCTCCGGGAGGGTCGTCGGGTCGCGATGCGAGATCCGGGTCGAGGGGGGTCGCATTCCCTCGCCCAACCGTAGCGGCGGTCCGCCCGACGTCCGCAAGAAGTGACGTTCGACAGTCGTCCTCGAGGTTGAGGTAGGGGGTAGGGTCATGCCGGAGGTCTCCAGCCGCTTTGCGTTGTACGACCGTGTCGCGGACCTGAAGGCCCGCCGCGCGTTGCCGTGGCAGGAGCTGCCGGGGAAGAAGCTGGTCGACGGGCCGACGCGCGAAGAGTACGAGCGCGTTCGCTCCTATCTGCGGGCCAGCCGCGCGATCACCGAGGAGCGCACGCGCCTCCTCGACAGCGTCTTCTCCTTCGAGCACGATCCTCGCGAGACGATCAGGCCGCTCGAGCGCCGTCGGATCGAGATCGTCGAGCGGGTCTGGAACGACCTGTTCACGACGCATCTCCAGAACTCGACGCGCCTTGCCGAGGCCTTCCAGGCCGCGGCGGTCGCCGGGCAGCTCCCGTCGAGCTCGCTCCTTCCGCTCGTCCAGAAGATCGTCGAAGCCCGTGGGATCGCGCCGGTCACGGCGCTCAGCTCGGCCAAGGCGAGCCGTCGCAACGGCGCGGCCCGCAACGGCTCGACCCGCACCCGCGCCCGGCGCGGCGACGAGGCCGAGGGTTCGGTCGACGACGCGATGGGCGGGCAGATCCTGCTCGGTCGCTCGATCCTCACCATCCACCACGTCGTCACCCGGCTCTTCGAGCACGGTCAGGACAACGCGGCGGTGCGGGACGGGACCGGCCAGAACCACCGCGTGCTCTTCCACGCCTGCAGCACCCCGATCCGCAAGTTCTACGTCCGCTACGGTTACAGCCGCAGCCGGCACGAGACCTGGCTCGAGGGTCCCAGCAGCAAGGTCGAGGATGTGATCGGCCTCTGCTACGGGATGAACCAGACCGGCCTCCGCGTCCGGATGCTCGAGCGGTTCGTCGCCGACGGCGAGGAGCAGTGGAACCAGGGCGAGGCTTGCATCGAGCTCGGCCCCAAGGAGATCGCGTCGCTCAGCCGCGAGCTCGAGGCGATCGACGCTCCGGCGTGGAACGCACTGCGGATTCACGCCGAAGGACGCGTCGAGCTCGAGAGCTGGGAGGAGTTCCTCCGCGGCATGTGGTCGCTCCTTCCGCGCGCCGCCGCCTCGGGCAAGGTGCTCCACGTCTACTGGACGACCGTCAAGGAAAGCCATCGGATGCGGCCGGTTCACGCCTGATCGGCGTCGACGTCGTGTCTTCGAGAGACCGGGTCTCTCGTCCCTTCGGGGCGAGGCGCCCGGTCTTGCTCATTGATGGAATGAGCATCGCGAGGAGTCCCCGACCGTGAGGAGGGCGATCTCGTGGGACGGCCGGGCGACCGGCGTCGGATCGTTGCCGCACGCCGACCCGCCCTCGGCCGTCGCGTTCGTCCTCCGTCACTTCCCCGATGCGCCGTTCTGGCCGCAGCTCCCGCGCCGGGCCCAGCGGGAGACGATGCTCGAGCAATGGGACGACCTGGGCGACCCCGACGCCCCGGCGGACGACCGTCGCCATCGCGCCGGGCTCGCGCGGTTCGTCCGCGTGGTGGCGCGTCGGCCAGCGAGCACGCGCGCTTCGATCGTGAAGGGCCAGGTCACCGGGCCGGTCACCCTCGCGGGCGCGACGCCCTCGGCATCGGCGGTCCGTCGGGCCCGACGGACCGCGATCCGTGGCGTGATCCACCAGGCGCGGCTTCTCCGGGGGCTCGCGCGCCGGGTGCTGATCGTCGTCGATGAGCCGGCGCTCGGGAGGGCGACGGCGCGGGCGACCCGGGCGGCCCTTCGTCCGGTCCTCGATGCGATCCGGGAGTCGGGCGCGTTCGCCGGCGTCCACGACTGCGGCGAGCCGCGGCCCGAGCGCCTCGCCGGGCTCGGCCCGCTCGTCGTGTCGTTCGATGCCGCGAGCCATCTCGCCCTCGTCCTGCGCCGGCCGGCCGCCCGGGAGGCCCTCGCCGCGCGGCTCGCAGGCGTCGAGGGCGCGGGCGACGGAGTCGCCTGGGGAATCGTGCCGACCAGCCCGGCCGGCGACGCGGCGACCGGGAAGTCGGTCACGCCCGACGCCCTCGCCGAACGGATCCGCGCCGCCTGGCGGGAGCTCGGCGTCTCGTCGGCGGTCGGTCGGAGGCGCTCGCTCGTCACGCCCGCCTGCGGTCTGGCGCTCCACTCGTGCGCCGCGGCGGCGCGGCTCGCCCGCCTGACGGTGGGCGTCTCGGCGGCGCTGCGCTGACCGATCCCTCCGCCGTTGATGCGCGAGGTGCCCGATTGGTATCGTCGCCCCCCGCGCTCGACTGTCGCATCGCGGCATGACTGCCCGCGCGCGGCCGGAAGAGGAGAAAGCATGGACCCCTACGAGGCGCCCGACCTCTATCGCGTCGACGAGATGCTCGACGACGAGGAGCGCCAGATCCGGGACACCGTCCGGAGCTTCGTCTCCGAGAAGGTGATGCCCGTGATCGAGCATCACTTCGACGCGGGCACGTTCCCGAAGGAGCTGATCCCCGAGATCGGCGAGCTCGGTCTCCTCGGCGCGAACCTCGAGGGCTACGGCTGCGCCGGCGTCAGCTCGACCGCCTACGGTCTCATGATGCAGGAGCTCGAGCGCGGCGACAGCGGCGTCCGCTCGTTCGTCTCGGTGCAGGGCTCGCTCGTCATGTATCCGATCCACACCTTCGGCTCCGACGAGCAGAAGGAGCAGTGGCTGCCTGCGATGGCTACCGGCGAGAAGATCGGCTGCTTCGGGCTGACCGAGCCCGACCACGGCTCCGATCCGAGCGGGATGGAGACCAGGGCGGTCGCCGACGGCGACGAGTTCGTCCTCAACGGCACCAAGCGCTGGATCACCAACGGCTCGATCAGCCACGTCGCCATCGTCTGGGCGAAGCTCGACGGTCAGGTCCGGGGTTTCCTCGTCGAGACGGACCGCCCCGGCTTCACCGCCCGTGACATCCCCGGCAAGTGGAGCCTCCGGGCGAGCGTCACGAGCGAGCTCATCATGGAGGACGTCCGGATCCCGAAGAGCAACCTCTTGCCGAAGAGCGACGGCCTCAAGAGCGCGCTCATGTGCCTCAACTCGGCCCGGTTCGGGATCGCGTTCGGCGCGGTCGGCGCGGCGCAGGCCTGCTTCGACGAGGCGCTCCGCTACGCCAAGGCGCGGACCCAGTTCGACAAGCCGCTCGCCGCCTTCCAGCTCGTGCAGAACAAGCTCGTCTGGATGGTCAACGAGATCACCAAGGGCCAGCTCCTCGCGCTCCGGCTCGGCCGGATGAAGGACGCCGGCACGGTCAAGCACTACCAGATCTCGCTCGCGAAGCGGAACAACGTCTGGATGGCGCTCGAGTCCGCCCGCAAGGCGCGCGACATCCTCGGCGCGAGCGGCGTGACCTACGAGTATCACTGCGGTCGCCACATGGCGAACCTCGAGAGCGTCTACACCTACGAAGGAACTCACGACATCCACGCGTTGATCGTGGGCCAGCAGATCACCGGGAGCGCCGCGTTCGCCTGAGGGCGCCGCGGCGCCGCGAGAGAGAAAACGGAGACGCGGTCGAGGCTCGGTTCCGCCGTTGCGGCGGAGCCCAACCTCCCCCGGGTCGGGTAGCGTCGCAGGGACTCGAGTCCCCGACCGCGCCTCCGCGATACACCGAGACCGAGAAGGAGCGACACCGTGAAGGTCGTCGTCTGTTGCAAGCGCGTGCCCCCCACCGACGCCCGCATCAAGGTCGCGAGCGACGGGAGCGGGATCGACGAGGAGGGCGTCCAGTTCGTCCTCAACCCCTACGATGAGTTCGCCGTCGAGGAGGCGGTGAAGCTCAAGGAGGCGGGCAAGGCCGAGGAGGTCATCGTCGTCGGCGTCGGTCCGGCCGACACGGCCGCCGTCCTCAAGAACGCGCTCGCGATGGGCGCGGACCGGGCCGTCCTCGTGAAGGACGACGCCGGGTACCGCGACCCGCTCTCGATCGCGCGTGCCCTCGCCGACGCGATCGGCGCCGAGGAGGGCGTCGGGCTCGTCCTGTGTGGTCGTCAGTCGGTCGACCAGCAGTCGCTCGCGGTCGGGCCGATGCTCGCGACGATCGCCGGCATGGGCTGCGTCATGGACGTCGTCAAGGTCGAGGTCGGCGACGGCACCGCGTCGGTCCACCGCGAGGCGGAGGGGCGGAGCGAGGACATCGAGGTCAAGCTCCCGGCCGTCCTGACCGCCCAGCGCGGCCTCAACGAGCCGCGCTACGCCAAGCTGAAGGAGATCCTCAAGGCCAAGAAGAAGCCGTTCGCCGAGCGCGAGTTCGACTTCGGCGAGCCCCGCGCGACGATCGAGAAGCTCTCGCCGCCGCCCGAGCGGCAGGCCGGCAAGATCGTCGGCGACGGCCCGGGCGCGGTGCCCGAGCTCGTCAAGCTGCTCCGCGACGAGGCGAAGGTTCTCTAGGCGACCCAGAGCTCCGAGGAAAAGAGAAGACCCATGGCGGACACGAAGGTTCTCGTCTTCTGCGAGGTGCAGCGCGGTCGCTTCAAGAAGGGCAGCCTGGAGGCGCTCTCGGAGGCGAAGCGGATCGTCGGCAAGGCGGGCGGCGGCTCGGTCGTCGCGGTCGCGGTCGGAAACGGCGTCGGCGACATCGCCGGAGAGCTCAAGGCCTACGGCCCCGACCGCGTCATCGTCTGCGCGCCGGACTGGCTCGAGGGCTACAACGGCGAGGCGCACGGGCGCATCGTCGCGGAGATCGCGAAGAGCGAGGCGCCGACCGCGATCCTCGTCACGGCGACCCTCGACGGGAAGGACCTCGCCCCGCGCGTCGCGGCCGCCCTGGGCGTGACGATCGCCACCGACTGCACCGCGATCGACAGCGACGGCGACGGTCGCCTCTCGGTCGTTCGCCCGGTCTACGCGGGCAAGGCATACGCGACGATCAAGATCGCGGACACGCCGCAGGTCGTCTCGCTCCGGCCGAACTCGGTGCCGGTCGCCGAGGCGGAAGGCGCCGCGGCGGTCGAGACGGTCGAGCCGAGCTTCGGCGCCGGCGACCTTCGCTACACGGTCAAGGCGGTCAACGCCGCGAAGACCGAGAAGGCGGACCTGACCGAGGCCGATCGCGTCGTCTCGGGCGGACGCGGCCTCAAGGGGCCCGAGCACTTCTCCATCCTCGAGGAGCTCGCCGAGACGATCGGCGCGACCGTCGGCGCGAGCCGCGCCGTCGTCGACGCCGGCTGGCGGCCGCACGCCGACCAGATCGGGCAGACGGGCAAGACGATCGCCCCGACCCTCTACCTCGGCTTCGGCATCAGCGGCGCGATCCAGCACCTCGCCGGGATGAGCACGAGCAAGTGCATCGTCGCGGTCAACAAGGACCCCGAGGCGCCGATCTTCAAGGCGGCCGACTACGGCATCGTCGGCGACCTGTTCGAGGTCGTCCCGGCGCTCACCGAGGAGCTGAAGAAGCTCCAGGCCGACGGGTAGCGCGCGCCGCGCATCCTGGGATCGGAAGCCGTGGGCGGGCGGGTGCCGCTCTTTCCCGCTCGGAACTCGCGGAATGTGACGGCCTGATCCCACCGCTGGCCCCCCCGCAAGGTCGCGAACGGGAATCGATGGCTCGGCCGATCAACCCCGCTCCGAAGCAGGCCGCATGCCGACCCCGCCTCGCCGTCGGCAATACGACTCCCGCGTGCGCACGGGCAAGATCACCGGAACCGCGAAAGCCGGAATTCAGCGAACGCCGCGTTGGCTCTCGACCTCGATGGGCACCGGGAGCGGTCCCCAGCGGAGGAGGGCGGCCAGATCGCGAGCCCGGTCGGGGACCTCGGCGGACGGGACGGAACGTGCGATCCGCACCATGAGCACCATGAGCCTGCCGGGGGCGTGCGGGCGGACCTCCGCGATGCCGCCCACGGTCCGCCCGTCGACCTCCCAAACCAGCCCCGAGGCCTCCCGATGCGCTTCGGTGGTCAGCCCGAAAAGAGCGTTCGCGGACTCCTCGCTGATCGCGATCCAGGAACACGCGCGATTCGAGGCGTCGATCGTCGGGCCGGAATCCTCGACCTCCAGCACGACTCCCTCCGCCGAGCGTCGCGGCGGTCCGTCGTCTCCATCTCGGCCCGGCCAGCCAAGTCGCGGTCCGCGAGGGTCGTCGCGCTCGGGCACGACGTCGCCGACAAAGTACTCGAGACGGCCGGTGGCTCCGAGGTGATCGTCGACGAACCGCCGCTCGGCCTCGTCGAGGGCCGGGAGCGCGACGACGATCCGTCGTGAACCCTCCGACCAGACGACCGCGTCGATTCCTCGATGATCGAGCCGGCCCTGTAACATCGAGGCCGTCGTCTCGAGCTCGTCCGTTGTCTCGGCGGACGCCGTCGTCCGAAACGTCAGAACGTAGTCGGTCTCGTGGCGCCACCGTGACCACGCGACCTCGATCCGTTGGCGGTGCGCGATGAGGCCGGCGCTCGCAGCGACGAGGGCCGCAGCGATCGCGATGACGAGCGCTCGCCCTCGAGTCATGTCGAGCGACCGAGCCGCCGCGACGTCCGGTCGTTGGCGGGACAAGGCCAGCGGCGCGACGACAGCGTGACCTTCGAGCATCGGTCCCTCGTTCTCGACGGGTGGGTCATCCGTCCTGTGGGATACCGATGTGCGTTCGGGCGCGAGGGTTTTCGGAAGTCGCGACATCCGCTGCGGTCGGCGATCAGGAACGTCGTTGACGGAGCGCCTCCACGAACGCCCGTATGTCTTCGGGCCACGGCGCCTCGAACATCACGACCTCGCCCGTCCCCGGATGCGGAAGCTCGATCGCCTCGGCGTGGAGCGCCTGCCTCGCCATGCTCGGCGCTCCGTCCGGGACCTCGATCCCCTCGACGGCGTCGGGCGCTCCCGGTCCACCGGGACCGTAGAGCTCGTCGGCGACGATCGGGTGGCCGTTCGCCGCCAGGTGGATCCGGATCTGGTGCTGGCGCCCCTCGTGAGGTCTGGCGTGAACGACGGCGAAGCCGCCGAGTCGTTCGATGACCTCGACGTCGGTCCGCGATGGGAGCGCGCCGGGGAGGTCGGGCCGCGCCGCGCGAAGCGTCTTCGGGACGCCGACCGGATGCGGTCCGATCGGGATGTCGATCGGGAACGCGTCGTCCTTCGGCTCGCCGTGGACGATCGCGAGGTAGCGCTTGCGCGCGAGGCGTCGCTCGAAGGTGTCCTGAAGGATCCGTCGTGTCTCGCGGTCGCGGGCGACGACGCAGACGCCGCTCGTGTCGCGATCCAGCCGATGGCCGAGGCGCGGGACGCTCCCGGGCTCGCCGTCCACGTCCATCACGGCGAATCGGTGATGGAGAGCGTTGAGGAGAGTGTTGACCCGAGTTCGTCCCACCGGGTGGGCGACCAGGCCGGCGGGCTTGTCGACCACGATGAGGTGCTCGTCCTCGTGGAGGACGACGAGCGCGGCGGCGATCTCGGCGTGGCGGATCGGGTCCTCGAGGGGCGGGAAGAGCACCCGCACCCGGTCGCCCGCGACGAGCTTGGTCCCCTTGCGCGCCTCGACCTCCTCGCCGCGGCGCTCGACGCGGGCGCGCCCCTCGGCGAGGAGCCGCTGGTTGAGCGACCGGCTCCGCCAGGGCAGGCCGGCGGAGAGGAACTGGTCGAGGCGCATCCCGGCGTGGAGCTCCTCGACGACGAACGTCTGCTCGGGCGCGGGGCGGTCGCCGTGGTGGACCTCGCCGTCGGTGACCGCGCGCGGGCGCGGCACCTCGATCGGGTCGGTCGGGTTGCCGTCGGCGTCCGGCCGCCCGGGCCGGAAGAGCGGCCCGGGACCCTGCCCCTTCCGCCCCATCGACTTCCTGGGACGGTCGGGATCGGGCGCGGTGCCCGTCCGCTGCTCCTCGGGCCTCTCGAGTGGCGGCAGGTCGGGGGCGCCGTCGGCCGCGCGCCGTCGCGCCCGGCGCTCGCGCATCACCGCGGCGAAGAGCGGCCCTGGTCCTTCGTCATCGTCGGCGAGGGCGGTCGACGTCGTCGCGGTCTGCGGGTCGGCGAAGGCGGCGAGGGAGTCGTGCGTCGCCAGGAGCGACGGCGGCGCCGTCACGCGGCGGCGGTCGAGCATGGAGCGGAGCTGGAGCGCATTCGCCGGCGCCTGTCCGCGGAAGTGGTTGTTCGTGACGACGAAGACGACGTTCGTCTCGCCGCGCTCGGCGATCGCGCGGGTGCGGTCGCGCCACGCCTCGAGCTCGTCGGCGGTGTAGAGGTAGTCGTAGCGCGCGTCGCGTCCGGCCTTGCGGTCGAACCAGGTGTCGTAGTTCCGTCCGTGGAGCCGGACGTAGCCGACCGTCCCGGTCACGAGCTCGCGCGGCTCCAGCGACTCGCCGATCACCGGCTGGTCGATGCTCGCGACCGACAGCCCGAGGCTTCGGGCGAAGTCGAGGGCCTCGGGCTGACCCCATCCCGCGTGCCGCACCTCGAGGACGAGCGGGACGCCGCCGAGGTCTGCGGCGAGGCGACGCAGGTGATCGCGCGCCGCCGAGCCCCACCGGAACGACCACGGGAACTGGAGCAGCACCGCGCCGAGCCGTCCGGCGGCGGCGAGCGGTCCGAGCCCCTCGCGGAACGCCAGGACGTCGGCGCGCGACCAGGATGCGTCGGCCTCGTGGGTGAAGCCCTGCCACGCCTTCGCCGTGAAGACGAAGCCGGGGCGATCGGCCACCTTCCGGAGCCACGCCTCGGCCGTGCGCGGGGGCGGGATCCGGTAGAACGTCGAGTTGATCTCGACGAGGTCGAAGGTGGCGGCGTAGACGCCGAGGTCGCCGCCGCGCTTCACGGCGGAGTCGTAGAACGTGCCGACCCAGTCCGGATAGGACCAGCCGGCCGTCCCGACCAGGATGCGCGTCTTCATCCCTCGTCGTTCCTCGGGTGCGCGCGCCGGTCGGGACGCCGCGGGATCAGATCAGGCTCGAGAGCGTCTCGAGGACTTCCTCGTTGTCGGGGAAGCGCCCCGCGTCGTACTTGCTGAAGATCATCTCACCGTCGACCTTGACGTCGAAGATGCCCTTGGCGCCTTCGATGAGCTTCGGCTTGATCCCGGTCTTCTTCTCGATCGCGGCCTCCAGACTGGAGGCCTGAGGGAGGTAGTTTCACTGCACGCAGTACTTGATGGTGATCTCCATCGCGCGTCCCTTTCGCTCTGGTGGTCCGCCGGCAACTCGCCGGACGTGGGGTGAATGATAGGGTCTGGCGGAGGCGGACACAACCCCGCTCGCCGGAAGGCTCTCACCAGGGACTATGGGGACGGGAGCGAGATTCGGGGCGATCGTCGATGAGCTCCCCGACGGACGGCGTGATTTCGTCCGTCAAATCGTCGGCCTCTCGAGTCTAGACCGGACATGACGGGAACGACCGTGACGGGACGGGACGCGACGCGAGCATCGGCGACGGCGGCCGAGGGCGACCTCGTCGTGCGGGCGCGGCGCGGCGACCCGCTCGCCTGGGGCGAGCTCTACGGGCGCTGGGAGCTCGCGATCTACAACTTCGTCCTCCACCGCGTCGGGCGTGACCGCGCCGTCGCCGACGACGTCTTCCAGGAGACGTTCTGCCGCGCGGTCGAGCGGCTCGACCAGTTCGACCCCGAACGCGGCGACTTCGGCGCCTGGCTCCACGGCGTCGCCCGGAACGAGGTGCGGCAACACCACCGGCGCGCGAAGAGGCGGCCCGGCGCCTCGGCGACCGCGGCCGCCGAGGAGCCCTCCGGCGCGACCGGCTCGGACGTCGAGCGGCGCCTGGCGCTCGGCGAGCTCGTCAACCTCGCCGCATCGCGCCTGTCGAGCGAGCACCAGCGCGTGCTCGCCTGGAAGTACCAGGACGGCTTGAGCCTCGAGGAGATCGCCGGGCGACTCGACTCGAGCGGGGCGGCCGTCGGATCGCTGCTCTACCGCGCCCGGAGTGCGTTCCGGGAGGCGTTCGCCCTCGTCGAGAGGGATGGGGACGAGGACTAGATGGAAGACCACGAGCTCGACGAGATCCTCTCCGAGCACCTGGCGATCGAGGCGCCCGATGCGGAGCGAGCGCGCGCCGCCCGCGAGGAGTCGACGCGGCGCCTGGCCGAGCGGCCCGGCGCGACGGCGCCCACGCGGATCGGGGCCGCCCCGAAGCTCGGAGGCGCCGCCGTTCTGATCGCGGCGCTGGTCGGCGGATGGCTCGTTCTCGGGTCGCGATCGAAGGACGCGACCCCCGGGACGACGCCAGCCGAAGCTCCGACCGAGGCACCGACCGTTGCTCCGGTCGCGCCCGTCGACGAGTTCGTCCCGGTCGACGAGCCGACCGTCGATGAGCCGGCGTCCGAGGGCGACCGCCAGCCGGGCGACGCGATGCCCACCGACGCCGCTCCCCTCGTGATCACGCTCCGGCTCCGCGCCGCGAACGGCGGCGGCGAAGCCTCGAACATGGACTACGGGCGCCTGGCGATCCTGGCGCCCGCGAGCGACCTCGTCCTCTCCGGCGAGGTGACCCCGGTCGACGCGCAGACCGCGACGTTCACGGTCGGCCGCGTCCTTCACGGGACGCTCGCCGCGGGGGCGCTCCAGGTGGCCGGCGGCGCCCCCGAGTCGGCCTGCGCCGGCGAGGTGACGTGGCGGCCGGGGACCTTCGTCCTGTTCCTCCGTCTCGTCGACGGGCGATACGAGACGGTCCACGGCGGCAGCGGCGTCCAGCCGTTGCCGTTCCGGAAGGCACTCTCGGAGGGCGACCTCGCGCGGCTCCTCGGCGGGCAGGGGCTCGCTCCCGAGCGGCTCGTCGAGCGTGTCGCGAGGCTCGGCCCGTCGGGTCTGCTCCGCCTCGACGAGCTGGTGCGCGGTCTCCCCGGAGCCGCCCTCGGAGCCGACGCCGAGGTCGTCCAGGCCGCGCTCGTCGACGCCCTCGCCGCCCGGGTGGCGGCGGCGCGCGCCGATCGAGACGACCTCGTCGCGATCGCGCGCCACCTCCAGCCTCGCCGCGTCTCGCCGAGCCGGACGGTCGTCGACCTCATCGCATCGCTCTCTCTCGAGGACGAGTCGATCGACGATGCGGCCGCGCTGAGGCGCCTGGCCGTGGCGGCCGCGCCGGCGGGAGCCGCGCCGACGCCTGAGGAGCGCCCCGACGGTTCCGCCGTCGAGGAGTCGGGCTCGGGACCCGTCCCGGCGCGCCCGCGGGACGAGGCGTCGACGGTCGTCGACCACACGGGGCCGCGCGCCTCGCGCGGCCGCCGGTTCGAGAGCGCGCCGGCGTTCCGGGCGGCGAGCGAGATGCTCGAGGGCGGGGCGCCCTTCTTCGAGACGTTCGCGAGTCGGAGCTGGCCGGTGACCGAGGAGCTGCGCGCGATCACGACGGTCGATGGACCGGCGTTCGCCGCGGACACGCTCGAGGCCGTCGGGCTCTACTCGGGCGTCGGCGTTCCGCTCCGTGAGACGGCCTACTTTCGCGATCGCTGGCGGGAAGCGCGCGAGGGCGAGGTCGGCGCCGACGTCGAGATGCCCGCCTATCTCGCCGCTCGCCTCGAGGCCTTCGCGAAGCTGACGGGCTACGACTCGCCGCTCGTGGTCGGACTCGACCCGATCGCGATCGAGCTCGACGTCGCGGATCCGGCCTATCGCGACGCGGTCTCGGGGCGGCTCGGCGCGACCCGTCGCTGGGACCCGGCCCGAGCCGCTCCGACCACCTCGCCCGAGGTGATCGCCGGCTCGATCCGCGCGGCGGTCCTGTTCGCCCGACAGGCGCTGTCGGTCGATCGTCGGGAGATGCTGTTCGGCCACGAGCGCTCTCTGATCGGTCGCGACGCCCGCGACGCGTTCGCCGCCCTCGTCCTTCTCGAGACATCGATCGCGAAGCTCGAGACGCTCCGGCACGAGCTCGTCTACGACTTCGAGAAGAAGAAGCTCACGCCTCGTGCGAGGCTATACACGGGCCGGTCCGGCGTCCGCGCGTTTCCGCCGCACTTCATCGGCGTCCTCCGGCCCGATCGGAGCGATCCCGACGGCGTCGTTCGATTCGAGGCGCGAGGCGAGGCCGGCGGGCTGGTGCGGAGCCACCTGGCCGACTCGGCCTCGGCTCTCCTGGCCGCCGTCGAGCTCTGGGACGTCTCCCGACCCGGCGGTGAGCTCGCCCGCTTCTTCGGCGACGAGCGGGGAGGCTCGACCCTCTTTCCGGGCGACACGTCGAGCTGGGCTCAGGACGTGATCCTCTTCGAGTTCGAGCGGCTGGCTGACCTCCACCTTCATCCTCGGCGCTTCGTCCTCCAGACCACCGGGGAGCCGGGGAAGCAGCCGATCGGGACGCTCCGCGTCCGCGATCTCGCGCTCGCGTTGCGCGCGTTCGAGCGAGTCCGATCGGGCATCGACGAGGGCGCCCCGGGCCTGCTCACCAGGAAGCGTGAGGAGGCGAAGCGGTACGTCGAGAAGACGGCGAGCTTCCTCGTCTCGGTGCAGGGCGAGGACGGCGCGTTTCACGACAGCTACGACGTGGAGAGCGCCGGGATCGAGAGCACGGAACGATCGCTCGCCGCGCAGGCCGACGCGATCCGCGCCCTCGTCTCCGCGCGTCGCGTCACCGGCGAGGATCGGTTCCTCGCCGCCGCGAAGAGGACGCTCGCCTACATCGAGGAGCACCACTGGGACGCGCGCGCCGGCCTCTACGCGAGCGCGAGCGCGCCGGGCTCGACCGACCGCTGGACCTTCCGACTCGACGACGTCATCTCCCTCCTCTCCGCGCTCCGCGCGCTCGCCGTCGAGACCGGCGAGGTGCGGGTGCTCTTCCGCTGGCGGAGCTGCTTCCAGGCGTTCAAGGAGGCGGGGATCGTTCACGCCGAGACCGAACGCGGCGGAGAGATCGTCGACGACGAGCCCGATGGGGATGGCGACGGCCTGTTCGAGCCGGCGGTGCCCGCGCCCGGGGCCCGCCACGGCGTCGCGCCGGTCTTCGTGGAAGGGCTGCGGTGACCGGCGGCGAACCCGATCGGCCGAGAAAAGGGGGGAGGCCGGCCCCGCGTGAGCGGGGCCGACCTCCAGGGGGACACCAGGGTCGGAGGAGGGGATCCTCCGGGGGGAGAGGAGTGATCGATCAGACGGTGCCGGAGCGGTAGCCGCCCATCCTGGTCACCTTCCACTGGCCGTCGCGGCCGCAGACGAGGTCGAAGTAGCGGCAGTCCTTGCCCGTCCGGCGGTTGCTCCGCTTCGCCCAGCGCTTGGAGCCGGGGGCGGCGCAGTAGTCGTAGGCCACGTGGACGCGGATCCGGTCGTCGCCGAGCTTCACCGTCCGGACCTTCTCGATCTGCGCGATCGCGTAGGTGCCGGCCCACTCGCCTTCGCTCTCGTAGAAGCCCTTCACGAGGGTGCGGAGCGAGGCCTCGGCGAGCGGCGCCCGGCGCCGCGGCTGCTGCGGCTTCTTCTTCGCGTGGCCGTGCTCCGGCCTCGTGCAGATCCCGGCCTCGCAGCTCGGCGCAGCCTTCTTCGCCTTCTTCTTCCCGTGGGCGTGGGTCGGGATCGTGCAGATCCCCTCCCGGCAGATCGGCTGGGCCTTCTTCGCCTTCTTCTGGCGCTTCGCGGCGCAGAACGGGCTGTTGCAGATCTCGTCGGCGGGCTTCACGCAGATGCCTTCGCTGCAGACGAGCTTCGGCGCCGGAGCGAACGAGACGGCCCTGGGGAACCCGGCCGCGACGCAGCCACGGTTCAGGTCGAAGCGGATGCACTGGCCGCCGCTGAAGAGCTCGATGATCCCGTCGCCGCACGCGGCCGCGCCCTCGATTCCGCTGGCGAACGCGCCGGGGAAGCCGGCCGAGATCTTCTTCGGGTAGCCGCGATCGGCCCGGAAGCGAGCGAGGTCGAAGCGGATGTACTCATCACCCTTGAAGAGGTAGGCCTTGCCGTTCTTCTTCACCGCGACGGCCGCGTCGATCCCGTTCCGCCAGACGCCGGGGTAGGCGTAGGCGATCGGCCCGCCGCCGAGGACGCGGTTGCTCGCCGGATCGAAGACGAGCGATCGGCGTCCGCGGAACAGATGGATGCGACCGTTGCGGGGATTGGTGAACGCCGCGTCGACGTTCTCGGCGAAGCTGCCGGGGAGCGCGCTCGTGATCGCGACGGGCCAGCCGTCGTGGATGACCTCGGCCCCGGTCGAGACGCGGTGCAGCTCGGCGTCGTCGAAGAGGTAGGTGTGCTCGCCGAGGGCGAACGCGCCATCGACGCTCGAGATGGGCTCCGCGTGGGCCACGCCGCTCGCCGCGCCGATCGTCAGCACGGCCGTCGCGATCGCGGCGGGCAGTTTCAAGGTGGGCATCTTCGGGGTGGGCAGCTTCATCGGGTCCTCCAGTTCGAAGGGGCTCGAGCGGGTCCCGGATCTCGTTCTTTCCCTCGGTCGGGGCCGCTCGCTCTTCGTTCGCCCGTTCGGACGCGATCTCGGGGCGGGCCATTCACCTCCTTCATCCGTCAGGACTTGCGACGCGCACCGTTGACACGGATGACGGATTATTCTCCGATGGGCCGCCCATGCGGACGATCACCCGCTACGTCCTTCGCGACCTCCTCGTCACCTGCGCCTTCACCGCGGTCGCGATCACGTTCGTCTTCTTCATCGGGACGACGTTCCGCTTCCTCTACGAGGGCACGAGCTACGCCCAGCTCCTCCAGGTCCTCCCCTTCGCGATCCCCTACACCCTCCCGTTCACCATCCCGATCTCGCTGCTGGTGGGGACGACGCTCGTCTACGGGCGACTCGTCGCCGACAACGAGGTGACCGCGCTCCGGGCCGCGGGAGTCGCCGTCCCGCGCCTGTTCGTCCCGGCGTTCATCCTCGGGCTCGTGGCGACCGGCCTCGTCTGGTACCTCCAGAGCGACTTCATCCCCTACTGCCGCTACAAGAAGAAGGACCTCCAGAAGGAGTTCATCGAGAAGGTCCTCGCCCCGCTCGACCGCGACGACATGCGGATCAGCTTCCCGCAGTTCGACCTCACGATCGGGCAGAAGCGCGGCTACGAGGTGCGCCAGGTCGAGGTCCAGTACCACGAGTCGGACCGACTCCTCGCGATCTCGGCCGGACGCGGGCAGATCAACGTCGACCACGAGCGGGGCCTGCTCCTGATCTCGCTCGACGACGTCGTCGCGAGCATGGCCGAGTTCGACGAGAACGGCGTCGTCGACCTCCAGCGGATGCGGCTGGCGCAGCACACGGTCGACTACCCGCTCGTCCAGAGGAAGCGCGACAAGATCGAGTTTCTGCCGAGCGCCGCTCTCCGCGAGAAGTTCGTGCGCGCCGAGGAGCTGCTGGCGAGAGACCTCGCCGAGAAGGCCGAGCTCGACGCGCGACCGCTCGAGCCGCCGCCTCCGCCCATCCCGCCGGTGCCCGCGCCCGGGCTCGGCGGTCCGATCGCCGGAGCGATCGCCGGCCTCGCGATCGGGACGCCACAGCCGGTGCCGCCGAGCAAGCTCCAGCGTCGGATCTGGGAGAGCCAGACGACCCTGAAGAAGATCCCGCTCGAGCTGGCGTGGCGCCGGACGATGGCGCTCGCGAGCCTGCTCTTCGTCCTCGTCGGCGCGCCGCTCCCGCTCGTGCTCAGCCACCCCGTGCGGCTCGTCCCGTTCTTCGCCGGGAGCGCCCTGATCGGGCTGCTCTACTTCGGCCCGCTCCTGATCGGGAAGGGCTTCGAGGACGATGCGCCCGAGGTGGCGATCCTCATCTGGTGGGCCGGGTGCATCCTCAGCGTCGCGGCCGGGCTCATCCTCTCGTGGAAGGCGACCCGGCAGTGATCCCCGGGATCCTCGACCGCTACATCCTGAAGAGCTTCGCGATCGCCTACGGGATCTGGGTGAGCACCGTCCTCGGGTTCTACCTCATCGTCGATGCGTTCAATCACCTCGGTTCGTTCTCCGAGGCCGAGCACCCGGTCTCGGCGGTGCTCCGCTACTACGCCTACCACCTGCCGCTGATCTTCCAGCGTCTCGCCCCGTTCATCCTCCTCCTCGCGGCGATCTTCGCGGTCACCTGGCTGAACCGGCAGAACGAGCTCGTGCCGATGCTCTCGTCCGGGCGGAGCTCCGCCCGGGTCCTCGCCCCGATCTTCGCCGCGGCGATCGCGATCACGCTCGGCTGCGTCGCCATCCAGGAGGTGTTGATGCCGTCGCTCCGCGGGATCGCGGACGACCTGACGAGCCGGAGCCGGCGGCGGGGCAAGGCTGAGGACGCGCCGGGTCCCATCAATGATGGAGCGGGCGGGACGCTCCGCGTCCTCCACTACCACGTCGGCGAGCAGTCGTTCGACGGCGGGCACTACTCCCGGCGCGTCGACGGCGTCACCGTCGAGGAGATCTACGCCGCGCGCGGACGATGGATCGAGGACGAGGGCGGCGATGGGGCCGGGCGCTGGCTCCTCGAGGCAGGGTTCTCGGTCCCGGTCGATGGCGTCGGCGAGCTCGAAGCGGACGCGCAGGGGCGCCTCGCGGTCATCCCGATCCCCGACGAAGGGCTCGTCCTCGAGACCGACATCCGCCCCGAGGAGCTCGCCTTCGCCCTCGGCGACGCCGTGACCGCGTCGACGGCCGAGATCTGGGCGGTCGCCAGCCGCCGGCCCGGGCTGCGCCACCTCCGCCTCCTCGCCCACGCCCGCGTCGCCTACCCCCTGTCGGGGATCGTCCTGCTGCTCGTCGGCCTCCCGTTCGCCGCCCGACCCGACACCCGCGACGTCTACCAGGCGGTCCTGCTCTGCCTCGTCGTCAGCGGCTCCTATTTCTTCTGCGATTTCGTCTTCCAGGACCTGGCGCTGCAGGGCCGGATCTCCGAGCGCCTCGGCGGCTGGTTCGCCCCGATCGCGTTCGCGATGATCGGCCTCCTCGGCGGCGTCGAGCTCGGCTTCCGCAGCCGCCGGGCGGTGGCCACGAGCGTCTGATCTCGGGGCGGCTCCACGCTCCGCCCTCTTTGACCAGCCGTTCCGCTCAGGGCTATAATTCGACTCGTGACGGTTGGTGACGGCCCGAACCGGGTCGTTCCGAGGTCGCCGCGCGTTCGCGAGCGCGGCGAGGGCGCCGCCGGCGTCGATGCGGGCGCCGAGCCTCACGCATAGGATCAGGTGCTTCTTGGCTTTGCGTGCGATGCCTTCCGAGGTTCGTGAGCTCCGGGACGCCTGGGCGAGCCGGATCGCCGACGTGCCGCACCTCACCGAGGAGCTCGAGAAGGACTTCCGTTTCGGGCAACGCATCTCCAAGACCGAGCGCGGGTATCTCATGGGCGGCACGATCAAGGGCGGGTCGTCGAGCATGTGGTACCCCTCCACGAAGGAGGAGTACGGCGCCTACCTCCGGTGGCGGCGGATCGAGGGGATCCTCGAGGAGCGGGACGACGACGCGCTGATCGAGCTTCAGGAGATCCTCGACGCGAGCGACGTCCGCCTCAACACGCGCGGTCATCAGGGACGCGGCAACGGCGCGAACGGCTCGCGGGAGAACGCGCCTCCCCCGAACCCGCGCTTCGGCTTCATCTATCGCGTCGCGCGCGACGTCCTCCGGTGCCTCCCGCCGAGTCACCTCGACCGCCCGCAGCTCGCCCGACTCCAGCTCGGCGGCTGGGGGCCCGACAGCGCGAAGGCGAGCGCGTTCAGCAACGACGCCGTCCTCATGTACGACTTCGCGATCCGCGGCGCGAAGCGCACCTTCATCGGGCTCTTCCTCCACGAGCTCGGTCACGCCCACGAGCACGCCATGTCGCGCGGGACGCGCGCCGAGCTCTTCCGCCTGTATCGCGTCCTCGCGGACGCCGACGCCTTCCTCGGCGTCGAGTTCCTGATCGACGCCTCGACGCGCCGCCTCTATCAGAAGTTCGTCTTCAACGAGTTCCTCGCCGAGACCTACCTGATCTACACCGCCTGCGGCGCCGAGCTCCGGGCGTTCATCGAGAGCCTCGAGCGTCCGGTCCGCCGGGCGTGGGAGCAGGTCTACACCATCTTCCGAGCCACCTTCGACCACCTGGAGTATGCCTGACGTGGAAGACTCGACGGTCACCTCCGAGGTTCGGGGCGAGGCGCTGCTGATCACCCTCGGCGGTCGCTTCGATGGCGCGAGCGGCGGCGAGGCGGTCGACGCCGCCCGGAGCCGCGGCAAGACGCGCGTCGTCCTCCACCTCGGCGGCGTCGACTACATGTCGAGCTCGGGGCTGTCGATGATCCTCAAGCTCAAGACGATGTACGACCTGCGGCTGCTCGCGGTCCCCGCCGGCGTGCGGGAGATCCTGGAGCTCTCGGGGGTCGTCAAGCTGGTCCGGATCTTCGACGATGAGACGTCCGCCCTGGAGGCGGAGGATGCGGCGATCGGGTAGCATGAGGCACCATGGACACGCGTGATTGCTCCCGCTGTGGGGCGCGTTACGAGATAGGCCATCTCTCGGGGCTCGACGAGTTCCCGTGCCGGGTCTGCGGCACCACCGTGTCCGTCAGCGGCGTCGCGGCGCCTGCGCCCGCCGCCGCCGCCGCCGCCGTTGCCGTCGCCGAGCCTCCTCCGCCCGCCCTCGCTCCCTCGGGGAGCGACAGCGGCGGCTTCAAGCTCGACCTCAAGGAGATGATCAACTGTCATCACTGCGGGGCCGAATACTACGAGGACCAGCTTCCCGACGAGATCGACGGCGTCATCCAGTGCAACAAGTGCTTGAAGGTGATGCTCGAGCGCGACGACGACGAGGGTGACCTCGAGCCGCCGCCGAAGAAGAAGGGACGCGGTCGGGCCGCCAAGGGGCGCGGCCGCGGTGCGACGAGCGGACGGCGCGGTCCGGCGCCACGGGGTCGCGCCAAGCGGGCCGGATCGGCCCGGGCGCCGAGCGGATCCACGCGCCTGCGAGGTCGCCGCCCCGCGCAAGACGAGCACGACGAGCCGCCGCCGCCGAAGAAGCCCGAGGGCAAGCGCAAGATCAAGATCACGCCTTCGCTCAAGGAGGAGGTGCTCTCGATCATGGAGCGGGGCGACCGTCAGGGCGCCTACGACCGGCTCTACCAGTTCACATCGGGACGGCGTGACGACGCGAACCGGCTCCTGACGTGGTTCACGAACGAGGCGCGGCGTCTCGGGCGACTCGGAACCGAGCAGGCGGCGCCCCCACCGCCACCGCCACCGCCGCCTCCGCCACCGCCACCGCCGCCGCCTCCGGCCGCGCCGCCGCCGCCGCCCCCTCCGGCCCCGCCGCCGCAGCCGGCGCCCCCGCCGGCGCAGCCGGCCCAACCCGCGCAGCCCGCTTACCCGCCGGCGGATGCCTACGGTCAGTCGGCCCCGCCGCCCGCCTACGCGCAGCCGTCGCCGCCGGCGCAGCCCGCGTACCCTCCGCAGCCGGCGGCCGACGCGCCCCTGACCGGGTACCAGCCCATGGGGGCGCCCGGGACGCTCGACGGGCCGGCGCCGAGCGGGTCGGCTCGCTTCGTCGACATGTCGCTCTCGTCGGAGGAGGAGGCGCCGCTCGCCGCGGCCGCCCCGCCGCCTGCCGCACCCGTCCAGCCGCCCGCGCCTCCCGCGCAGCCCGCCTACCCGGCGCAACCCTCCTACCCGGCGCAGCCCGAGTACCAGGCGCCGCCGGCGTATCCGGCGCCGACGGAGCCAGCCGCCGCTCCCGCTCCCGCGCCCGCGCCGGCTCCCGCTCCCACGCCGACTCCGGCGCCGGCGCCGGTTTCCGAGCCCGAGCCGACGCCCGTGCCCGCGTCGGCGCCGGTCGCCGAGCCCGAGCCGACGCCGAGCCCGAACGAGCTCGTCCTCGGCGACGACGACGGGTACCCCGACGAGCCCGACGACCCGACTCCGTGGGTGCGCGCCGAGGGGCAGTTCCTCCAGGCCGTCGCCCGGCGCGGTCGAGCGGTTCAGATCGCCGCGATCCAGCGGGGCGGCCGGCTCGACGACGCCCTCCGCCGCGCCCAGAGCGCGGTCGCGGGGGACCCGAAGGATCCGTGGGCGCGGGTCGCCCTCGCCGCGGTGCTCGAGGACCTCGACGACCTCGACGCGTGCCTCCTCCACCTCGAGGTGGCCGAGCGACTCGCGCCCAAGAGCGTCACCGTGATCGAGCGCCTCGTCGCGGCGCTCATCCGGCGCGACCGTAAGGAGGACTGCCTCCCGCGCCTGAAGACCCTCGCCGACCTCGACTCGGCCCGCCGCAACCGGTGGCTCGTCATCTCCGGATTCCTCGCCCTCGAGCTCGGCGAGCTCGCGCTGGCCGAGGAGGTGCTCGGGACGATCGAGCCCGAGGACGAGAGCTCCGAGGACGCCCTCGAGGCGCTCGTCTTCAGCAGTCAGCTCATCGCGATGAAGGGCGTCCCCGACGCGGCCGTCGAGATCCTCGGGCAGCTCGAGGCGCGCGAGAGCGCCCCGTTCGAGCGGACGCGGCGCGCGGGTCGCGCGGTCTTCGATCGCTTCCCCGAGATGGCCGAGGTCGCCCTTCAGCTGGCGCGCCTCGAGGGGGAGTCGGGCCGACCCGAGATCGCGCTGATCGTGCTCCAGCGGGCGAGCGAGGCGTCGTCCGGCAACCAGGAGGTGCGCCTCCGCCTGGCCCGGGCGTGCACCGAGGTCGGGCTTCGACGCCGGGCCGAGAGCGAGTACCGATCGCTCCTCGACTCCGGCGCCGGCGGCGCCGAGCCGGCCCTCGAGCTCGCGCGCCTCCGCCGCGACGCCGGAGAGCTCGACGAGGCGTTCGAGCTCCTCGAGAAGGGCAAGGAGCTCGCGGCGGAGGATCGCGACGTCCTCGCGCTCCTCGCGGCGGTCGCCGTCGATCGCGGGGACCTCGACCTCGCCGTCCGCGAGCTCGAGCGGGCGGTCGAGCTTCACCCTGGCGACGAGACGCTCGCCGTCGATCTGCGCGAGGCGCGTCGCCAGCGCCGGCGAAACGAGATCGAAGCTCTCCGGAAGAAGGTCGATGCCGGCGAGGACAGCCCCGACGACTCGCTCGCGCTCTGCCGCGCGCTCGCGGAGATCGAGGAGTGGGACGAGGCGTTCGCGATCTTCGAGCGCGTCGCCCGCGACCCCTACCTCCTCCCGAGGCTGGTCGAGGTGGCCGAGGAGGTCTGCCCGCGGCTGAGCGATCGGCGCGAGGGGGCCCTCTACCTCTCCGACCTCCACCGCAAGGGACGGCAGAACGACCGCGCGATCGCGACCCTCGAGGCGGTCATGGACGAGGTCGGCGATCTTCACCTCGCGGCCGTCCTCGGCGAGCTCCTGGTCGAGAAGGGGGACCCGGAGGCGGCGGCGAAGCGCATCGAGGCGGTCATCGGCCGCGTCCTCGAGGCGTCGACGCGGGCCGACGATGAGGGGACCCTGGTCGAGGGCGACGCCCCGGCCGCCGAGGATGCGAAGGGCGAGACGAAGGACGAAGCGACGGGCGACGAGACGGACGAGGCGAAGGACGACGCGAAGGACGAGGCGAAGGACGAGGCGAGCTCGAAGCCCGAGACCCCGGCCGCCGCGTCTCCGGCGCTGCCGTCGTGGGACGACGACGAGGACTCGATCGACGAGTCCTCCGCGATCGCCGCGGCGCTCGTCCGCGCCACCGCCACGGACCGCGCCGAGCCCCCCAAGGGCGTCGAACGGGCGATCGACGTCATCGGGAAGCTCGTCGGAGAGCTCCCCAGACGGGCGTCGCTCCTGACCGTTCGCGCGCGTCTCGAGCGCGCGAACGGCGACCTCGACGCGGCGGCCGAGACCTATCGTCAGGCGATCGAGAGCGGCGCGGCGCGCGACCTGATGGCCGAGCTCGGTCTCGTGCTGTTCGGCGCGGGGCGCGCCGACGAGGGACGCGAGCTCCTCGAGAAGGCCGTCGCGACCGAGGCGCTGAGCGACGAGGTGCGGGTCGAGCTCGCCTGGCTCGCCCTCGGCCACGACGCCGCGGAGTTCGTCCAGCCGCTCCTCGAGCCGGTGATCGACGACGACGACGCCGACCGGGTGATCCTCGAGGCGAGGAAGCTCCGGCAGCAGGCGAGCAAGATCGTCGGCAAGCGTCGGATCCCCGAGCTCAAGGCCCGCCTCGACGCGAACAAGAAGGACTCCGAGGCCCGTAACCTCCTCCTCGCCGCCTACGTCGACACCGGCGACCGAGGAGCGCTCCGCGAGATCGCCGCGGGCATGGGGATGGACGCGACCGGCGTGGCGACCGGCTATCTCCTCCGCCATGGTCGGTTCGAGGAGGCGCTCGCCTGGCTCCGACAGGACGTCAAGCTGGCCGAGGGCGAGGAGGATCTCGCGCGCGCCCACAAGCGGATCGCCGTCCTCTGCAACGAGGACGGGCGTTGGCGTGAGGAGGCGCGGGCCTGGCTCGAGGTGCTCGAGCACGCGCCCGAGGACGGCGACGTCCGGGAGACCCTCCGCGACCTCGCCGCCCGCGATGACGCGCGGAGCGTGCTCGAGAAGCTCGCGCCCCAGACCTCGCGCCTCGTCCCGCAGATCGGTGGGGACGACGACGCCTCGCGCGACGCGGCGTTCGACTCGTTCGACTACACCGGGATGCTCCTCCCCGACGCGGCCACCCTCGAGGCGACGATCAACCTCTTCGAGGCGCTCGAGCGCGTCGACCTCGCGATGGGCTCGCCGCCCGCCGACGGGTAGCCCGCGCCCGGGGCCCGTCGGCCGGCGCGCGGATTGCGTCGGCTCGGCCCATGAGCGCGACCGCGACGAAGACGATGACCACCTCCCCGCGACCGAAGCTCGAGGCGGGGCTGCCGCTCGGGCCCTACTTCCTCGTCGAGCGCCTCGGCAAGGGCGGCTTCGGCGAGGTGTGGCGGGCCAGACGCCCGGCAGGTCGCGCCAGCCCGGCCGATGACGAGGACGCCCTCGACGGGCCGCTCGGCCCCGCGGGCAGCGGCGGCGTCGAGGTCGCTCTCAAGATCCCCACCCACCCCCTCTACATCCGGCATCTGCGCACCGAGGGCGCGATCCTCGATGAGCTCGATCACCCGAACATCGTCTCGCTGATCGAGGTCGAGCTCGAGGGCGAGATCCCCTACATCGTGATGGAGTACGTCGAGGGGCGGAGCGTCCGCGACGCGATCCTCCGCCCAGGCCTGCTCGAGTACCAGGAGATCCGGAGCGTCGCCGAGCAGACCCTCATCGCGCTCGACTACCTCCACGGCCGCGGCTTCGTCCACCGCGACCTCAAGCCCGAGAACATCCTCATCGACGGCGACGGCGTCGTGAAGCTGATCGACTTCGGCCTCGGGCACGTCGCCGAGAGGGTGCTCGCCGAGGCGTACGTGTCGGCGTCGCTGGTGAGCCGCGACGTCCCGTGCGCGGGGACCCTCGCCTACATGTCGCCCGAGCAGCGGCGCGGCTCGCCCGTCGACGCGCGGAGCGACCTCTACAGCTTCGGCGTGGTCCTCCACGAGATGCTCACCGACGAGCTGCCGCGGCCCGACCTCCGCGTGAACGAGATGCGCGAGGACGTGTCCCTTCGCCACGACGTGCTCCTGCTCGGGCTCCTCCATCCCGACCTCGACAAGCGCGTGCAGACGGCCGAGGAGGCTCGGCGCCGGCTCGTCTTCACCCTCATGGACCGGGCGACGGTGAGGGTCGACGCCGAGCGGAGCGAGAGCGCGACGCGCACCGCGCTCATGGACGAGCGGCTCCTCGGCGCGGCCAGCCCGTTCGCGGCCGGCCAGATCATCGGCGGCGATCTCGAGCTCCAGCGCGTCCTCGGCCGCGGCGGCTTCGGCGAGGTCTGGGTGGCTCACCGGATCAATGGTGGCGACGAGGTGGCGGTCAAGCTCGCCCTCACCGAGGACGCGAAGCCCGGCCTCGCCCTCGAGGAGGAGATCGGACGGCGGATCACTCACCCGTCGATCCCGAAGGTCCACGAGGCGCGCCTCGACGACGAGCATCCCCATCTGGTGATGGAGCTCGTCCGCGGCCGCAACCTGTGGGAGCACATCCGCGAGCACGAGCGGTTCGATGTGGAGCAGGGGCTCGCGATCTTCCGCCAGATGGTCGAGGCCGTCCGGGTCTGCCACGACGAGAAGGTCGTCCATCGCGACCTCAAGCCCGGCAACTTCATCTACGACGCCGAGTCCGGCCGGACGACGCTCCTCGACTTCGGCCTCTGCCAGGTCGAGGCGACCGACGCGCGCCTCGAGGCGAGCCTCGTCACCCGCAGCGTCGTCGGCACGGTCGAGTACATGGCGCCCGAGCAGCGCGGGAGCGATCCGGTCGGCCCGGCCGCCGACATCTACGCCCTCGGCATCTGCCTCTACGAGATGCTCACCGGGTCGCTCCCGAAGGGGCAACCGATCCGCAACACGGTCCGCGTCCCCGAGTGGGTCGACCGCGCTTGCTCGAAGATGCTCTCGCGCGAGCCGCACGCCCGACCGACGGCGCGGCGGCTGGCCGCCGACATCGAGACCGGCATGAGCGGCACCGCGTGGAGCGACTACCGGCCGAGCCGCGGCGCCGAGCTCGACGCGCCTCTGAGCTTCGGGAGCCTCCGGCCGATCGTGGCCGGCTGGGTCGCCGGCCTCGCCCTCCTGCTCGGGCTGTACGTCCAGGGCTTCGGCGCCGGAGAGATGCTGGTGGCCTTCCTGAGCGCCATCGGCGTGACCGGGATCACGATGACGTTCCAGGAGATCGCCGCCGCCCTGCGCCGATGGCGCGGCGAGCCCGGACCCGTCCCCGAGCCGCCGCCGCTCGCGTCGCCCGCCCTCGCGCTGATCTGCAGCCCGGTCGCCCTGATCGTGGCGACGATCGCGGTGGTGCTGCTGAGCCTGGGCTGGAGCCCGAGCCTCGCCCGCCCGCTGGTCGTCCAGGCGCTCGTCGGTCTGCTGTCGGTCGGCGTGCCGTTCGTCTGCCGCTCGATCGACTCTCCGGCGGAGGGCGTGGACTAACCCCCTAGCGACCCGACCCGCCGCCGGCCCGCCGCGCCCGGTCGCGCAGGGCTCTGAGCTCGTCGCGGATCGCCCGGTGGTCGGCCACTCGCTCGATCTCCTCGGCGGTGAGGGTCCGCATCCCCGTCCAGGTGCGGAGGTCCATTCCGGCGGCGTCGAGCCGGATGATCCGGCCGGTCACCGTCCGGGCGTCTCGGAGGGTGACGACGTCGTCGGTGTTGCCCTGCTGGTCGTGGAGCGAGATCGTCCGTTCGCAGCCGAGGTAGTCCTGCCGGGCGAGCTTGCCGCGGCAGATCACGACGAACGCCTCGAGCCGACGCGTGCCCCCGTCGCGGGTGCTCCATCGCTCGGCCACGGCCAGCTGGCGGTAGTCGTCGGGGGCGACCGTCGCGAGGCGCCGGTAGAGCTTCGCCCAGACCTCGAGCAGGCCGCCGTCGGCGACCACGAACCGATCGGCGCCGAGGCGGTCGGTGGCGACGAGCGCGTCCCACCGGGCGAGCCGGGCGCGGGCGAGCCCCTCGAGGAGTCGGAGGTCGGCCGGGAGCCGGGCGAGGAGCGGGGTGAGGGCCTCGTCGGCGCCGGTCGAGTCGCCAGCCTCGAGGCGGGCCCACCCGAGCTCGAGCGCCGCGGCGAGGTCGGCCGCGCTCGGCGGCGTCGCCGGCGCTGGCAAGGTCTCGAGGAGCGACGCGGCGGCGGCCGGCTCTCGCCCGCGACGCAGGACCGTCCCCGCCCAGAGGCGCTCGTCGGTCCCGCGGGTCGCCGGATCGACCGCGTCGACCCACAGGAGGAGCAGGCGGGCCCCGGCGTCCCACGCCGTCCGGTCGGAGTCGGCGGCGCGGTCGGCGATCGCCGACGCCACGAGGATCGCGGCCGTCCCGAGGGCCGGGTCGGCGGGCACGCTCGAGCCCGCGGCGTCGTGGACGACGGAGGCCGCCCGGTTCAGCTCGTCGCGGATGAGGAGCGCGCGACAGAGCTCGCGCGTCGCCTGGCCTCGGACCCGCGCGTCGGCGAGCCGGTCCTGGAACGGCATCAGCACCGCGATGGCGTCGAGGGCGCGGGCGATCGCCGGGTCGATGAGGACGTGGCCGAGGTAGAAGCGCGCGAGCGCCTCGTCGGCGTCGGACGCGCGCTCGCGCGCGATCCCGATCGCGCGTCCGAGCGTCTCGATGGCCCGGGTCGCGTGCTCGGCGCGACTCTCCCGATCGATGGCGAAGTGGCGGTAGAGACACCACCCGGCGTTCGCGACGGCGTTCGGGTAGGCCGGCGCGGGATCGAACCCGCCGTCCCTTCGGGCGAAGCCGGGGAGCACCTCGAGGTAGCGCTCGGCCGCGACGAGGAAGTCGCCGGCCCGCTGCGCGGCGACCGCGTTGCCGAGGCGGAGGGCGTTCGCGTCGCTGCTCCGGGCGCCGAGCGAGATGATGTCCTCCTCGATCGACTCGAGCAGATCGCGGACCGGGCCCGGGCCTTCACCCTCGCCGAGCGTCTCGACCGCCCGCCGCGCGGCCGCGCGGGCGTTTCGCAGGGCGTCGTCGGCCTCCTTCGTGCCGGGATAGGCGCGGTAGAGATGGCGGTAGGCGATCGCGCTCTCGGTCGGGCGCCCGGCGTGGTAGAGGGCGCTCGCGAGGCGGACGAGGGCGGCGAGCACCCAGGGCTCGTCCCCCGCGGCCATGGCGCGTCGGGAGCCGCCCGGGAGCACGCCCTTCACCGTCCAGACCGAGGCCGCGACGCGACCCTGGACCGCCAGCCCGACCGACGCCCAGTACTGGCGCCGGGTCGGCAGCGCCTCGCCGCTGATCGCGGCCAGGTCGGCGAGCGTCTCGCACGCGGCCAGCTCGTGGCGCTCGAGCTCTCCGATCGCCGGAGGTCGCTCGGCGTTCGCGAGCCGCGGCGCGACCGCGTCGACGGCCGCGCCCGCCTCGTCGAGGCGTCCGAGGGCGGCGAGGGCGCGCGCCCGCTCGAGGATGGCGAGCCGGCCGAACCGGTGCTCGACCGGCACGAACGGCGCCTTCGTCGTCGTGTCCCGCCCGCCGCGCGATCGCGCGATCATCGCGTCGACCGCCGAGATCGCGTGCTCGGGGGCGCCGTCGGCGATGCTGGTCCGGGCGAGGAGCCAGCTCGCCTCGGTCGCGACCTCGAGGCAGAAGGCGTAGACGGCCCGTCGCTCGTCGGGGTCGCTCGGCTCGTGCCACGGGACGACCTCGGTCAGCTCGTCGAAGACAACCCGCGCCTCCTCGAGGCGACCGCCGGCCGCCAGGGCACGTCCGCGGTCGCGATAGGCGTAGCACCAGAGGTCGAAGCGGACCGTTCGCGCCGCGAGGAAGGCGTCGATCTCGGCGAGGGCCGCCTGGAGCCGCCCGGCTCGCCCCGCCTCGTCGGGCGTCGCGACGCCGCGGTCGAGCGAGGCGAGCGCCCGGACGTACTCGAGGAGGTCACGCCGGGTGAGCGTCTCTCGCTCGGCCTCGTCGGCGGGCGCGTCCTCATCGATCCCGGCGGCCCGCGCCTGGATCGGCGCGAGGGCGGCGTCGAGCGCGGCGATCGCCGCGTCGGCCTGCTCGACGACGCGGGTCCGGAGCGTCGGATCGGCCGGCTCGCCCGGGCGCTCGAGGCGCCGGGTCAGCCCGTCGAGCTGCGAGACGGAATCGACGAGCCGATCGATCGGGTCTCGGTGGGCGTCGCCGTCGTCGCCGTCGTCGGCGATGACGGGGCCGGGGACTGCGGCGAAGACCGCGGCGGCGACGATCAGAGCGGACAGGACGCGACGGCGCATGGGGGAGCCTCCTCCCGGCTCCAACCCGCTCGAAGCGCGACGAGTTCCAGATCGATGAATCCGACCGCCCGGTCCCCGTCGTAGGGGCGAGGGGGAGGGGGCCGGTCTCGGCCGCCTCGCCCGGCCAGCGATGGCGCTCGCGGGGCCGGTTCTGATAAAAGGAGCGCCTCGCTCGGGCCTTCGCAACCCCGGGCCGGTGCAAGAGGAATGCCCGACGCGGCTCACGAGGACTCGGTCCAGCTCATCGGCCGGATGGCGCGCGGCAGCCGCGACGCCTTCGGGCGGTTCTACGACCGGTACGCCGCGCTGGTGAACGGCATCGCGATCCGGATGCTGGGCAACCGCGCCGATGCGGAGGAGCTGGTGCAGGAGGTCTTCCTCCAGCTCTGGCGGAAGTCGACCCAGTATCGTCGCGAGCGGGGCAGCCCCGACGCGTGGGTCGTCACGGTCACCCGCACCCGCGGAATCGACCGGCTCCGCGCTCGACGGCGCCGAAAGGACGGCGCCGCGGCGGGCGACGAGATCGTCGCCGGAGCCTCGGCGCCCGGCGCCAACGGGCTCGCCGACCGGGTCGACGCCCGTCTGACCGTGGAGGGAGTGCTCGGGGTGATCCCGCCCGAGCAGCGGAAGGCGCTCGAGCTCGCCTACTTCGGCGGCCTCACCCAGACCGAGATCGCGGAGAAGCTGGCGATCCCGCTCGGCACGGTCAAGACGCGGATGCGGCTCGGCCTGCGGCGGCTGCGGGAGCTCCTCGGAGCGGCCGCGGGGGAGGGAGCGGCATGAGTCACGCGCCCTGGACCGACCGAGCCGAGATCTACGCGATCGGCGCCCTCGACGGCGCCGACCTCGCCGCGTTCGAGAGCCACCTCGAGGCGGGCTGCCGGATCTGCGAGGGCGTCCTCGCGACGACCCGCGAGGAGATCACGCTCCTGACGGTCGACGTGCCTCCCGTTCCGCCCGCGGACGCGGTCAAGATGCGTCTCCTGTCGGCGATCGGCCGCCCCGAGAACCGGCCGCTGCCGCCGCCCAAGGCGAAGTCGCTCGCGAAGGCGATCGCGCAGCGGGCCGCGCCGAAGGCGGCGAAGCCGGACGAGCGGCCGGCTGCGAAGGCGCCCGCGGTCGATGGGGAGACCGTCCCCGCGAAGCCCGACGCGAAGCCGGCGGTGAAGCCCATCTCGGACGAGGAGCTCCGCCTCGCGCCGAAGGCGCCGAGCCCGGCGCCCGCGCCGCCGCCGACTCGACCCGCGGCGCCCCCGGTGGTCGTCGCGACGCCACCGCCGCCCTCGCGCGCCGGCTGGATCGTCGCGGCGGCGAGCATCCTCGTCGCCGCCGGGCTGCTCGTCGGCCTCGTCCTGAAGATGGGCGAGGTCGACGAGGCGAAGGCCGAGCTGGGCCGCGTCCGCACCGCGCTCGCCGGCGACCGCGACGCCGCGCAGGCGGAGCTCGCCCGGGCCGAGCGGGATCTCGCCGAGCTTCTCGAGGAGGGCGAGTCCGTGAGGTCGCGCCTGACCGCCGCCGAGGCGGCTCGGGACGACGCCCGCGACCGGGTCGAGGAGCTCGAGGAGCTCGAGAGCCTCATCCAGAACCCGGGCGTCGAGGTCGTCCGCCTCGACGGCGACGACGAGCGCAACCCCGATGCGGTCGCGTTCCTCTTCTACGACCGGAGCGCGGGGCGCGGGCTGCTCCTCGCCCACGGCCTGAAGCAGGTCGGACCGGCGCAGGTCTACACGCTGTGGGCGATGGCCAACGCCGAGCCGAAGCCGATCGATTTCGCCGGCGCCTTCCGCCCGAACGCGAAGGGAACGGCGACGCTGCTCCTCCCCGCGCTCGCGGCGGACGCGGTCTACCACCAGTTCGCGGTCAACGTCGAGCCGACGGGAGCGCCGCCGCCGAAGCCCTCGAACCTGGATCTGCACCTGTTCGGGCAGATCTGACCCGCGATCGTCCCCGCAGCCCGCGCCTCGGCAATGAACTCCGAGTCGGCAGCTCGCAATCCGCGTCATCCGCGGAATCCGCGGTTCCGTTTTTCTGCCGAGAGAACGAAACCGCGGATTTCGCGGATTACACGGATTGACTCGGGCGTCGCCGAGCCATTGCCGACGCGTCGCGGTGCTCCGCCCGAGACTCTCGTTCCTCGAACAGGAGCGTGCGATTGCCGTCGCGAAAAACGATCCACAGATTACACAGATGACACAGATCGCCGCGGGCGACTCGCGGGTCTTGCCGAACGCGGGCGGACCTCGGCCGGAGGCGAGGGACCGTCTTCGGCAACTCCCAATCTGTGAAATCTGTGAAATCTGTGGATCGTTCCCCGTTCGTGCGAGAAGAAGGACTGACCCGCCCGCAGGTGAGCCTTCTCTCGGCTCCTAGCCGTCGTTCTCCTCGCGGAGCGCGGCGGCCTCCTCCTCGTCCGCCTTCGCGCGATCGGTCTCCCCGAGCGCCCGGAGCACCCGGGCGCGGTGCTCGAGCCAGGAGATGAGGCTCTTGCGGCGGTTCGCCTCGGCATACTCCGACAGCGGCGTCCGGTCGCGCTCGGCCCGGACGGCTCGTTCGATCTCGGCGAGAGCGGGCCGGAAGCGACCGTGGGTCTCGTGGTGCAGCCCGACGACGCCGCGGAGCGCGCCGTCGGTCACCGTGTCCTCGCTCACCGTGTTCTTGAAGCCGAGGAGCTCGTCCGACAGGAGGGCGTCGGCCGCCGTGACGATCCGCTCGATGACGTCGCCGTCCGGGCCGCAGCAGTGCGGCGGCCCGCGCTCCTGGAGATGCTCGGCGACCTGGCGCATCGACGCAGCGATCCCGCTCGGGTTGGAGAGCTGCCAGGGCGGGACGCCTCCGGCCGCGCCGATCTCCCGGAGCCATCCGGCCGCCGCCGTCTGATCGGCGGCCGCCTGGAGGGCGACCTCGACCAGGTGGCCGAGATCCGCCGAGGGATCGCTCTTGGCCACTCCGAGGAGACGCTCGGCGTAGCTCTTCGTCGTCCCCGGGGAGCGACGTCCCGGGGGCCGCGCGCGGTCGAGCTCGTAGGCGCGGGCGTACGAGCGTCGGGCCGCGTCCCATCGCTCCTGGCGGTTGGCGAACATCCCGACGCGGGCGTGGAGCCACGCCGCCTCGACGCGCGTCTCGCGGGCCGCCGCGATCCAGACCGCCGGACGGTCGCTCGTGCCGTTCTCGAGGACGAGGGCGAGGAAGACGAGCACCGCCGGGTCGCGCCGGTCCGCTTCGCGGCGGGCATCGATCTCCGCGAGGCGCTCCATCTCCTCGACCCACTCGGACGACTTGTTCCGGAGCTCCCAGGGCGGGCTGATCCACGCCTGGTGGCGATCGAGGTAGGCGCCGATGAGGACGCCCCGCCGGATCGTGAGGGGATCGACGGCCGTCGCGTCACCCCCGAACACGAGGCGTCGATGGAGGCGTCCGATCACCTCGGCCGGCGGAACGATCTCGCGGTCCGGAGCGCGCGCGAGGAGGCCGAGGATCCCGGCCGCGTCGTCGAGGCGCTCGTCCAGAGCGGCCTCGAAGGCGAGGTGGAGGTGGCGGTGGAACGACTCCGGCCAGCCGGACGCGTCGAAGATCGCGCCGTGGTCGGAGAGGGCCGCGGCGAGGCTCGCCTGGGCCCGAGCCCGGAGGGCCGACCGGTCCGAGTCGTCGAGCCCGTCCGCCTCGGACTGCGCGAGCGCCCGAGCGCCGCGGAGCGCGAGCAGCCGGCCCCGCGTGGGCTCGTCGATGCGCGCGGCGAGGAGCGTCGCGAACACCGCGTCGTCGTCGGGGATCGCGTCGTCGGCGTCGGCGGCGAGCGCCGTCGCGACGCGGGCGGCATCCTCGGGGTCGGGCGGCACGGCCGGCGACTCGAACAGCACCCGCGCGAGCGCGTCGTAACGGTCCGCGCCGACGAGCGCCCGCCGGACGCGTCGGAGCAGGACCGCGTCGACCCGGCCGGTCGCGCGCACCTGTCGGGCGATCGCGTGGGCGGCGTCCCGGTCGGCGACGACGATGGTCGCGCTCGCGCCGGCTGCGGCCTCCCGCGGCTCGGTCAGGCGCGCGAGCGAGTCGAGGATGGCGGCTCGCCGCGCGAGGGCCGGCTCGGATGCGATCGCTGGCGCGCGCTCGATCCGACCGAGCTCGTCGATCTCCGCGGATGTGAGATGGCCGCGCGTGACGAGGGCGTCCTCGAGGGCGATCAGGTCCTGGCGGCCCGTCGGTCGGCGGCCCGGGATGAGGGAGGCGCCGGCCAGGACGAGCGCGGCGGCGACGCCGGTCGCGATCGCCGTCCCCTTCAGCCAGCCGCGCTTGCTCCGGGCCCGACCGCGGCGGCCGGCGTCGGTCGACTCGCCGCGGAGCCATCGCTCGAGGTCCTGCGCGAGGTCGGCGGCGGTCTGGTAGCGATCCGCGGGCTCCTTCTCGAGGGCGCGGAGGCAGATCGACTCGAGCTCGCGCGGGACGGCGGCGTTCTTGCGGCTCGGGGGCACGGGCGGCGTCTGGATCACATCGAAGACGAGGTTCATCGGCTCCTTGCCGTGGAACGGCGGCTCGCCCGTCAAGGCGAAGTAGAGGACGGCGCCCGCGCCGTAGACGTCGGTGCGGGCGTCGGGCTCGCTCGCGTCCTCGCCCGAGGTCGAGCTCTGGCACTGCTCGGGCGCCATGAAGGCGGGCGTGCCGACGATCTCGCCCGTCAGGGTGAGGCGATCGGCGGCGACGTCGTAAGCGAGGCCGAAGTCGACGAGCTTCGGACGCCCCGTCACGCCGTCGAGGATGACGTTGTCCGGCTTGAGGTCGCGGTGGAGCACCCGGTGGGCGTGGACGTGGGCGAGCGCCTCGGCGATCTCGACGACGAGGCGCCCCGCGTCGCGCGGGGGCAGCGGTCCGAGCCGGAGGCGGTCGGAGAGCGGCTCGCCCTCGACGAGGTCCATCACGTACCAGGGGAGGCCCCGCTCGGTTCGTCCGCACGTGTGGACGGCCGCGATCCCCGGGTGACCGCCGATCCGGGCGAGCACCTCGACCTCGCGCTTGAAGCGGCCGAGCGCCCGGTCGATGTTCTTCGACGCGGACGCGTTCAGGATCACCTTGAGGGCGTAGGCGCCGCCGGTCTCGACGTGGCGGACGCGCATGACCGCGCCCATCCCGCCCTGTCCGATCGTCTTCTCGACGACGTAGGGGCCGAGCTGCATTCCAGGCTTGAGGGACACGCCCCGATGGTCGCGGGCGTGGGCGCGCGGCGCAAGCCTCGGATCTCGCTAGACGTCGGGCGAGGCCGCCTGGATGGCCGTCAGGGCGATCGTGAAGACGATGTCGTCGACGAGGGCGCCGCGGCTGAGGTCGTTCACCGGCTTGGCGAGGCCCTGGAGCATCGGGCCGATGCTGACCACGTTCGCCGAGCGCTGGACCGCCTTGTAGGTCGTGTTCCCGGTGTTGAGGTCGGGAAAGATGAAGACGGTCGCGCGCCCGGCGACCGGGCTGTCGGGCGCCTTCTTCTTCGCGACCTCCTTGACGCTGGCCGCGTCGTACTGGAGCGGGCCGTCGATCAGGTAGTCGGGGCGGCCCGCCCTGGCGAGCTTCGTCGCCTCGATCACCTTCTCGACGTCGCTGCCCGCGCCGCTCGCGCCCGTGCTGTAGCTGATCATCGCGACGCGCGGGTCGATCCCGAACGCCTTGGCGCTGTCGGCGCTCTGCATCGCGATCTCGGCGAGCGCCGTGCTGTCCGGGTCGGGGTTCACGGCGCAGTCGCCGTAGACGAGCACCTGCTCGGGGAGGCACATGAAGAAGATCGAGCTCACCAGGCTGCTCCCGGGCGCCGTCTTGATGAGCTGGAGGGCCGGGCGGATCGTGTTCGCGGTCGTGTGGACCGCGCCGCTGACGAGCCCGTCGACGTGGTCGAGCTTGAGCATCATCGTCCCGAGGACGACCGTGTCCTCGAGCTGATCGGCGGCGGCCGCCTCGGTCAGTCCCTTGTGCTTGCGGAGCTCGACCATCGGCGCGACGTACTCCGCCGCGACCGTCTTCGGGTCGATGATCTCGACGCCGTCGGGAAGCTCGACGCCCTCGCGCGTCGCGACCTTCTGGATCTCGTCGGGGTCGCCCAGGAGCGCGCAGGAGGCGATCCCGCGCTGGGCGCAGATCGCCGCGGCGGCGATCGTGCGCGGCTCGTCGCCTTCGGGCAGGACGATCCGCTTCTTCGCCGCCCGGGCGAGCTCGATCAGCTGATGCCGGAAGGCGGGCGCGCTGAGGCGGTGCTCGCGCTTGCTCCCGGCGAGCGACTTCAGCCACTGATTGTCGAGGTAGGCGGCGACCGCGTTCATCACGAGGTCGGCCCGCTCGCGGTCGTCGGCGGCGACGCCGCGGTTCATCGTCTCGACCGCGATGGCCGTCGGGAGGCTCTTCTCCTGCCGGGCGAGGAGCGGCAGGCCCGCCTCGAGCGCCGGCTGGCAGAGCTCCAGGATGCGCGCGTCGGGGATCGTCCCGCCGGTCAGGAGGACGCCGGCGAGCTTGATCCCGCGCAGCGTCGCGAGGGCGGCGGCGAGGATCACGTCCTCGCGGTCGACCGGCGTGATGACCAGGCTGCCGCTCTCGAGGCCGACGACGGCGTTGCGGACGCTCGCCGCGCACAGGGTGACCTGCCCGATCCGGCGGTGCTCCCAGTCGCCTTCATTGATGACGGTGATGCCGGGAAGCTCGGTGACGAGCTCCTTCGTCCGCGGCGCCGCGATCACCGCCAGCTTCGGGATGATCCCGAGCGGGTGGAGGCGCTCGTTCTCGAGCGCCCTGGCGAGCGGAGCGATCGCCTCGGGGGCGACGGTCGCCTCCCAGCTCACGGCGGCGTCGACGATCGAGTCGAGCGTCGGGGCGTTCTCGACCGGCAGAGCGACCTTGTTGAGGATGCACGAGCGGACGGCGTCGCCCGTCACCTCGCCGTAGGCGCGCGCGGCGATGTCGATCGTGTCGGCGACCTTGACCGGGTCGTCGTGGAGCGGCGTGCCGACCAGGACGAGCTCGGCGTCGAGCGCCTTCGCGATCGCCACGTTGATCTGGGTCGAGTAGGTGATCTCGGGGCCCGGGATCATCCCCTCGACGACGATGACGTCGCGGTCGCCCGCGATCGAGTTGAACGCGCTCACGACGCGCTCCATCAGGATGTCGTCGTCGCCGAGCCCGAGGAGGCGCTCGACCTCCGCCCGCGGGATCGGCTCGGGGAGCTCCATCCCGGTGACCAGCTTGATCAGCGCCGTCGACCGGTCGGGTCCCTCGGACTGACGGATCGGCTTGAGGAAGCCGACCGGGATCCCGAGGCGGTCGAGCGCCCGGAAGATCCCGAGGCAGACCGAGGTGAGCCCGACGCCGTGGGCGGTCGGGACGACGAGGAGGCGGCGGTTGGACATGGTCGTCAGCTCTCTCCGGGCACGCGACCGGCGTCAGCTCGTCGCCTCGACGAGCTCGGCCGTGTCGAGCGCGATCATCCATTCTTCGTTGGTCGGGACGACGAGCGCGGTGCTCGAGCCGTCCTGGGTGACGGGGCCCTGGCTGCCGCGGGCGAGGCCGTCGTTGCGTTCGGGGTCGAGGGCGAAGCCGAGGACGCCGAGGTGGCCGAGCACCTTCGCCCGGATCGGCGCCGAGTTCTCGCCGATCCCGCCGGTGAAGACGAGGGCGTCGATCCGGCCGAGGGGAACGGCGAGGGCGCCGATCGCCTTGGCGAGGCGGTAGCAGAAGACCTCGATCGCGAGGACGGCGCGCTCGTCGCCGGCGGCGGCCGCCTCCTCGAGGGTCCGCATGTCGTTGCTCTTGCCCGAGATTCCGAGGAGGCCGCTCTCCTTGTTGAGCACCTTCGTCGTCCGCTCGACGTCCCAGCCGAGCTGATCCTTCAGGAAGCCGTGCAGGGCCGGGTCGACGTCGCCCGACCGGGTGCCCATGACGAGCCCCTCGAGGGGGGTGAGCCCCATCGTCGTGTCGATGCTCCGGCCGCCGAGGACGGCCGCGGCCGAGCAGCCGTTGCCGAGATGCGCCGTGATGAGGGCGGTCTCCTCGAGCGGCTTGCCGAGGATCTTCGCCGCCCGGCGGGCGACGAACCGATGGCTCGTGCCGTGGAACCCGTAGCGCCGGACGCCGTGCTCGGAGTAGAGCTCGTAGGGGACCGGGTAGAGGTAGGCGTGCTTCGGCATCGCCTGGTGGAACGCCGTGTCGAAGACGGCGACCTCGGTCAGCTCGCCGAGCATCGCGCGCCCCGCGCGGATGCCGACCAGGTTCGCCGGGTTGTGGAGCGGCGCGAGGGGGACGCACTTCTCGATCTCGGCGACGACGCTCTCATCGATGACGACGCTCGCCTTGAAGCGCTCGCCCCCGTGGACGACCCGGTGGCCGACGCCGCGGAGCTCGTCCTGCAGCCCATGCTCGCGGAGCACCTCGACGACGACCTTCATCGCCGCGGCGTGGTCGCCGCCCGCGATCGCGCGGCGCTCCTTCTCGGCGTCGCCGCGTCGCCACGAGACGAGCGCCTCGGGACCGGCGAGGCGCTCGGCCAGCCCGCTCAGGAGGACCTCGCCCTCGCCGGTGTCGATGACGGCGAACTTGAGCGAGCTGCTGCCGCAGTTCAGGACGAGGATGTCCATGGATGGTGCGCCCTCTCTCTTGGATCACGCGGGCGCGGATGATACGGGGCGCCCGCGTCGACCCGAGAGGGCGGGGCGGGACCCTGACAGAACCCTGAGACGAGAGGCGGGGCAAGGAGTCGTTCCAGGAACGGCGGAATCTCCGGAGCGGACTCGGCGCCGACCGGAACAGTCCGCGCAATCCGCGTAATCCGCGGTTTCGTTCTCTCGGCGGAGAGCAAACAACGAGTTGGAACCGCGGATTACGCGGATCACGCGGAGTGCGAGCTGGAGGCTCGCGAGCTCATTGCCATGCACATGTTCCGCTGTTCCAGGAAGCGGAACGCCCGTTCGAGGGCGCGGTCACCGCAGATCCTCCAGCCGACCTCGAGCGATCCTCGCCAGCGGGTCATCCGGGACCAGCTCGAGGAAGCGCTCCAGGTCCGCCCGCGCCGCCCCGGGCTCGCCGGAGTCGGCGCGCGCCATCCCCCGGACGAGCCACGCGCGCGGGAGCCTCGGCACGATCGCGATCGCGCGGCTCGCGTCCTCGATCGCCCCGGCGAGGTCGCCGGCGGAGGCGCGAGTGCTGGCTCGCTCGACCCAGCTCTGGGCGTGGGTCGGGTCGAGGGCGATCGCCCGGTCGTAGGCCTCGATCGCGGCGGCCTTCCGGCCCGCGCTGGCGCGCGCCATCCCCAGCAGCGCCCAGCCTGGGACGTTCTTCGGGTCGAGCTGCACCGATCGCTCCAGGTCGAGGATCCCATCGTCGAGCTTGCCGAGGTCGGCCCGCACCTGACCTCGGTTGCGGAGCACCATTGCGTTCTCGGGGGCGATCCCGGCGGCCTGGTCGAGGTCGGCGAGGGCGCCGGCGAGGTCCCTCGCCGCGCGGCGGATGACTGCGCGCTGGGTGAAGAGGATCGGGTCGACCGGCTGCATCGAGATCGCGCGGGAGAGATCCTCCTCCGCGCGGGCGAGGTCGCGGCGCATGAGCCGGACGAGGCCGCGGTTCGCCCACACGCCGGGCTGACTCGGGTCGAGCTCGATCGCCCGGGTGAAGTCGCGCTCGGCGCCGGCCGTGTCGCCCTGATCGCGTCGCACGATCGCGCGGTCGTTCACGAAGCCCGGGTGATCGGGACGGAGGGCGACCGCCCGATCGTAGTCGGCGACGGCGCCGGCCAGATCGCCCGCCCGACGTCGCGCGTCGGCCCGCACGCCCCACGCGATCGCGTCGTCAGGATCGAGCTCGATCGCCCGGGTCGCGTCGCCGCGCGCCCCGGCGAGGTCGCCGAGGTCGAGGCGCGCCTCGGCCCGGAGCGCCCACGCCTCGGCGAGCTCGGGATCGAGCTCCGCCGCCGCGTTCGCGTCCTCGAGGGCCCCCTGCGCCAGGCCGGCGCGGCGGCGGACGCGCGCCCGGGTGACGAGCGCGGACGCCGAGCGGGGCGCCATCGTGACCGCCCGGTCGGCGTCCTCGATCGCCCGTCGGCCGTCGCCGATCAGGCGGTGGGCGATCGCGCGCTCCTGCCAGGGCGTCGGGTCGTCCGGCGCGCGTTCGATCGCTTCGCCGAGGTCGGCGATCGCGCCGGCGTGGTCGCCCATCTCCCGCCGGAGCCGGCCCCGGGCCGTCCAGGTCGCGGCGTCGGCCGACCCGGCGGCGACGGCGCGATCGAGGTCGGCGCGCGAGGCCGTGAGCTCGCCGCGCTCGCTCCGGATCGCGGCGCGGCGGAGGAGCGCGGCGACGTGGCGGGGATCGAGCTCGAGGGCGCGGTCGAGGGAGGCGAGGGCCTCCTCCGGCGCGCCCTTCGCGGCGAGCGTCACCGCCCGTTCGAGGAGGGCGCCGGGGTCGTCGCCCGGCTCGCCCGCGGTGTCGGCCGTCGTCACGCCGGTCTCGCCGAGGAACGGGGCGACCTCGGTCCAGAACCGGCTCTCCGCGCCGAACCGACCGCGGGCGGTCGTGACGATATGCTCCGCGCGGCCCCCGCCCAGGATGCACAGCGCGATCGCGGCGCGCGCCGCGCGGCGGTCGTCGGCCTCGATCGCGAGGTAGGCGGCGAGGGCGTCGATCGCCTCGGGCGAGGCGCTTCCGATGTGGCCTAGCGCCTCGCAGCAGACCCGGGCGAGGCTGGCCGTCTCGGCGAGGGCGGCCCGCTGACGTGCGCGGACGACCTCGTCGAGCGAGCGGGGAACCGTGCCGGGCGGGGCGACCTCGCGCGCCGCGCGGGCGAGGACGCGCCGCTCGATCGCGGCGACGGCGCCGGCGACCTCACCGCTCGGCGTCGCGGCGTCGACCTCGCCGCGGCCGAGGAGCCAGGCGATCGCCGCGTCCGCCCCGGTGACCGGCTCCTCGCCGGCGCGCGCCTCCGCGGCGTTCGGCGCGGCCGCGGCTCGGTAGAACGCCTCGGTCGCGTCGCGGAGGGTCGCGGCCGTCGCGGTGAGCTCGCTGGCGAGGCGCGCGACGGTCGCCTCGTCGCCGGCGCCGACGAGGGCGAAGAGGGCGCGCTCGCGGTCGACGTCACCCCGGAGCTCGCCGCGACGAGCCCTCGTCAGGACGTCCTCGACGACGAGCTGTCGCTCGCGCGCCCGGGCCGAGCGCGCCTCGTCGAGGTGTCGGGCGAGGCGGGCCAGGTGCGGGCTGTCCGCGTCGATCGAGCGGGCTCGCGCGATCGCGCTCTCGGCGAGGCTCCACTGCTCGGCGCCGATCGCGACCTCGGCCAGGATGACCCACGCGGACCGGGTCCGGGCGCGGGCATCTCCGTCGGCGAGGCTCGCCGCGTGCTGCGCGGTCTGGACGACGTCGAGGGCGAGGCCCAGGAGGCGTTCGTGGCGCCGGCGGCGGTCGTCGCGGGGCAGCGGCGCGCGCTCCTCCGCGGCGGCGATCGCCCGCCGGCGGCCCTGGAGCTCGTTGAACGCGTCGTCGGCCGCGGAGGACGCCGCGGCGGCGAGCTCCTGACGCTCGCGCCTCGTCGCCGAGCTGACCGCGCCGCGAACGACGATCGCGAGCGCGACGAGCGCCGCGACGCCGCCGATCGCCACGACGGTGACCGGGACGCGGCGGCGGCGCGTCCACCGGCCGACCCGCTCGATCCGACCGAGGGCGCGCGCGCGGATCGTCTCGCCCTCGAGGAAGCGATCGAGGTCGTCGCCGACCTCGCGCGCCGACCGGTAGCGACCGGCCGGGTCCTTGGTGAGGCAGCGCAGCGTGATCGTCTCGAGGTCGGAGTGGATCGTAGGACGAGCCTGGCGCGGGGCGCGCGGCTCCTCGGAGAGCACCTTCTGGATGATCGCGAGCGGCGTCTTCCCCTCGTACGGCGGCCGTCCGACGAGCGCCCGGTAGAGGACGGCGCCGAGCATCCACACGTCGGTGTGGGGACCCTGACCGTGGTTGTCGCCGGCGGCCTGCTCCGGCGCCATGTACGACGGCGTCCCCATGACCTGACCGGTCAGGGTGATCTGCCGCATCGTCGCCGCGTCCTGGGCGAGGCCGAAGTCGGTCAGCCGCGTTCGTCCCTCGAGGTCGATGAGGACGTTGTGCGGCTTCACGTCGCGATGGATCACGCCGCGCTCGTGCGCGTGCTCGAGGGCGTGGGCGACGTCGCGGATCACCGCGGCGATCCGCCGGGGCGGGACGCGCTCGCGCCGGAGACGCTCCTCGAAGCTCTCGCCCTCGACGTGGTCCATGACGATGTAGGGGTGGCCGTCGTGCGCGCCCACCTCGTGGACCATCACGATGCCCGGGTGCTGGAGCTTCGCGGCGACGCGGGCCTCACGGACGAACCGCTGGAGGTCGTCCTCGTCGGCGAGCCCCGCCTGGGCGAGCATCTTGATCGCGACCCGCCGCTCCAGCCCGGCGTCCCAGCCCTCGTAGACGATGCCCATCCCGCCGCGGCCGATCACGCCGCGGATCTCGTAGCGCCCGAGCCGGGTCGGGTGCTCACGGTCGCCGCTCTCGAACGGGTCCCAGCGCGCCTCGGCGTCGGCCGACGAGACCGTCTCACCGAGGTCGGTCGCGCCGGCGGCGGCGATGTGGGGAACGGAGAGCTCGCCGCTGGCGCGGCGCGGCTCGCCCGGCCTCGGCGTGTAGCGATCGGTGTCGTGGTCGACCGGCGGGGTGATCGCGGCGCGGGTGGCGGCGCCGCGCTCCCCGCTGCTCGGTCGGTTCGGCATCCGGACCGTCCGGTCGTGATGCGCCGCGGTCACGACGCCGGAGGGATCCGCGGCGGTGAGCGCGGTCGCGCAGCGCGGGCAGCTCGTCGCGGGAGCGTCGACGACGAGGCCGCAGCGGTTGCAGTAGCGTCTCGCCGCGTCGATCGGCACGTCGCGCCTCTCCCGCCCCGGTGTGGCCAGCAGTGATGATGACGTCCCGGGGGTCGCCGCTGCTGCAGGCTGCCGTGCCGATTCGCAGGATGCGCGGACCACCCGATCGGGCGCAAGACGGCAAGGGCCGGCGGCGACGGCGGTTCCGAAGACGCGGGAGTTTGGATCCGAAATTGCCATGGAGTCTGCGCGGAGGACCTTCGCCATGGTGTCGAGACTCGATCACTCGCTCTTCGACCTCGAGGACGCCGATGCGGTCACGGCCGAGACAGGCCGGCCCTGTCCGGGGGATCGGGTCGTCTCCTTCGGGGAGTCGTCGGCTCCCCCCTCGGCGCTCGGCGCCCCGGAGCCCGGGACGCTCGTCGGCGGCTACGGGATCGCCAGCGCGGCGGTTCCATGGGGGCACGCGGGCGAGGTGAGCTGGGCGATCGACGAGCGCAGCGGTTCGCCGGTCGTGATCCTCTGGCTGTGGCCGGAGCTCCGGGGCGGTCGCCTGGAGGAGCGCCTGCTCGACGAGGCGGAGCTCGCCGGCGCCATCACCAGCTCGCGGGTCGCCGCGCCCGAGGCGGTCGTCCACGAGGGCGGGCGGGTCGGGATCGTCCGGCGCTGCGCGGCGGGCGAGACGCTGCGACAGCGCCTCGAGCGGGGCGAGCCGCTCTCGATCGAGGCGACGGTCCGGCTCGGGCGGCAGCTCGCCCGCGCGATCGCACGGCTCCACGCGATCGGGCTCGTCCACGGCGACGTCCGGCCGGAGACGGTCGTCATCGGCCTCGACGGCGAGGTTACCCTCTCCGTCTACGGAGCCTCGCTCGAGGGGTCGCCGCCCGCGGTCGTCGCCTCGGCGAGCGACGTCCTGCCCTACGGCCCACCCGAACGGAGCCGGGCGCCGCACGGCGCGTCGATCGATGCGCGGGCCGACGTCTGGGCGCTCGGGGCGGTCCTGCTCGAGGCGCTGCTCGGGCGTCCGGTCTTCTCCGAGGGAGGGGTCGCCGCCGCCGTCGCCGGGCGCGCGCCGCCGTGGCTCGTTCGTCTCCTCGAGCGTTGCCTTCGGCGCGACCCGACCGAGCGCTGCCAGGACGTGACGGCCGTCCTCGAGGTGCTCGTCGAGGGGCCGGCGGGGGCGGAGTCGATCGCCGGCGAGGAGGGGGACGAGCCGGGCGCCGACGAGGAGACCGCCGACCGAGAGGGCGCCGCGGCCGCCGGCGCGGCCGACGACGGCGACGATGCGGTCTCGTGGCTCTCCGAGGTGATCCTGGGGGCGACGCTCGTCGTCGGCCTCGGCATCGTCGGGACGGCGCTCGGCCGCGTGATCGAGGCGGTGCTCACCCCCGGCGGGTGAGGTCGGCGAGTCAGCGCTCGCCGCCGAGCTCGGCGATCTTCGTCCTCACCGCCGGCACCCGGGGCGCGTCGGGGGCGAGCTCGATCGAGCGCTCGAACGCGGCGATCGCCTCGTCCGCGCGGCCGAGGTCCGCGAGGACGAGGCCGCGGTTCACCTCGATGTCCGCCTGGACCCGGGTCGACGGAGCGAGCTCGGCGCCGCGGGTGTAGTCGGCGAGCGCCCGCTCGAGATCGCCGGTGCGCTGGCGGGCGACGCCGCGCGCGTTCAGGGCCGCGGCGCTGCGCGGCAGGAGGCGGACCGCCGCGTCGAAGTCGGCGAGGGCGCCCCGGTCGTCGTTCCGCGCGAGCCGGAGCTCTCCGCGGGCGACCCGCGCCTGGGCCAGGGACGGGTCGAGGGCGCAGGCGCGGTCGAGGTCGGCGAGGGCGGCATCGGGCTCGCCCGCCCGCCGCCTGAGCCCGGCCCGCTCGACCAGCCGTCGGGCCGACGCCGGGTCGAGCTCGATCGCCCGGGAGAGGTCCGCCACCGCCGCGGGGAGATCGCCCTGCTGCTCGTGGACGCGGGCGCGGTTCGAGAACGCGAGCGGATCGGCCGGGTCGAGCGCGATCGCCGCGTCGAGGTCGGCGAGCGCCTCCTCGAAGCGTCCGAGCGATCCCCGGGCGACGCCCCGGTCCCGGAGGCGATCGGACCGCCCGGGCTCGAGCTGGCACGCCCGTTCGAACGCCTCGAGGGCGCCCTCCCGATCGCCGCGTCGCATCAGGATCTCGCCGCGGAGCGACCACCCGTCGGCGAAGGTCGGGCCGAGCTCGATCGCCTTCGCGATGTCGGCCGCCGCGCGCTCCAGCTCGCCGCGCGCCCGGCGCACCCGCGCGCGGTGGTAGTGCGCCCAGACGAGCCGCGGCGCCAGGGCGCAGGCCCGATCGAGATCGGCCAGGGCGCCGTCGACGTCGCCGCGGGCGAGGCGCGCCTGGCCGCGGGTGACGAGCGGGAACGCCTGATCGGGCTGGAGCGCGACGAGGCGGTCGGCGTCCGAGAGCGCGCCGTCGACGTCGCCGGCGGCGAGGCGGACCTCGGCGCGCTGCTGCCGGGCGACGAGGTGCCGACCGTCGATCGAGAGGGCCCGGTCGAGCTCGGCGACCGCCCGCGCGAGATCGCCGCGCGCGTGGCGCGTCGCGCCGAGGGCCGTCCAGGCGCCGGCGTCGCTCGGGGAGATCTCGGCGAGGCGCTCGTGATCGCGGAGCGCCTCGTCGAGGCGGCCGAGCTCGCGGAGGGCCGTGCCCCGGTTGAGGAGGGCGAGCGGGTGGTCCGCCTCGAACCCGAGCGCCTGAGTCGCGTCGGCGATGGTCGCCTCGGGCTGACCGAGGTGGCTGTGGGCGGCGGCGCGGTTCGCGAGCGCGTCGGCCCAGCGCGGCGAGCGCTCGAGGGCGCGGGTGAAGTCGTCGCGCGCCTCGGCGTAGTCGCCCATCCGGAACCGGACGAGGCCGCGGCGCAGCCACCCGAGCCGCGCGTCCGGGTCGCGGGCGAGGGCGCGGTCGAGGTCGGCGAGGGCGCCGCGGTGGTCGCCCTGGTCGGTGCGGACCCGGGCGCGCGCGAGGAGATCGGTCTCGTCGTCGTCGGTCGCCGATGGAGCGTCGGCTGCCGGCAGGAGCGGCCGGATCCGGTCCCAGAGCGGGCCGAGGGCGTGGGGCAGGCGCCGCCGGAGCAGGAGCGCCTCGACCGCCCGCTCGGAGCCCAGGCGACCCAGCGCGACGCCGGCCCGGACCGCCCGGAGCGGGTCCGACTCGGCGTAGAGGTAGGCCGCGAGGACGTCGACGGTGCCGTCGCGGGCGGGATCGAGTCGGCCGAGCGCTTCGCAGCAGAGCGCCGCGGCGTCGACGCCGCCGCTGCCGAGACGCCGCTCCTGGGCGGTCGCGACGACCTCGGCCGCGCTCTGGGCGCGACTCCGAACGTGGTCGCGGACGCGGCGGGCGGCGCGCGCCTCCAGCCTCGCCTCGGCGCGGGCGAACGCGGTCTTCGGCGCGCCCTCGAGCGGGTCGCCCGCGTCGAGGGCGTCGATCGCGGCGTCGAGCCCGACGATCGCGGTCTCGCCGGCGCGGCGCTCGTCCTCGGTCGGCTCGACCGCGCCGAGGAGCGCCTCGCGGCGCGCTTCGCGGAGGAGCTCGGCGAGCGTCCCGAGCTCGGCCTCGAGCAGCTCCGCGACGAGCGCCGCGTCGCCGACGCCGACGAGCTCGAAGACGGCGTCGTCGATCCCGTCGGATCGGGCGGCGAGCGCGCCCGACCGCGCGTCGTCGAGGATCGACGCGACCCGCGATCGACGTTCGGCCGCGAGGCGGGTGCGCGCCACGGCCACCCGGGATCGGGCGCTCTCGGCCCCGGCGTCGTCGACGCCGAGGGTGGTCGCCTCGGCGAAGGCGCCGCCGGCGACGCTCCACTGCCCGCCGGCGAGGGCGACCTCGCCGAGGGCCATGCTCGCCCGGAAGTGCCAGGCGCGGGCCTCGGCATCGTCGCCTCCGGCGAGGTCGTCGAGGGTGGCCGCCGCGCGGAGCGCGAGCATCGCGGCCGCGACGCCCTCGTCGGCGGAGGCGGAGCCTGCGGCGTTCGCGCGCACGATCTCGAGCGCCGCCCAGGCGTCGGCGGCCTCGGCCCGGGCGGCGGCGACGAGCTCGGCGCGCGCTCCGGCCGCCGCCCGCTCCCGCGCCCGGGCGAGGTCCGCGCTGCGGCGCGCGCGCTGGCGCCAGAGAACGACGCTCGCGATGCCCGTGGCTCCGGCGAGGACAAGGATGACCGCGATGAGCGCCGTGACGATCCGGTGCCGTCGCATCCATCGGGCGAGGCGCTCTCGCCGGCCGATCGGGCGCGCGGCGATCGCCTCGCCGTCGAGGAAACGACGGAGCTCGTCGGCGACCTCGGCGGCGTCGGCGTAGCGCCGCTCGGGCTCCTTCTCGAGACAACGGAGCGCGATCGTCTCGAGGTCGATGTGGATCGACCGGTCGATCGCCCGGAGCGAGCCCGGCTCGTCGTAGACGACCTTCTTCAGGAGCGCGAGGCCGTGCGCCCCCGAGAACGGCGGCCGACCGGCCAGCCCGCGGTAGAGGAGGCCGCCGAGGCCGTAGACGTCGCTCGGCGGTCCGTGGGTGTCGCGCGCGCCGCCGGCCTGCTCGGGCGCCATGTAGGCGGGCGTGCCGATGACGACGCCGGACCGGGTGAGCTCGTCCCCCTCGGTCTCGCGGGCGAGGCCGAAGTCCATCAGGCGGGCGCGGGGGGATGAGCCGCCCTCCTCGCTGAGCATCACGTTGCTCGGCTTCACGTCGCGGTGGATCACCCCCGCGGCGTGGGCGTGGGCGAGAGCGTCGGCGACCTGGCGAACGACCTCGGCGACCGCTCGCGGCGTCGGGCGCGGCCCCGTCTCGAGCGCCTCCTCCCACGACTGGCCATCGATGAGCTCCAGGACCAGGTAGGGCAGCCCGTCGTCGGTCCGGTCGACGGCGTGGACCGTGACGATCCCCGGGTGGCGCAGCCGCGCGGCGGTCTTCGCCTCTCGCTCGAAGCGCGCCCGGCTCGTCGCGTCGGCGCTCCCGGTCATGATCTTCACCGCGACGTCGCGGTCGAGGCGCTCGTCGCGGGCCCGGTAGACGACGCCCATCCCGCCGCGCCCGAGCTGCCCGATGATCCTCAGGCCGTCGGGAACCTTCGGCTTGGAGAGCGTCGATCCCGGAGGGAGCGCGACGGTCTCGGCCGCCGCGATCGGATCGAGGGCCGCCGTCGGGTCCTCGCTGCCGTCGGAGGGCGGCGGCGACGCGGGCGCGTGCGGCGGACGCGGCGAGGGGGGGCCGGTCATTGCTGACATGCATCAATGGTGGCCATCGGCCGACGGGCTGTCGAGCCGGCGGCGAGAGAGCCGCCCCCCGACCGGCAGGCGCTTTGCTAGACTGAGCGGCATGCGCTCGTCTCTCCTGGTTCGCGTCGCCCTGATCTTCGTCCTGGCGAGCGTTCTGCCGCTCGCCCTGGCCGGCTTCGCGACGATCGGGCTCCTCCAGGACGCGGCCCGGCGCGACGCCGAGCGACGGCACGACGCCATCGCGGAGCTCGCCGGCGCGCTCGTCCGCGACGCCGTCGCCGGGGCGGGCGACCGGCTCACGACGGTCAGCCGGCTGCTCGAGCGGGAGCTGAACGAGCGCACCCCGGGCGGCTACGGCGGGTGGAACGAGGGGCACCGGGCGACGGTCGCGAAGCGCCTCGACGGTCTCGTCGAGCCGGCCGACATCTACCTCGAGCTCGAGTACTTCGCCGTCGACGCCCAGTCGGACCTCGTCCGGGGCGGCGGCGCGACCGGGCCGGCCCGGGTCGAGGGCGCCCGGATGTTCGACTACGGCTCGGCCCTCGCCGAGGGAGCCGCGAGCGCCGGCGACGACGCGATCCGGAGCGCCCTCGTCCAGGGCCCGATCGAGAGTCACGCCCTCTGCATCGCGCCCGCGCCCGAGGTGCGGGGCGGCTTCGCATCGCTCGGCCTCTCGTCGCCGGTGAGCGTCGAGGATCGGGTCGTCGGCGTCCTCCTCGCCCGCTACGACCTTCGCCGGCTCGAGGCGCTCCTCGCGACCGTGGCGAGCGACCGGTACGAGGTCCATCTGCACGCCGCCGACGGCGTCGAGGTCGCGACGGCCGGCGCCGTCGAGGGCGAGACGGTCGGGCGGCAGCGCCCGGTCGGCTCGAACGGCTGGACGGTCGAGGTCCACGAGTCCGCGGCCGCCGTCTACGGCCCGATCGATGCGGTGAGGCGCCGGGCGCTCGCGTGGACCGGCCTCGCCGTCGTCCTCGCCCTCGTCCTCGGCGTCGTCACCAGCGTCTGGATCGTCCGTCCGGTCGGCGTCCTGACGGCGACGGCCCAGCGGATGGAGGCGGGCGACCTCTCCGCCCGGGCGGGGATCGACCGGACCGACGAGATCGGCCGGCTCGGCGCGGCGTTCGACCGGATGGCGGCGGCGCTCCAGCGCCTCGACGAGGCGAAGGGCGAGTTCATCGGGAGCGTCAGCCACGAGCTCCGGACGCCGCTCACCTCGATCCGACTCTCGATCGCGAACGTCACCGACGGCGTGGTCGGCCCGGTCGACGAGCGCGCGCTGCGCACCCTCGGGCGCATCCAGGGCGACGTCGACCGTCTGATCGACATGGTCAACGCGCTCCTCGAGATGGCCCGGCTCGACGCCGGCGCGGTCGAGCCCGCCCTCGAGGACACCGACCTCGCCGACCTCGCCCGTCGCGCCGTCACGACGCTGAGCCCGCTCGCCGAGCAGCGCCGCGTCGAGGTCTCGGTCGACGGCGCCGGCCGGGCGCGCGTCGACCCGGCGCTCGTCCACCGCGTCGTCGTGAACCTGGTCGACAACGCGATCAAGTTCGGGCCCGATGCCGGACGGGTCGTCGTCCGGGTCGGCGAGGGCACCCTGTCGGTCGCCGACCGCGGCCCGGGCGTCGACGGCGACGGCCTCTTCGAGAAGTTCCGCCAGGGCCGCCAGGACGGGGTCAAGCACGGCGGCGCCGGTCTCGGGCTGGCGCTCGTCCGGCGAATCGTCGAGCTTCACGGCGGGGCGATCGACGTCGCCGCCAACGACGCACCTCGCGGCGACGACGAGCCCGCCCGCGAGGGCGAGGGGCCGGGCGCCGTCTTCGCCGTCCGGTTCGGCCAGGCCACCTAGAGGAGAGAGGCGGGAGCGCGTGCCGTCGCCGAGCATCCTCGTCGTCGACGACGACGAGAGCATTCGCGAGAGCCTGATCGAGCGGTTCACCGCGCGGGGCTACGAGGTGAGCAGCGCCGCGAGCGGCGAGGACGCCATCGCGGCGGCCCGCGCCCGTCCCGACGTGATCCTGCTCGACCTTCAGCTCCCCAGGGGCGACGGCATCGCCGTCCTCGGCGCGCTCGAGCGCGAGGGGATCGACAGCACCGTCATCGTGATCACCGCCTACGGCACGATCGGACGGGCGGTCGAGGCGATGCGGGCGGGCGCCTACGACTTTCTCCAGAAGCCGTTCGAGCCGAAGCTCGTCGAGGAGACGATCCGGCGCGGGCTCGAGCGGAGCGCGCTCCGGCGCGAGAACCGGGCGCTCCGGGCGGGGCGGCGCGAGCCGCCGTTCGTCGTCGCGGACGGGGCGATGGCGGCGGTCGTCGAGACGGCGAAGCGCGCCGCGCCGAGCCGCGCCACCGTGCTCGTCCTGGGCGAGAGCGGCACCGGCAAGGAGGTGCTCGCGCGACGTGTCCACGCCTGGAGCGACCGGGCCGACGGCCCGTTCGTCGCCGTCAACTGCGCGGCGATCGCGGACACCCTGCTCGAGAGCGAGCTCTTCGGCCACGAGAAGGGCGCGTTCACCGGCGCGACCGCCCGGAAGCAGGGCAAGGTCGAGCTCGCCCACGGCGGCACCCTCTTCCTCGACGAGATCGGCGACGTCTCGGCTGCCTTCCAGGTGAAGCTGCTGCGCTTTCTCCAGGAGCGAACGTTCGAGCGGGTCGGCGGGACGCGCTCGCTCTCGGTCGACGTGCGCCTGGTCGCCGCGACCAACCGGGACCTGTCCGCGGCGATCGAGGACGGGAGCTTCCGCGACGACCTCTACTACCGCCTCGCCGTGATCGCCGTCTCGCTGCCGCCGCTCCGCGAGCGACCCGACGACGTCGTCGCCCTCACCGAGCATTTCGTCGTGGAGCTCGCCGGGGACGCGAAGCGCGTCGGGCTCGGCGTCTCCGACGAGGCGTTGGCGCTCCTGCGCGGCCATCGCTGGCCGGGCAACATCCGCGAGCTCAAGAACGCGCTCGAGCGGGCCGTCGTCCTCTGCCGCGGGGACGTGATCGAGCCCGAGGACCTGCCGCCCGAGCTCCTCGGTGGCTCGGGCTCCGGCGAGGGCCCGAGCAGCACGGACGGCTTCCACGACCAGGTCGAGGCGTTCCGACGGAAGGTGATCGCCGACGCCCTCGCCGCCTGCGAGGGCAACCGCACCCGGGCGGCCGAGCGGCTCGGGCTCCAGCGGACGTATCTCTCCCGGATGATCCGCCAGTACGGCCTCTGAGCGTATCGGATCCGATATGCGCGGGTGGATCGGATCCGATACACATCCGCGCCGCGCCGACCGAAGTCCCCGCCGGATCGCGTTCGACGCGCTTGGCAAGCGGGTTGCTTCTCCTCTCCCGTCCGGCGACTTCCGCCGCGAAGAGATGAAAAGGAGACACCCGTTGAAGAACCTCGCGATCACCACCGCTCCCGCCGTCGCGCTCGCCCTCGCCGTCCTCCTCCCGGTCCACGAGACGTCCGCCGACGAGCCGTCGCCTTCTCCCACCGCCGACGAGTCGGCCGACGAGGCGGAGACGCCGGTCGCCGAGGAGTCCGAGGCCGATGAGGTCGATCCCGCGGAGGAGCTCTTCGGCGAGAGCCGCCTGACCCCCGAGACCGTCCAGTCGATGGCCGGCTGGGGCCCCCACCTCCCGCTCCGTCACGGCTCGAGCTGGACCTACCGGATCACCCGTGAGGGTCGGGCGGTCGAGGTGCTCTGGGAGGCGCGCCGCGTCGACCGGAGCGAGTTCATCGGGGTCATCGGGCGAGGCGCCCGCAAGCCGCTCCGTCCCGAGGGGCTGCTCGAGATGACCCGCGGCGACGCGGCGCCGTCCTGGTACATCCGCTTCACCGACGACGGCTCGATCGAGATCTTCGAGACGGCCTTCCCGCCGTCTGGCGACGTGATCCGGACCGACGTCGCCCCGACCCTGCGCATCCCGAGCGACCCCGAGGCGACGCCCGAGTGGAAGGGCGACCGCGCCCGGCGCGAGGACGGCTTCGTCATCGGCGAGGAGAGCTACACCGCCACCGCCGAGAAGGTGACCGTCCCCTTCGGCGAGCTCGACGCGGTGAAGATCGAGGTCGGCGCCCGCACGATCTGGCTCGCCCGCGGCGTCGGGATCGTCAAGATGATCGACGACGACGGCACGACGACCGAGCTGACCGCGGCCACGGGGACGTTCTTCTTCGGCTGCTAGGGCTAGGGCTATTTCCCATCCGGAAATGGCCGAATCTCCGGACGAGAACAGCGGGCTCCAGTCCGGAAACGAGGAACGGACCAGCCATACGAGAGACGCGCTCGCACTCTCCGCCGTGATCGCGTCGGGCCTCCCCCCGCCTCCCCTCCTGCA
>JAJDCQ010000103.1 GCA_029260755.1 Planctomycetota bacterium | reverse complement strand
CCGTCGGTCTTGAGCCGGTGATGGCCGCGACAAAGGGGAGCGACGTTGTCCGGGTCCCACCGCCGCTCGGGAGCTCGGGATCGCGGGACGATGTGGTCGACCTCCAGGTTGACCCGGCAGCCGCAGCCGGGGATCGCGCAGATCCAGCCGTAGCGCTGCAGCACGTCCTGGCGAAAGAGGCGATCCTGCTCGAGCTCGGCCTCGGATGCGCCGCGCAACTCCGATTCGGGAACGTCGCTCGGGGCCGAGGCATCGGCGGGCGGATCGAGGACCTCGGACTCGTCGAGGGGGGTCTCGAGGTAGTTGTGGGCGATCACGTCGAACGCCTCGGCAAGGCCGGTGACCTGGCCCCTTGGTGTGACCTGGCCCCTTTGGTGTGAATCCTGGACCTGACCCCTCGAATCATGACCCCTCGAATCACACTAGCGAATCGTGGCCCGGAGCCGGTGGTGGGCCTCCGCTTCCCTGCGCTCCTCGCCCGACGAGCGGCCATGTCGCGAGGTAGGCGGCGAGGGCGAGCAGCGTCAGCGCCTTGAGGCCGACGAGCATCGAGAGCAGCTCGGTCAGCCCGCCGAAGACGGCTCCGAGGAGGTTCCAGCCGAACGCTGCCTCGATGTGCTTGCGCGTCGCGAAGCGGGCGGCGAAGCAGGTGGCGGATATTCCGATGGGGAGGCCGACCAGGAGGAGCGACGCGCCCAGCTTGACGATCCACTGGTCGGACACGAACGGCTGGATCGGGACGACGTAGGCGATGACCAGGCTCACGAGGAGGGCCGGCATCGCGAGCCAGAACGGGATCGGGCGGATCGCCGCGAGGATCGTCGCCAGGAGGATCATGAGCAGCACCGATCCGAAGACGGCCGCGCTCGCGAGCCAGGTCGCTCCCCAGAGCAGGTTCATCTCGGTGACGGACTTGGTCTCGAGGAGGAGGAACGCGACGCCGTAGAGAAACATCTCCGGATCGGCGCGCGACGCGAGCTCGCGCCCGCCGGTGACGCCGACCGCGACGATGGCGATGGCGGCGAAGGCGGCGATGAGACTCAGGTAGAACCCGCTCAACCCGCGTTCCTCGAGGTAGAGGTAGGGCCAGTCGTCCGACGGGGTGATCGCCGCCGCCTCGGCCCGGTCGAGCGTTCGCTCGGCCGGGGAGATGTGGGCGAAGGCGGGCCCGGCCATGAAGACGGTGTTGAAGAGGAAGTAGCCCTTCTGCTGCACGAGCGGGAGCTGGTCGAACGTCTCGCCGAGCATCGTGAGGAGCCGCCTCGCGATGTAGCCGTGGCCGTCGTAGTCGACCATGAAGTACATCACGATCCCGCCGTCGTCGGTCAGGCACCGGGCGGCTGCCTCGACGCACTCGCGGGTGTAGACGAAGTTGTCGAGCCGCACGCTCGAGACCGCGGAGAGCCGGGTCATCGAGTCGAGGGTGCCGAAGACGATCAGGTCGTAGCGCTCCTCGGTGTCGTTGAGCCAGCTCCGGGCGTCGGTGTTGATCGCGCGGACGCGGTCCGACCCGTAGGGTTGGTCCGGGTGGAGGCGCCGCCCGATCGCGATCAGCTCGGGGTCGATCTCGATCGCGTCGACCCGTTCGGCGCCGCGGGCGAGCAGCGTCGCGACGTCGTTGCCCGTCCCCGCGCCGAGGACGAGCGCCTTGCCGATCGGGCGGTCGAGGATCACGTAGGGGCTGTGGTAGCCCTCGCGGGTGTGGCGGATCCAGTCGTTGTCGTCCGGGCCCTCCTTGCCCGCCGCGAAGGCGACCTGGTGGAGTGACCCGTTCGCGCCGACCTGGACCGTTCCGCGCTCGGAGGTCGATGCGGTCAGGGCGTAGTAGGGGCTGTAGAGCTCGGCGCTCTCCGAGAGGCCGACCGCGACGACGGCGACGACGCCGGCGGCGAGGTGCGCCGCGAGCAGCTTGCGCCCCGACGCCAGGAAGAGGCCGGCGCCGGCCGCGAGGGCGATCACGAACCAGACGACCGGGAACGCTCCGCTCCAGCTGACGAGGGTGAAGGCGACGATCCCGATGAGCGATCCGCCGAGATCGAACGCGTAGCCCCAGAGGGTCGCGTCGCGCTCCCGGAACCGCTGGAGGCGCTCGGCGACGAGCTGCCCGAGCGGGATGAAGCTGGCCGCGACGAGGACGAAGAGGATCACGATGGGGAGGACGACGCTGTCGATGACCGGCGCGTCCTGACCCAGGTCGTAGTAGAGGAGCCAGAGATGCTCCGAGCTCGACTCCTGGGTGAAGACGATCCGCGAGCCGCCGATCGCGCCGGCGACGAGCACGATCAGCGAGGCCGGCCAGAGCCACAGGAGGGACCGCTTGCCGGCCCGCAGGCTGCCGAGGCCGAGCCCCAGGAACGCGGCGATCAGGACGACGTTCGGGAAGAACGCCATCACCCGGACCTTCGAGGCGAGCCACCGGATGAGGACGAGCTCGAAGAAGAGGACGACCGCGGAGGCGAGGAGGAGCTCGACGGCGGGGCGTCGCAGAGGCGAGGCGCCCGGCGACGCGGGGCGCTGCGGCTCGTCGCTCATGCCGTCTTCCATGGGCGCAATTCTATCTCGGAGCAGGCGGCGGCTGGGAGGGCGGCCCACCCCGTCACTCGACCCAGGTCAATGCCGCGCCACGAGGCGCTCGACGGCGCGAGCGAGCTCCTCGCGGTCGAAGCCGTAGACCGACCGCGCCTTGCTGTACTCGGCGGAGCGCGGCAGCTCCGGGCTCATCGTCTCGTGGTCGATCGCGATGCGGCGCTCGACGTCGTACAAGACGAGGGCGACGTCCTCGAGCAGGATCTCGGAGTCTCCACCGGTCCACTGCACGCCCGTTCCCCGGCGCGTGCGGACGACGAGGACGATCCACGCGGCGTCCTCTTGGTCGCGCGCCGACGCCGGCTCGCCGAGGAAGACCTGGACCGGGGAGACGACGAGACGACCGCCGTCCTTCTCCGCGACGATCCCCCGCCCGGAGAGCTTTACGGCGAGGTCGGCCGCCGGGAGCCCCTCCGGGGTGGTGCCGTCCTCGGCGACGCCCGAGACGGTGATCTCGACGCGGCCACGGCCGTGAAGCCCGCCGAGCTCGCTGGCGTGAGCCTCGATGGCGGGGGCCAGCCTGGCCCGAAGGTCCGCGTAGCGGGCGTCGAGGACGGCCATGACGAGGAACCCTCCTCCGAGAGAGGCGAGCACCGACGCCACGAGCACGGGCACCATGACGTAATTGTCCTCGTTCGAAGGGGAATCGAGGAGGTCCCGTCCGGCGAGAGGGCGGGCGGCGTGAGCGCCGATGATGCCGACGAGCATCGCCACGAGGACGCCCCGCCCGACGAGGGTCAGCCCGATGCTATCGAAGCTCTCCCCGCCGGCGAAGGTCGACGATCCCCAGCTCCAGGCGACCAGGCCGCCCCCGAGGAGGGCGGCCGGGATCGTGGCGATCAGCACCTTGAGCGCGGCCTTCTTGGCCTGGTCACCGCTCGTCGTCATCGGGTGTCTCTCTCTTTCGTTCGGGCGACTCCGTGCCCTGATCTCCGCGTCGCATCATGATCTGTCCCAGCCCGCCGGCCGTGAGGACGAAGACCAGCCCCCACAGGATCTGGAGGTGGAGCGTCAGGCCGCGGAAGAGGACGACGACGAGCACCGCGTTCGCCGGGCCGACCAGGTCGCCGAAGAACGGGCCGGCCGTCGCCTCCGAGAGGCCGGCGGCGCCGGGCGTCGGGGCGACGTAGGTGAACGCGAGGTAGACGATCGAGACGCCCTCCGCGCGGATGACGCCGTCGGCGCCGAACGCCATCGCGAGGACGGCCGCGACGCCGGTGAACGTCGCGAAGTAGAGGAGATGCGCGCCGAGGACGACGACGCCGCCTCGGACGCCGCGGGCGCGGAGCGCCGCGAGGCGCTTCGTCGCGTCGGCGAGGGCGTCGCACATCTTGATGATGCCGCGGCGGATGAACCCGGGCTCCCCGTCCGCCGGCGTGGCGCGGCGGCGGATCCCCTCGATCCGGCGGAGGGAACCCTCGGGCGTGAAGGCCGCGACGACCGGGACGACGAGGAAGATCGCCACGATCCCGCTGCCCCAGATCAGCAACGCCGTGAGCTCGGGCGCCGCCGGCGGGCCGAGGCCGACCGCGAGGACGAAGAACGCGGCCGCCAGGAGCAACGCCGCTCCCGTCATCGACTTGCCGAACGAGATCAGGACGGCGGCGTCGAGCGGGATGCCTCGTCGGGTGAGGGCGTAGATGGCCGCCGGGGCGCCGAGGGCGGCGCCGGGGGTCACCCAGCTGAAGAAGGAGTTGCTGACGCTCGTCTCGAGGGCGGCGCGCCAGCCGACGCGCGTGCCGACCGCGACGCCGATCGCCCGGTAGCGGAGGACGTCGGTGCCGACGACGCCGACCGACAGCGCCGCGAGGGCGGCGATCGTCCCGGCGCCGAGCTCGCCGACGCGATCGAGCTCCTCGCGTCCGATCCCCGAGCTCGAGACCGCCCACACGATCCCTCCGGCCGTCAGGCCGATGAAGAGGACGAGGAACAGGATCAGCCGGAGCGCCGCCACGTCGAGAGGATAGCGTTCCTCGGGCGGTCGCGGCGAGCGCTCCCGAGCGGGTCGCTCTCGCTCAGCCCGAGAAGAGCATCGCCGCCCCGAGGCCGAGGCCGATCGCGACCATGGCGCCGACGACGACGGTGATCACGAGGACGGAGATGCCCTCGGCGCCGTCGCCGATCGGGTCCTTCTCGCCGATGGGGATGCCGGTGCGGTCCATCTAGCTGGCCACCGCGAGCGCGGCGACGACGCCGGCCGTGAGCGCGGCGACGAGGCCGGCGAGGAGGGCGATCGTCTGCGGGTTACTTCCCTGGTAGGTCCGGTAGGGGTCGCCGCCGCGGCGGGCGTCGAGGTCGCGCTGCTCGACCTGGCGGCGGAGACGGATGCGGGCGTCGTCGAGCTTCTCGTGGAGCTCCCAGCCGAACTCGGCCTCGAGGCGGAGCGCGTCGGCGAGCCTGGCCTGGCTCCGGAAGCAGCCGCGGAGGATCTTGAACTCCCAACCTGCGAGGGATCCGAGGTCGCCCATGCTCATCTCTTCCTCCTCTTCGCGGCGTCGCTGCTCGGCGGCGGCGATGAAGGCGGCGCTGGTGGCGGCGGTCACGGGAACGGTCATCGGGTCGATCTCCTCTGGCGCCCCCGGCTCTCGAGGGCTGCTCCTCCCCTTGCAACGGGGGGGCCGCTCGGCAGGTGACGGCGGAACCCGCCGTCACGAAGGACGATGCGCTCTCCAGCCTCGAGCGACGTCACGCCGGGGGCGTGGCGCGATCACCCGCCGGCGATGGCGGATTCGCCCGGGCCGAGGACGCGGGCGAGGATCGCCGCGTGGATCTGGTAGAAGTTCGCCTTCGACTCCATCGCCGCGAGGATGTTGTTCATCCCGACGAGGATCCGGTTCGTCCACACCGCCCCGCGTCGGCTCGCCTCGCGGTTGCCGCGACCGAGGACGTTCTTGAGGGCGAGCTTCTTGCCCTCCCAGGTCCACTCGATGAGCTCGCGGATGTAGGCGTCGTCGTAGCGGAACGGCACGTCGCGCACGAACGGCCGGTAGCAGTAGTCGATCATGAAGCGATCGAGGAACTCCATCTCGACCTCGGTCGGCTCGGCCTGGAGGGCTCGTCCGAACAGCTCGCCGACGACCTCGGGACGGCCATCCATCGCCGCGCGGTGCATCTGCCCCGTGAGGGTCGTGAACTCCTCCTCGAGCTCCTGGATGCATCCGAAGTCGAGCACCCAGACGATCCCCTCGTCCGGTCGGAAGAGGAAGTTGCCCGGGTGCGGGTCGGCGTAGATCCGCCGGTGGAGGAAGAGCGACCCGAAGACGAACCGGTAGATCGCCGCGCCGGCGACCGACCGCGCATCGGTCTCGGCCTCTGGGCGCGGATGGCGCTCGAGGAGCTCCTCGAGGCGGAGCCCGCTCACGAGCTCCATCGTGAGGACTCGCTCGCCCGACGCTTCGCGGTGGACGCGCGGGATCCGGATGACCGGGTCGCCGGCCCACAGCTCGCCGAAGAGCTCGAGGTGGTCCGCCTCGCGGCGGTAGTCGCACTCCTCGAGGACGCGGTCGCGCACGTCGGCGAAGCTCTGGTCGACGTTCGCCCGGAAGATCGGGGTGAGCACCTTCTTGAGGAGCCCGAGGTTCTTGAGGTCGCCCTCGATCGCGGCGCTCACCTCGGGGTACTGAACCTTCACGGCGACCGCCTCGCCGCCCGGAAGCTCGGCGCGGTGCACCTGACCGATCGACGCGGCCGCCATCGGCTCGCGGTCGAATCGGGCGAAGACCTCGTCGATGGGACGCCCCAGGTCGGCCTCGACGACGTCGCGGATCGTCTCGAACGCCAGCGGCTCGGCGCGGTCGTAGAGCCGGCCCAGGACGCGACGGAAGACGCCGCGGTACTCCTCGGGGACCATGTCCGCGCTCGTCGCGGCCATCTGACCCGCCTTCAGCGCCAGCCCCTTCATCCGCGACAGCACCCGGAAGGCGTCCTCGGCGACGCGCTCGCCGAGGAGGGCGTCGAGCTCGCGGGCGCGGTCGGTGTCGTTGCGGGCGGTGAGCAGCCGGGCGGCGCGTCCGCTGGCGACGCCGCGGCCGACGCTGGCCGCGAGCTTCGCGATCTCGAAGGCGCGCCCGAAACGAGACTTGGTGATCTCGGTGGGAGCCTCGGTCGTCGGGGTGGGTTCGCTCACGCGGGTCATCGTATCCTCCAGGGGTTTGGACGGGGAACGATTCGCGTCGGCACGAGAAACCGGGAGGCCCGCAACATGAGTGACCTGAAGACGATGACCTACGCGGTCGACGGGCGGATCGCCCGCATCACCCTCGACCGACCCGAGCGGGGGAACGGGATCACGTTCGACATGCCGCGCGAGCTCGCCGCCTGCGTCGAGCGGGCGAACCTCGACCCGGCCGTCCATGTGATCGCCCTCGCGGGAAACGGCACGGGGTTCTGCGGCGGCTACGACCTCGCGGCGAGCGCCGAAGGAGCGATGGCCGAGATGGCGGCGGGCGACGGCGGCGAGATCTGGCCGCCGGCCGGCTCGCCGCTCGACCCGCGCGTCGTCGCCGAGAACCATCACCCCAACCAGCCCTGGGACCCGACCGTCGACTGGGCGATGATGAGCCGGAACGTACGAGGCTTCATGAGCCTGTTCCACGGCGACAAGCCCGTCGTCTGCAAGGTGCACGGGTTCTGTGTGGCCGGCGGCACCGACATGGCGCTCTGCAGTGATCTCCTGGTGATCGAGGACGACGCCAAGATCGGCTATCCGCCGGCGCGCGTCTGGGGCATCCCGACGACGGCGGTCTGGGTGCACCGGATCGGCCTCGAGCGGAGCAAGCGGCTGCTGCTCACGGGCGACTGCCTCTCGGGAACCGAGGCGGTCGCCTGGGGGCTCGCGACCGAGTGTGCGCCGAAGGAAAACCTCGATGAGCGGTTCGAGGCGCTCCTGGGGCGGGTCGCGCGCGTCCCGGTGAACCAGCTCGTCATGACGAAGCTGCTCCTGAACCAGTCGGTGATGGCGGCGGGGCTCCACACGACGCAGCTCCTCGGCACGTTCTTCGACGGGATCGCCCGCCACACGAACGAGGGTCACGCGTTCGCGGCCCGCGCCCAGGACGCCGGCTTCCGGACCGCCGTGCGCGAGCGCGACGCGCCGTTCGGCGACGCCGGCCGGTCGACGTTCAAGGGCTGAGCGAGGGGGCAATGAGGGGTTGTCGTCGGGTGCGGCGCGTGTTAGACCGCCAACGACGGGTAGGCGCCACGATCGAGGTGCACCATGGCCCTTCAGGGCGACGTTCGCAGTCTCAACCTCGCCAGCGTCCTTCAGGACCTGACGGCGAACGAGAAGACCGGCTCGCTCACCCTCTCGGAGAAGGGGCGCACGCTCCATCTCTGGATGGAGAACGGGGTGATCCGCATGGTCGGCCTCGGGACGGGCCTCGGCCCCTCGATCGCGGTCGGCCTCGTCGCCACCGGCAAGGTGCCCGCCGAGGATCTTCCGGCCGACGTCGGCGCGACGCCCGAGCCGAAGCTCCTCAAGAAGCTGGTCAAGAAGCACGGCATCGAGGACGCCGACATCACGCGCGCCCTCGCCAACCAGATGAGCGAGCACGCCCTCGAGACGTTCCTCTGGGGCGAGGCGCGCTACGACTTCATCGACGGCGAGCCCGACCCGGCCCAGTTCGACGTCACCCATCGCAAGCTCGGCTCCGCCCTCTCGACCGACAACCTCATCATGGAGGCGATGCGGCGGCAGGACGAGTGGGAGCCGACGCGCCGCGCGATCCTCCTCTCGGGCGAGATCCTGGTCGCCGACCCCTCCCTCGTGCCCGAGAAGGCCGACCCAGTCACCCGCCGCGTCTTCGACGCGTTCGACGGTCGCCGGACGGTGCGCGACGTCCTCGAGCTCACGCGCCTCGGACCGTTCACCGTCTACACGGCCGTCGCCGGCCTCCGTCGCTCGGGCGCGGTCCGGCCGATGGAGCCGAACGACGCCCTCGAGACGGCGCGCACCCTCTCGCGGAAGGGCGACCCGGAGGCGGCCCTCGGCCTGATCGAGTACGGGCTCGAGCGCGAGCCGAACAACAACGAGCTCCGGAAGCTGGCGGCGAGCTGCCACGAGGCGCTCGCGAACCGCACGAGCGCCATCGGCCACTACCGTCAGCTCGCCGCGTCACACATCGAGGAGGAGCGCCCCGAGGAGGCGATCGCCACCTACCGGAAGATGCTCTCGCTCTCGCCGGGCGACCTCTACGCGCACGAGCGGTTCTTCGACCTGCTCCTCTCGCTGGGGCGCGACGACGACGCGATGGCGGCCGCCGAGGGGTTCGCCCTCGCGGCGCGCAAGGCCGGTCTGCCCGACAAGGCGCGCGATGCCTACACCCGGTTGATCGGCGCGTTCGGCGAGGACGAGGCGCGGCTCACGGTCCTGGCCGACCTTCAGCGAAACCTCGGCGAGGCCGAGGGCGCGATCCAGATCTACACCCGGCTGATCCATCGGGCGGTCAAGAAGAGCGACGACGAGGTCGCCCTCGACCGCTGCGACATCGTCCTGCAGCTCGACCCGGGCCGGAAGGACATCCTCGCGATCAAGGAGCGCCTCGTCTCGGGCGCGGCGCGGCGGCACCGGGCGCAGCGGCGTCTCCGGCGGCTGCTCGGAGCCGTCCTGACGATCCTCATCGTCGTCGGCGCGATCGGCGTCTACGAGGTGATCGCCCGGATCGAGATCTCGCAGGTGCGCCCGGCGATCGTCGAGGCGACGGCCGATCAGCGGCATCGCGACGCGCTGCTGCTCTACGACGAGCTCGAGGCGGCCTGGCCCTGGTCGCTGGCGGTGCGCGAGCTCGCGCCCGATCGGGAGAAGGTCGAGGAGATCCACGTCGAGGGGGCGCTCGAGCGCTCCTCGGCCGCGGAGGAAGCGGGCGACATGCTCGCGGCGATCGCGGCGGCCGACGACGCCGCCGCCTTCGCGCGCCGCCCCGACCTCGCCCTCCGGGCGACCCGGCGGGCAGGCGAGCTCGGTGAGAAGCGGGCGGTGGCGGAGGGCCGGTTCACCGAGGGGATCCGGAAGCTGGCGGCCGAGCTCCGCGCCGGCACGGCGCCGCGGGCGGCCGAGAAGCTCGCCGAGCTCGACGACCCGTTCGCGGTCGCCGGCCTGCGCGAGCGGCTCGCCGACGGCGACCGCGACGTGCGCCTCGCCGTCGTGGCATCGCTCGGACGGATCGAGGGCGACGACGCCCTCGACTCGCTCGTCGAGGCGCTCGCCGACCCCGAGGAGCAGGTCCGAACGCGGGCGGCTCGCCACCTCGTCCGGCGGACCGGGCAGGACTACGGCGAGGATCGGGTCGCCTGGGATCGATGGCTCCGGCAGTCCGGGCCGACCGACGCGACCCTGATCCACCTCGTCCTCGTCGCCGAGCGGGTCGCCATCTCTGCCGGCGAGCCGGCCTACGTCGAGTGGCGGGTCGTCAACATCGACGCCACGGCCACGGCCGAGATCGACCTCCCCGACCCGATCGGCGGCCTCCGCGTCGTCGACGGCGACGGCGAGGCGAGGCCGTTCGTGCGGCCGGAGCTCATCGCCGCGGAGGGCGAGGAGGCGCCGACGCTCCTTCGGCGTCGCGCCCGGCTCGCCCCCGGCGAGTTCATCGGCGGTCGGGTCAACCTCCGGCTCCTCTGCCCCGACATCGCGCAGCCCGGCCTCTACCGGATCGTCTGGGCGCCGAGGATCGTCGTGGGCGGAGCGGATCGGGCGTGGGCGCGCGCCTCGGGGGTCGTGATCACGACGGCCGAGGCGGGCGAGGGAGGCGCGCCGGTCCGCGGACCGTGACTAGCCCGCATAGGGCATATCAACTTCGCTCAGGTGATGAAGAGATGGAACCACGGAGGCACGGAGCAGCTTCGGATGATGCCCCGTCGCGGACCGATCCCGGCGCTCCTTCTCTTGGCTCCCGTCGCCTCGCGTGACCGAGACCGAGAGGGAGCCATCCCTGGAGCCGGTCGGCT
>JAJDCQ010000102.1 GCA_029260755.1 Planctomycetota bacterium | reverse complement strand
TTCTGTGGTGTGTTCACGTGGGGGCGCGGCGGGCTCGCCGCCGCGGCGCTCGTGGACGTCCTCGCGCGCCGCGCCGGCGAGGCACATGCGACCGAAGGGACGTGCGGAGGACGGCCCGTCCTTCCGTCGGAGGTCGCTCAGATCCTCAGAGACTGCCTTGAGCTCGAACCGCCGCGCCGTCCCCGCAGTCTCGAACGCATCGCTCACCGTGTCCGCGCGGTCTCCGAGCGGCTGGGTGCGCCGATCGATCGGGAACCGCCCGAGGCTGCGGTCGTGGCGGTCGACGCGCTCAACAACCGTGCGATCTCCCTCATCGACCTCGGTCGTGGCGACGAGGGCGAACGCCTCCTCGACAAGGCGCTGGCCATCGACGGGAAGCACCTCCACGCGCTCTATAATCGCGGGTTGCTTCAGGTCCGGAGCGGGACGCTCGAAGCGGAGCGCCTCGTGCGGCAGCTCGACGAGCTCCGTCGCTACACCGACACATGGGAGCTCGAGTTCCTGATCGGTTGCGTCCATCTCGAGCAGGGTCACGCTGCGGCTGCAACGCAGAGCCTCGAGTCCGCGCGACGGATCCTCGGCTCGCCTGGCAACGACGGTGCGCTAGCAGCCCTGGGCGCCGTCGATCAGGCTCTGGCAGCGACGGCGCATGCTCACCGTCGCTGGCACTCGGCCGTCTCGATGTCGCTGACGGGGCTGCAGCTCTCGTTCGACGACCGCGTTCTGGTTGGTGCAGGCCTCGATGGTACGGTCCAGAGCTGGGATGCCGAGACGGGCATTGCGTTTGACGACGGCTTTCGCGTCTTGGGGCAACCGATCGAGCATCTCGCCATCAGCGCCGACGGCGAGACGGCCGTGGTGGCTGCGGGCGAGGGCCTCGCACCAAGCCGTCTCGTATCTCGCAAGAAGCGTCGGGGCCGTCTCGGACCCTCGGGCCATCGCGGCCGAGGTGCCGACGACGTCGCCGAAGGCCGTGCCCGTGTCGCAGGACGAGAGACCCTCTGCGTCGTGGAGCTGCCCTCGAAGGAGTGTCGAGCGCTCTCACGCGACGCGAATGACCCGGTCACAGCCATCGCACTCTCGGCGGACGGTGTCCTCGCCGTGACGGGCACGAAGGGGGGGTGGCTGGAGCTCTGGGACACTCGGGGAACGTCAATCGCGCGCTTCCACGCGGCGAAAAGCGGAGCCATCCGGGCGCTCGCACTGTTGCCAGATGGACGTTGGCTCATCGTCGGGAGCGCAGGCTGGCCCGCGCTCCAAGTGTGGAGCATCGAGACACTCGCGCCATCGTTCCAACTGGAGAATTCGACAGCCACAACAATCGCGGTTACCCCCGACGGCAGCGTTGTCTGCTATGGCACCCGGGGCGGCGTGGTCCGCGTGCTCGGCCTCACGGCCCCAGCGGCTCGCTACGACGAGCTCGACGAGGCCGCGGCAAGCCCGGTCGCGTGGTGCGCTGAGCTGCATACGCTCCAGGGGAACATCGCCCGCGACGACGGTCACGATCGCGGGGTGGCGGAGTTGCCCCATCATCTTCGTCTAGTGCGACGAGCGCACAAGGCGGGCGGGATCGAGGCTGTCGCTCTCACCGCAGACGGTCGGTTCGCCGCGCTAGTCGGGGGCGACGGTTCCGCCCAAGTCTGGGAGCTGAAGTCGGAAGAAACGCTCTCGACGTCAACGTTCTTGACCCAGGCAAAGCGGGCACAAAGGCTGTCGACGATATCGACAGATTCGGAATCGTCCGCCGTCGCGCTGCGCTCGGATGGACGCGTCGTGTTCGTCTCCGACGGACCCGGCACCCTCTCGGCGTTCAACGTCCGGTCGAGGACGACCACCGCACCGTTCGCCATCGCGCGGCCACGTCGCGCGGATGAGCTGCTCGAGGGCCGACGGATCTTCGAATCGGCGATGGCGCGAAGCCGCGCGGCGCTCACTGACGGTCGGCGGGGCGACGCTGTCGCCACCCTCGCGGAGGCTCGTGCCGTCCCGGGGTACGCGCGCGGAGAGAACGCGATGAACCTCGTGCGCGACATCGCGTCGCGAGTCGCACGCGGCAAGTTTGCGGGAGCCTGGTTTCGGCGGCGGCTCGATGCGCCGATCGACGATACGATCGGTGACCTCTCGTTCGATGGGACCCTCGCGCTCGCGTGCTCAATCGATACGGCGGGACGCGTCGCGATCTGGGAGCCCGACGGCAGCGGAGAGGGGGTTCTTTGGACGCTCCCCGAGGACGTCTCGGGCGACACCGTGCTGGAGCACGCGATCCTTGCGCGGTGGGCTCGGGTCCTCGTCTGGATCGACCGTCGCGGTCGTATCCGCGTCGTCGAGCCTCGGACGGGCGTCGAGCTCGCGTCGGTCAAGACGGGCATCGGCGTGACGCACGCGGCCCTGAGCCCCGACGGAGGCATCGCCGCAATGGCCGGTCACGATCGTTGCGTCCGGGTCTGGGATCTTCGAACGGGCGCATTGCTGAGCGAGATGCCCGGACACAGCCAGGGGATCACCGCGGTGGGACTCTCGGATGACGGCCGGCGAGTCGTCTCGGCGGGCAAGGACACGACGGTTCGCGCGTGGGACGTTCCGTCGGGCCGCCCGCTGTGGTTGCTCGACGAGGAGAGTCACAGCATCACGGCCCTCTCCGTGTCCGCCGACGGAAGAACCGCCCTGTCGGCCAGCTACGATGGAACGGTGCGTCTACTCGACGTGGTTCGGGGACGGTCGAGGTCCGTCCTCGCCGAGCACGGCGCCGGTGGTACGGTGATCGCGTCGACTCCGGACGCCTCCGTCGGAGCCTCCGCAGGCGCGGACCGCGTCCTGAGGATCTTCGATCTCATGGCCGGTGAGTGCATCCTCGAGCTCGAGCTCGAGGATGAGGTCGGATCTCCTCGGCAGCTCTTTCTCTCGAGCAATGCCAGGCACGTCGGCCTTCTGCTCACGGACGGTGCGATCCTCGAGTATCAGCTCGACTGGGACCTCGTCCCGCGAGACGGCGAAGAGTGGGATGAGGGCGTCATGCCGCATCTAGAGCTCTTCCTGTCTTGCTCGACGCGGGACGACCCATCGGCTACGAGCGAGGGATCACCCTGGACCGACGATCGGCTCGACGATTTCCTCCGAGAGCTCGCCGATATGGGATGGGGTTGGATCGAGTCCGAGACCGTCCGGAGTCACTTGACCGACGTGTGGTCTAAGAGGGGCCGCGCTGAGTAGGCGAGCCCAAGCGAGAGCGTCATGGAGCAGTGTCCCAAGCACGGGGAACCACACGTCGGGGTCGCGTGCCGGAGTTGCCTCGCGTTGCTCCGAAGTCGGGAGCTTCTCGAGGGTCCGCAGCTGACGCCCCCGCGGGTTCGGCGCGAGGAGCGCCCCGGAAACGCTTCGACCGCTTCCACGACCACCTCGAGCTCTCCTTCGGAGCCTCCCTCGCAGGCTGGGGGGACACGAGCTGGCGACTCGCCTCCGGTGGATCCAGTTCGCGTTCGCGTCCCAGCGCACCTGCTCGATCCCCGGCGGGCCGAGCGGATCCTCGCCGAGCAACCCGCGGTGCTATCTGTCGCGAGCCAGCTCGCGCGGAGCGGGTCGGAGACTCTCGGGATCGTCGCGGCGTTGGAGTCCGATGCCGGAGTCTCGGTGTGGCTGCGCCAGTCTGTTTGGTTCCGGAGGGTCTCGCTGCCAGCGCGATGTGCTTGCTGTGTGACCCGGGCGTCGCTGCGGCCCGTGACGCTCTCCGTGGACGGCTCCCACGGCGAGGTCGCGCTGGAGACCTTCGCTTGTAGCGCATGCCGGCGACACGGAGTCGTCTCGGACGCCGGGGGAGGTGTTGGCTGTGTGGCGGCCTTCGGGGCAGCGGTTTTCGCGCTCTGGAATCTCTGGGGTGGCTGGGGTGAGGTGCTCTGGGGCGGGCTAGGCGAAAAGTCGACCATGATCGTGCTCGTCGGAGGCATCGCGTTGATCGTCGGCGCGATCGTCAGCCTCGTCGTCGTGTCCTTGACGGCCGCGGCGCCGTTGCTGCTCCTCGCGCGGGCTCTGAGGACGAAGGAGTGTGGGACTTCGGCGTCTTCCGCGGTCACGTCCCCAGGCGCGGAGGAGCGAAAGAAGATGAGCAAGGTCGCGAGCGACGGGGATCTCGAGCCGCAGACTCTCGAACGGCTCTTCGGTTTGGAGTTCGCGAACAGAGCCTACGGGCGGCTCTTCGTCGCGGAGCACGGCGGCGACCCCGGGAGCATCCCCGTCGCGAAGTGACCGTTCGGAGGTCGAGTTCGTGCCCACGGCTGCCTGTCCAGCCCGGTCGTCGCGTGATCAGTCACCCAACGCGCGGCGCAGGACTGCGCGGAGCTCCCCGGCGTCTCGGGGGCGGTTCTCGGGCTTCGGCGCGAGTGCTTGGTCGATGACCGTCCCGACGGCCTCCGGAACGAGCGGCTCGCGCTCCCTGATCGGCACGAGGGTCCCCGCAAGGACCGCCAAGATCGGATCGCTGGCGCCGCTTGGCGGCCGTCTGGGATGCTCGCCGGTCAGCATGTGGTAGAAAGTCGCGCCGAGGCTCCAGACGTCGCTCGCGGGCTTCACGCCCTTGAAGTTCACGAGTTGCTCCTTCGCCATGAACGCGGGCGTGCCGGCGCCTCCACCCTTCGTCACGGTGAGTCCGGTGAGCCCTGCCGAGTCGAGGCACTTCGCCAAGCCGAAGTCCCCGACCTTCAGCTCGCCGCTCGCTCCGTCGGCCGACAGGAGAAGGTTGCTCGGCTTGATGTCGCGATGGACGTGGCCCCGCTCGTGGATGGAGGCGACCCCATCGAGCGCTTGGAGCATGAGAGGCGCGGCCCGAGCGATGTCGAGCTTTCCGCCGTTCCTGGAGACGAATCGCTCGAGGTCGCCTCCTCGACAGAGTTCCAGCGCCAGGAACAGGAGCGAGCCGGACGAACCGTGGTCGAGCATGCCGACGCAGTTCGGGTGCTCGATGCGACGAAGCGCCTCGACCTCGCGCTGGAAGCGCTTCCGCGCACGTTCAGTGACCGCGATGGACGGGAGGATCGCCTTCAGTGCGAGCTCACGGCGGTCGGTCTGGCGCACCGCCTGGTACACGACTCCCATGCCCCCGCGGCCCAATTCGGGGCCGAGCTTGTATCGATCGCCCAGCGCTCGCTCGACCCGGGGTCGAACGCCGTCCGCGGAGTCTCCCGTCGCGGACCGGCAGCGCTCGCACTCTTCATCGGAGGTCCGCGTCGGGTCGCCGAGGTCGCTCGTCAGGTCCGATCCGCAGACCCGACACGCGCGCCGGGAGCAAGACTCGACGATGATCGTGCCTTCGCGATCGGCGCGTTCCCGGCAAGCCCGGCAGCGAAGCCCGCTGGCATCGAGCGTGACCGTGTCCGCGCCGGTCGCGAAGTCCGAGCCGCACTCAGAGCACCTGGCCCGCACCTCCACGACCAGGACCGTCTCGCCGGCACGGATCGTGTCGCCGTCGGTGAGATCGATCTGCGGGAGCGGGTGCTGTGCCGTGTCCCCGGCTTCCTCGTGCTTCTGGCGGCGGCCGATGCGTTCCCCGTTGACGTAGGTGCCGTTCCCGCTTCCCAGATCCCGGACGCGGACGAGGGGGGGGCTCACCTCGAGGAGGAAGTGGTGGCGAGAGGCCTGCCTGTCCTTCGAGGAGAGTCGGATGTTGCAGGCACTCGAGCGCCCGACGAGGAAGGTGTCGTGCTCTTCGAACGCGAACTCCCTACCCTCGGATGGCCCTGACTCCACTCGTAGCGAGACGACCCACATCCGGAGCACTCCAGCAGGGGGAAGGGGCAGCGCACCCACCAAGGAGAGTGTGGTCCCTCCAAGGCCGCATCGCCAGTCGCTGTCAGCCTTCGTGCTGGGCCGGTCGTGCGGGCGCCTCGCCCTCGCCGCTTCCCTCTCCGGCGCCCTCTTGCGTCCGCGTCGCACGCGCGTGCCACTCGAGAAACACGATGAAGGAGGACAGCGCGATCCGAGCCTCGCGATGACTGATGTGCTCGTCGTCCAGAATGGGATGGGCGCCTATGTTCCCGAGCTCCCGGACGATCTCGCAGAGCGCGACGAGCTTACGCGGCAGGACACCGGCGTTCCTCAGGTCGCGTATCAGGTTCTCGAGCGGGCGCTTTCGGGGGTCGCCGACCTGGCCCTGATAGAGACGGGTGAGCACGGCCTCGAGGGTTTGACGGCACTTGGCGAGCGCCATGTCCGGGTTCGTCTTGACGAGGCCGACGATCGCCTGGAGCGCCTCGGCGTGTTCCCCGCGATCGAGCTCCCAACGGCGGATCCGTGCCTCGTCCAGGACGTCGGCGATGTCGATCGTCTCCGTACCGCGCGAGCGCGTCGGCTCGGCTGTCGGGCCGACGGCTGCTTCCGGACCCGAACAAGCCGACGGAGGATCGACGCAGAATCGAATCTCCGTCTCCCCGATCGTAACCACGTCGCCCGAACGCAGAACGCGCTCTCGCACCCTGGCGCCGTTGACGTAGGTCCCGTTCTTGGAGAGATCGCGGAGGAGCCACGTGCCGGCCGACCGGACGAGCTCGGCGTGGCGACGCGACGCTCCGGGGTCGAGGAGCCGGATGTCGGCTTCCCGCTCGTCTCGTCCAAGAACCTGTCGATCTTCGACCACCGGGAACACGGAGTCCCGTTGCGGTCCAGCGATGACTCGAAGCTCCGGCATCGTCTCCTCGTTGGCCCCGAACTCGTCCGTCGGCCAATCTCATCATTGCGAGCTCACGCGCGTCAGCAAGGGGCGCGTGCGTCGCGAAGCCTGGAGCGCCCTCAGTCACCTTCAGGCCGGGTGTCGTCGCGTGTTGGAGGCAAGAATCGTCCGTCGCTCGAGACGAGGCTGTGAGCAGCGTGATCGACCGTCTGACGCGCCACTTCATCCGTCCGAAGCCGCCCGTGCGTGCGTCCGGGGTCCTGCGAGTCCGGTTGTTCGCCTCAACGTAACGTGTCATTCCCGAAGTGCTTCGACGATGGGCGCCGACAATCGGCACCACAAGTCACCGCCGTCTCTCGCACTCCCGACGAGCGGGTGGACGGGTCCGTTCGGCGCAGCGCGTTCGCGCCCGGACGACGCTTCATGTCCACCGACCGTCCAAGTCCCGCAGCCGAGCCGCGGCGCGAGGTGCTCGCGAGGTACCCGCTTACTACCTCACGGGGGCGGACGGCGAGGAAGGTCGCGGCCGGCCGTGGGCGGCCATGGCGAGGGGGGCTGCTCGTGCGCGGGAGCGCTGGGAGCCCGTGGCCGGCGGCGGAGTTTCGTGGGTCTAGCTCATGGCTCGCTCACCCCGCTCTCGTGCGGTAACTCGGGTGGCAGCAGTCTCCGCATGACCGCCTGCACCTCCGCTCGGCTCAGGACGCTCCCGCTCCTCGGCGCGTCAACGATCGTGTGGGCGTCGGAGCGGCCGTCATACCACGGGTCGGGGCCGTCGAAGCCCTCGCGCGGTTTCCCGCGCCGCACGAGGTCGACGCACCGCTCGTCGAGAAGTTTCTGGCGCGCGGCCTTCTCGAGGCGCTCGAGCTCGCGCGCGACAGCCAGGAGGGTGAGGCCGCTTCGCGGCGGGACACTGATCACGAAGCGGCTGCGCGGGACGGGGGGGCTGACCGGCGCCGGCGCGTGGGGATACTCGACGCAGAGCACTTCGTAGCCGGCCGCGCGCGCCCAGTCCTTGAAGATCACGCTTCGGGGATCCGTGATCGCCGCCCCGCGGAGACGCTTCGGGGCGCCGTCATCACCGTCTCGCCGCGGCACGGCGAGCTCCTCGACCTCAGCGCGATCGATGTCCGCGCGGAACGCCTTGCTCTCGTCGCGAATCCGACGGAACTCGGGCTCGAAGAGCAACGGCTGGTCGCCCTCGAAGATCCGGCCGAACGAACGCGTCGGCGCCGCCTCCCAGCGTCGAACGGCGTGGTGGATCACCTGGAGACCGCGCTCGAGCGCGGCACGGTCAACCTCCCATCTTCGCAGCTCGCCGGCGCGCGCTCGGTCGAGGATCACCTCGAGCACCGCGGTCAACACGACGTAGGGCGAGCCCTCGGGGTGCTCGGGGTCGAACTCCGGCAGCCCGTAGTCGACTCGCTCCGCGTACTTAACGAGCTCGCGGAGAGCCGCGCGGGGCTCACCTCGCTCGTCGAGGAGGCGGCCGCGCAGGATCTCGAGGACGAGGTAGGCGCTCGTCGTCGCGTCGAAGTCGGGCTCGGCATGCACGACGAGCTCGAGTTCGTCGGGGCGAAGGCGATGTCCGTTCCGTTCGAGCGCGTCGGTCACCCACTCCGGATGGCCAAGGACGAGCGAGGCCGCGCAGCCCCCCGCGCGATCGCGGTGGTGATGGTCGATCACGCCGGCCGTGGCACGGTTGCCAACGTCGACGGCGATCCGTCCCCAGGACGGCGTGACGTCGGTGCCTCGGCCGACGAACGAGACGCCAACGTCCACCGCGGGCGCCAGGGCGAACGGCTCGAGTTCCGGGAAGCTCGGGAGCCGGTGGTCGATCCGGAAGTGGCGGAACGCTCCGGCCCTCGTCCGCGCGAGCGTCTCTCCGCTCACGAGAAGGTCGGTGACCACGTCCGCGTGCTCGGGGAGGCCCCGGAGCGTCTTGATCGCCTTCTGGAGCTTCGCTGCTCCATTGACCGCCTCTCCGTGGACGGTCACCTCGCGGCGCCCCGGAATCGCGAGGTGGGCGAGCGCCGTCGCTCCGGTGTGGATCCCCATCGGGAGCTGGATCCGCTCGACGCCCGGGTCTTGGCCCCGCCGGACCCGGTCGAAGCGTCCGACCGCCCGGGCTGCCGCGAGCGCTCCGCGGACCGCGTCGGTCGCGTGATCTTCGCGCTCTCCGTCGAGGTTGAACGCGGCCAGGATCGAGTCGCCCTCGTAGCGGAGGATCCGCCCGCCGTGGTCGATGATGATCGGGTTGATCGTGCGGAAGAACTCGGTGAGCAGGTCGGCGACCTCGCCCGGGGCGAGCTTCTTGCCCCACTCCGAGAAGCCGCGGATGTCGCCGAAGACGATCGTCATCTCGCGCGTCTCGAGGCTGCGCTTCCCGGGCGTCACGTAGCGCTGGAGCAGCAGGCGCTGGAAGTCCTCGTAGCCGACGCGCTCCGCCCACTCCTGCAGTCGGGTGAGCCGGTCCTGCGAGCCGAGCCGCTCGAGGTGGTCGAGCAGCCGACGGCACGTCTCCTCGGACGAGATCTCGGGCACGTAGCCGTGCCCCCGCCACGACCAGAGCTCGAGGCGGAGGACGTCCCAGAGGGTCGAGACCGCATCGTCGCGCTCGCCGCTCGCCGCCGAACGCTCGGCGGATCGGAGCAGCCGCGTGCGGACCTCCTCGAACGTCTCGAGGTCGCCTCGGTCGAGCGCCTCGTGTCCGTCCGCGATCCCCGCGATCTCATCGAGGAGGCGGTTTACGTCGGAGCGCCCCGGGTCACGGAGGCTCGTCGCGACCTCTCGTGCGCGGGCGAGGTCTCCGCGGGCCAGCTCTCGCGCCTCCCGGAGGATGCGGACCTGGCGCGGGGTCTCCGAGCTCCGGGGGGAGTGGATCGGGATGCTCCGGGTGAGGCGCGCCCGAGCCGCCCCGAGGAGGGCGTGCGCCGTGTTGAGCGGACCGCGCTCGGGCGCCGCGGCGTTCCGCGTGAACGACCGGAGGGCGAGGTCGAACGCCCCCGCCTCGAGGTAGAGCTCGCCGATGCGGTTCGTCACGACGCCGACATCGCGCGGGCGGGAGGCGTAGCGTGCGTCCTCGGTGTAGCAGGTGAGGGCATCGTCGATCCGCCCCTGCCGCCGGTGGAGCTTGCCGAGGACGCCGAGGCCCTTGGCGATTCCCGGCACGTCGGGCACGCGGCGCCCGCCTCGTCCGACCGCGATGCCGCCGGTCAGCTCTCCATCCTGGAGCCCCTTGAGGGCAAGCGCCTCGCGGAGGAGTCCCTCGGCGAGGCCGAGGTGGCCGAGCTCGAGGAGGATGTTGCCCCAGGTCAGGAGCACCTCCGAGGTCTCGTGCTGGAACGCCGTGCCGAGGGCGGCGAAGCAGGCGTGCGCCCGCTCGAGGTGGCCGAGCGCCGCGTCGAGGTCGCCGAGGTACTGCCGGCACTGGGCGAGCTGGTGCTCCACCAGCCCGACGGCCGGGTGCTCCGGTCCGAGCTCCGCGACCGCGTCGAGCCGATTCGGGACCATCGCCGCCGGCGCCGACGCGAGAACCTCCTCCGACGAGAAGCCCCGGATCACTTGGAGCTGCTGCTCGCTGAGGGCGACGGCCGCGGCCACCGTCGTCCACCGGAGCCCGGGGCGCCCGCGAGCGGCGGCGAGCGCCTCTCCGAGCCGCCGCGGGCTGGCTGGGTGCCGCGCGCTCTCGAGCTCGACGAGCGTCTTCAGTGGACCGTCGCCCGCCTGGGGGAGCTTCTGGAGTGCCCGGAGCTCCTTGCGGACTCCGGCGAGCCGTCCCTGAAGGCCGGCCACCCGGGCTGCAGCCAGATGCTCGTGCCAGGGATCCTCGGTGGGGATGCGACGGGAGGGGTCCTCGCTCGGTGGGAAGAGGTTGAAGAGCACGTCGCCCTCGTTTTTCTCGTCGCGTCGTCCGTAAATCCGAGCCTAGCGTCGTTCCCTCTCCTCTGTCGAGGATCTCCCGGCGGCTTGCTCGACCTCGGTCGGTCGCGTTAGGATCGCCCGTCTTCCCGTGCTCTGGCCGACACGCTCGCAAGGATGGGGCGCGAGTTGCTCCTCGACCGACCGACGCTCTCCCTTCACGCCCCTTGGATCGCCGTCGCCGCCCTCGCGGCGCTCGCCGGCGCGGCGTGGTACGCCCTCGAATCGCAGGCCGAGCCCACCTCGACTTTCCTCGTCGGCCTCGACCGGTGCCGCCTCGTCCTCGGCGCCGCCGCAGGCGCCATCATCCTCTTCGAGCTCGCCCTGTGGCCGCGAAAGGCGCTCCGGCGCGTCCGGATCCTCGGCCGCGCCCGCACCTGGATGCTCGCCCACATCTGGCTCGGGCTCCTGACGGTCCCCCTGATCGTACTCCACGCGCGTATCGGTTTCGGCGGGCCGCTGAGCGCGGCGACCATGACGCTGTTCCTCGCGGTGATCGCGAGCGGTCTCCTCGGACTCGTCCTCCAGCAGACGCTCCCGCGTCGCCTCATCGAGGCCGTCCCGGGTGAGACGGTCGCCTCGCAGATCGATCGGGTCGCGGCCCTCTACGCCACCGAGGCCGACGACCTCGTCGCGGCCGCGTGCGGCCGGGCGGCGAGGGTCGAGAGCGAGGACTGGGCGGCGCACACCGGCGGCGCCCCGCGGGCGCGGCCCGACGGCGCCCTCTCCGCCTCGCGAGCGGTCGGCCTCCAGATCGTCGGGGCGCGCCGGACGGCCCTGCCGCTGCTCTCGTGCGAGCTGCCCGACGCCCCGATAGCGACCGCGGGCGCGCTCGAGGAGGCCTTCCGAAAGGAGATCCGCCCGTTCCTCGCCGACGGGCCGCGAACGGCGAGCGCCGTCGGCTCCCCGGAGGGATCGACGCAGACGTTCGAGCGGTTGCGCGACGCCGTCGGACCCGCAGGCCTCGACGTCGTCGCCGCGCTCGAAGAGGCGTGCGCCGTGCGGCGTCAGCTCGACCGCCAGGCGCGGCTGCAGTGGTGGCTTCACGCGTGGCTCACGGTCCACCTCCCGGCGTCGGTCGTCATGGTCTCGCTCATGCTCGTCCACGCCTACCTGGCGTTGCTCTATCACTGATCCATGCCCGCTCCCTCCCCCGACCGATCCGCTCCGTCCGCCCCCGCCAGAAGCCGAGCGATGCGGGTGGGGCTCGACCACCACGCGCGCGCGAGCGGGCTGCAGCGCTGGAAGCTTGGCCTCGCGATCGCCGGGGCGGTCGCCGTGGCGGTCGCCGTGGCGGTCGTCGTGGCGGCCGGCCGCTGGGAGGCGCTCGCCTCTCCGGGGCCGCTCGCGGAGGCCCACGCGAGGGCCGGGATCGGCTGCGACGGCTGTCACTTGCCGCTCGCCGGGGTGGCCGACCGCCGGTGCGTCGCGTGCCACGCCGGCTTCGAGCGGGAGGGCTGCGCGCGGTGCCACGTCGAGCATGGCCGGGCACCGCTGCGGGCGAACGAGCCGTGGATGCGCATGACGATCGCCGCGCCCGTCGGCCCGACCACGGCGTTCGCCGCGCGGCCGGGGCTCGCGTTCTCCCACCGCGTCCACGCGGGGGAGCGCGGGATCGCCTGCTCCGATTGTCACGTGGCGAGCAACGCTCCCGGCGACAACGGGCGGGAGTTCGATCCCGTCTCCTACTCGGCCTGCGTCCGATGCCACGCCGCGCCGATCCCCGGGCTCCCGACGACCGCCGCCCTGGCAGGAACGTGGCATGGCACGACGGGCTGCGTCTCGTGCCACAGCGGGCCACGCTCCTCGACACTGCGGACCGTCGCTGCGCGATCCGCACGGCGCTACGCGTTCGAGTCGCGCGGCCACATCAACGAAGCAGACGCAGCGGGCGCTCCGCGGCGAGAAGGCGCCGGCACGGCCTGCAACGAGTGCCACGTCGAGGGCAGCCTCGCACGGCGCCCCCGAGAGGGCGCGTTCGACCACTTCGACCACACGAGCGAGCGCAACGACGTCGATCAGTGCCGCGCATGTCATCCCGGGATGGACGGCTACGCCTCGCTCGCGGACGCGGGTTCGAGCCTCGATGCATGCACGACGCCGTGCCACGCGCCGGCCGTCCTCGAGACCGTCGAGGAGTCGCGCCCGAGCGGCGGCGTGCCCAGGGTCGACTTCTCCCATGCCGCGCACGGCGCGACGGCCTGCCTCGACTGTCACGGCTGGCCGCAGGGCGCCGGCGCTGCGGTCGGGTCCACGCCCGGCGTGGCCGGCTGCCAGGGGGCGGCGTGTCACGCCGAACACGCGAACATCGGCGGCGGCGCCTGCGCGAGCTGCCACGCGATGAACGACATTCGCTGGGCGGTCACTCCGTGGACGCGGCCGCCCGGCGCGAGCTTCTCGCACGAGACCGCCGGTCACGGCGGCGCATGCCTCGACTGCCACCGGTCCGTGGCCTCGTCAGAGCGCCTCCCCCTCGACGTTCCGCCGGAGAACGGGGCGGGGTGCGTCGTCTGCCACGGCCACCGGGAGGACCCGCTCGAGTCAGCCGCCCGCGCCCGACGCCCGAAGTAGCTCCACCAGCGTGTTCGGCGGCGGCGTTCCGTGGACTCGCTCGAAGAGCTCGTCGCCTGTCATCCGGAACGCCGCGTGGTGGGGGCAGGCCCAGACGCAGCTCACCTCGCGGCCCGAGTCGCCAACGACGTCGCGGCAGAGGTCGCAAGTCGTCGCCTTCTGTCGGATCGTCCCGTCCGCCTCCTCGAAGCCCTGCATGTTGATGTTGCCGTAGGGGCAATTCTTCGCGCACTGGCCACACCCGATGCAGTGGTTCTCGATCACGATCTCGAGCGACGGGGCGCCAGACTCGCCCCGCGAGCTCCGCCGATGGATCGCGTCGACCGGGCACCCGACCAGGCAATACGGGTCGGTACAGGAGCGGCAGGCGCTCGCCACGAGGTGGTTGCCGAAGCGACGTCCGTCACGGACGAGCCGGGTCACGCCCCCGTGGGTATCGGCGCAGGCCTTGGTGCACTCGTCGCACCGGGTACACGCCTCGAGGTCGAGGACGAGGAGGCGCTGGCCGTTGAAGAGCCCCTGGTGGAGGAACTCGGCGAGGGGGCGATCGTCTACCGGCGCCTCGTAGCGGTCGAGGTAGCCCCGGGCGAGCTCGAGGAAGCGCCGTCGCAGGCCCGCGAAGCGTTCGATCAGAACCTCGAAAGTCGTCTGGTCGATCCGGACGAGCTCGACGTGATCGAGCGCCGTGCACGTCGCGCTTCTCTTCTTCCAGATGCTCTCGGGGACCTGGCGCCCGACCTCGACGAGGTCCTGGCTCACCAGCCCGAGCTCGCCGAAGTACTGGTTCGGCCGGCGGTAGTCGAGGACGCGCTCGCGACCCTCGTAGATCTGGGATATCTTCACGTGCCCGAATCGGACCATGTAGAACGCGTCGGCCTCGTCGCCCTGGGCGAAGATGACCTGGCCCGGCTCGGCGCGGAGTAGCTCGACCCGGTCGGTCAGGATGCTCCGGCAGGCCTCGCGCTCCGCGTCGTCGAGGTGATCGAAGAACGAGACCTGTCGGAGGTGCACCTCGAGCGCCCGCTCCCGGTAGACCTCGTCGAGCTTCTCGCGAGCGTATCGGTTCCGCTGGAGCGCGTGGAGGAGGTTGCGCCGGATCACGTAGACCCGGCCGTCGCCGACCGCGCGGACCGTCGCGGTCCGCGGCTGCGAGTTGAGGCACGAGAGCTCCCCGACGATCAGGTCCTCCTCGGTGCGGACGCCGTCGGGCGGCCCCGCAGGGAGCAGCGGGGGGCCGGCGGTCGCGGCCGCTCCGCCGATCTTCGAGACGAGCCAGCCGAGGAGACCGTCCTGCCGCGGGGCCGGTCGGCTCGAGGCGACCGGCTCGGTCCAGTAGCCGAGCTCGCCCGAGATGATCACGAACGCCGTCGCGCCGGGGTCGCCCTGCCGGCAGAGCACGTCGCCCGCCTTCACGTTCCATCGAACGACCGAGTCCGCGTTCCAGGCGAGGAACTCGTAGGAGAGGTCGCGGAAGAGCCCGTGCTCCCGGAGCTCGGCCGGCGAGACGGCCGAGTAGCCCTCCCGCGCGACGAGGTCTCGCTTCCACTCGGAGGTCACCTCCTGGCGGAACGTCAGGGCGCTCGTCGGGCAGGTGACCATGCACTCGCCGCACGAGACGCAGGAGGAGCTCCCCATCGGGTCGTCGAGATCGAACGCGATCCGAGCCTCGTAGCCCCTTCCGGCCCGGCCGATGACCTCGTTGCCCTTGAGGTCGTTGCATGCGCGGATGCAGCGATTGCAGAGGATGCAGGCGTCGTGCCGGACGTCCATGAGCGCGGACGACGGATCGTGCCGGCGCCCCGGCGGTCCCTTGCTCCGGAACCTCTCCGGATCCGCGCCGAGCCGCTCGACGAGCGCCTGGAACTCGTCGGCCGGCCGCTCGGGGTTGACGGCGTCGCTCGCGCGGGGGAGGTGGTCCGCCGCGAGGAGCTCGACGAGTACCCGAACCGCTGCCCGGACTCGCTCTCGGGCGGTCTCGTCCGGCGACTCGATCGTGTGGACGGCCATCGACGGGTCGACCGGATGCCGGCAGGCGGGGAGGAGCTTCGGATCGGTCTTGACGCGTCCATCCCGCCCGGTGCGGCGAACCTCGACCGTGCAGACGCGGCAGACTCCGGCCGGCGCGAGGTGGTCCTGGTGGCAGAGGGTCGGGATCGGGTGCTCGCTCGGCGCGCCTCCCGCGTCGCGGCGCGCGTGGAGGAGCTTCGTGGCCGCGTCGTGGATGGTGGTGCGCCGTGGGACGGTCCGTCCGAGGCGGTCGCGGACAATGTTGCCCTGCGAGTCGGTCAGAGGGACGGCGCGCGTGACGGTGACATCTTCGCCGTCGACCGTCAGGGTCACCTCGCGCTCGTAGTCCTCGGCGGTGGCCGGCGCGAGGCGGACGAGCTGGCCATCGAAGTTCCGGGCGAAGAGCTCCTCGTCGTCCCAGACCCTGCGCGGCAGCACCGCGAACGGGTCGTTCGCCATCGCATCGGCGTCGTTGCCCACCGTCACACCTCGAGGTAGCCGGCGACTTCGTCGCCGAAGTGCCCGAGAAGCGTCCTGAGCGGGTTCGAGGCGACCGTTCCGAGGCCGCAGATGGCCGTCTCCTCCATGGCGGACGAGAGCGCCAGGATCTCGGAACGGATGGCCTCCATGTCGCGAGCGGAGAGCTGTCGGGCACGCAGGCGCTCGCCGATCTCGTCGAGCTTCGCGGAGCCGATCCGGCAGGGGACGCACTTGCCGCAGGACTCGCGCCGGTAGAACGTCGTGCTGATGACCGCCTGCTCGACCATGTCCGCCCGGTCTCCGTAGATCACCAGACCGGCGCCGAGCATCACGCCCATCGCCCGCGCGGTGGGGATGCTGAGCTCCCAGTCGAGGATGTCGAAGTGGGTCGCGTCGTCGGAGAGCGCCTCGTCGGCGAACCGAGGCGGGAGGAGCCCGCGAGGCAGTCGTCGTGGGAGGAACCCTCCGGACGGCCCCGATGCGGCGACCGCCTTGAGCGTTTGTCCATCCGCCATCCCGCCAGCGCGTTCGATCAGCTCGCGCAGGGTGATCCCGTTCGGCACCTCGAAGACCCCAGGGCTCGCCACGTCGCCGCTCACCGAGAAGAAGCGCATGCCGCGCTGGCCCCGGACGCCCGCGCCGGCGAACCAGGAGCCGTCGCCGCGGGCGAGGATCGAGGGCACCCAGGCGAACGTCTCGACGTTGTTGAGCAGGGTAGGACGGTCCCAGAGTCCGTTCGTCTGGAGCTCGGGCGGCCGGTTCCGGGGCTCGGCTCGATTGCTCTGGATCGCCTCGATCAGCGCGGTCTGCTCACCGCAAATGTAGCCACCGGGGCTGATGAAGACCTCCAGCTCGAACGAGCGGTCGGTTCCGAGGATCCCGGTCCCCGTCAAGCCCTGCTCCCGCATCCTCTTCAGCTCGGCCTCGACCGCCGCGATCTGCTCGTCGTACTCGTGGCGGAGGTAGACGAAGCCCCTCTCCGCGCCGAGCAGGAGCCCGGCGAGGAGCATCCCCTCGAGCGTGAGCCACGGCGCGTGCAGGAGGAGCTCCCGGTCCTTGAAGGTCGCAGGCTCGCTCTCGTCTCCGTTGCAGACGACGTACTTCACGTCGCCGGGCGCTCCGAGGACGTCGCTCCACTTCTTGTACGCGCGCCCGCCGGCGCCCCCCATCCCGAGGAGGCCGGCCGACTCGAGGGCCGAGATCGCCTCCCGCGGCGCGGCGTCGGGATCCGTGCGGAGCCTCTCCGCGAAGGCCCGCGCGGTGGCGTAGTCATTGCCGACGTCGATCTGCCATGTCGGCCGCTCGGCTCCCTCCCGAGCATCGAGGTCGCCGGCCGGCAGCTCGCCGTCGAGGGCGCTCCGCACCGCGTCCTGCACGCGCGTCGCGGCGGCCCGGAGGTAGTTGCGCTCGACGGTCGGCGTCGCGATCCGGACCGCCGGCGCTCGGTCGCAGCGCCCCAGGCACGAGATGTGGGTGACGGGCACGCCGTCGGAGTGCAGCGCCGCGTGGAGCTCTTCGCGGAGGGCACGGGAGCCGCGGAGGCCGCATGCGAGGTCGCGGCAAACGCCGACCGAGACCTGCGGAGGCGGGGTCAGTCGGAAGTGGGGGAAGAAGCTCGCAACCTCGTGCAAGCGGTGGAGCGGCTCGCGAATGCGCCGAGCGAGAGCGCGCAGGCCCGCCTTGTCGAGGTGGCCGCGCTCCTTCTGGAGCGCGTCGAGCTCCTGCTTGATCCGAGTCATCGCGACTCCTTCCTCCGCGGTGGTCCACCGATGGACCGGGCGCCGAGATGACACACGCGGCAAGACTCGCGCGCTCGCTCGTGATCGGGACCGTCGACGACGTCGATCGGCGCGTGGCGGAACTTCCGATGGGTCACGACGAGCGGAGTCGGCTCGTCGCCAGCCTCGGACGGCGCGTGGCAGGCGGTGCACGGCTCCCCGAAGGCGTCGTGGTGCGCGCCGACCGCGACCGAGATGCCGTCGCTCGGCGTCGTCTCGAGCGGAGCCTGACGACGGCGGATCGTGTCGCCGCTTCCGTGGCAGATCGTGCACCGTCCGGGGATGACCTTCTGGCCGTCGAGCGTCACGGTCGCCTCGTCCTTCGTCCCGTGGGCGTGGCAAGACCGACAGGCATTTCCCCTGGTGCCGTCGAACCGCCCTCGCTCCTTGAGCGGCGCGGCTCTCCACTCGTGGCACGCTCCGCACGTGAATCGGGGGCTCTCCGGCGATCCGAGGTGAGCCGTGTGGCTGAAGCTGAGAAGACGTCGTGAGCCGACCGTCTCCGGCTCGCTCCGGGCCTTCCCGCCCGTGTGGCAGCGGTCGCAAACCGCCGCCGAGTCGACTTGAGCCAGGCTCGAGCTCGAGCTGTCCGACCCCCAGACGTCTCCGTGACAGGCGCGGCAGCGGGCCTCGAACCGTCGATCCCCCGGGTCGGGAAGGTGAGTGGCGTGATCGAAGCTCTTCGCCGCGTCAGCTACCGTCTTCGGGCCGGCCTGGCGCCTGTGACAGCCGGCGCACTGCTCGGGAGAAGCCGCCGCTCCCGCGGGGTCAGCGCATACGAACGGATGGACGAGAGCACCGCCGAGGGTGACCGGTCCGAGGAGGTTCTTGGTCACCTCCTCCTCGAGCAGCCCCGGCCGCCACTCTTCCAGCTCGGGGTCGTGACAGAGCGCGCACAGGTTCTCTCCAGCGTCCCTCCACGCGGCGTGCTCCTGGGGTGCCAGCGAGAGCAGGACGTGGTCGCGGTCCAGCTTCTCGGCGTGGCAATCGGCGCAGAACGCGAAGTCGGCCGGCCTCTCGAATGCGTCCTCGCCATCGCGGAGACGGTGGCAGTCGGTGCAGGCGATCTCTTCCGCCGCGTGTCGCCGGTGGTCGAAGTCGACGAGATGCGGTTTGCGTCCGGTCGTGCGGGCGGCGACCCGCTCCCCGGCGGCTTCCCAGCCACGATCCGCGATGCCGTCGAGATCGGCGTGGCAGGATCCGCATCCGAACCGACCGCCGAGCCTGCCGTCATCGATTCGCACGCTCCGGGTCGCGCTCTCGTGGCAGCGCTCGCAACTGTCCGGCGGCGGCGAGGCCGACAGGTGCCGACGGTGACTGAATTGCTTCCGGCCATCCTCATCGCTCGGCATGGGCTCGTCGTCGGCCGCGATCGCCGATGCCCCCAGGTGGCACGAGTCGCAGGGCGGTCCCGTGTCCCGATAAACGGACCGGGCGCTCGGATCGTGGAGCTCGTGGGGCCAGCGACGGTCTTCACCGTTCCCGGCGTGGCAGCCCCGGCAGGACGCGAGGCCGGGCATCTCGAAGCCGTCTCGCGTGACGACGTCGTAGAGACGCGTGACCTCGAGCTTGGCGTGCTCCCGGACGCGCTTCGGCGGCTGATAGGTATGGCAATCGACGCACGTCTTCATGTCAGCGTGAGTCTCGTGATCGAACCTCGTCATGCGATGAGGCGGCGTCGGTCTGGGGACCGACTCGATCACGAGCTCCTGCAACCCTCGCCGGTGACACGTTCGGGAGCAGAGCGTGACGGGGTCGTCTCGCAGGCGAAGACCCGCCCGGTCGGGGCCCGCGTCGGTGTCGTGGCAGACCTCGCAGGCTCGGGCGTCAACGTGTGAGCCAAAGTGGCGGGAGTGCGGGAATCGCTCCCAGCGCTCGGTCCAACGCGGGTCGTCGGGCGCCGCCTGGACCGAAGTTGCTCCGTCGGCTCCCCATCCCGAGGCGAGCGCCATGACCAAACCGAGCGAGAGCAAGAGCGTTGCCGTCGTCTTCGAGCTCATGGAGCGAGCAGCCTCCCCGGCCGGTCGGCCGAGGCTAGCGGATGGAGCTCCCGGGGCGCAAGCCGAGTGCGGGGAGATCCGACCGTTGAACGGTGAGTCCCGGTGCCGTTAGATGGCGCTCGATGGAGACCTGCTCGTGAAGTCGACGAACGTATTTCTCCCCGCCGTGCTGCTGAGCGCCGCCGTCGCCTCGGGGTCGTGCACGGGGCCGGAGGTCCCCGATTGCGACCAGTCCGAGCAGCCCCGGCGCGAATCGCCACCGCGAGACGAGCTGTTCTCACACGCGAGGCACGCCTCGATCGTCGGTGGTTGCCGGCTGTGCCATCAGCCCGCGGGAAAGCTCGGCACGATGGAGTTCGGGCGCTACTACTACGTCGGCGGCCGTGAGTGCGCCTCCTGCCATGGGATCGCGGGACTCGTCGAGGCGGACGAGGACGAGACCTGGTGGACGCGGGCGCGGCGGGATGCCGAGCTCTACCCGAACGCGGTTCGCTTCAACGAACGACCGCGCGCTCGAGGGCTTGCGTCGTTCCATCATCGGCGGCACGCCCGGGCGGCGGCTCGAGCCCTCGTGGACGGGGAGGTTCGCGAGTCGCTCGATAGCTGCGTTGCCTGTCACGAGGACGTCACTCGGACGGGACTCGGCGCCAGCGGACGAAGAAACGCGCCCTCGATGAACGGCTGCGATCGCTGCCACGATCGCATCGAGGACTGCGATGGCTGTCATGTGCGGACCGACGACGACGATGGCCTCGAGGAGGCGCGGGTGACGGCGCTCGTTCACGCGATGACCGACGAGCTCGATGTCAGCAAGCTCCCGCGCTCCCACTGCGAGCTCTACTGGCGGTGGAAGCGAGGACAGAAAGAGGCCGAGTAGGGCGCCCACGTGTTCGCTCGAAGCCGTCTCTCCGACTACTCCTCATCATCAACGGCTGACCTGCCTCCGCCGGCTCGATGACTCCCGGCGCATTCAAAAGGGCCGGAAATGCCCCGAGACTGGTCCAGAAAGAATGGCAGCGAGCTATGCTCCACCTACCCAGAGCCCAGGAGGCCAGCATGTACGTCCCGGAAGGCTACGGAACCGTGTTCCCGTACATCTTCGCCAGCCAGGCAGCAGAGTACCTCGAGTTCCTCGTCGCGGGGCTTGGGGCGTCGGAGCTCGGGAGAACGACGACGCCGGACGGCGGCATCGCGAATGCCAGGATGCGGATCGGCACGACCTCCTTCATGGTCAGCCAGGCTGGCGACCAGTATCCGCCCTCCTCCGCCGCGTTCTATCTGTACGTGGAGGACGCCGACGCGGCCTGCGCCCGCGCGGTCGAGCACGGGGCCCAGCTCATCCACGAGCCGAAGGACATGGTGTACGGGGACCGACAGGGCGGCGTGACGGACCCCTCGGGGAACGTGTGGTGGATCTCCACCCGATTCCAGCGCGAGCCCTACGACGCGTAGGCCCCGACGGCGGCCAGCGCCTGCCGTGTCCGCGCTGATCGCTCGACGCGGGCGCCGCGCGTAGCTCGGACGGTCCCGCGCCCACCGAGCCCCGCCGGCGACCGGCCTCTGCTGCTCGAAATGGCGGGTGAGCGAGCCGTCCGTCACGCCGGCCGGGGCGCTCGGGGGTGGGAGCGGTCGAGGAGAGCGCCGAGGGAGGGGGCCCTCTGCTATGATCGCGCGCTTCCCGCCGTCCGGAGGCCGCCGCGATGCTCTGTCGACCGATTCCGTTCGTGCTGTTCCTCGCGATCGTGCTGGTCGCGCTCCACGTCGCGGTTCCCGGGGTGGCCAGCGCGCAGGACGCGGCTCCTCCGCCCGAGGGCGGCTCGGCCGACGGTGACGGCGACGGCGACGGTGAGGCGCGACCGCGTCGACCCCGGATGCCGCGCACCCGGGCCGAGACGACCGAGTATGCCGAGACCTCGACGCTCGCCGATGTCGAGGAGTTCCTCGCCGCGCTCCAGCGGGCCGGCGCTCCCTGGACGGTGACGACCCTCGGCACGTCGACGCTCGGCCGGGACATCCCGCTCGTGATCGCGGCCGACCCTCCGGTGGCGAGCCCGCACGAGGCGCGGGCGAGCGGGCGGGTCGTCGTCTACGTCCAGGCGAACATCCATGGCGGCGAGGTCGAGGGCAAGGAGGTCGCCCAGATCCTGCTCCGCGACCTCGCCACCGAGCGGGCCGCCGGGCTCCTGGAGCGGATCGTCTTCGTCGTCTGCCCGATCTACAACGTCGATGGCAACGAGGCGTTCGGCAGTGGCGACCGCAACCGCGCCGGGCAGAACGGCCCCGCGCGGGTCGGCCGCCGCCCGAACGGGATGGGGCTCGACCTGAACCGGGACTGCGTCGTCGCCTGGAGCCCCGAGATGCGCGGCGTCCTCGACCGCGTCTACCGCCGCTGGGACCCCGACGTCGTCCTCGACCTGCACACGACGAACGGGACGCGCCACGGCTATCACCTCACCTACTCGCCGCCGCTCCTGCCCGACTGCGACGGGCCGCTCCTCGCGTTTGCGCGCGACGAGCTCCTCCCGACGGTGCGCCAGCGCCTCCGGAAGAAGGCGAAGGATCCGCTCGAGACGTTCCCCTACGGCAACATGAGCCGGCGGGAGGGCGCGCCGCCGGGCTGGCGGACGTTCTCGCCGCACCCGCGCTACGTGACGAACTACGCCGGCCTCCGCAACCGGATCGGCATCCTGTCCGAGGCGACGAGCTACCGGGACTTCGCCGACCGAGTCCGCTCGACCCGGCAGTTCGTCCGGGCGGTCCTCGACGTGATCGCCGCGCGGGCCGATGACGTCCTCGCCCTCACCGCCGAGGCCGACGCGCGCGTCGCCGCGTGGGGCGCCGACCCGGCGAACGCCCCCGAGCTCGGGATCACCTTCGCGCCGGCGAGCCGGGGCGAGGAGACCGTCCTCCTCGAGAAGGCGCCGGCGAAGGGCGAAGGCGAGGATGGCGGCGACGGTGACGCCGAGCACCCGACCGGTCCGCCCACCGAGATCGAAGAGGTGACCGCGCCGATCTACGACCGCTTCGTCGCCGAGGACAGACGCTCCCTCCCGGCCGCCTATGCGTTCCCGGGCGCCTACCCCGAGCTCGCCGCACTCCTCGCCCGGCACGGCATCCGGGTGGAGCGCACGCGCCGCGCCTGGCGCGGCGAGGTCTCGACGCTCACCCTCGAGTCGGTCGAGCCCGGCCGCAAGCTCCAGGGGCGCACGATGACCTCGGTGACCGGGACCTGGGCGACCGACGCGAAGCGGCCCCTCGAGGTCGGCAGCTACGTCGTCCGGACCGACCAGCCGCTCGCCCTGCTCATCTTCCACATCCTCGAGCCCGAGGCCGGCGACGGCGCGACCGCGTGGGGCCTCCTCGAGCGCGGCCTGCGCCGCGGACGCCGCCACCCCGTCTGGAAGCTCTCCGAGGCGCCGCGGGTGGCCGCCGAGCTCGTCGAGCCGGACGGCGACTGACGCTCCTCGGCGCGGCGCGACCGTCGTCGCTCAGAGCGACGCGATCAGCCCGACGAGCTCGGTCTCGACCGCGGCCGCGTCGCGCGGCCGGTCCTGCGGGCGCTTCGCCAGCAGATGCAGGATCAGCTCCTCGACCGTCTCCGGCGCGCCCGGGGCGTGGTCGCGGAGCGGGATCGGCGGGTCGTTCAGGTGGGCGTAGAGGAGCTGCGCCACGTTCTCGGCGTCGATCGGCTCGGCGCCGGCGATCATCTCGTGAAGGAGCACGCCGAGGGAGTAGAGGTCGGACCGCCCGTCGACGTCGTGCGCGCTCCGCCATTGCTCGGGCGCCATGTAGGCCGGCGTGCCGAGGGCGCGCCCCTTGCCGGTCAGGTCGGTCTGGCTGTCGAGGCGCTTTCCCGACACCCGAAGGACGAGGCCGAGATCGCCGACCTTCGCCACCGGAGCGACTCCGCGCGCCGCCGGCGGGACGAGGAAGACGTTCGCCGGCTTCAGATCCCGATGCACGAGCCCGGCCGCGTGGGCCGCTCCGAGCCCGGCCGCGATGTCGCGCGCGATCGCGAGGGCGTGCCCGATCGGGAGCGACCCGCCGCAGCCCTCGAGCCACGTGTCGAGCGACCCGCCGGCGACGAACTCGGCGACGACGAGGCGCTGCTCCTCGAGCTCGTGGAAGCCGAACCCGCGAACGACGTTCGGATGGTCGATCCGACCGGCGGCCTCCGCCTCCCGCGCGAGGCGGCGAAGGGCGCGCGCGTCGGCGGCGTAGCCCGGCGCGATCGTCTTCACGACCACGTCGCCGTGCTCCTCGTGGCTCGCCCGGTAGATGATCCCGAAGCCGCCCTTGGCGAGGCGGCTCCGGATCCGGAGCGGGCCGAGGGTCCGCCCGACGAGCGTCTCGCTCTGGGTCACGCCGCCCCCTCCGCCTGGCTCACCAAGCCTCGCCCGGACGGCTCGCCCGCCCCGCAACCCTCGGGTATCCTCTCCGCCCACGACCTCGCCTCGGCCCCCTCGAGAGCGCTCCCATGGGCGTGTCCCTGTCCGGGATAGACCATCTCGTCTTCATCGTCTACCTCGTGGGCGTCCTCGCCCTGGGGCTCTACCTCACCCGATCGGTGAAGAGCTCGGGCGACTACTTCCTCGCCGGCCGGCGGCTGCCGTTCTGGGCGATCGGGATGTCGATCGTCGTGAGCGACATCGGCGCCATGGACATGATCGGCCTCGGCGGCGCCGGCTACCGCTACGGGATCGTGACGGCCAACTGGGACTGGATCGGCAGCTTCGTCGCCATGATCCTGGCCGCCTTCATCTTCATCCCCTTCTTCTGGCGGACCGGAGTCTACACCATCCCCGAGTTCCTCGGGCGACGCTACAACGCCGGCGTCCGGGGCGTCCACTCGACGATCTGGCTCCTGATCCTCCTCTTCGACATCGGCGCCGTCCTCCACGTGACCGCCAAGTTCATGGACGGGCTGCTCGGCTGGGGCTACTGGGTCTCGATCCTGCTCCTCGCGTTCGTGATCGGCGTCTACATGATCGGCGCCGGGCTCTCCGCCGTCGTCCTGACCGACGTGATCCAGCTCATCGTGATGTTCGTCGGCGGCCTCGCCGTGGTCGGGCTCGGCCTCTGGAAGGTCGGCGGCTGGGACGGGCTGACCGAGAAGGTGACCGCGCTCGGTCACGAACGACACTTCGAGCTCTACCGCGGGCCCGAGGAGCCGACGCCGTTCCCGTGGACCGGCATCCTCTTCGGCCTCGGCATGGTGATGTCGACGGCCTACTTCGCCGGCAACCAGACGATCGTCCAGCGCTGCCTCGGCGCGAAGAGCGAGTGGGACGCGAAGGCGTCCATGCTCGTCGGCGCGCTCCTGAAGACGTTCATACCCGTCCTGGTCGTGATCCCGGGGATGCTCGCCCTCGCCCTCTACCCCGATCAGGTCCCCGCCGACGACCCCGACCAGGCCTACCCGGTCCTGATCAAGAACCTCCTCCCGCCGGGGCTGCTCGGGCTCATGTTCGCGGCGTTCCTCGCCGCGCTGATGAGCTCGGTCGACTCGATCCTGAACGCGTCGGCGACCCTCTTCACCAAGGACGTCTACGAGCCGGTCGTCACCTGGGTCCGCGCGCGCCGTGAGGCCGCCCCGCCCGACGAGCGGGAGCTGCTCCGGGTCGGCCGGGTCGTCACCCTCGTCGTCCTGATCTCGAGCGTCGCCACCGCCAGCCTCTCGGACCGCTGGAGCGGCGTCTACGAGTTCATCCAGACGATGCTCTCGGTCGTCGCCGGGCCGACCCTCGCGATCCTGATCCTCGGGATGTTCACCCGCCGGGCGACCCAGTGGGGCGGCCTCGCCGGGATGATCGTCGGCTGCCTCACCGCGTTCGTCCTGAACCTCGAGCCGATCTCGACCAGCCTCTTCACGATCGAGTCGGGCGAGGCATTCCTCTACATCTCCTGGTGGACGTTCCTGCTGTCGATGCTGGTCGTCGGCGTCGTCTCCGCCTTCACGAAGCCGTGGCCCGAGGAGCGGATCGCGCCGCTCCTGTGGTCGTCGCGGAAGCGGCCGGCAGCTGCGAGCGAGGAGAAGGGCCGATGAAAGAAGCGATCCTCTACGTCCTCGACTTCAAGTGGGCCCACGGGATGGAGGAGGGCGGGGTCCGGATCCTGTTCATCGCGTTCTTCGCGGTGGTCCTCCTCTTCGCGCTCCGCCAGGACGAGGACTTCGTCTACGAGGGCGCCCCCGACCGCGCTCGCTGGCGCGACCTCCGCATCTGGGCGGCCGGCATCATGGCCATCCAGATCGTCCTCTACCTGGCGATCTGAGCGATGACCGACGCCACCCCGACGCCTCCGCCGCCGCCGCCGCCGCCGCCGACGCCGACGACGCCGAGCCCCGCCGCCGCCGAGCCCGAAGGGATCTCGCCGCTCATCCTGATCGGCGCCTTCTTCCTCGCCTTCGCCGCGTGCGTCCTCCTCGGGATCGCGTTCACGAAGACGCCGGAGGGGCGCGTCGTGAACGGGATCTGCGGCGGCGTCTTCCTCCTCATCGGCATCGCCTTCGTCGCCGGCGGCCGCCGAGGGGGCGCCTGACCGCCTGGCTCATCGCCCCCCCGAGGTCGCCACCGAGAGCGTCTGGCCTCGGACGCGGTCGACCGCGAACCCGTCGCGCGTCGGCTCGAGGCCGGTCCGGAGGCGCACCTCCGCGAGCGGGCTCGAGATCCCCCGAACCTCGACGACGCCCATGTCCCCCGAGTCGAGCTGATACGCGAGCCGGTCGCCGTCCGGGCTCCAGGTGAGCCGCTTCGCCTTCCTCCCGAGGATCGGGACGAGAGGCGCGCCGGCCTCGACCACGAAGAGGCCGACCTCGCCGCCGTGCGAGATCGCCGCGAATCGACCGTTCGGCGTGACCGAGACGGCCCGCGGGTCGGCGAGCGGCAGCGTCCGGTCCACGCCCCGATCCGGCACGATGAACCGGGCGAAGCCCGCGTCCGCGCGGCGACCGATGACGACGAAGGCGCGCCCGACCGCATCGCAGGCGATCGCCCGCGGGCTCGCGCCGTCGAGCGCCTCGGCGACCACGCTCGTCTCGCCGGCGTCGACGTCGTGACCGACGACCCGTCCCGATTCATCGACCCAGGCCCAGGTCGATCCGACGCCCACGACCGGAACCGAGGACGAGATCGGCCCGAGTCGATGCGCCAGCTCGCCGTGACGGTGACGCTCGAGGACGTACTCGGAGCGCCCCGCCGTCGCGCGCTCGAGGGCGAGGACGACGCCCCCCTCGACCGCCTCGAGGGCGCGGATCACGCCCGAGCCGGCGGCCACCGCCTCACGCGCCTCGAGGCGAACCCCGGCGGGCCGGCGCCAGACCGAACCATCGGACATCCCCTCGAGGAGGTAGTCGTCCGAGAAGCCGACCGCGACGACGCCGGGCGTTCGCTGCGCGGAGATCGTCACGGTCTCCAGGATGCCCAGCGGCGCGCCGACGCGGAGGACGACCAGCCCGACCCCGTCGGCGGCCGCGATGCGATCCCCGCGCGCGTTCCAGGCGAAGCTCGCGTTGCCCTCCGCCGACCCGACGGCGGCGATGGGCGTGGCGTCACGGTGCACGAACGACGAGCGACTCCGGAGATCGTAGCGCCGGACCGAGCCCCTCGCGTCGCCCGTCCAGAGCCGGTCGGGGAGATGCAGAGCGATCGCGGTGATCGCGACGTCGGACGATCGAAGGATCGTCGTCTCGCCGTCGATCACCATGTGGACCTGGCCGTCGGACAGTCCCGCCGCCCAGCCGATCGCGCCGGACGCCGTGACATCCCCGGCGATCGAGGCGACGGAGCCCACCTCGACCGGCCCGCCCTCGCGCGCGAGGAAGGGATCGCCCGGACCGGGGCCGGCGACGGCGACGGTCACGCGGCCCCGGACGTCGACGGCGAGCAGGGTCCTCGCGTCTGCCAGGGCGATGCGCGCGACCTCGGCGTCGAGCTCGACGGGCGGCGGCGAGCCGAGCCGCCCGCCCGGCGGACCGACGGAGGCGAGCGAGACGAACCGACTCGCGCGGAAGGCGAAGGCCGCCCGGAGACCTCTCCGATCGAGCGCGAGCTGCACGACGTCGGCCTCGAGCTCCTCCGACTGCGTCGGCGCGAGTCCCGCGTCGAGCAGCGCGATCGTGCGGTCCTGAGCGAGGGCGAGGCGGCCGCCGCCGCCCGCGCCGACCGGAACGTGGAGCGGCATGTCCGTCACCTCGCGGAGCTCGCCGCCGGCAAGATAGATCCTGCCGTCGCTCAGGGCGAGGAGGAGGCTTGGCCTCGGCTGGCTCGCCGACCACTCCCCGACGACGGACGAGGCGCGGGTCACCCCCCGGGGCCACCAGCGTCCAGCCGGGCCCTCGGGCCCCCACGCGCAGACCATGACGTCGCCGACCGAGACGCAGCGGTCGCCGGCGTCGCCGAGGACGAGCTGCCGGACCGGTCCGGCGTGACCGACGAGGTCGGCCCGGATGGCTCCGGATCGTTCACGGATCCGGAACCGCCCGTCCTCGGCGAGCGTCACGAGGTACTCGTCGGAGAGGATCGCGAGGCCGGAGAGACGCTCGTCCTGCTCGAGCGGGACCCCCCCCTCTCCCCGGTACGCCTGATTCCCCCTCAATCGCCATGGCGCGATACGGTCCGCATCGCCGACCCAAAGCTCGGTACCATCGCCGCTCCAGGCGATCGCGCGGATCGCCGTCCCTCCCTTCGAAGGGTCCCGCCAGGTCGTTCCCTCGAACGCGGCGACCGTGAGCCCGCCCTCGGCGTCTCCGTAGGCGATCGACCGACCGTCGGGCGAGAACCGGAGAGCCGTGACGCCCGGCGCCGACCATCCGAAGCGCTTCGACCCGCTCGCGACGGGGCGAGCCACGAGCTTCCCCGCCGGATCGACCCACGCGGCCATGCGACCGGTCGGATCGACCGCGAGGAGGCGGGCCCCCGCGGGGATCTCCCAGTCGAGCCGGGAGAGCTTCGTGGTGAGCTGATCGAGCCGCGCGATGGAAGCCCGCGCCCCGGGCGAGAGGAGGACGAGCTCATCGCGGCCTCGGAATCCGACCTCGAACGGGCCGCGGGCGTCGAGCCCGTCGAGCTCGAGCCTCCCCACGAGGATGCGATCGGCGATGCGCCAGACGTCGACCCGGTCGCCCCCCCGATGGGAGGCGGCCACGTGGCGCTCATCGGGTGACACGACCGCGGTCGCGTATCCGGCCGGCGGACCTTCGAGGACCGCCGTCGCGGCCGACCGGCGCAGGTCCCAGACGGTCAGGTCGCGCGAACCGGTCGTCACGGCGATCGAGCGACGGAGGTCGAGCCGCGCCCCCGCGCCGCCCGGATCGAGACCGCTCGAGACGAACGCGAGCCACGGAGCGCTCGACCGGACCCTGAAGAGCCTCGAGACGATGTCCGCGCGCGGGACGAGCTCGATCGCCTCCGCGAAGGACCTCCACGCGCGGTGGGGTCTCGATCGATCGAGGTGGAGCTCCCCGCGTGCCAACCACCGAACCGCCTCGATCGTTCGCGCCTCGGCTGACGGGTTGCCCGACCCGGTCGCCGACGCGAGCTCGCGCTCCTCGGCGGCGGTCCGGAGGGCCGCCTCGGCCGTCTGGAGCGCCGCCTCCGCCCTCCGTCGCGCGACCTCGGCCGTCTCACGCGCGCTCTCGGCCGCCTGACGCTTCGAGTCCGCCGCCACGGCGCCCGCTCTGGCGTCCCTGGCCCGCGATCCCTCGCGGGCCGCGGCGCCCCAGCCGCCGATCGCCGCCGCCGTCGCGACCAGCGCGAGCGCGCCGGCGACGACCGGGACCACCCGCCCGCGTGCCCGGCGCAGAAACCGGTCGACCCGACCCGGCGGACGCACCGACACGCTTCGCCCCGCGAGCCAGCGCGCGAGGTCGTCGGCCACGTGGCGCGCCGACGCGTACCGGTCGGCCGGCTCGCGCTCGAGGCAGTGCATCGCGATCGCGTCGAGCTCCTCGGGGACGGTCGGGTCGACCTCGCGCGGACGACGCTCGATTCCGCTCACGACCTGGTTCAGGACGGCGAGGGCGTTGACGCCCTCGAACGGCGGGCGACCGGCGAGGCCGCGCCAGAGGACGGCGCCGATCGCCCAGACGTCCATCGACGGCGTCGGGACATCGCTCGTGCCGAGCGCCTGCTCGGGCGCCATGTAGGCGGGCGTGCCGACGACCTCGCCCGTGAGCGTGATGCCGCGCGTGCGGGTCGTGTCGCGCGCCAGGCCGAAGTCGGTCAGGCGCCCGCGCCCGTCCTGGCGGTCGACGAGGATGTTGCCGGGCTTCACGTCGCGATGGACGATCCCGGCCTCGTGGGCGACGGCGATCGCCTCGGCGACATCGCCCATGACGCGGACGAAGTCGTCGCGCGAGATGGCTCCTCGGCTCAGCAACGCGTCCAGGCTCTCACCGTCGACGAAGTCCATCGCGATGTAGGGCTGACCGGCGTGGCTGCCGACGTCGTGGATCGCGACCAGACCCGGATGGCGCAGGCGGGCGGCGACGCGCGCCTCGCGGATGAAGCGCTCGGCCGCGTCGGCATCCTCGAACCCGGCGCCGTGGATCATCTTGATCGCGACGGGGCGGGCGAGGGCGCCGTCGAACGCCCGGTAGACGATGCCCATCCCGCCGCGGCCGAGCTCGGCCTGGAGGATGTAGCGACCGATCCGTCCGCCGGGCGTGGGAGCAGACGCCGGCATCGTCACCGTCCCCGCCGCCGCAGCCGCTGCGGTCGCGTCCGCTCGATCCCGAGCCGCCCACCCGAGAAGATGACCCCGGTCTTGTCGCGGAGCTCCTCGAGAGGGCGGGTGAGCGGTCGCAGCTCGGCGAGGTGGACCTCCCGGCCGGCCGAGATCGCGAGGTGGGTCGCATCGGGGCTCCAGGCGAGCGCACGGGTCGGGGCGCGCGTGCCGACCCCGGTCAGGCGCTCGCCGGTGCCCACCGACCAGACCCCGACGCTCCGGACCGCCTCGGTCGCCGCGACGTGCCCTCCGTCCCCCGAGACGGCCACGACGAACGGTTCGGGCAGCTCCCGGAGCGCGATGCTCTCGTCGACGCCCGACCGGAGCCCGATGATCCGGAGCTGCGCGCCCGATCCGCCGCGCCCGCCGAGCGCGACGACCTCGCCCGACCGGTCGACGGCGATCCCGGCGACGTCGGGCCCGCGGAGCTCCCCGGCGGACGCGACCGGCGCCGGCGCCTCGCCAGCCACGCCGCGGACGAGCCGTCCCTCTCGGTCGAGCCAGAAGGCCGCCCGTGGGCTCACGGCGACCGGCGTGCCCGGCGGCAGCGACGCGATCTCCGCGAGCTCGACGCGCCCCCCCTCGACCGGGAGCGACCCGCCCGCGACGACGCGCCGACCGCCGCGCGCGTGGGCGAGGGTGACCCCGTCCTCGTCGGCGACGAACGCCCGCAGGTCCGACACCTCGGGACCCAGGTCGAGGCTCGTCCCTCCGGTCGACGCGCCGATCGGGAGGCGGACGGCCGACCCATCCGGGAAGGCGATGACCAGCTTCTGCCGGCCGACCCACGAAACGGCGACGGGGCGACCTCGGGGCAGCGGCATCGCCGACGACTCGGCCGGAACGACGGCGAGGTCGATCACGGCGAGACTCTCGTCGGCGATGAAGAGGAACCGCGCGTCCGGCCCCCACCCGAGCGCCGGATCGGCGGAGTCGCTGACCTTCCCCGCGTTGAGCGCGCGCCCGACGCCGGTCCCATCCGGAACCTCGAACACCCGCAGCGTCCCCTCGGCGTCGCCCGTCCAGAGTCGATCCGGCAGCCGGGTGGCGAGCGCCGTCACCGCGACCGGAGCGACCGGGAGGACCATCGAGCCCCGCCCCGAGAGCCGGACCCGGCCGTCGGCAAACCCGACGGCCCAGGCGAGGCTGCCGCCGGGGACCGACTCGGCCGAGAGCGCCGTGACCGTCGCCGGTCCGAGGTCGACCAGGATGGGATGGCGGTTCCAGCGCGCGCCCCGGCGCTGGGCCAGGAGAAGCCGGCCGTCCTCGCGCACCAGGACGAGCGTGTCGACGGTCGCGAGTCGGACGCGCGCCACCGCTGCGCCCGCGTCCAGCTCCGGGACCTCGGCGCCTGCCTCGTCGAGGTCGCGGAAGCGAACGGTCGACTCGCCTCGAAGCGCCCAGGCGAACCGCCGCCCCGTCGGGTCGATCGCGACCGAGCCGACCGTCCCGTTCGCGACGACGCGCGCGCGCACGCGCTCGGTGTCCCGGACCACGATCTCGCGCCCGCCGACCACGAGGACGGTGCTGCCGCTGTGGCCCCCGTCGGCGAGGGTGATCGGAGCCCCGACCGGCGGGAGCCTCCCCGAAGCTCCGGCCGGGTCGACGCCCGTGACCTCTCCGTCCCGCGCGAAGAGCGCGAGCGCCGGTACGCTCGGCGTCCAGTTGCCGATGACTCCGACGGCGGCGAACGGCCCGCCGGCCGCATCGAGCTGCCGCACCGGTCGGGGACCGTCCCAGGCGCAGATCGCGTCGGTCGAGATCGAGACGAACCGATCCCCGCGCGCATCGGGGATGATCTGCCTCACGGCGGAGCCGTGGCCGTAGAGGTCGTGCGTCTCGATGCCCCCCGCGTCGCTCACGCCGATCCGCCCCGCCCCGTCGACGACGAGCAGACGCCGATCTCGCAGCGCGAGCAAGCCACTCGGCGCGAGCTGATCGACGCGACGGATCTCGCCGCCGGCAGCGGCGCCGGTCGCGAGCGACCACACTCGGACCGGATCGCGCCCGTGCGCCGCGACGACGCGCGCGCCGTCGGCGTCGAGGGCCGTCACCGGTGCTCCGTGCGGGGCCGTGCGCCAGCGCGTCACGCCGTCGGCGGATCGGTGAAGCGAGACGCCGCCATCGGACCAGCCCACCGCGAGCCCCTCACCCGCCTCGACGAACCGGAGGACGGTCGGCCGGCGCCCCTCGGGCGCGATCGGCTCCGCGGCGCGCGGCGCGGCGATCGACTGGACGACCACGCCGCCGTCCCCCTGCGCGTAGGCGAGCCACTCCCCGCGTGCATCCAGGGTGATCAGCCGCGCGCCCTCGGGCACCCTCGACGGGAACGCCCGTCCCGTCCACTCCCCCGTCTCGAAGCTGCCGGCGTTCGTCCCGACGGCCGCGAACGCGACCCGGTCGAGGGCGCCGAAGGCGAGCGCGGGAGGCGAGCGCGTGGCGATGTCGCGCTCGCCGACGAAGCTGCCGAGGTAGGAGACCGGCTCTCCGGAGCGAGGGGCGAGCTCCCACACCTCGATGGCGACGCGCCCGCTCCGGTTGGCGGCCAGCCGGCGCCCGTCCGACGAGATCGCGACCGCATCGTAGCCGCCGAACGGCCCGGGGATGACGTCCCTGGCCCGCCACGCCTCCCCGGTGAGGTCCCAGACGGTGAGGTCGCGCCGGCCGACCGTGACGGCCGTCCGCTGTTCCGCGTCGATGACGACGCCAGCCCGCGCCCCGGCGGGGTCGCGCCGCGAGGTCGTCTGAACCACCCAGGGGGCGAGCTGGCGCAGGTTCGAGAGCCCGCCTGCGACGCGCGCCTTCGGTGCGTCGGCCAGCGCCAGCGCGGCGAGCGCCCACGCCTCGGTGTAGCGACCGCGCCGGCCGAACAGGGTGGCCCGATCCTCGAGGGCGGAGAGCCACCCGCGGCGGAGGTCGCTCGGCCCCTCGACCGCGGCCGACCTCGAGCCGCTGGCCGGCGCGGCGCGCGAGGCCTCGACGCGCTCGTCGGCGCGCGCCTCGGCCTCCCGCCGGGCGGCCTCCGCCTCGGTCGCCTCGACCCGGGCCGCCTCGGCCTGCTCGAGCGCCGCGGCGACCTCGCGATGCGACTCGGAGACGGCGAGGAGCGCGGCGACGGCGGCCACGGTCGCCACGAGCGAGACGACCGCCAGCGCGCCCGCCAGCGCGACGATCGGCTCGCGGCGGACGTGGCGCCCGAGCCTCCGGATCGCCCCCGGCCGGCGGACCGTCACGCTCGCGCCATCGAGCCAGCGCCCGAGGTCGTCCGCCAACCGCTGCATCGACGGGTAGCGATCGGTCGCCTCGTGCTCGAGGCAGTGCATCGTGATCGCGTCGAGCGCGTCGGGGATCGACGGGAAGAGGGCGCGGGGCCGCTCCACCTGCCCGGCGATCACGTCCTGAAGCACGGCGAGGGCCGTGGGGCCGTCGAAGGGCGGACGCCCGGTGAGACCTCGATAGAGGATCGCCCCGACGGCCCAGATGTCCATGCCGGGGGACGGGATCGACGTCACTCCCGACGCCTGCTCGGGAGCCATGTACGCGGGCGTGCCGATGACCTCGCCGGTCATCGTGAGCTGGCGCTTCGCGATCGTCGATGCGAGGTCGCGCGCGAGACCGAAGTCGGTCAGGCGGACCCTCCCCTCGCGATCGACCAGGACGTTCTGCGGCTTGACGTCGCGGTGGATGACCCCCTCGGCGTGCGCCGCCGCGAGCGCGACGGCGAGGTCGCGCACGATCGTCGCGATGCGGCGAACGGGGATCCGCCCGCGGATGAAGTGCGCCTCGAGGCTCTCCCCGTCGACGTAGTCCATCGCGATGTAGGGCCGCCCCGCGTGGACGCCGGCGTCGTGCACGCCGACGATCCCGGGGTGGCGGAGACGCGCCGACACCCGCGCCTCTCGGACGAACCGCTCCTGGGCCTCGACGTCGAGCTCGGCGCCCAGGATCATCTTGATCGCGACGAAGCGGCCGAGGGCCGGGTCGTGCGCCCGCCACACCACGCCCATGCCGCCCCGCCCGAGCTCGGCCTGGAGGACGTAGCGGCCGATCCGGCCGGAGGGAGGAAGATGCGACGACCAGGTGGAGTCCACGCGGAGCCTCGTTGTCTCCCGGGCATTGTCGAGCGGAGCGCCCCCCGAGGTCAAAGGACCGAGGTCTCCATCGAGAAGGACTTACGGCGCGGGCGAGCGGCGCCGGCAGATTCTCGAAACCGGGACCGCTCCGGCCCCGGTATCTCCCGGCAGAGGGAAACGTCGGTCACCCGTAGGAGTGACCCGATGACCGCCAGCGTTGCATCTCACCGAGCGACCGACTCCGCCGCCACGAAGCGGCCCCGCCGGATCGCGCGTCTCGTCCCCGTCCTCGGCCTCGCCGCCGCGCTCGCCACCGCGGGCCTCGCGGCGCCGATCGCGGCCCGCGCCGCCGACGCCCACACGATCGTGGTGGGCGGCCTCGAGCGGAGCTACCTCCTCACCGTCCCCCGGAGCGTCGACCCCGCGACGCCGGCGCCGCTCATCGTCGCCCTCCACGGCGGCGGCAGCGACGCCAACCGGGCGAAGCGCTACGGCTGGGAACCGGTCGCGCGGCGCGAGGGGATCATCGTCGCCTACCCGAGCGCGATCGACGGGCACTGGAACGATGGGCGCGGCGTCTACCGCTACCGAAGCCATCGCGAGAACGTCGACGACGTCGGCTTCCTCGACGCGCTCATCACCCGCCTGCGCCGCCAGCACCGGATCGATGCGACCCGGATCTACGTGACCGGCGCGAGCAACGGAGCGATGATGAGCTTCCGCTTCGCCGCCGAATCGCGGACGCGACTCGCCGCGATCGGCACCTTCATCGGGAACCTGCCCGAGTGGATGGCAGGCGCCGCGTCGGCAAACCCGCCGGTCTCGGCCGTGATGATCAACGGCACCGAGGACCCGCTCATGCCGTTCGATGGCGGCCTCGTGAACGCGCTCGGCCGGCCGGCCGGCCGGGTCGTCAGCTTCGCCGAGACGGTGAGGTTCTGGGTCCGCCACGACGGCACCTCGCCGGTCCCGACCGTCCGCGACGTCCCCGACCGGGACCGCGATGACGGGACGACCTCGGTGCGCGCCCGCTTCGCCGACGGAGACGCCGGCACCGAGGTGATCGCCTACGTCGTCGACGGCGGCGGGCACACCCTGCCGGGCGGCGTCCAGTATCTGCCCGAGCGGATCATCGGGAAGACCTCGGGCGACTTCGACGGGATCGAGGCGGTCTGGGCGTTCTTCCAGGCGCACCCGCGTCGCTGAGCAGGGCTACCGGATGTCGAACCGGAGGAGGTCGCCCGTCCCGGCGACCTCCTCCGCGCCGATCGCGACCCGGACGGCGCTCTCGATCCCCTCGACCTCGTTCCGTCCCTTCACGAGCACGCTCACCAGCCGACCCGCGCGCACGTGCGCCACGCCGCAGGTCTTCGGCCCGACCGTCAGCTCGAGCCGCGGTCCGTCGATGATCTCGACGAACGTCTCGACCCCGTCGCTTCGCCCGAGGTGGAAGAAGAAGATGAACGCGTCGTCCCCGCCCGGCGCCGTGTGAACGAACGCGCGCAGGTCCCGGTGGCCGACGCGGTGGCGCGGAGCGACGCCGAGCGCGGCGAGGGTCGCGATGAGCCGCTCGGGCGCTGCGAAGAGGTTCTCGGCGCGATGGACGATCCGCCCGGAGCCGATCGCCGCCTCGCCGCCGATGACGAGCGCGTCGCGCAGCGACCGGCAGGGCGCGCCGGCGAGGTCGATCTCGGGCGGCGCCCCGCACGCGAGGATGGTCGCGCCGGCGCGCGCGACGGCGAGGAGGCGCTCCTGAACGGCGGCGTCCATCGCGAAGCCGAGTCGGAGCGCGAGCGTCCCGCGGGCCGCGAGCTCGTCGGGCTCGAACGCGTCGAGCTCGGCGACGCCGGGGAAGAGGCCGGCCCGCAGGAGCGCGCTCGTGAACGGCTCGAGCCCGTCGACGCCGCAGCGCGGGGTCTCGTGCTCGCCGATCCGGTCGCCGGCGACCCAGCCCGAGATCGCGGCCCACGGCGGGTAGACGAGCCAGGTCGCATCGACGGTCGGCTCGGTCCGAAGGAGCGCCTCGCCCTCGCGCTCGAACCAGCGCCCGAGGAGCGTCATCGCGTCGTAGAGCGGGTTCGTCGCCCCGTCGGGCGCGATCGGGGCATCGGACGGAAAGGTCGGCTGCTGGCGTCTCGTGATGCGGTCGAGGTCGTCATCCCAGTGGTCGTGCTGGACGCCGCAGAAGACGACCCACCCGGTGGCGCCGGCGGCGACCGATACGAGCGTCTGAAAGAAGGGGACGATCGGTTCCTTCGAGAACGGGTGGTAGAGGCGGGCGAAGCCCCAGTTCTCCTCCAGGTTGATCCCGCGCCGCCGCGCCGCCGTCGCCACCCACCGATCGAAGACGCGGTTCTCCGCCGGCGCCTCGTCGACCGACACGGTCCGGAGGTCGTCGATCCCGTAGGCGGCCACGCCGAGCCAGCTCACGAAGCCGTACTCGGCGACGTCGCGGTCGCGGTCGACCCGGTTCTGCGCGAGCCACCAGTCGGCGTAGAGGCGGGCGTGACTCGCCGGCACCTCGGGGCCCTCGTCGACGCCGCCGCCGGGGACGTTCTCCTCGATCGGCGGCGTGATCCCGGCGAGGTTCGAGAGGGCCGGGAGATCGAGGGCGAGCGCCCGGCGGTAGCGCGCGAACGCGTCGCGCCGGATCCGCCACTGGTAGTCGGCCCAGCGGACGAGGCGCGCCGCCGCGTGGACGTCGTCGACCGGCTCGCCGAGGCGCGGCGGCGGTTCGCGGTCGGGGTCGAGGCCGGCGGCGGCGACGATCTCGCGGTGAAGCGCGAGGTCGGGCTCGTCGTAGCCGAAGCTCCAGGGCGGCGAGTTCGCCGTGCAGTAGAGGGTCTCGTCGTTCAGCTGCACGCCGATCACCGGCCCGTCCGGCGCCACGAACGGCCGGAGGACGTCGCCGACGGCCGCGAGCCACGCGAGGGCGAGGCGGTCGAAGGTCGGATCGAGCGGCGCCGGCAGCTCGGCGCCGTCGTAGCCCCAGCGCATGGGCGCGCCGCGGTGATCGCGGACCGGCTCGATCCCGTCGGCGAAGCTCGGCGAGACGGCGTCGGGCAGCCCGCCGACGTTCAGCTCGGAGTGGACGAACGGGCCGGGCTTCGCGATCGCGAGGAAGCCGGCGGCGGCCGCGAGCTCCACGAACCGGACGAGGTTTCGGTTCGGCCGGGTCGCGCCGGTGAAGTCGAACCCCGCGTCGGGCCCGCCCGCGACGGCGTGGTGGCGCCAGGGCACGTAGAAGGTGACGACGTTGCAGCGGGCCGCCCGGAGCTGCGCGAGCCGCGCCGCCCAGCGGTCGGCCCGGTCGCGGTAGTACTGGTAGTCGACGCCCGCGACGAAGAGCGGCCGGCCGTCGGCCAGGAAGCGGCCGTCGCGGTAGGCGATCTCCGGCACGGCGAGCTCAGTCGCCCGCGGCGGGCGCCCGCCAGAGATCGACCGGACGGGCGACGCCGCTCGGTCGGAACGGCAGCGTCACCGTCGCGCCGGTCCGCGCCGACTCGTAGGCGGCGAGCATCACCTCGAGGCACGCGAGGCCGTCCTCGGCCGACTCGCGCGGCGTCTCGCCCGACTCGAAGCAATCGAGGAAGTGGGCGAGCTGCTGGGGATAGCCGTTCTGCCGGTGCCAGTCTGCGTCGACCGAGCGCCAGCCGGGCTCGTCGCCCGCCTCGCGGTAGAGCTTCATCCCCGAGCCATCGAGGAGGAGATCGGCCTTCAGCACTCCGTCGGTTCCCTGCACCTCGAGGTCGCTCGCCATCCCGCCGAGGAGGGTCCACCCGGCCTCGAGAAGCGCCGTCGCCCCGCCCTCGAACGCGAGGTGGAGGACGACGTGGTCCTCGAGGTCGGTCCGGCTCCGCTCGGCGTGGCGCCAGGTGGCCATGTGCGCCCAGACCGACGTGACCGCCGGCTTGCCGAGGAGCCATCGGACGAGCTCGATCGAGTGGCAGCCCATGTCGAGGAGCGCCCCGCCGCCGGCGGTCGCCGCCTCGTAGAACCAGCGGGTGTGGGGGCCGTCGTGCTTCTCGACCTGCTTGACGAAGCCGACCCGGCCGAGCTCGCCGGCATCGAGGATCGCGCGCGCTCGCTCGTACTTCGGCGCGAAGCAGAGGTTCTCGGCGTAGGCGACCCCGCGACCGACCCGCGCCGCCGTCGTGATGATGGAGCGCCCCTCCTCGAGAGAGAGGGCGAGCGGCTTCTCGACGATCACGTGCTTCCCGGCCTCGAGGGCGGCGATCGCGACCGGATGGTGCAGGTGGTTCGGCGCGCAGACCGCGACGACGTCGACGTCGTCGCGGGCGGCGAGCTCGGCGTGGTCGGCGGCCACCGACGGGATGCCCAGCTCGGTCGCGAAGGTTCGGGCCCGGTCAGGATGCCCGGCGCAACAGGCGGTCACCGTCGCGCCCGGCACCTCGCGGCAGCTCTCGGCGTAGACGCGCCCGATCCAGCCGCAGCCGACGATCCCGATCCTGCGTCCGGTGGACTTCATGGGGAGCGTTCATCCAGCATCTCGAGCCGCAAGTCGAGCAGCCGCTGGCCGCCGCGACGGTGTCATGCTATCCCAAGGGGGTCCCGACGGTCATGTCTGACGACCGGGCAAGATTCTGGAATGGAGTGACGGCGAGCTCTCATCATCGCGTGTGACGGGGTCGGCGCGACCCCTCTCGTCCGGAGGGCCCTACCGACGCGGTCGGGCGACGGCGAGGCACTTCGTTCCGCACCACCGAACAGGGGGAATCCATGAACCGTAGAGACTTCAACAAGCTCATCGCCGCCGCGGCGGCCGGCATCATCACGGGAGGTGCGCTCGTCGGCTGCGACTCGACGCCGGAAGGGGGCGACGGCGACGGCGCCGCGAAGCACGTCTGCAAGGGACGGAACGAGTGCAAGGGCAAGGGCGGCTGCAAGACCGACGCGAACGAGTGCGGCGGCAAGAACGAGTGCAAGGGCAAGGGCGGCTGCGCCACCGCCGCGCACCACACCTGCAAGGGCGGCAATGAGTGCAAGGGGCTCGGCGGCTGCAAGTCGGGCGACAACAAGTGCGTCGCCAAGAACACCTGCAAGGGCAAGGGCGGCTGCGCGGTGCCGGTCAAGCACTAGCCTCGACCCTCGGGCCGAGCCAACCGAACGAAACGACGAAGGGCGCGCCGACAGGCGCGCCCTTCTCGCATCGATCGAGACGGGGCAGGCGATCAGTAGGCGCGCCGGCCCGGCGTGTAGGTCATCGAGACGCCGGTGAGCTCGGGCTGATCGGCGACCTTCGCCGTCGCGCTCGACGCCCCGCAGTCGAGGGTCGCCCCGGCGTGCGTGTGACGCTCCTTGCCCGGGCCGTGCTCGCGGTTCACGTCGACGTGGATCGTGTAGTTGCCCGGGGCGACCCGCCGGCCGGCCTGGTCGGTCCCGTCCCAGACGACGGTGTACTCGCCGGGACGTCGCGTCGCGCGGCTGAGCGTCTTCAGCGAGCTCGGCGCGGCCTTCTCGAGATCACTCCCCTTCCACGTCCCCCAGAACTTGTTGAGCTTCTTCAGGTACTTCAGCTCGCCCCGCTTCGCCCAGAGGGCGACGATCTTGACGAGGCGGCCATGCTCGTCCACGACCCAGACGGCGACGAAGTGGCGGTGGAACCGTCCCCGCGTGGCCGAGTCGACGAGGGTGAAGGCGACCTCGACCTTCGCGGCCTCATCCCACCGCGACCCGGTAGCGGTGGGGGTCGCCTCGCCGCGACGCGCGACCGGGACCTCGACGTCGATCCAGCGGGCGCTTCGCCGCTCGGCGCCATCCCGCTCGACGACGAGACAGGCCGCGCCCTCGACGTCGTCGACGAGCGCGATGCCGCGGTCGATCGGGAGGACGGTCAGGATCGTCGCCAGCACATCGGCCGTCTCGGCATCCGGGGCGACGACCGACGCGCTCGCGACGTGGTCGACCGAGCGCCCGGTCCGCGGGTCGAGCAGATGAGAGAAACGCCGCCCATCGATCGTCCAGAAGCGCGCGGATCCACCGCTCGTCGCGACCGCCTGGCCGGCGGCGAGGGCGACGCGCGCTCGGGGCGGGGCGTTCTCGGCGGCGTCGCCCGGGTCGGCGATCCCGACCTCCCAGGGCCGTCCGCCCGGGCGCATCCCCCAGGTCCCGATGTCGCCGCCGATGTTCAAGCACAGGCCGGTGACGCGCGGCGAGACGGCGCGCGCGGCGGCGAGGGCGAGGTCGATGATCGTGCCCTTGGCGATCGCGTCGAGCCGGAACGTGCAGGGCTGCGCGCGCCGCAGGATGGCCGCGGCCGGGTCGGTCCCTTCGATTGCGAAGCGCGGCTCGGCGCTCGCGAGGAGAGGGGCGAGCTCGGCGTCGGTCGGAGCGCGTCCGCGGGTTTCGGCGACTCGCCAGAGCTCGACGAGGGGGGCGATCGTGGGGTCGAACGCGCCCTCGGAGCGACGCTGCCACGCGCGCGCCCGGCGAAGGACCCCGGCGAGGAGCGGTGAGAGGGGAACGTCGATCGCGGCGTCGGGGCGCGCGTTGATCCGGCTGATCTCGCTCTCCGCATCGTAGGTGCTGAGCGTGACGCACGCCGCGTCGATCGCGCCCAGCACGTCATCGAGGCAGCGCTCCGCCGTCGCGCGGTCGTCGGTGACGACCGTCAGGTCGAACGAAGTGCCGAGGACCCGCTCGCGCGCGAAGTGATGCTCGGCGGCCGGCGTCGGGTCCGCGTCGGTCCGCCCGGCGCTCACGGTGAGCGTCACGACGGCCGAGGCGACCGCGGCGGCGATCAGCAGGGCGTTTCGGCGGGGTCGCATCGGCTCTCCGTTCTCGCTCGGCGAGGACGCCGCCGAGGCGCGCCACGGTAGGACGGAGTCCCGGCCCGGGTCAAGTCGGTCGGCGACCCGCGAGAGGTCGGTCGCGCTACTCCTCGAGCTCGATCTTCTCGGCCGGCACGCGGGCGACCGAGTAGCGTCCGACGAACCCGTAGAACCGCCTCCAGGAGCCGTCGGGCTGCCGGATCTCTTCCGCCTGCCAGATGATTCCCTTCTCATCCCAGGTCAGCGTCGCCGTCGTCTTCTCGGTCTCCGGGTCCCAGACGTGCGAGACGAGGGGGTGATCCTGGAGGCCGACCCAACGAGCCCTCCGGGGCAGCGAGAGGTCCGCGACGGCCCGGATCTCGGCGTCCGCTCGATCCCCTCGCAGCGTGAAGATCGCGCGACCGGCCTCCACGTCCTCGGGCGTGGCGGGCTCGGCGCGGGCCGGGAAGCTCATCCTCGCCGCCCCCTCCGACCAGGGATCGAGGAGCTCTCGGTGCGCGGCGTCGGGGCGGTAGCGCTCGCCGAAGCGCTGCAGATGCGCGACGCACGCGGCGACCGCAGCGTCGCGGTCCTTCTCGGGCCAGTAGGGGGCGAGCTTCGGGAGACCCTCGATCCAGCCGAGGTGATGGGCGACGAGGTCGCACCACCGGAGCTCGACCTCGACGCCCGGCTCGGGCGCGAGCGGGTCGCCCTCGGTCGAGCCGCCGCTGCCGCTCCAGCCGTCGTCGACGAGGAGATCGATCGAGCCATCCTCGCGCGCCTTCACCCGTCCGGCGCGCGAGCGGTCGGCGAGGAGTCGGAGCAGCTGCGCCCGGAACCCGGGCAGGCCGACGAGCGAGGTCTCGAACAGGTCGCGGACCTGGAAGAGGCGGTCGGCGAAGATCGGATTCCACGGCGAGTCCTCGTCGCCGAAGAGCCACGCCTCGGTCTCGACCATCGCGGGGTGCTCGACGTGCCGCCAGATCGGGCCGAAGAGGCGGCCGCAGTCGTGCGAGGCGTTCTTCGGCGTCACGCCGCGCACCCAGGCGGCGTAGGCGGGCAGGGCGAGCTCGTCGCCGGCGGCGTGGCGACGCTCGTAGAGCTCCACCGCGTCGCGGATGAGGAAGAGCTGGCGGTCGTCGGGGTCGCCGGCGGTCGCCTCCTCGATCAGCTCGGAGACCCAGCGGAGCTCCTCGAGGCCGAGCTTCGCGTCCCAGGTGGCGAGGGCGATCGCCACGCGAGTGACCGCCCGGAGCTGGAAGTGGTAGCCGTCGTCGGGCTGCTTCGCGAGCGAGCGCATCCGCGAGACGAGGAGCCCGGCGACGCTCGGCTCCTTCTTCGCCCGGAGGGTCTCGCCGCGGAGGGGCGAGACCTCGCCCGGGGCGCGCGCCGGCACGGTCGTCCAGCCACCGCCGAACATGCTTCCGCGCATCTGGGCGACGTCCGCCGGCGCGACGATGTTACCGATCGCCTGGAGCCACTGCTGCGGGTCGGCCGCGTCGTCGGCGAGCGTCCGGTACCAGCGCTCCTCGAGAGGGACGCCCCGGAACCGCTCCCAGTGCTCGCGGACGCGCGCGGCGACGGCGCGCCGCCCCTCGAGGCCGCGCGCGGTCAGGTCATCGCCGGTCGAGGCCGCTCCGAAGAACGAGGTCTCGAGGATCCCCGACAGGGCCACGTAGGCCGCCTCGTGGACGCCGAGGAGCGACCGGTGCCGCGAGAAGTCGCGCCAGAAATGAACGCTCCGGGTGAGGCGGGGGTCGCTCTCGAGACACTCGAGGAGCGGCTCGACGGCCGCCTCGCCCTCGAGGACGAGCATCCGCACGATCGGGTCGCCGCCGAGCGAGACGCCGCCGGGCTGCCCTCCCTGGCGCGCGGCGACGAGCTCGAGGTCGGTTACCAGCGCCGCGATGCGCGCCTTCGCCTCGGGGAACCGCTCCGCAAGACGCTCGGACGCGTCGGCCGCGAGCTGCTCGGCGCCGGCGGGGACGAGGAGCTCGCGGGCTCGCCCGACGCCGTCCGCGTCGGTCGACTCGGCGACGCGGCGCTCCTGCTCGCGGAGGAGCTCGGAGCAGCGCTCGAGGAACCCGAGGTAGGGGACCTTCGTCTCGCTCCCTTCGGCCCGTCCCTGCCGGTGGTCCTGGGGGCGGTCGAACCCGCGCGCCTCGGCCGTCGCGTCGACGAGCCCGGCCTGGTCGATGAGACGACGCACGTCGGCCAGGGCGAGGCGGTGGTCGCCGCGCATGTGGGCGCAGACGGCCCGGTCCCAGCGCGCCCAGGTCCAGTCGGTCGCGAGCATCAGGTAGGGATCTTCGAGGTGGACCGAGTCGTCGTTCGTGTTGCGCGCCATGCCGGCCGTCCACGCCGTCCAGACCGCGTCGGCGAGCTTCGCCTCGCCGAGTCTCAGCAGCAACGCCGTCTTGAGCGGGAGGAGCGTCCGGTGGCTCGCGCTGCTCCCCTCGGGCCACGCCTGCCGGTGCCGGTAGAACGGCGAGTCGGGATGCTCGCGCGCCCAGCGCGCGCGCCGCTGCTCGTCGGCGGCGACGAACGCGGCGACGTCGGCGGCGAGGTCGGCCGGCTCCCCGGGCGCGGCGGCGAGAGGGTAGACGAGGCCGTTCCAGGAGACGGCCCAGCGAGGTTCGGCGCCCTCCGCGGCGGGAAGGACCCAGCCGCGCGTCCGGATCACGCCGGCGTCGCCGGTCCAGCAGCTGCCCGTCCCGATCTCGATCTCGTGATAGGCGGCGCCGCGCGGGTCGGCGAGTCCCTGCTCGAACAGCGTCGAGACCGCCGTGACGAGCACGTCGGGGAGCTCGGACGTCGGCGGCGTCCACGGCTCCGCCTGGCGGGGCGACTCGGGGAGGGAGTCGCCGTCGAGGTGCGGAGACGGCCGCGGGTCGCCGGCCCGGGCGGAGGCGGCGGGGAGCGTGGCGACGAGGCCGGCCGCGAGGGCGGCCGCAGCGGACGTGGTCCGGCAACGGTTCGGGTAGGCGACGGGCGAGCGGTCCATCGATGACCTCCAATGAGCGCGTGTCACTGTTCGACGCGAACGGTGGAGGCCGGGTTCCGATCCGCGTCAGGCCGAGAGCTCGGCGCGACTCTCCCGGACCTTCGCGAAGGCGTCGGCGATCGCGTCGACGTCCGCCTCGGAGCCGAGGAAGAGCTCGTGGGGGAGCCAGATCGCCTCCTCGTAGGCGGCCCGGGTCGCCACCGGCGCCGAGAACGCCTCGAGGTCGAAGTCGCCGCCGGCGATCGGGTTGGTCCTGGGGTCCATCGCGAAGAGCTCGTCGCGGAAGAGCGGAACGTAGAAGTCGCCCTCGGCGGGCACCCCCTCGGCGCGGAGCGCCTCGAGGAACCGGTCGCGGGGGAGGCCATCGAACGAGGCGGGGTCGTACTTCACGATGAACTGGTAGATCGCCCGGCGGTCGTTCCGCGGGTCGCGCTCGGTGAAGCCGATCCCGGGCATGCCGGCGAGCCTCGCCTCGAGGCGCGCCGTCCGCTCCTGCCGCCGGGCCGTCTGCTCGTCGAGACGCGCGAGCTGAGCCGAGAGGAGCGCCGCCTGGAACTCGGTGATGCGGGAGTTCTTCCCGAGCATCTGCCCCTCGAACCCGTCCCACCCCGGCTCCTTCCGGCCGCAGTTGACGAGGCTGGCGACGCGGTCGCGCAGGATCGGGTCGTTGCCCGTGACGATGCCGCCCTCGCCGGCGGTCAAGAGCTTCGAGGTCTGAAACGAGAACGTGGCGAGGTCGCCGAGCGACCCGGCGCCCCGGCCGTTCCAGCGGTGGCCGTGGGCGTGGGCGCCGTCCTCGATGAGGACGAGGTCGTGCTTCTTCGCGAGCGCCCCGATCGCGTCCATGTCCGCCATGTTGCAGGCGAGGTGGACGACGATGATCGCGCGGGTCCGCTCGGTGATGGCCGCCTCGGCCGCCGCCGGGTCGATGCAGTAGCGCGCCGGCTCGACGTCGCAGAAGACGGGCGTCGCCCGGCAGAAGGCGACGCTCGAGGCGGTCGCCACGAACGTGTAGGCGGGGACGATCACCTCGTCGCCCGGGCCGATCCCGGCCGCCTGCAGCGCCAGCTCGATCGCGACCGAGCCGTTGGTGCAGCAGACGCCCCACGCCGCGTCGACGGCCGCCGCGAACTGCTCGGCGAACGCGGCCGCGAACCGGTTCGGCGCGGGGTAGCCGCCCCAGCTCCCGGCGTCGAGGACCGCCTCGAGCGCGCGCCGCTCGGCCTCGCCCCAGTGGGGCCAGCGATGGAACGGCTGCGTCCGAAGGCGAGGGCCGCCGTTGAGCGCGAGCTTCGACATCGTCTCTCCTCCGCCGGGTGGCGGCGACCCGGCCTATCCGGCGCGGCGCAGGCTCCAGAAGGTCAGCGCCTCACCCGTCGTCTCCGTCGCATCGATCGTCCAGGACATGCGCCCCTCGACCTCGACGACGACCCCGGCCTCGAGGTCCCAGCGAACGGTCTCGGTCAGCTCCCAGACGGTCGTCTCGCCGCTCACCCGGGTCGCCGTCCGCTTCGCATCGAGCTCGACGATCTTGCGCCCGGCGATCTCGACGACTCGAACCAGTCGCGTCTTGCACGAGACGCTCCAGCGCTCCTCGCCGCGGGTGCCCCTCGCGACGAGCCAGTCGGGGATCGTCGTCTCCCACTCATCGCCGACCGAGAGCGCGCGCGGCGTCTCGGGGAGGTAGGGCGGCGGCGCCACGAGCAGCAGCACCGCGCTCTGGAGGAAGACGCCGTAGTGATCGCTGAAGAGCCGCTCGAACTCCGTCGCGCCGGAGCCGTCGACGCGGATCACGCCGGACTTCCCCGCGAAGTCGAAGATCGTCTCCCCGTTGAGCCCGCCGAAGTAGATCCGGCTCTCGGGCGTGAAGTCGATCCGGACGGTCCGCGGCATCCCGCCGTCGGCCTTGACGACCTCGACCGCCGCGCGGACGACGATCTTCCCGGCCTCGGCGTCATCGACCTCGGTGTAGAGATGCTCGAGACTCCATCGATCGCCGGAGGAGAGACCCGGGACAAGAAAGACGCTCTCCTCCGCGACCTCCGTCCCGGCGGGAAGCGGCTCCAGCCGCCGTCCAGGCCGCGACCCGCAGCCGAGCGAGAGCCCGGCGACCGCCATCACCCCGGCGAGCCTCGCCGCACCGATCCATCGTGACATCGAGATCCTCCCCTCCGAGCGCCCGATCTTAGCCAGACCGTCGCCCGTCGGATACGCTGACGCGCGATGGCTGCCGAGACGATCGAGGCCACGCCCGAGCGGCGGCGCGCGGACTCCACCCTCACCTACTTCACCGAGCTCGCGGCCGCGCCGATGCTCGCGCTGTTCGACCGGCCCGAGGTGATCGACCATCTCGTCGCGCAGCGCGCGGGCGTCGCGATGGCGATCCTCGATCTCTCGGACGAGCGGGCGGGCGTGCTCCGGGCGCTCACGGCCCGCGGCGTTCGAGTCCACGCGTGGCTCGTCCTCGACGAGGTGGACGGTTACTGGCTCACCGCCGACAACCACGCCCTGGCGCGCGAGCGCTACCGGGCGGTCCGCACCTGGATCGCCCGGCACGAGCTGTCGGTCGCGGCCGTCGGTCTCGACATCGAGGTGCCGATCGCCGAGGCGGCGGCCCTCGCGCGGCGGCCGATCCGAGAGCTGGCGCGCCTGATCCTGGACCGCCGCCCCCGCGGCGAGATCGACCGCGCCGCCGAGGCCTACGCGGCGCTCGTCGCCGAGATCCGGGCCGACGGCTTCGTCGTCGAGAGCTACCACATCCCGCTCCTGGTCGACGAGCGTCGGGCTCGGACGAGCTTCCTCCGACGGATGCTCGGCCTCGTCGACGTGGCCGTCGACCGCGAGATCCTCATGCTCTACCAGAGCCACGTCCCCGCCGTCTGGGGCCCGGCCCTCGTGGCGGCGTACGGCGCGGACGCCGACGCGATCGGCGTCGGGTCGACCGGCGGCGGCGTCGAGGTCTTCGAGGAGGCGATCGGGCACCGCACGATCGGGCTCCCCGACCTCGTCGACGACCTCCGCCGGGCTGCCCGGTTCACCGACCATCTCTACGTGTTCAGCCTCGAGGGCTGTGTCTGGAACGGGTTCTTCGCTAAGCTGTCGTCGGTCGACCTGCACGCCCCGCCCCGCCGCGCCCGGCGGGTGTCCGTCGCGCGGGCCGCCCGGGCGACCCTCCGCGGACTCTTGCGCGGGGAGCCCTACTGGGACCTCATCGGGCGACTCCGACGCGCTCGACCCCGAGCAAGGAAGCCGGCACCATGATCGACCTCGAAGGCAAGGTGGCCCTCGTCACCGGCGCCGGCCGCGGCATCGGCCTCGCCACGGCGAAGCTCCTCCTCGATCAGGGGTGCCGGGTCGCCGTCACCGACGTCGACGCCGACCTCGCCAAGCAGGCGAACCGATCGATCCAGCAGCAGGGCCGGCGCACGATGCACGCGCCGCTCGACGTGCGCGACGCGGACGCGTTCATCGACGTGGCCGCGAAGGTGGCCGACCGCCTCGGCACGGTCGACATCCTCGTCAACAACGCCGGGATCATGCCGCTCGGCGGCTTCCTCGACCAGGCGCCCGAGCTCGACCGCCGGCAGATCGAGATCAACCTGTTCGGCGTGATCAACGGGATGCGCGCCGTTCTCCCGGGGATGACCTCGCGGCGCAGCGGCCACATCGTCAACATCGCGAGCGCGGCCGGGAAGGTCGGCGTTCCGAACGCGGCCGTCTACTCGGCGACGAAGCACGCGGTCGTCGGGCTCACCGAGGCGGTCCGCTACGAGATGCGCGAGTCGGGCGTCTCGTTCTCCTACGTCCTGCCCTCGCTCGTCGACACCGACCTCATCAGCGGCACGCGGCAGCCGCGGTGGCCGCCGGTCGCCAAGCCCGAGCACGTCGCCGAGGCCGTCCTGTCCGCGGTGCAGCGGGGGAAGGTCGAGGTCTACGTCCCGTTCGGCGCCCGTCTGTCGGCGATCCTGCCCGCCGTGTTCCCGCGCTTCATCTACGAGCGGATCGGCGAGTGGCTGAAGTTCGACGCGATGTTCGAGCGGATCGACGCCGTCGGCCGGGCGGCCTACCAGCAGCGCATCTCGGCCGACTGATGCCGACGCGGCGGCGATCCGGGCGGGCGCTCTGGCCCGCGCTCGTCGTCGCCATCGTCGCCCTCGTCGCCGCGATCGGGTCGTCGGGCTCCGTCGCCCTCGCGCAGGGCTGGCAGGATGAGGCGCGCTCGCTGGCGCGCGAGGCGCAGGGGCTCGCCCGCAGCGGTCAGGCCGCGCGCGCCCTCGACCGGTTCGAGCGGGTCCTCGCGCTCCAGGAGGGCAACCTCGGCGCCGAGCACGCCGAGGTCGCGACCACCCTGGTCGAGATCGCCCGCATCCTCCGCGTCCTTGGACGACCGGTCGAGGCGATCGACCGGCTCGAGCGGGCGCTCAAGATCCGCGAGACCCGCCATGGCCAGAGCCACGTGGCCGTCGGGCAGGTCGAGAACCTGATCGCCCTCGCCCTCGAGGACGCCGGCGACTGGGCGACCGCCCAGGGTCACCACGAGCGGGCGCTCGCGATCGCCGAGGCGAGCCTCGGCCGCGACGATCCGAACGTCGCGACGAGCCTCCACCACCTCGGCCTGAACCTCGTCCGGCAAGGCCGCCCGCGCGAGGCGCGCGTCCCGCTCGTCCGGGCCATCGCGATCCTCGAGGCGAAGCTCGGCAAGACCGACGTCGAGGTCGCCCGCGTCCTCGCCGACCTCGGCTCGGCCCGCCACGACGAGGGGAACCTCGCCGCCGCCCGGGCCCAGTACGAGCGCGCCCTCTCGATCCTCGAGATGCAGCTCGGCCCCGACGACCCCGAGTGCGGCGACCTCCTAACCCTGCTCGCCGTCGTCAGTCACGGCCAGGGGCGCTACCGCGAGGGGAAGCGGCTCGCGTGGCGCGGGCTCACCGTGAAGGAGAAGGCGTACGGCCGCGACGCCCCGCGGACGGCCTGGCCGCTCGGCGTCTTCGCGCAGCTCTGCGAGGCGGCCGGCGACGCCGCCGGCGCCCGCGAGCTCCACGAGCGCGAGCTCGCGATCCGCGAGCGCGTTCACGGCCCCGAGGATCCGCGGGTCGCCCGGGCGCTCGGCGATCTCGGCCGCGCCCTCCTCGCCGAGGGCAAGGCGGCCGAGGGGCGCGAGAAGCTCGAGCGGGCGCTCGTCATCGCGCGCCGCGCCCTGGGGCCGGGCCACCTCGAGGTCGCCTCGATCCTCGGCAACCTCGGCACCGCCCTCGCGGCGGAGGGACGCTACGCCGAGGGACGCAAGAACCTCGAGGACGCGCTGCAGCTCGAGGAGCGGCGCCTCGGCGACGACGACCGCGCCCTCATCGCCACCCTCGCGAACCTGGCGCAGGTCCTCGCCGATCTCGGCGAGCTCGAGGCGGCGGTGGAGCGCTACGAGCGCGCCCTCGCGATCGCGGAGGCGACCCTGGGCTGGCGCCACCCGCGCGTCGCGCGGATCCTGAGCAACCTCGGCGTCGTCCACAAGCAGGCGGGCGAGCTCGACGAGGCGGCGCGGCTCTTCCGGCGCGCGCTCCTCGTCGACGAGGCGGTCCTCGGACCGGATCACCCGCAGGTGGCGGCGAGCCTGGTGAACCTCGCGGCGCTCCGCCGATACCTCGGCCAGTACGCCGACGCGCGGGCGCTCCTCGAGCGCGCGATCGCCCTGCTCGAGCGCGCGCATGGCGAGGAGCACCCCGAGGTCGCCCGGGCGACCCACGACCTCGGCCACGTCCTCGCGCTCCAGGGGAACCTCGGGCCGGCCGGCGCGCTCCTGACCCGCGCCCTGGCGATCGCCGAGAAGGCGTTCGGGGGCGACCACCCCGAGGTCGCCCGGATCGCGGCGAGCCTGGCCGTGGTCCACGAGGACGAGGGTGACCGCGAGCGGGCCCGCTCCCTGCTCGGGCGCGCCCTCGCCATCCGCGAGGCCGCCCTCGGGAAGGACCATCCCGATGTCGCGAGGACGCTGCAGGGCCTGTCGAGGCTGCTCGACCGCGACGGCGAGGTCGACGCGGGGCGCGTGATGCTCGAGCGCGCGATCGCGATCCTCGAGCACAAGCTCGGCGAGGATCATCCATCGACCGCGGCGGCGGTCCGTGACCTCGCCGTGGCGCTTCGCCGCGCGGGGGAGCTCGACGAGGCGCTCCGACTCCAGCGGCGCGTCCTGGCGATCGCCGAGGCGAGCCTCGGACCCGAGCATCCCGACGTCGTCGCGGCGCTGATAGGACTGGCGGCGGTCCGGGGGGACCGCGGCGAGGCGAAGAAGGCCGGCGCCCTCTACCGACGAGCCCTCGAGATCACGCGGCGTCGCGTCGGACGGTCGCTGCCCGCCGTCACGCCATCGGAGCGCGTCCCGCTCGTCGCCTCGCTCCGCGGGGCGCTCGACGCGTTCCTCACCCACACGGCCGCGACCGGCGAGAGCGCGTACGGCGAGGTGCTCCGCTTCAAGGGGCTCGCCGGGCGGGTCGGCGCGATCGAGCGGCGCGTCCTCCGCGACGCCGGCCCCGAGGCGGCGGCGACGCTCGACCGGATCCGTGCGCTCGAGGCCCGGATCGCCCGCCTCGCCCTCGCCCCGCCCGAGGAGGCGAAGGCGCGCGAGCGATGGCGAGGGCGCTACGCCGAGACGGTCGCCGAGTGCGACCGGCTCCGTCTCGAGCTCTCGGAGCGGTCGGCCCGGTTCCGCGAGACGAGCTCGGACCTCGCGACGGCGCCGGAGCAGCTCGCGACGGCGCTCCGCGAGGGCGACGTCCTCGTCGACGTCCTCCGCTACGGCGGTCGCTTCGCCGCGTGGGTGACCGCGCCGGACGGCACCCCGGCCCGGATCGAGCTCGGCGAGGCGGCGCCGATCGAGGCGGCGGTCACCGCGTTCGCCGGCGCCGTCCTCGCCTCGCCGTTCGACGAGGCCCGCTGGCGCGAGACGGGAACGCAGCTTCGAGAGATCGTCTGGGATCCGATCGCCGCCGCGATCCCCGACGGGGTCGAGCACGTCCTGCTCTGCCCCGACGACATCCTCGCGTCCGTTCCGTTCGCCGCGCTCCCGATCGATGACGCCGACGACGGGGCGCCGGTCGAGGGCGCCCCGCCGGCGGCGCTCATCGACCGCCACGCGATCGCCCTCCTCGCGACGGCGCAGGACCTGATCGCCGGCGCGCGGCGTCCGGTGACCGGGCGCGGCGCCCTCCTCGTCGGAGGGGTCGACTTCGAGCGGGTCGCCCTCGGACCGGCCGAGGCGCTCGGCGGTCCGCTCGGCGCGGCGTTCATCGCGACCGAGACCGATCGCGGCGACGGCGGAGCCGGATCGCTCGTCGGCCCCGGGCGGCGGTTCGAGCCGCTTCCGCACACCGAGGTCGAGGTGGCCACCGTCGCCGCGCTCTTCGCCGAGGCGGCGCCGGGCGCGCCGGTCGTCACCCTCTCGGCCGCCGGCGCGACCGAGGCGCGCCTGCGGCGGCTCGTCCGCGGGCGACGCATCATCCACCTCGCGACCCACGGCTTCGTCCGCGACGACATCGGCGCGGCGCTTCGCGCGACCGACGGCGACGCGCTCGCGCCGAGGCTGGTCCGGCACGCGGCGACGCCCGATCCGATGCTGGCGGCCGGGCTCGCCCTCGCGGGCGCGAGCGGTCGCCGCGGAGGCGGGCGCGACGACGGGATCCTGACCGCGCTCGAGGCGGCCGCCCTCGACCTCGAGGCGGCCGAGCTCGTCTGCCTCTCCGCGTGCGACACGGCGCGCGGCGACACGCGGGCGGGCGAGGGCGTCCTCGGGCTGGTCCGCGGGTTCCGGGAAGCGGGAGCGGAGCGCGTCGTCGCGAGCCTGTGGCCGGTCGACGACGCCGCGACGCGCGCGCTCATGACCGAGCTCTACGCCCGCGTCCTCGACGGAGACCGCGCCCTCGCCCCGGCCGTCGCGCTCCGCGAGGCGGCGCGCGCGCTCCGGAGCCGCGAGGTCGAGACGGTCGACCCCGAGGCGAGCCTGCTCGCGGGGCACGAGGTGAAGCGTCGCCACCGCCCGTTCGCCGAGCCGCGCCACTGGGCGGGCTTCGTCGCCTACGGACCGATCGCTAATCGAGCGCCGCCAGGACCTCGTGATCCTGGAGGACGACGTAGTGGACGCCGTCGACGGTGATCTCCTTGCCGGCCATCCGACCGAAGAAGACCCAGTCGCCGATCGAAGCCGCCGTCGCCGCGTAGCGCCCATTGGCCAAAAGCGTCCCCGGTCCGACCGCCACGACCTCCCCCTCGCACGGCTTCCCCCCGCCCGCGTCGGGAAGGAGAAGCCCCCGCTCGGTCTCGGAAGCCGCCTCGGCGCGGCGCACGAGCACCTTGTCCCCGAGCACCCGAAAGGGAGCGGGCGCCGCGAGGACCCGCCGCACGGCCCGCTTCACGAATCCGAACAAGGTCTTCGAGCCTCCATTCATACACACGCCACAAGACGCCCACTCCAAGGCGCTTAGCCCCTGAGGGGTCCGGTCCAGTATTTTTACCATTTCGACCGCCAAACCGTAAAAATACTGGACCTGACCCCTCGATTGTAAGCTTCTGCTGATCAGCGGCTTGCGAGGTGGGTTGGATTTTCTGCACGGTCGGGGGGTGGGGGCGGCTACGCCAGGTGAGAGAGGGGCCTGGCACCGCGTCTTTGGAGGCGTTCCCGTGTCGAGCCCGTTCTCTCATCGCATCACTCTCTCCGCGACCCTCATCGCCGCCGGGCTTCTCTCGCTCGGCGGCGTTGTCCTGTACCCATCGGTGGCCTCGGCCGCCGGGGCGGTCTATCCGGTCGGCGGCACCGTCACGAGCGGCTTCGCCGATCGACGCGCCGACGGCGCCCACGGCGCGCTCGACATCGCGTCGGGGTGCACGCCCGGGGCGAAGGTGCTCGCCGCCGCCGGGGGGAAGGTCACCTGGGCCGGGCCGCGCGGCGGTTTCGGACGGCTCGTCCGGATCGCCCACGATGACGGTTTCGAGACCCTCTACGCCCACCTCGACCGGGTCGACGTGGCCGTCGGTCAGACCGTCGCGCGCGGCCACCCGATCGGACTCGAGGGCGCGACCGGGCGGGCGAGCGGCCACCACGTCCACTTCGAGGTTCGCCGCTACGGCGCGCGCTGCTGGCTGCCGGGACGGGCCGGCGACCGGGTGCGCGCCGGACGCCCGATCGGCACCGCCGTCCGCCTCGCCTCGCCCGAGGATGCTCGCGCCGCGCGCGCGCTCGGGATCGGCGGCGTCGGCAGCGGCCTCGACGGCTTCTCGGTGACGGCCGGCGCGCTCAACGTTCGCTCCGGCCCGGGCACCGGCTACCGGACCGTCGGCAGCCTCCGTCGCGCCGACCTCGTCGTGAGCGTCGAGGAGCGCGGTGCGTGGCGCCGGATCGCGCACCGCGGCCAGACGGCCTGGGTCCACGGCGGCTACCTCGCCTCCGCGCGCACCGCCGCCGTCGAGGTGACCGCCAGCGTCCTGAACGTCCGGACCGGTCCATCCACCTCGAACGGCCGCGTTGGCAGTATCCGTCGCGGTCAGGTCTATCCGGTCCTCGCCCGCTCGGGCGTCTGGGTCGCGATCCCCTGGGGCAGCGGCAGCCGTCGGTGGTGCCACGGCGGCTACACCCGTGCGGCGAGCACCGACGCGGCGCCCGCGCCGACGCCCCGCCCGACGCCGACCCCGACGCCCACGCCGACGGGAAGCGGCTGGCAGGCGATCCATGCCGGTCTCACCCAGGACGGCGTCCCGATCCCGCGGGCCGGGATCCGAAACGGAACGCTCCGGAGCGTCTTCGGGATCAGCGTCGAGCCCTACGGCCGGTCCATCACCCACCGCGGCCGCTCGTTCGCGGCCGGGACGGTGAGCTGGTTCGGCGGCCCGAGCGACCGCGGCGTCAGCTCGACCGAGACCGGCGCGATCACCGGCGAGCGCCTCCGGTCGCTCCACCGGCAAAGCCAGCCGAGCAGCTCCGAGCTCGCCCGCAACCCCGAGGACTACTACTACGCGGCGATGCGCTTCGACTACGGCCCGCGCGGACGCACGTGGTGGCGCAAGGCCCGGCTGCTCGTCGTCAGCCCCAAGAACGGCGTCGCGATCGTCGTTCGCCCCGTCGACTGGGGTCCGAACACGCGGACCCGCCGCGTGATCGACCTCGGCCGTCAATGCCTCCGCGACCTCGGGATCTCCACCGACGGCGAGGCTTACGTCTCGTTCGCGCGACCCGGGACGCCGCTCGGCCGGGTTCGCTGAGCCGGCCACGACCCCGTTCGCGCGTTCCCTCCCGACGGGAAGGATCGAACGAACGAGGGTCCGGACATGAACACGCCCCGGGGCGCGACGGCGGCGGCGGCGGTCGTCGCGAGTCTCATGTTGCTCGCGGCCGGCGTCCCGGCGGCCGCGGGCGACGACGACACGACCCGCCGCTCGGCGAGCGAGACGGTCGCCCGGTTCGAGGCGGCCCTCGCCCGCCGCGATCCGGACGCGCTCCGGGCGCTCGTCGACGCGAAGGAGATCGTCGGCCGTCAGCTCTTCGGCGAGCGCGCCGCGCGCGACGACCCCGGGAAGCTCGACCGTCTCTGGGAGAAGGAAGGGGACCGCCTCACCGAGGTCTTCGTCGGCGACCTCCTCGCTCGCCCGTCGCCGCCGAATCGATCGAAGGACCCCGCCACCTACCGCCCCCGCTGTCGCGAGCGCGTCCGAGGAAACGAGGCGCTCGTCGTCCTGCGCATGCCAGCGACGCCCGCGGCGTTCTATCGTCTTCGACGCGCGACGGCGGACGATGACTGGAGGATCGTGGAGCTGCCGACCGGAGACGCGAGCCGCTAGGGCGGGCTAGGGCTCCTAGCGCGCGGCCGGCTCGAGGGTGGACTCGGTCGCATCGCGCGGAGACGCCTGCTCGAGCGCGAGGACGCGCTCGACCTCCCGGCCCATCCGCCCGGTCAGGAAGAAGCCGTACATCCGGAAGTCGGAGATCAACGACCAGAGCGGATGCCGGAACGTCGCGGGGCGGTTGCGCTCGACGAAGAAGTGCCCGATCCACGCGCACCCGTACCCCGCGAGGGGAAGGCCGATCAGCCAGCGGAGATCACCGGTCACCGCGGCGACGACGGAGAGGGCGATCACCGCGGTCGTTCCGATGTAGTGGAGCACCCGGCAGCCGACGGTGCTGTGCTCGGCCACGTAGTAGGGCCAGAACTGCTCGAAGCTCTTCGGATGAGGGTAGTCCACGGCGCGCTCCCGATCCCGCTGCAACAGGCTCCTAGGTCGCCGCCGCCACCCGCCGCCGCGACGCGGTGAGGGCCGCCGCCGTCGCGCTCATCGCGATCCGACGCTCCGGCGGCGGGGGCAGCTCGGCGAGGAGCTCGAAGGTGCCCTCGAGGGTGTCGAGCAGCGCCATCACCGCGGCCTCGCCCTCGAGCGGGCCGGTCGCCGACGCATCGACGATCACGCCTTCGGCGAGGACGATCTCGCCGGTGACGCCGGGGGCGACCACTCGCAGCCGCCCGTCGGCGGCGGCGTGCTCGAGGTGGCGAACGATCTCGAGGAGCTCCGATCCGACGTAGCCGCTCCGCAGCCGCCCGTCGGGGGTGCGGCAGGTCGCCGCGAGGGCATCGACGAGGATCCGCTCGACGTCGCTCGCGGTCGCGAGGCGGTCCTCGGGCTTCTTCTCGAGAAGGCGAGCCACGGCGTCCGACAGGGTCGCCGGAGCGGTCGGGACGAGGTCGCTCAGGGCCGGCGGCGTCTCCTGGAGGACGCGCCGGAAGACCTCGATCTCCTTGCCGACGAACGGTGGGTTGCCGGCGAGCGCGTGGAAGAGCACGGCGCCGAGCGAGTAGAGGTCGGCCCGATGGTCGACGTCGTTCGGGTGCTGCGCCTGCTCGGGCGAGCTGTAGGTGAGGCTGCCGATGATGTCGGAGAGGTTGGTGAGCTGCGCCTCGTCGTCACGCACCTTGACCACCGTGAAGCCGGTCAGCTTCACGATCCCGCCGGCGAGCACGAGGAGGTGGCGCGGCGCGACGTTGCGGTGCACCAGGCCGCGATCGTGGATCGCCGCGAGGGCGCGCGCCACCTGCGCCCCGAACGTGAGCGCCTCGCGCGGTCCGAGCGGTCCGCCGTCGCAGAGCTCGTGGAGCGTCGGCCCGCGGAGCAGCTCCATCGCGATGAACGGAGCGTCCTGGTCCTCGCCCGAGACGTCGACGAACTCGACGACGTTCGGGTGCTCGAACCCGATCAGCGCGCGCGCCGAGCGCAGGAACCGCGTGACGAGCGCCTCCGAGGCGAGCGGCTTGAGCGCCCGGAGGGCGACCGGGCGTCGATCTTCCCGGGTGAGCGCGCGGTAGACGTCGCCGGTCGTCCCCTCGCCGAGTAGCTCGAGGAGGTCGTAGCCGCGCAGGACCGGGAAGTTGTCGCGCCGGATCCGCCCCGCGAGCGGGCGACCGGTCGGCCGCCGCATGAGGTCGGCGTCGGGCGGACGCTCGACGACGAGATGAGCGGTGCCCACGGCGATCTGATCGCCCGGCCGCGCCTCGGTCCCGCCCTCGGCGGGCGGCTGGCCATTCACGCGGGTGTCGCCGCCGCTCCGATCCCGGACGAGGAGGCCGGTCGCCGTGACCTCGAGCTCGCAGTGGACCGACGCGACCCCCTCGGCGTCGACGAGGATGTCGACGTCGCCACCACGCCCGATCGTGCGCGGGCGGCCCGCGGCGATCGGCGCGTCGGCCGGTCGCTCTCCGAGGAGCTTGACGTGGAAGGTCATCCGTAAGTCCCGGGGGAAGTAGCCCGAACGTCGAGCCCGAACGTTCGCCTACGATTCTAGCCGAGGACGTCTCCGGAACGAAGAGCCACGGGGGGGCTTGCCGACGAGCCACCGTCCGCTCCGTCACGACAGCGTAAAGTTACGCGCCGTGTCTCCTCGGGTTCGAAGCTCCCGACGCCGCCCGCTGTAAGGCCCCTCGAGAGAGGCCCCGCCCGGAAGCGAGCGGGGAGCGGCGCTCCGGGCGCCGCGCGAGAGAGAGAGGGGAAAGGCCTTGAGTCGGAGTTTCCGCTGCGCGGCGTCCGTCCGCGTTGCCGTCATCATCATTGCCACCATCACGGTCGCCTCCCTGGCGGCGGTCGCGCCGGCCTCGGGCTTCGGTCGACGCCGACGCCGGAACCCACCACCCACGCCCGCGCCGACCCCAACGCCGACACCGACCCCGACGCCCACCCCGAGCACGGCGATGGGCCCGCTCCGGGTCCATCCCGACAACCCGCGCTACTTCGCCGACCCCGCCGGACGACCGGTCCTCCTCGTCGGGAGCCACGAGGGCTGGGAGCTGCAGGACGACGCCTGGAACCAGCGCCGCGTCTTCGACTACGACGCCTACCTCGACCTGCTCGTCGCGCGCGGCCACAGCGTCATCAGGATGTGGTGCGTCGAGACGACCCGCGACGCCAGCTCGACCGACCCGACCGCGATCGCGCACCCGATGCCGTTCCAGCGCACCGGGCCCGGACGCGCCCGCGACGGCCAGCCGAAGTTCGACCTCGACCGCTTCGATCAGGCCTACTTCGACCGCCTCCGGACCCGCGTCGAGGCCGCCCGGGACCGCGGCCTCTACGTGATCGTGATGCTGTTCCAGGGCGTCTCGATCCGCGACGCGAACACCTGGTTCGGCCACTACCTGAACGCGGCGAACAACGTGAACGGCGTGAACGGCGACCAGAACCGCGACGGGTCGGGCCAGGAGGTCCACACCCTCGCGAACCCGCGCGCCACCGACGTGCAGCTCGCCTACGTCCGCAAGGTGATCGAGACGGTCAACGACCTCGACAACGTCCTCTACGAGGTCGCGAACGAGTCGCGCGACGGCGACGCCGCCTGGCAGTACCGGATCATCCGGTTCGTGAAGAGCCTCCAGGCGACCCTGCCGAACCGCCACCCGATCGGGATGACCTTCCGCCAGGGCGACGGGACCAACGCCGAGCTCTTCACGAGCGAGGCCGACTGGATCAGCCCGAAGTCGCGCACCGGCGGGTTCGACTCCTACCGGAATCCACCCGAGGCCGACGGCGCGAAGGTCGTCATTCACGACACCGACCACTTCGCGGCCTACCGCCACGACCCGCGATTCCCTTGGCGAAGCTTCCTCCGCGGACACCACCCGATCGTGATCGACCGCCTCGACGACCTGTCGCAGGCCTCCCCGTTCACCGGGATCCGGCGCGCCCTCGGCCAGGTCCGCCGCGCGTCGGAGCGGGTCGAGCTCACGCGGATGACGCCGCGCCGCGCCCTCGCCTCGACCGGCTACTGCCTCGCCGACCCCGCGAACGAGCTCCTCGTCTGGGTTCCGGGCGGCGGCCCGGTGGAGGTCGACCTCGGCGCCGCGCCCGGCGACCTCGAGGCCGAGTGGCTCGACGTCGCCCGCGACACCCTCGTCGCCGGCGGAGCCGTGGCGGGCGGCGCTCGCCGGACGCTCCAGGCGCCGTTCGCCGGCTCCGCGCTCCTCCACATCCGTCGGCCGGCCGGGACGCCCGAGCTCGCGCCGGCGTCGACGACGCGCCTCGAAGGTCGCGTCGGCGAGCCGTTCGGTCCGTTCCGGATCACCGCGCCCGGCGTCGGCTCGCTCCGCGACGTGCGCGTCGCCCACGGGACGCTGCCGGCCGGCCTCTCCCTCGATGCGACCGGCGCCCTCGCGGGGACGCCGACGGCGACCGGAACGGTCGAGGTGACGGTCACCGCGCCGACGCCCGCCGGCGCGCTCCTCGCGGCCCGTTACACGATCGTCGTCGGCCGCCGCGCCCGCGCGCCCGCCGGCGGCGTCGCCTTCGAGCGGATCGGTCGTTTCCACGCCGCGAGCCCGCTCGACCCGACGCGGATCATCAACGTCGACGTCCCCCCGAACCGGGCGTTCTCACGGATGGAGGTGACCTTCGACGTCACCCACGGCGGCTGGCACGGCCCCGACCGCGCCGGCCTCCACAACCTCATCTGGATCCAGCGCGGCCGCTACGGCGTCCCGCCGCGGCTCTTCCCGCGCTGGCAGGGCAACATCTTCGGCTACCTCAACGCGCGCGGCCCCGGCCGCAACCTCGTCCACGCCCGGACCGAGGCGACCACGAAGACGACCGGCGCCCGCCTCGAGCCAGGGCGGACCTACCGCGTCCGATGGGTCTACCGCAACGATCGGATCGAGGAGACCGTCACCGACCGCGGCACGGGCCGGGTCGTGGCGACGATCGCCGATCGGAGCCCGCAGACGGCCCTGCGCTCGCCGGCGGATGGCGCCTTCATGCTCTACTTCGGCAACGGCGAGCCGGGCGCTCACGGCCCGGAGGTGCCCTCGTTCGGCTGGACGTGGTCGGACCTGACGGTCGAGCTGACGCCCTGAGCGTCGACGGAATCCTCCCCTCGACCGTCGCGGACGGGGCCGATATCTGCTAATCATGGACGGGTGACCGAGCCGTCCTCCGAGCCGCCCCGTCCGGACCTCGGCGCCATTGGCCCGCCCGCGGGCGGGCCGATCGCGCTCAAGTACGTCGTCCGCGTCGTCCTGCCGATCGCGATCCTCGCCCTGAGCGCCGACGTCGCGCGCCGGATCTGGAACGCGGCGCCCGAGGCGTCACGCCGGCAGCCGCCGCCGAGCGTCGTCTCGATCGACGTCGAGCCGATCGCGCGGCGGAGCTTCCAGATCACCCTCGAGAGTCGCGGCGTCGTCCGCGCCCCGACCGAGAGCAGGATCGCCGCCCTCGTCGCCGGCCGCGTGATCGAGGTCTCCGAGCCCTTCCATGACGGCGGCTTCTTCCGCGCGGGCGAGCTGCTCGTCCGGATCGACGCCGAGGATCACGAGCTCGCCGTCCGCCGGCTCCGCGAGGAGCTCAACCAGGCGAAGGGCTCCCTCACCGAGCTCGACGCCCAGATCATCGGCAACGCACGCCAGGTGCGGCTCGCCCAGGAGCTCGTCGACCTCCACGGGCGCTCGCTCACCCGGATCCGGTCCCTCCTCGCAGACGGGATGCAGACCGACGCCGACCTCGAGACCGCCCAGCGGGCCGAGCTGACCGCGCGCACGCGTCTCGAGGAGCTCCGCGCCGAGGCGATGCTGCTCGCCGTGCGCCGGACCCGCGTCGGCAGCGCCGTCGCCCTCGGCGTCGCGCGCCTCGAGGAGGCCGAGCTCGCCGCCCAACGGACCCGCATCGTCGCCCCCTACCACGGCCGCGTCCGGCGGCGCTCCGTCGACGCCGGCGACTACGTCACCGCCGGGACGCCGCTCGCGACGATCTACGCCGTCGATCGGGCCGAGGTCCGGCTCCCCCTGACCGATCGACAGCTCGCGTTCTGCGACCTCCCGGTCGGCCGGCGCGAGCGCGACGACGGCCTCTCCGCGCCGGGCGACGACGTCCGCCCGGCCGTCGAGCTCACCGTCGACCGCGGCGCGACCCGGGATCGCTGGACCGGCGAGGTCGTCCGGACCGAGGGCGCCGTCGACCCCGAGAGCCGCCAGCTCTTCGTCGTCGCGCGCGTCGACGACCCCTACGGCCAGGCTCGCGCAGGACGGCCGCCGCTGCGCGTCGGCACGTTCGTCCGGGCGGCGATCGAGGGCCGCACCCTCGAGGGTGTCTTCGTCGTCCCCCGCGCGCTCGTCCACGGCGAGGACGAGATCCTCATCGTCGACCGCGCCCGGGGCGTCCTCGTCCGCCGGCGAATCGAGGTCGCCTGGAGGGCGCCCGACGTGGTCGTCTTCCGCGCCGACGACATCGACGACGGCGCGTTCATCTGCACCACGCCGGTGGTGTTCGCCGGCGACGAGGTAGCCGTCCGCATCCGCGGGGAGCGCGCCGAGCGCCCCGAGCGCGGCGAGCGCGCTGATCCTGGGGGCCCACCCCGGTGATCGCCTGGTTCTGCCGGAACGGCGTCGCCGCCAACCTCCTCCTCGTGGTGATCATCGTCGCGGGCGCCGTGTCGCTCCGCGAGCGGCTCGTCCTCGAGGTCTTCCCCGAGTTCACCTCCGACGTCGTCTCGATCCGCGTCGGGTACCGCGGCGCGACCCCGTCCGAGGTCGAGGAGGGGCTCGTCGTCAAGATCGAGGAGGCCGTCGCCGATCTCGTCGGCATCGAGGAGATCCGCTCGAGCGCCAGCGAGGGCGCCGGCTCGGTCGACGTCGAGGTCGCCTCGGGGAACGACCCGCGCGAGCTCCTCGACGACATCAAGAACCGGGTCGACGCCATCAACACCTTCCCCGACGACGCCGAGCGACCGGTCTTCTCGATCGCCAAGCGCCGGCGCGAGGTGATCGGCGTCGTCGTCGCCGGCGACATCGGCGAACGCCCGCTCCGTCGCCTCGGGGAGCGGGTCCGCGACGAGATCGCGAACCTGCCCGGCGTGAGCCAGGTCGACCTGACCGAGGTGCGCCCCTACGAGATCGCGATCGAGGTCTCGGAGTCGGCCCTCCAGAAGTACGGCCTGAGCTTCGAGTCCGTCACCTCGGCGATCCGCCGCGCATCGCTCGACCTCCCCGCCGGCTCGCTCAAGACCGCCGGCGGCGAGATCCGCCTGCGCACCCTCGGGCAGCGCTACCGCGGCGAGCAGTTCGGCGAGCTCGTCGTGATCCGGCGGGTCGACGGCACCGAGATCCGGGTCCGCGACCTCGCGACGATCGGCGACGGGTTCGAGGAGACCGCCCTCGAGGCGACCTTCGACGGCGAGCCGTGCGTCCTCCTCGAGGTCTACCGGGTCGGCGACCAGAACGCGATCGACCTCGCGGAGCAGGTCAAGGACTACGTCCGCCGGACCGGCGCGACCCTCCCGCCGGGCGCCTCGATCGACTACTGGCGCGACCGGTCCGTCATCATCGAGAAGCGCCTGAGCACCCTCCTCGTGAACGCCTTCCAGGGCGGCCTCCTCGTGATGCTGCTCCTCGGCCTGTTCCTCCGGCCGCGGATCGCCGTGTGGGTCTGCGTCGGCATCCCGGTCAGCTTCATGGGGGCGCTCGCGGTCCTCCCCTCCATCGGCGTGACGATCAACATCGTCAGCGTCTTCGCCTTCATCCTCGTGCTCGGGATCGTCGTCGACGACGCCATCGTGACCGGCGAGAACATCTACACCCATCTCCGCCGCGGTGGCGACGGCGAGACGGCGGCGATCGAGGGGACGAAGGAGGTGGCCGTCCCGGTCACCTTCGGCGTCCTGACGACGATCGTCGCGTTCCTCCCCGTCATGATGATGGGCGGACGCCGCGGACCGATCTTCGCGCAGATCCCGATGATCGTGATCCCGGTGCTCCTGTTCTCGCTCCTCGAGAGCAAGCTCGTCCTGCCGACCCACCTCAAGCACGTCCGCGTCGATCGCGACGACCGGACCGGGCTCGTGGGCCGCCTCCAGGGCTGGATCGCAGACCGGCTCGAGGCGCTCGGCGACCGCATCTACCGCCCGGTCCTCGAGCTCGCCCTGGCGCACCGCTACACCGCGATCTCGATCTTCGTGGGGCTGCTGATGATCGTCGGCAGCGTCGTCTTCGCGGGGCACGTCAAGTTCATCTTCTTCCCGCGGGTGCAGAGCGAGACGGCGCGCGCCTCGCTCGCGATGCCGGTCGGGACGAGCTTCGAGGTGACGAAGCGCAACGTCGATCGGATCGCCGCGGCCGCGGCCACCCTGCGCGGCCGCCACATCGAGCCCGAGACGGGCGAGAGCATCGTCCGCGGAATTCTCGCGACCGCGGGCTCGTCGGGCGGCCAGGGCGGCGGGCAGAGCCACGTCGGGCGGGTCATGTTCGAGATCACGCCGCCCGAGGACCGGACCCTGACGGTCACGAGCAGCGAGCTCGTGACCGAGTGGCGGAAGCTGATCGGCCCGATCGCCGGCGCGACCGAGCTCAACTTCCGGGCCGAGATCGGGCGGAGCCGCGACCCGATCGACGTCCAGCTCATCGGCAACGACCTCGAGGCGCTCCGCGGGCTGGCGGCCGCGGTGAAGGAACGCCTCGGCGGTTATCCGGGCGTGTTCGACATCAGCGACAGCTTCGACGAGGGCAAGCAGGAGGTGCAGCTCCGCCTCAAGCCCGGCGCCGAGCAGCTCGGCGTGACGCTGGCCGACCTCGCCGGTCAGGTGCGCCAGGGCTTCTTCGGCGCCGAGGCCCAGCGGATCCAGCGAGGTCGCTCGGACCTGCGCGTGATGGTGCGCTACCCGGCCGAGGAGCGGAGCTCGTTCGGGTATCTCGACGCGATGCTGATCCGGACGCCGGACGGACGGGAGGTCCCCTTCGGCGAGGTGGCCGAGGTCACGAGCGGGATCGGCCTGACGAGCATCACGCGGGTCGACCGGCAGCGCACGATCTCGGTGATCGCCGACGTCGACAAGGAGAACGCCGACCCGACGACCATCAACGCCGATCTCGAGGCGTTCGTCGCCGACCTGATGCGCGACCGCCCCGGCGTCCGCTTCGTGATGGCGGGCGAGGCGGCGGAGCAGCGCGAGTCGCTCGGCAGCCTCTACCTCGGCCTGGCCCTCGTCCTCTTCGGGATCTACGCCCTGCTGGCCGTGCCGCTCCGGTCGTACCTCCAGCCGCTCGTCGTCATGTGCGTCATCCCGTTCGGGTGGGCGAGCGCCGTCGTCGGGCACTCGATCATGGGGATGAGCCTCTCGTTCTTCAGCCTCCTCGGGATGCTCGCGCTGACCGGCGTCGTGGTGAACGACAGCCTCGTCCTGATCGACTTCATCAACCGAGAGCGGGCGCGCGGCTCGACGGCGTGGGACGCGGTCGCCCGATCGGGCGTCGCCCGCCTCCGCCCGATCCTGCTCACCTCGCTGACGACCTTCGCCGGTCTGATGCCGTTGATCTTCGAGAAGAGCACCCAGGCGCAGTTCCTGATCCCGATGGCCGTCTCGCTCGGCTTCGGCGTGCTCCTCGCGACGTTCGTGACGCTCCTCCTCGTCCCGGTCGCCTACCTCGCCCTCGAGGACGCGATCCGCGGATTCCGCGCGGCGAAGCGGTTCGCCTGGGACTGGTGAGGCGGCCTACCGACCGCGCGAGGTGAGGCGGAAGACCCGCGCCTTCACGTCGTGGTGGGTCGTCACGATCGCGCCGTCCTTGCTCCAGGCGACGCGGATCGCCTCGGCCGACGCCGCCGCGTAGCCGAGCTGCGCTCCGTCGGCGACGGAGTGGATGAAGAGCGGCTCTCCCGCGTTTCCGTGCGCGGTCGCGAGCATCCGACCGTCCGGGCTCCAGGCGATCCCGACCACCTTCGAGACGGTCGGGAAGCGGACGACCTCGACGCCGGCGACCGGATCGAAGACGCGGACACCATCGCCGGCGACGGCGAGGAGGCGCCCGTCGGGGCTCCACGCGACCGCGTCGGCGGTCCCGGCGGGGTCGAGCCGGACGAGCTCCCGGCCGTCGGCGTCGAGGATGAACGTCCCGCCGCCGCCGACCGTCGCGATGACCTCGCCGTCGGGGCGGTAGGCGACATCGGCCGCCGCGGAGCCGCCGCTCCCGACCTTCACGTCGACGCCCTTGCCGCTCCGGAGCGAGAAGAGGTGGAGTCCCGCCTTGAGCGCCACCGCGACGGCCTCGCCGCTCGGCGCGAAGTCGAGCGCCGTGAGCCCCGCCATCACCGGCAGCCGCACGGCCGGCGCGCTGCCGTCTCGCACGTCGTAGACGAAGACGTTTCCTTCCTGATCGGCCGACGCGAGGAAGCGCAGCCTCGGGTCGAGCGCGACGGCGACCACGGTCTTGTGGTGGCCCCGGAACGACTCGATCACCTTGCCGTCGGCGAGCCTCCAGAGACGCGGGACGCCGTCGAGGGCGCCGGTCGCGACGACCCGCCCCTTCGGGCCGACGTCGACGCCGTACTTGCCGTTCGCGAGCACCCGCTCGACCGCGACATCGACCGGGCCGGCCGGCCTCTTCGGCGTGGGCAGCGCGGGCGTCTTCGAGGCCGGCACGGCGCCCGAGGCGACCGGAGGCGCTGGCGGACTCGCGCCGGGCGGCGTCGGAGACGCGGCGCCCGGCGGGGCGAGGGCCGCCGGCGGCGGCGCCGCGGCCGGGTCGATGCCGCGGGCGACGAGCTCCGGCTCGAGCGGCGCCACGTCGGCGCCGCGCGCCTTCGCGTCGGCGAACGCGCGGGCGATCGCCGCCGGATCCTCGCCGACGGCGGCGAGGAGCGCCGCCTCGAGGCGCGCCCGCTCGACCGCGTCGACGGCGCCCGGGGCGAGGCCGAAGACGCGGCGCAGGGCGGCCGGTGGGAGAGCGGCGACGACGACGGAGCGCTCGAGCGTCCGGCGGCTGCCGCCCTTTCGGAGGCTGCAGCGCTCGGCGTCGACGTGGACGAGCGTCCAGTCGCGATTCCGGTACGGGACGACGAGGTCGCCGGGCTCCGCGGCTCGCTCGAGGTTGTCGCGGACGCGCGCGAGGACGCGCGCCACGTCGTCGACGAGACCGCCGAGGCGATCGCTCTCGACGAGGAGCGGTCCGCCGGGTAGCGCGGGGCCGCGCCCGGCGATGGACGCGCGCGCCGCGTCGAGGTCGCGGGCGGCGAGCGCCGTCCGGACGAGCCCGGCGAGCCGATCGGCCGCCTGGCGCTCGGCCGCCCGGAGCGGGACCATGCGCGTCTCGAGGAGGCGCCGCGCCTCGGCGGTCACCGACGCGACGCCGTGGACGGCCACGTCGGCCTCGAGCGCCGCGGCGGCCGTCGCGATCGCGGCCGCGTCGGGCGACTCGGCCAGCGCCTCGCGCCACGTCGCGAACGCGTCGCGCGCGCGCTCCTCGGGCGTCGCCTCGACGGGCCGCGCCGACGCTGGATCGGTCGCGTCGGGAGCGGGCGTGGGGGGCGCCTCCGCGCCGCCCGTCGGCGCGGCCACGGCGCCACCGGGCTCCGGCTCGGTCGAGGGCTCGGGCTCGACGGCATCCGGGGTCGCCCCGTCGTTTCTTCCCTCCTGCCTTCCCGCTTCCGGCGCCGGCTCGGTCCGGGCGACCTCGCCCCGTCCGGGCGCGACCGGGTCGGACGCCCCCGACCGGAGCGCGATCAGGCCGCCGAGGCCGACGACGACCGCGAGCCCGACGAGGACGCCGATGATCAGCGCCTCGTTCGCGCGACGGGGAACGATCTCCGGCTGCGTCCGCCGGTTCGCGCGGCGGAGCGATCCGCTGCTGCTGGCCCGGCCGGCGCGCGGGAGCCGTCCGCTCGAGCGCCGCGGGCGGGGCCCCTTCGCCGCGGCGGCCGGCGACGCGGGCGCGGGCGGCTCGGAGATCGGCGCCGCGGCGGCGACGGGGGCCGCGGGCGGCTCGGACGCCGGCGCATCGATCGCCGCGATCACCGCCGCCATCGACGCGGGACGATGCGCGGGATCGCGCTGGAGCATCCGATCGATCAGCGAGGCGTCGATCGGCGGGACGTCGGCCCGGACGCCGGCGACCGAACCGGCGACGCCCTGGATGATCTTCGCCGCGAGGACGACCGTCGGCCCGTTGCCGAACGGCGGCTCGCCGGTGAGCAGCTCGAACCAGAGCGCGCCGAGGGCGTAGACGTCGTTGCACGCGGCGACGGCCTGCCCGCTCAGGCACTCGGGCGCCATGTAGGCGACGGTCCCGACCGTCGTCCCCGTCCGGGTGAGGCTCTCGGCCTGGTCGACCGGGCGGAGCAGGTCCAGGTCGGTCAGAGCGATCGCGCCGTCGGTTCCGACCAGGACGTTGCTCGGCTTGACGTCGCGGTGGACGATGCCGGCCTGGTGGAGGTGCGCGAGCGCGCCGGCGAGCGTCCGGGTGATCGACCGCGCCTCGTCGGGCGGAAGCCGTCCGCCGCGACCGCGCAGCACGGCCGCGAGCGACGCCCCGTCGACGAAGCTCATCACGACCCACGGCTGCTCGGCGTGGACGCCGCCGTCGAGGACGCGCACCAGGTTCGGGTGGGAGATCCCGGCGCCGACCCGGCACCCGCGCTCGAAGCGCTCACGGCCGGACGACCCGAGGCTGCCCGCGGCATGGAGAACCTTGAGCGCGCCGAGCCCGCCGGTGCTCTGATGCCGCGCGAGGTAGACCTTGCCGATCCCCCCCCGGCCGAGCTCGCGCTCGACCCGCCAGGCGCCCACGACCGTGCCGATGAACGGATCGGGCGCGCCGAGGACGGCACTTCTCAGATCATCAATGTCCGCCAAGATCCCTCTCGTCCCCACGGTGAGGGTAGCGCCTCGGGGCATCCCTGCGCCAACGTTGCTCGGCGCGGCTACCCCCGCCGCCGGGCCGCTGCTAAGGTCGCTTTCATGGTGGAGCGCGATACCGAGCCCGAGGCGTCCGAGCCCGCGGTCGTGGTGCGTCGCTCCGACGGGGCGAGCCTGCTGGAGACCGCCCGCGGGGAGACCCTCGTTCACCGAGGCGCCCAGCTCCCCGTGCCGGGCGACCGCGTCGGAATCCTGAGCGTGAAGCCGGCCGACCGCGGCGGTCTGCCCAGAGCCGAGCGGATCCACGGCGAGCGTCCGGAGCCGGAGCGCCAGCGCCTCGGAGAGCAGGCCGAGGCGCTCTACGCCGAGGCGCTCGAGACGATCCGGGAGGACCGGACGAGCGCCGCCGGGCGCGCGCGCCTCCGCGAGGCGATCGCGACCGGCGCCGCGCCGGCGGCCGCCTCGCTCGCTCTCGCGAGCGTCGAGGAGGCGCGCGAGGCGCCCGAGGAGGCGGTGCGGATTCTCATCGAGGCCGACGAGCGCTTCCGGGGCGCCCGCCGGACCGAGCTCGCGATCGTGAAGGCGCTCGGCGAGGGAGGCCACGCCCGCGAGGCGCTCCTGATCGCGCTTCGACTCGCGGAGGCGGACGACCCGAGGCCCGACGCCTCCCTCGTCTGGCAGGTCGGGTCGCTCGCGCGCCGGGCCTACCTCGACGAGCCCGACCGGGCGGACGCGCTCCGCCTGGTGCGCCGCGCGACGCGCATCCTGAGGACCGCCCGCGACCGCGAGATCCCGCGCGCGAACGACTGGCGGCTGCGCTTCCTGGACAAGATCGTCTCCATGCCGCTGCTCCGCGATGCGGCCCGCTGGTTCCGGGAGGCCGGCTTCGACATCGAGCCGGCGCGGACCGAGAAGGCCGGCGCGTGCCTCCAGATCGAGGCGAACGACTCGATCGGACGGGGACTCCGCGGCTTCCCCGGCCTCGACGGCCCCGTCCGCGTCCGGCTGTTTCAGAAGATGCCGACGTGGCCCCAGGTCGAGAGCTGGCGGCGCGAGCTCGCCGCGTGGCGACCGGCGTCCGCATCGACGGCCGCCTATGGCTTCATCATTCACCCGAACGTCGAGCGACTCCGGAGCGCCTACTGGCGATCGCTCGCGGACCAGGCCGAGGTGCTGGTCCCGATCGACGCGGCGGACCTCAAGCAGGCCGAGGACGCCGGCGCGGGGAGCGACGCATCCCCGAACGGGGACGCTGGCGACGCGGCGACGCCCGAGGGGCCGGCCGCCCGGATCACGGCGCTCCTCCGCGAGTGGGTCGGCCGGCGGGACGTCTTCGCCGTCGAGGTGCCGGTCAGCGGCGACGGCTTCTTCGGCCGCGAGCACGAGTTCCGCCGCTTCGCCCAGCTCGTCCGCGAGAAGCACCACGTCGGCATCTTCGGCCTCCGCAAGATGGGGAAGACCTCGTTCCTCCGGCAGCTCCGGCGGGTCCACCCCGACGATCTGATCGTCTACGCCGACATGCAGGGGCTCTCGGTCCGCGAGATGCCGTACGTCTGGTGGTGGCTCGGTCGAGCGCTCGGCCACGACCTCGAGGAGCGCGATCCTGATCTGGCGGGCAAGGTCAAGCTCGAGCTCGGCCGGGCCGCTCGCTTCAACTCGGTCCACCAGGTCGAGCGGAACGCCGGCCGCTTCCACGGCGACATCCTCCGCGTCCTCGACGCCTTCGACGACGCGGCGAAGTCGCGGCCCGGCGTGCCGGGCGGCCGCATCATCCTCGCGATCGACGAGGTCGAGTATCTCCTCCCGATCGGCGAGGGCTGGGTGCCGGGCGGCGCCGACCTGTTCGCGTGGGCGCGCGGCGTCGCCCAGGAGACCGAGGGGCGCGTCCTGACGGTCGTCGCCGGAGCGAACCCACTCGTGGCCGAGCTCCCGCGGATCGGCGAGCGCGACAACCCGGTCTTCCAGCAGTACCGGGAGCTCTACGTGCCGCCGCTGCGGCAGGCGGAGTGCGACGACATGATCGTCAGCCTGTCGCAGCGCATGGGGATCCGGTTCGATCCGGACGCGCTCGAGGTGATCTACCGCGAGACCGCCGGCCATCCGTTCCTCACCCGGCGACTGTGCAGCTGGGTGATCGCGCGTGACGAGCACCCGAAGCGGGTCGAGGCGGCGATGGTCGAGGAGTCGCTCGCCGGCTTCGTCTCCGATCAGTCGGTCGTCTTCGACGAGATCCTCGACCGGCTGAAGCGCCAGTTCCCGCTCGAGTACGACATCCTCGAGTTCATCCACGAGGGCGTCGCCTGCGCGCACGAGATCTCCGGCCTGATCGACCGGCCGGCCGACTCGGCCCTGAAGCACCTCAAGGGCTATCAGCTCGTCGAGCTGACCGACGACGACCGCTATCGGCTGCGGTTCGGGCTCCTCCGTCGCTGGCTCGATCGGGTGAAGGGGAGGAAGCGCTCGTCATGAGCCGGCGGCGACGCAACCCCTACCGCTGGGACGTCGTCGATCCCGAGCTCTTCCACGGGCGGCGCGCCCTCGCCGACGAGCTGGTCGCGGGCCTCACCGAGGGGCGCAGCTACGGCCTCGCCGGCGGCCGTCGAATGGGGAAGACGACGCTCCTGCGGCGGATCGAGGCCGACCTCCTCGCGGAGGACGCCCGCGCCCGCGAGGCCGGGCTCGCGGTGATCCCGGTCTACCTCGACGTCCACTCGCTGCCGGCGCTCCGCGACGCCGACGGCGTCTTCGACGCGCTGATCGAGTCCGTCGCGGCGGCCCTGCCGGAGCGGGCCGACCTCGGCCCGCGCGGACCGCGCCACCCGGCGGCGCGCGCGCTCGCGGAGCACATCGCGGGCGCGAGCGAGTTCCGCCCGCAGGTGATCGTCCTCTTCGACGAGATCAAGCCGGTCGTCGACGCGGAGTGGGGCGGCGCGTTCCTGTCCAACTGGCGCTCGTTCCTCCACAACGAGCCGACCCTCTCGCCTTACCTCTCGGCCGTCTTCTCGGGGCACACCGCCCTCGACGCGCTCCACCACGACGCGGGCAGCCCGCTCGTGAACGTGCTGACATGGCGCGGGCTGCGCCTCTTCGACGCCGAAGCGACGACGGCGCTCGCGCGGGAGCCCTCGGGGCTGGAGCTCGACGGCGCGTTCCGCGAGCGGCTCCACGAGGAGACGGGCGGGCATCCCTTCCTCATCCAGCTCGTGATGCACCACGTCGTCGAGGGCTATCGGGCGGCGACGCAGGGAGGCGACGGCGAGGCGCCCGACTCGCTGGGGAACATCCTGGCGACGGCGCTCCAGCAGGCGGGCGAAGAGCAGCACCGCCAGCTCGCCCGATGGTGGGAGCGCCTCGACGACGCGGCCCGGGCCCTCTACGACGAGGCGCAGCGGCGCCGTGGCCCGGTGGGGCGAGGAGGGCCCGCCGAGCTCTCCGATCCGGTCCGGTGGGGCCGCGCCGCCGAGCTCCTCGCGACGACCGGGATCGCCCGGCTCGCCGCCGACGGAGCGTCGGTGTCGGCCGCGGGCGATCTCTTCGCCCGCTGGCACGGGGCGAACGTCGCCGGCGCCGACGAGGACGACTCGGGCTCGACTCGACGCGTCCCGCCCGGGCCGAGCCACGTCCCCGACGCGAGCACCGTCTCGCTGCCGCCCGAGACGGACGACACGCGCACGCGGATGCTCGACCGCGCCGTCGAACGACTCGGGATCGCGTGCCTCAAGGGCGAGGTGCGACGCGACCCCGATCTCCTCGCCCACATCGAGGCCGACGACGGGCTCCTCCGGAGGATCCGCGTCGCCTGCGCCCGGGGCGGGCGCTGCCTCGGCCGCTACATCCTCCTCGAGGAGATCGGGCGGGGCGGGATGGGGCGCGTCTTTCGCGGGTTCGACGCGCGGCTGCGCCGCACGGTCGCGATCAAGCTCATCCTCGAGTCGCGCTGGGCGGAGGACGAGGACCGGACGCGCTTCCTCCGCGAGGCGCGCCTGACCGCCCGTTTCCGACATCCCGGAATCGTGACCGTCCACGACGTCGGCGAGCACGACCCCGGCGACGGTGGGCCCGCCCACGTCTACCTCGTGATGGACTTCATCCCCGGCGAGAGCTTCCAGAAGCTGATCGAGCGCGAGGGGCGGCTCGAGCCGAAAGAAGCCGCCGAGACGATCGCCGCGATCGCGCGGGCCCTCCACCACGCCCACGAGGAGGGGGCGCTCCACCGCGACGTGAAGCCGCAGAACGTGCTCCTCGACGACGACGGCGGAGTGCACCTCTGTGACTTCGGCCTCGCCCGCGACCTCGACGGCAACGACGACATCACGAAGAGCGACGTCGTCGTCGGCACGCCGGCCTACCTCGCCCCCGAGCAGGTGAAGGCGCGAAAGGACCTCCAGGGACCGCCGACCGACATCTGGGCGCTCGGCGTGATCCTCTACCGGGCCGTGACCGGCCGACTGCCGTTCGAGGGCGAGTCGACGATGACGATCCTCAACGCGATCTGCCGCGACGACCCCGTCCCGCCCGTCCGGCTCGAGCCATGGATCCCCGACGACCTCGACGCGATCGTGATGCGCTGCCTCGAGAAGGAGCCGAACCGCCGCTACCGCCGCGCCGCGACCCTCGCCCGAGACCTCGAGCAGTTCGCGAAGGAGTCGCCGCCGCAGTGGCCTGGGTCGACCCGAGACGAGAGCGACGACGACGGGGATCGGGACGACTGAACGAGCTGCTCCGGCGCGAAGAGAGCCGGGACCGGCTCCGCGATCAAGACGGCGGCAGGAGCTCGTCGAGCTCGGCGGCCAGCGCCTCGTCGGATCGCTGCTCCGCGAGGAGGGAGAGGACGCGGTCCAGGAGGTCCGGGGCGCATCCGCGAGCATCAGTAGGGGTCACATCAGCAGGGGTCAGGCCTATGGTTGCTGCTTGCTCCTCGCGGTGCTATGTCCACAACAATCCCGTCGAGGCGAGGCTCGTTCGGACGGCGAAGGCCTACGAGTGGAGCAGCCACCGGCACTATCTCTCGCGCGCGGCCCGGCCCGACTGGCTCGAGGTCGAGACGCTCCTCGCGCCGTTTGGCGGCGACCGCCCCAAGGGCCGGCGA
>JAJDCQ010000101.1 GCA_029260755.1 Planctomycetota bacterium | reverse complement strand
GAACAGTCCGCGCAATCCGCGTAATCCGCGGTTTCGTTCTTTCGGCGGAGAACAAACAACGAGTTGGAACCGCGGATTACGCGGATTACGCGGAGTGCGAGCTGGAGGCTCGCGAGCTCATTGCCCACGCACGTGTTCCGCTGTTTCAGGAACAGGAGTCTCGGGCGGAGCACCGCGACGCGTCGTCATTGGCTCGGCGACGCCGGAACCAATCCGTGTAATCCGCGAAGTCCGCGGTTCGGCCTCTGTCGGCGTTGAAGCAGTGGGAACCGCGGATTGTCGGATTGACTGGATGGCGAGCTGCCCACCCGGGAGTCCCATGCCGACGCCTGCGCTCCGCTCCAGCAACGGTGAGTCGCACGCCTCGGAACTGCCTCGTCGGGATGGCTTTACGACCTCGCTCTTCGCTCCACCCTTCGCGCGTCGCCGCGACTCGTTCCTCGTCCAGATCTGGGAATTCAGCTCGGCGATGCCGCGCTTCCTGGCACGCATGTCCTGGGCATTTCGGGCTTTACGCCTTGCGTCATCTTCTGGAAGTCCCGAAAGCAAAGGGGTTCAGGACGGCGGAGTTTTCGGGCACGGCGTGTGCTTTTCCTCCCCTCGCGTCTGCGCCAAAGCACCAAGGAGGCTGCCATGCGTCGAGTCCGACCCAGCTTGCTCGCGACCACCACCGCGGTTCTGCTCCTCACGGCAGGAGTGACCGCGACCGCGCGAGCAGACGATTCCGTTCTTCCTCTCCCCAATCGCAACCCGATCGCGAACGCGGCGGGTGGGAACATCATCCCGGGCGACGTAAACCTCCAGAACCCGTCCAAGGACATGATCCGGCGCTACGTCCAGGCGTTCCGGATGCTCGAGCTCCACGCCCAGGCGACCGTCGATGACGGACGCGGGTCGAGCGCCGAGGTCGAGGTCGGGCCGCTCGACATCCCGAACGGCACGCAGCTCAACCTCCAGGCGAAGTTCGACCGGAACCCCGGAGACCCCGGACTCGTCCTGCGGACGTTCCGGTTCGAGCCGAGCGAGGCGCTGAAGATCTTCGGCCCCGTTCGCTTCCGCAACATCCGGCTCGACGAGCAGGCCCGGCTTCGCCTGAAGCTCGACCTCGGCCTCTTCGGGATGTCGCTCTTCCCCCAGGAGATGATCATCAAGGGCGTGAGCCGCGACGGCGAGGGCAACACCGTCCTCGACACCGACGGCACCGGCCTGATCGGCGCCGTCATGCCGAAGCTCCGGATCACGCCGGACGGACGCCTCCAGTGGAGCGGCCTCCGCATCCCGATCATCGGCATCCGGATCATGAACGACTGGCGTGACGTGGCGATGCCCGGCAGCGACGCGGTGAGCCTCCCCCGCGGCTTCGTGATCCAGAGCTGGCCGCCCACCCTCGACGACCTCCTGGCGCTCATGCCGTCCCCGACGCCCCAGGCGCCCGGCGCTCGCGGCCCGGCCGGCGGCTTCACCAACCGCGTCAACACGATCACCAACGATATCGCGACGGGCGGGTCCGGCGGCTTCGACCTGGCCGGGATCCCCCTCACCGAGATCTCCGTGCACCTCGCCGGCGAGATCGACGAAGCGCGCTTCCCGCTTCCGCAGGGCGCCGGCCAGATCGCGGTCAAGGACGGCCGGATCGAGCTCCGCCTCGACGGTCGCCTCGACAACGGCACCCTCCAGATCGACCCGAGCAGCGGCTTCAGCGTCACCGGCATGGTCGAGGGCGACATCGGCGTCCCCGGCATGGTCGGCGGAACCCTCGCCCCGAGCCGGGTCGACCTCAGCGGCGACCTGTCGGGCTTCGTCCCGCTCGGCAACATCCGTAACGCGGACATCGGCGTGAACTTCGCCGCCCGCGCCGACGGCAACCTCGACAACCTCCAGCTCGCCGACGGCCTGATCCCCGGCGGGATCGGCATCGACGTCGGCGGCCGCGTCCGGGCGCTCTTCGAGGGCACCGGCTCGGCGCGGATCCGTCCGGGCTCGGCGAAGCCGTTCGACTTCGACGTCGCCAGCAACTTCGACCTCTCGACCGACGGTCCCATGAGCGCTCGCGGCCTCTCGGGCCTCGCGCCGGCCGGCGTCAACCTCCCCGATTCGTTCAGCCTCACCGGCGACGGCAGCGGCCGCCCCGTCGCGCGCTGGAGCGGTAGCTTCGGCACGCAGACCGACCCGCTGACCGGTCAGAAGAAGCTCGACTTCGGCGGCAGCAACACCGAGGTGAGCGGCGTGCTCGCGAACGACGCGGCCGTCGGCTTCGGCAACGGCTCCGCGGCGGCCAGCGGCGCGCTCGCGGCCGGCACCCGGATCGACGCGAACATCGCCACCGGCCCGAACGGCGTCGACATCGACGCCCGGATCGACGGCCAGATCCGCGACACGAACGTCCAGGCCGGCGCGATCACCGCCAACGCCCCGGCGACCGACGTCGACCTGCGCCTCAGCATGAACAGCGGTCGCGACGCGGCCGGCAACAGCACCGGCTTCAACCGGATCCGTGCGCAGGGCAGCGTCGGCCTCGCCGCCGACGGTCAGCTCACCGCGCCCCTGCCGTTCGGCGGCCAGGGCGACGTGACGCTCGGCAACGGCACCACCGTCAGCTTCGACACCGGCGACCTCGTCCCGACCGCGAACGGCGGGCTCGGTCACCGCGATCCGAGCCAGCGTGAGGCGCGGGTGCGCACGCACCTCGTCCTCCCGCAGGCGAGCGCCGCCTTCGGCAACATCGTCGGCAGCGTCAACGGCTCCGAGATCGACCTCGACACCGCCCTCGGCCTCAACTTCGACCCGGCGACGGGCGCGAACGTGGACGCCGACCTCGACCTGGCCATCGACTTCCCGGCCGGCTCCTCGATCCGCGTCGGCATGGGCCAGAACAGCGTCGGGATCCGCATGGGCAGCGGCAGCCGGGTGACCCTCCACACCCAGATGCAGGTCGGTGGGAACGGCAGCCCCCTCCCGAGCCGGATCGACAACATCAACATCTCGCTCACCGTGGCCGGGATCGACGCGAACCTCCTCCTCGGGCAGCTCGGCCAGACCGGCGTCGCCCTCAACAAGGAGGTGACCTTCGCGATCCAGAACGCCAGTGTCGAGTTCGGACCGAACGGCGTCCGGATCGGCCACCAGGGGATCATCTTCGAGCTGGTCGGCACCGGCCTCCGGCTCGGCCTCCCCGGGACCAACGGCGAGCAGGCCGTCGGCGACCTCCTCAGCGGCGCGCTCGGCAGCGTGGGCGCGGCGGCGGGAGCCGGCAACTAGGAGACACCGGGCGAGCCGCGCGCTCGCCCGACCAAGACTCGATCTCCGTCTGTCGGAGGGCCGTTCGGCGAGCGCCGGTCGGCCCTCCGCTTTGTACCCACCGACCCACGACCGACCCTGACTCGGCGCCCGCGATCTCGTGTTCCTGGAACAGACGGAAGAGAGCTCACGCAAAGGCGCAAAGACGCAAAGGGTCGTTGCTCCGAGCCGAGATCTGGATCGGGTGGAGCTCCTTGGCGCCTTTGCGCCTTTGCGTGAGATGCCGTCGTTCCTGGAACACGCGCGACGGCAATGAACTCGGATCCGGCAGCTCGCGATCCGCGCAATCCGCGCAATCCGCGGTTCCCCACGCGTCGGAACGTTCGAGAGAACGAAACCGCGGATTTCGCGGATTGCGCGGATTGTCTCCGGTCAACGCCGAGTCGCTGCCTCGAGCGAGCCCTCGTCATTCCTGAACGGAACCGGGTGTCGTGGGCCCCCGGGCGGACGACCGGGTACACTTCTTCCCATGGACGCCCTCGAGATCGTCATCGCGCCCGGCACGACCGTGCACGAGGTGCACCTCCTTCTCGCGGGCGACCGCTGATGCCTTCGCCGGGGACGCCGCCGTCGACGCCTCCCAGGTTCGGCCCCTACGAGGTCGAGGCCGAGCTCGGTCGTGGCGGGATGGGCGTGGTCTACCGCGTCCGGCACGTGGCCACCGGCGTTCGCTACGCCCTCAAGGCGATCCACGCGAGCCGGCTCGCCTCCGGGCGCGCCGAGGTGGCCCTCGCCCGTTTCCGCCGCGAGGCGGAGCTGCTCGCGCGCGTCGACGCCCATCCCGGAATCGTCCGGATCCACGCGTTCGAGATCCGGGAGGGCGCGCCCTACTGCGTGATGGAGCTCGTCGCGGGGCGATCGCTCTCGGACGTTCTCTCTCGCGAGGGGCGGCTGCCGCCCGAGGAGGTGGCGCCGATGGTGATCGCGGTCGCCCGCGCGCTCCACCACGTCCACGCCCACGGCGTGACGCATCGGGACCTCAAGCCCGAGAACGTCCTCATCGACACCACCGGGCAGCCGCGGGTGGTCGACTTCGGCCTCGCCTACGACGCGGTCGCCGACTCGCTCACCCGGACCGGCGAGCTCCTGGGGACGCCCGCCTTCATGGCGCCCGAGCAGCTCAAGGGCGGCGACCCGGATCAGGCGATCGGACCCGCCACCGACGTCTGGGCGCTCGGCGCGCTCCTCGTCTCGGCCCTCACCGGCCAGGCCCCGTTCGGCGACGACGTCCCGCCGCTCCAGCTCATGCGGGCGATCCTCGTCGATGAGCCGCCCCCGCCGAGCCGGCGGGTGCCCGGGCTCCCGCGGGCGCTCGACGCGATCGTCTGGAGGGCGATGCGACGACCGCCCGCCGATCGTTACCCGAGCGCCGCCGCGCTCGCCGACGACCTCGAGCGCTGGCTCACCGGCGAGTCGATCGAGGCGTCGCCGCCGAGCGCGCTCCGTCGGATGGCGAGACGGCTCACCGCGCGAAGCGGCGCGCCCGCGGTCGTCACGCTCCTCGCCCTCGCCTCCCTCGTCGGCGCGATCGCGATGACGCTCTCTCGGCCGGGTGACGGCGACGATCACGCCGCCGCGGGCGTCGCCGAGCGCCTCGCGGTCGAGGCGGCCTTCGAGGCGGCCGTTCGCGGAGACGCCTTCGATCTCGCCGCTACATCCACGGCCCTGGCGGGGTCCGCGGCCGCGACCGACGACGCCGATGGCGGCTTCACGGCTCGCCGGAGCCTCGTCGACGAGCTCGTGAGGGTCGCCGGCGATCCGCTCCGACTCCGGACCGCGAACCTCGACGCGTCCCCGTGGCGCGAGCATCCGGGGGCCCTCCCGGCGCTGCTGATCCGGTCGGGACGCGCGGACGAGCTCGCCGCGCTCCTCGAGCGCCAGGGGAGCCCGCCCGGCCCCCCCGAGTGCATCGAGGCCATCGTCGAGCTGCTCGCGCGGCTCGATCGGTCGCCGGGCCCCGCGTTGACGAGGGCGGCGCTCAGGGCCGGGTCTCGACCGGACGCCGACACCCTCCGGATGGGGCCACGGTGGGACGCGGTCATCGCGGCCGTCGCGCTGGCGCGCGTCGAGGCGATCCTCGAGGACGAGCCCGAGCCCGATCCGGACGAGGTGAGGATGCTCGCGGACGCGCTCTCCCGCGTCGTCCCGCATCACCTCCCGCCGCCGACCTTGCCCGAGACCGCCCTCGATCGGCTCGGCGAGCTGTCCCGCGCGGAGCTCGGCGCGATCTCGGAGACGATCACCCGCGAGGCGCCGTGGCTGCGGCTCGGAGCGTTGCTCCTTCCCCAGGAGCACCCGACGAAGCGCGAGCTCACCGCGACTGCCCTGCCGAGGTTCGCCGCGGCCTGGAGCTCCCGCTCGAGCCGCGAGGAGCGGAGCCTCGTCGCGCTCGCCATCCACTTCGTGACGACGCGCACCGTCCCGTGGCTCTTCAGCCTCTCGGACGACGCCGACGTCGCGACGCTCCTCGGCGCGAGGGCGGCCGACGAGCTGGCCCGTCGGCCGGAGCGACGCGACGTCGGCTGGCTGACGGTCTATCGCCAGCTCGCGATGGCGCGCGTGAGCGGCGACCTCGGCGAGCGCGCCGTCGCGACGTGGCGACTCGCCGGAGCCGTCCTCGAGCGCGAGGCGACCGCCGGCGACGTCCCCGGCTGGGCGCTCGTCGCCCTCGGCGGCGAGGCGAGCCGACTCCTCACCGCGCGGCCCCGACGCGAGCTCTCGGCCCTCGTCGGTTCGACGATGACGCCGCTCGTCGCCGCCGACGCGGGGCGCGCGCTGGAGCCCGTCGAGGCGGCGATCGCGCTCGGTGAGCGGGGCTGGCAGCGACACCTCGCTGCGGGTGAGCGACGCGAGCTCGCGACCGTCGTCTTCCGGATCTCGCGGGACGATCGCAGGGGCCAGATGACCGAGCGGCAGGTCGTCGACCTCCTCGAGATCATCACGCAGACGGCCGAGGCGCTCGCCGCCGGGCGCGTCGGGACGACCGGGCGGGCCGGGTTCGACCGCCGACTCCTCGAGGAGGCTCTCGAGCTCGCGATCCGGTGCGGGGACTTCGAACGGTCGGTCGTCTGCCGCCGCCCCGAGGTCGACGCGGTCGCCGAGGCGATCGAGCCGCTCGGCGGCGACGGCGCGTTCGCCGCCGCCGCCATCGGGTTCGCGCACCACGCGTCCCACGGCCGGTCCGAGGCTGCCCTCGCGCTCCTCACGCGGCTCGTCGTGCCCGATGCCGAGCTCGGCGTCGGGAAGCTCTTCTCGCGAAGCGCCAAGCGTCTCCTCGATGCGGGGGACGCGGAGGCGACGCGTCGGATCGTCGCGTGGGGGCGTCGTCAGCCCATCAACGACAACGAACGGAACCGCCTCGAGAAGGTCGCCGCGAGGATCCCCGAGACGGACCGCGGCCGCGGAGACTGACCTGCGCCCGGCTCGAGCGCATCGAGGCCGAGCATCGACCCGAGGGGCCCCATCCGCGATAATCGCCTCGTCCCATGGGCGAGCCCGAACCGAGCCGCACCCGCACCTGCACCGTCTGTGGCCGCTCCTACGAGGGGCCGGCCTCGGGCAAGGTGTCGGCGAGCGAGGACGTCTGCGCCGCGTGCGGCCTCGCCGGCACCGAGCCGGGCCTCCCTCCCGAGAGCGACTCGTCCTCTTCGCGCTCGTCCGAGCCCGCGCGCGCCGACGGGCTCGAGGAGACGATGGCCGCCCCCGCGCCCCCGCCGCGGGACGAGAGCACGATCGACACCTCCTCGTTCCGAGCGCCCGGCGGGACCGCCGAGATGGCGGCGGCGCCGTCGCCGCGGGCCACCTCCGCATCGAAGAACGCGGGCATCCTCGACTGGGACGATGACGACGACGAGGACGAGGGGGCGATCGAGGCGGGCTCCACCCTCGGCAACTACGAGGTGCTCGGCCAGATCGGCCGCGGCGGGATGGGCATCGTCTACAAGGCGCGGCAGAAGGGGCTCGACCGGATCGTCGCCCTCAAGGTGCTCCAGGGCGGCGTCGCGACCGAGGAGGACCTCGCCCGTTTCCAGCGCGAGGCGCGCGCCGTCGCGAAGCTTCGGCACCCGAACATCGTGCCGGTCTACGAGGTCGGCCGGTCGCGCGGCCGCGACTTCTTCACGATGGACTACGTCGAGGGCGAGACGCTCCACCAGGCGGTCGTGCGCGAGCGGCCCGCCCTGCGGGACAGCCTCGAGATCGTCCGCAAGGTCGCCCTCGCCGTCGACTACGCCCATCGCAAGGGGATCATCCACCGCGACCTCAAGCCCTCGAACATCCTGCTCACCGCCGACCGCGAGCCGCTCGTGATGGACTTCGGGCTCGCCAAGGACACCAAGAGCACCGAGGAGACCCTCACCGAGAAGGGCATCGCGATGGGCAGCCCGCCCTACATGCCGCCCGAGCAGGCGCAGGGTGACTTCAAGCGGGTCGACCGGATCTCGGACGTCTACGCCCTCGGCGCGACGCTCTACGAGTGCCTCACCGGCGCGCCGCCGTTCACCGGGCGGACGGTCTACGAGGTGATCCAGAAGGTGCTCGACGAGGAGCCCAAGCCCCCGACGCACCTCGACCCGAGCGTGCCGCGCGAGGTCGAGTGGATCGTCCTGAAGGCGCTCGAGAAGAACCGCCACCGGCGCTACCCGTCGGCCGAGGAGCTCGCCAAAGACATCCAGCGGCACCTCGACGGCGAGCCCGTCCGCGCCCGGCCGATCACCCTCACGACGCGGATCGAGAAGTTCGTCCTCCGCCGCAAGCGCGAGCTGCTCGCCGCGGCCCTGACCGGGATCGTCGTCCTCGGCCTGCTCTGGTTCGTCGTCTCGGCGGTGACCGGGATGGCGTCGCCGCCGACGCCGGCGCGCCCGGAGACGGCCAGCCTCCCGCCGGACGTGGCCGTCGAGGGTCCCCTCGCCGAGCTGGTCGCGGGGCTCGAGGGCGAGCCGCGGCAGGGCTGGGAGCGGCTGCCGCAGCTCGCGGCCGTCCTCGACGCGATCCCGCCGTCCGGGGCGAGCCCCTGGCCGGGGGCGGCGAAGGCGCTCGAGCGCTGGCTCGCCGAGACCGACGTCGGCGCCGGCGCCCGCCGCCACGCAGGCGCGGCGATCGAGGAGGCGGGCGGAGCCGACGCGGTCGGCGACGCCCGACCGCTGCTCGAGGCGCTCGACCGGGTCGTGCGGCGCCACGACGATCCGGCCCGGGCCGCCGCCCTCGTCGCGGATGGGGCGCGCGCGGTCGCCTTCGCCGCGATCGGCGCCCGCGGCTACGCCCCCGGCGCGCGCTCGGCCGCGGCCGCGCGCCTCGTCGCGCACTACCTCCTCGGCGCGCACGCCGAGCGGCTGCGCGACCGCCACCGGGGCGTCGAGGGCGAGGACGCGGCGCTGGCCGTCCTCTCCGCGGCGCTCGCCCAGCGTCCGCTGTCGGCGAGCAGCGTGTTCCTCGCCCGCGACGCGCTCTACCTCCTCGAGCGTGACCGCGGCGTCGCCCGCGCCGAGGCCCTGGCGCAGGTCGCGGTCATTGCCGGCGGCGAGCCCGGACGGCGCCTCGCCGCGGCGCTGGCGCGCCCGGTCGTCGTCGAGGCGCGTCCGCGCGGGATCGAGGCGATCGCGGCCGTCGGCCCGTTCGAGGCCGACGTCCCCGGCGACGGCCTGCCGATGTGGGATCGGCGCTGGCCGGGCGATGGTCGGCTCGGCGCGGCTGCGCCCGGCGCGGACGACCCGGACGAGGCGGCCGACGGCGCTCCGCCGCGTCTCCGGGTCGCGCGGCGGGCGGTCTGGTCGGCCGACCGGTCGACCGTCTTCGTCGTCGGCGGCCTCGACGTGCTCGTCCTCGACGCGCGGAGCGGAGCGGTCCTCGCCCGCCACACGGCGGCGGGCCCGATCCGATCGGCGCGGCCCCGGCCCGGCGGCGGCCTCGCGCTCGTCCTCGCGATCGCCCCCGAGTCGGTGCCGCTCGCCGACGCGGCCGGCGTCGTCCCCGCGCCGGTGACCGCCGTCGTCGCCGTCGATGCGAGCGGCCGCCGCGGCGCCGGACCCGCGATCGCGAGCCGCGCCCGCGCGAGCTGGCTCCGCGACGAGGCCTTCGCCCGCCGCGACGTCGCCGTCGCGAGCGCCCCGACGGTGCCGGCCGCCTGGGCCTGGCTGGCCGCCCGCCCCGAGTCGTCGGCGGACGCGCCGAACGCGATCGGCGAGGCCGTCGACGCGCTCGGCGCCGCCGTGGTCGCGCGCGGCACCGCGGGCGAGGCCGGCGCGACCCGCGCGTTCGAGGCCGCGCTTCGCCACCCCGAGCTCGATCCGCAGGCGGTCCTCGACGTCGGCCTCGCGGCCGATGCCCTCGGCGCCGACGCGGGGCTCGGCGGCCTCGGGCCGTTCGCCGACCGCGCCTACGGAGCGGCGCTCCGTCGCTGGGTCACCGCCTTCGGCCTCTGCCCCGAGCTCGCCGGGCTCGGTCCGTCGTCGCCGGGCGCCCGCCTCGCGGCCGTCGTCGAGCGGAACGAGCGGCGCGCCCGCGATCTCGAGCGGAGGGATCGACCCGAGCGCGCGATGCAGCTCCGGACGCGCGATGCGGAGATCGTCGCGTGGCGCCGGCTCTTCGGCGGCGTCGTCGCGGCGGCGGACGAGGGCGAGGGCGAGGCGGCCGGCGGCGTCCGCGGCGCGCTGCCGGGCGAGGACGGCTTCGCCCGCCTCGGCTCGGCCGACCTCTACGCCGGCGATCTCCTCGCCCGCCTCTGCTTTCAGTGGGGGCTGATCTTCCTGTTCCTGTTCGCGATCCCGGCGGTCTTCCTCCGCTATCGGCGGATGCAGCGGGCGGACCTGGCGCGGATCGGGATCCGCAGCGTGTGGCTCGAGATCCGGACGCTCGCCCGCAGTCCGTCGTTGCGGCTGCGCCACCTCCTGCTGGCGTACGTCAGCCGCGGCGAGAAGGCCGCGCTGCTGCTCGGGATCGTCATCTTCTTCGGCGTCCTCGCGGTGCAGGACGCGATGCTCGAGACGGTCCGGGTCCGCCTCGCCGCGCCGGGCGAGCTCTTCGAGGCGAGCCCCGGTCACCCGGCGGCGCTCGGCTGGCTCGAGGAGCGGCTCGCCGAGCGCGCCGAGGCGCGGACACGAGCCGGCCACGCGGATCCCGACGCCGCCGCGATCGAGAGCTTCGTCCTGGCGCACGCGCGGGCGTCCGCCGGCCGGCACGCCGAGGCGGGCCCGCTCTTCGAGTCGCTCGTGCAGACCGACCCGCGGGCGCTCGTGAACCTCGCCGTCGCGGCGCACGCGCGAGGCGACGCGCGCCGCGCCCGCGAGCTGCTCGAGGAGGCGACCGCCCGGGCGCCGGACGACGTGCTCGCGCGCTGGAACCTCGCCCTCGTCGTCGGCGACGTCGACGCGCAGGCCAGGGCGGCCGCGGACCTCCCGGGCTTTCACGCCTACCTCGACGGGGAGAGCCCGCGCCTCGCCCCGCCGACCCGCGGCGAGCGCGACGCGGCCGTGCTCGGCGCGCCGGCCTGGTGGTCGCTCATCCCCCGCCGGTTCGGCCAGCTCCTGCTCGGCGCGGACGCAAAGACGATGATCGCCTTCATCCACACCCTCTACCGCCGCGGCGACCCGGCCCGGATCGAGGAGCTCGAGAACGAAGGTCTGTCCGCGCCCGACCGCGCCACCCTCGCCGTGCACGGAAGCTCGCGGACCGCCCTCGCCCTCATCGCGGCGGCGCTCCTGATCGCGATCGCGCTTCCGACGCGGCCGCAGCCGGCGCGGCCGGTGCCGCGGGGAGCGGGCTACGTCGTCCTCCGCCTCGTCGTGCCGGGCGTTCGCCGCTTCATGGACGGGCCGATCGCGTTCGGGGCGCTGCTCCTGATCACCTGGGCCTTCCTCTTCCACCACATGCAGGGGCTCGGCCGAAGCGAGACGTTCCGCTACCTCGGCATGCTGACCGAGGCGATCGCGAGCGCGTGGAGCGGTGGGCACGGCGCGGCGGTGGGCTGGCCCGTCTGGTCGTGGCCCGGTCTGCGGGAGCCGTTCCTCGCCGCGTTCGTCGCCGGGATCCTCGCGACCTACCTGATCAACGCGCTCGACGTCGCGTGGAGCGTGCGGCGAGCGCGACGCGCGGAGGCCGCCCGGACCGAGGCGGGCCCGACGGGGATGGCGTCGGCGCCGCCGCTGGCGCCGGCCTCCGATGACGCGCCGCCGGGCTCCGATGACGCAGCGCGCGCGTCGCAGCGATGAGACGGTCGAGCGGCTGGATGTGGCCAGATGGAGTCAAATCCGGGTACGCCGCGGATGGGGCCCGCTCTCGCATCATCTCGGAAAGAACTGTGAGGCGGAGCCTTAGGTCTTCGAGGCGGTCTTTGGAGCCTCGATTGCATTAGATAGGGCGCAGCACGGATGCTGCATGAGGAAGGGGTTCTGATGACTGACGCGTGCCCCGAGCCCTGCTCGGCCACGTCCGACCGCCGCACCGGAGCGCGCTCCCTCCGGCTTCGCCGCCAGCGCGGGGAAGGCCTGAGCGAGTACGGCATCATCGTCTCCATCGTCGTGTTCTGCGGCGTGGTGGTGCTCTTCAACGGCCTGGTCAGCAGCGGCAACGCGCTGATCAAGTGGTCCGGATGCATCATCTGCGACGAGGCCGAAGAGCTTCACGTCGCCGATGGTGACCTCCCCGGCGGGGACTTCCCGAGCGACGAGCCGCCCGCGGATCCGTTCGAGGACGACGCCGCGCCGACCGACGATCAGCCGGCCGACGACGAGCCCGCGCAGGAGACTCCGGGAGCGACCAACGAGACCGGCAGCCTGCCCGAGAGCGACTGGACCTTCTGGTGGGACTCGCTCTGGAGCTGGATCTTCGGGTAGCGAGTAAGACCGAACGTCAGATCAGAACCCATTCCGAGCGGCGCGCCTCCCCCAGGCGCGCCGCTCCCTTTTTCCCTTCGACGTGATGGAATGAATCTCACGCAAAGGCGCAAAGGCGCAAAGGACGCTCGGTCCGCCGAGACTCGGATCGGGCAAGCGCTCCTTTGCGCCTTCGCGCCTTTGCGTGAGATTGCCGTTCGTGGACCGGCTCACTCCAGGGCCGCGACCGCCTTCAGCATCGCCCGAACCCCATCCCGAAGCGCCCGGCTCGACTTCGTCGCCCCGCTGATCCCGTCGATGCCGTCGATCGACTCGTCGTCGTGGGCGCCGTGGAGCCGTTCGAGCATCGGCTTCGCGTCGACCTCGCTTCCCGCGACCTCGATCCGGCGGAGCAGCGCGACGGCGGCGACCTTGCCTTCGCGGTCGACGCCGGCGACGGCGAGGAGGTCGTGGCAGACGGGGCACTTCAGGTCCTGCTCGATCACGGCGGCGGCGCCGAGGGTGGCTCCGCCGGCGTCGGTCGCGCGGATCGCCCAGCGGCCGAGCTCGGGGGTCGGGCCTTCGGGCCAGGCCATCCGCTCGGCCTTCGCCGCGTCGGGAAAGACCCTTCGCGTGACCGCGAGGACGGCCTCGTCGGCGCCGAGCTCGGGGTAGCGGGCCAGGAGGAGCTCCCGGGCGTGGCGCGGTTCGAGCGGCTCCATCGGCGACCCCGAGGCGAGGAGCATCCCCCAGCGGTCGGCGAGATAGCTCCGCGGCACGCTCGTCCCCCGGTAGAGGGCGAGGACGCTCGGGTCCTCGACATCGCGGCAGACTCGAAACGCCGGGCCGAGCTTCTTCACGAGCTCGTCGGTCTCGCCCGCCTCGCCTTCGCGGAGGACGGCGACGGCGAGGAGGCCGCGCGGCGTCAGCTCCTCGGCGAGCTTCCGCCAGCCGAGCACTCGCTCGTGGCAGGCGGGGCAGCCGGGCGCGGCGAACACGAGGAGGAGGGGCGCTCCTCGGAGCTCGCCCGTGTCCACGGTGGCGCCGTCCTGATCGGTCAGCCGCAGCGGGGGAAGGAGCGCTCCCTCCGGGATCGCGCTGCGCCGCTTCTCGCGCTCGAGCTCGAGGGCGAGGCGATTCATCCGCACGCTCATCGCCGCCGCCGCGACCGCGAAGATCGCGAGGGCGAGGAGGAGGACGCGGACCTTCCGGCGGAGGCCCGCGATCTCGGCGACGGCGGCGCCCGCGGGTTCCGCGGCGTCGGGCGGGATCACCGGGTCTCGGTCGGCCTGGCGGCGGCGACGATCCCGACGTTCATGCTCCCGCTCCGGTAGCCCTCGAGGTCGAGGGCGCAGAACGAGTAGCCGGCCGCCTTCACGCCCGCGGCGAGGGCGGCGCGCGTCTCCGGCTCGAACGCGCGCGGCAGCTCGTCGGGCGCGATCTCGAGCCGCGCGACCGCGTCGTGGTGGCGGACCCGGAACTGCCGGAAGCCCAGACCGCGGACGGCCCGCTCGGCCGCCTCGATCTGCCGGAGGGTCTCCTCGGTGATCGCGGTCCCGTAGGGGACGCGCGAGCTCAGGCACGCGTAGGCGGGCTTGTCCCAGACGCCGACGCCGAGACGCCGCGCGAGCGCGCGCACCTCGGCCTTGCCCAGTCGCGCGTCGAGGAGCGGCGCGCGCACGCCCCACTCGGCGGCTGCGCGGTGACCCGGCCGGTGGTCGCCCTCGTCGTCGAGGTTGGCGCCGTAGGCGATCGTCCCGAGGCCCTCGCGGTCCGCGATCGCGCGCAGGTGCTCGAAGAGCTCGGTCTTGCAGTGGTAGCAGCGCTCGGTCGAGTTCTCGCGGTAGCCCTCGCGCGCCATCTCGTCGGTGTCGACGACGACGTGGCGCGCGCCGAGGGCCGACGCGAGGCGGCGGGCGTCGGCGAGCTCCTCGTCGGGGTAGCTCCCCGACCGGGCCGTCACCGCGACGCACCGATCGCCGAGCTCCTCGTGGCACACCGCGAGGAGGAGCGCGCTGTCGACGCCGCCGCTGTGCGCGACCGCGACGCCCGCTCCCTCCTCGCCGAGGATCCGGACGCTCGCGCGGAGCGCGGCCTCCGCCTCGTCGAGACGGTCCTTGCCGACCGACTGTGCGGTCGAGATCTCGGGCGCGGCCGCCGCCCCGCCGATCACGGGCAGGCGGGTGCCGGCGAAGCTCGCCTCGGGCGTTGCCATGAACACAACCTCCAGGCGAGCCATGCTATACTGGCGCTTCGGGTGTGACAACATCAGCTCCGAAGAGTCGAGACGGTAGAGGCCGCCTCCCGCCCGCCTCCACGAACACGCGATGACCGACGCCGCCCCCCCGACCGCCGACGCGCCCTCCGCCCCCGAGCCGGCCCCGGCCCCGCCGCCCGCTCCGGCGGTCCTCCGCTGCCCTCGGTGCGGGAACTGGCCGACCCGTGACGGCCACAAGCCGACCGCCGAGGCGGCCGCCGCCGCCTGCGGCGCCCCCTGCCATCGGTGCGGCACGACGATGCCCGCGAGGGCGCTGCCGCCGAGCGAGACGGGCGCCGTCAGCCGGTTCTTCCGCGGGATCGTCTACGCGTTCCGGGGGATCGGCTTCGCCCTCACCCGCCCGGCCCTCTGGCCGTGGCTGCTGATCCCGCTCGTCCTCACGCCGATGGTCGTCGGCATCCTGCTCGTGCTGCTCATGTGGGTGACCGGTCAGGCGAGCGACTGGCTCACCGAGTGGATGACCGGCGGATGGGAGGACGGCTGGGGCCGCGAGGGGATGGAGTGGGGGGTCACGGCGCTCCTCTGGGTCGGCGTGTTCTTCGTCCTGTGGGTGGCGCTCCTCGAGATCGCCAAGATCTGTTGCCTCCCATCGAGCGAGATGATCAGCCGCTACGTCGACGCCTACTGGCTCGGTGAGCTCCGGGATGTCGAGTCCGTCGAGCGCGGCCTCGTCGGCGCCGGAGTGGCGGCCGGCACGGAGGTGAGCCGGGAGCTGATCGTCGCGGTCCTCCACGCGGTGATGATCCTCCCCCTCAAGATCATCATCATCGTCTTCCTGCTGCCGCTGTGGTTCATTCCCCTCGTCGGCGGGTTCATCTGGTATGCGATCCCCGAGAGCGTGTTCTTCAGCTGGGACTACCTCGACCTTCCGACCGGTCGCCGCGGCTACGCGTTCCACGAGAAGATCTCGTTCCTCGAACGGCACCGCGCCGAGACGCTCGGGTTCGGCTTGGTGGTCGCCGTGATCGCGCTCGTACCCATCATCAATGTGTTTCTCTTCCCGGCGGCGGCCGCCGGCGGGACGCTCCTCTACCTCGAGACCGGCCGCAAGTAACCCCGGACGAGGCCGGCGGATCGAACCCCCTGGCCCGGTTGCGGCTTGGGGCGAGCGCGTGCTATGCTCTGTCGCCGCGGCCGGAAGAACCGGTTAAAAGCGGGCATTCGCAAGGGGATGGGAGCGGATGGCGGCAGAAAGAAAGGGTCCCGAGAAGCGGCGTTTCCGTCGTCTCGAGACCAACATCAAGGCCAAGGTCAGGCCGATCCCGCCGGAGCCCGGCGAGGAGAAGCCCGCGTCCAAGGCGCAAGCCAAGGCCCCGGCCGAAGAAGCGAAGTCGAAGCCGGCCGACGCCGACGCCGAGGGCGGCAAGAAGCCCGCCGATGAGGCGAAGGCGGACGACGCCGAGGCGGGCGACGGCAAGGGCGACGCCGACTCCAAGAAGGACGAGGCGGCGGCCGAGTCCGACGGGGAGACGAAGGACGGCGACGCCGAGAAGGCCGACTCCGACGCCGAGAAGGACGACTCCGAGGCCAAGAAGGACGACTCCGAGGCCACGAAGGGCGACTCTGACGCCAAGAAGGCCGACGCGGACGCCGACGCGAAGAAGGACGACTCCGACGCCGAGGCGACCAGGGACGAGAAGCCCGCGAAGCCGAGCGGCCCGCCCGAGCCCATCGATCTCGAGGAGTACGAGGTGACGATCGTCAACCTCGGGCCCGAGGGCGCCTTCGTCCGCACGGACAAGCTCCTGCCGGTCCAGACGAAGGTCAACCTCGGCTTCAAGCTCGACTCCTACCCCCGGGAGATCGACGTCGTCGCGACGATTCTCTGGGCGCGCCGCGGCGAGGGCGCCCACGGGATGGGGATGCACTTCACCCGGATCCCCCTCTTCGAGAAGAACGTCATCATCGACTACATCCTCAGGCGTTACGCCGAGTTCCACAGCGGCCGTCCCTGACCGGGCGGGCTCCCGCGACGATCTCCGCCGCCCGCCGCGACCAGGAGGCGCTCGTGTCGTCGACCCGCCCGTGGGGGCCTCGCCGGCTCCCGGTCCTCGCCGCCGCGGCCCTGTTCGCCGCCGCCTGCGGAGCGCTCTCCCTCGCCGCGCGCGCGGACGATGACGCGACCTCGAAGCTCCGGGACGAGCTCGAGGCGTTCGTCGCGATCCCGGCGCCGACCGGGTTCGAGGATGCCCTCCGCGAGCACGTCCGCGGCCGGCTGCCGGCCTGGGCCGCCGAGGCGTCGAGCACCGACAACCTCGGCAACCTGATCGTCCCCGTCGCCAAGGGGACCAACCCCCGAGCCGGCGGGCTGCTCGTCGTGAGCAACCTCGACGAACCGGGCTGGGTCGTCTCGGGCGTCACCGACGAAGGCCTGCTCCGGCTGATGCCGGCCGGCGTCTCGGCGCCGAGTCAGTACCTCATGGGGCGCAAGGTCGACGTCGCGACCGACCGGGGCCTGCGCGTCGGCGCCGTCGTGACGCCGAGCATCCACCTCGGCTTCATCCGCGGCCCCGGCGAGCCGCGAAACCCTGACCCCCTGTCGCGGATCTGGGTCGACGTCGGCGCGGAAGACCGGGCGGAGGTCGAGGACCTCGTCTACACGCCCGTCACGTTCCGCAAGCGCCTCGTCCCGCTCGCGGGCTCCCGGGTCACCGGCCCCTACATCGGCGATCGGGCGACCGCGCTCGCCCTCGCCCGCGCCCTCGAGCAGGCGAAGAGCCAGCCGCGCCCCGGCGAGTCCGAGCGCTGGGCGGCGTTCACGACGCGGCGCTGGTTCGGCAACGCGGGCCTCGCCCGCACCCTCCGCCAGACCCAGCCCCGCGGCGGCGTCCTCCTCCTCGAGACGGCGAACGCGTCGCTCGGCGTCACCCCGGGCAAGGGCGTCGTCGTCGCCGTTCGCGACGGCCAGCCGAGCGGTCCGATCGCGAAGCGGCTGATCGATCTCTGCCTCGACCGCGACATCCCGGTCCAGCTCGTCGAGGGCGCTCCGGGTGGAGGCGGGCGAGGCGTCTCGATCGCGGTCGCCGGGATCGCCGCGCGCCACCACCGATCGCCCTCGGAGGTGATCGACCTCCGGGACATCGACGCCCTCGCGCGGATGCTCGCGGCGCTGCTCGAGACCGACATCGTGGGCGCGGCGCCCGAGGGCGAGAAGCCGCCCGAGGGCGAGAAGCCCCCCGAGGGCGAGAAGCCTCCCGAGACGCCGAAGAAGGACCCCGAGCCCACGCCGGAGAAGGACGGTCCGTTCCGATGAGCACCAACGACAGAACCACCCGCCTCGGCGCCATCATCGCCCTCGCCGCGGCGATCGTCCTCGGCGCAGCGAGCGCGCCCCTCGCCGCGCGCGATGACGAGCCGACGCCGGCGCCCGCCGAGGAGATCGAGGCGCTCGTCGAGGTGCTCGAGACGCTCATCGAGGCCGACGGCGTGAGCGGCCACGAGGAGCCGGTCGCCCGCGCGATCCGGGAGCTCCTGCCCGAGGGCGTGACGCCGCGGGTCGACCCGCGCGGCAACGTCGTCGTCACGCTCGGCGGGCAGGACGCCGCCGAGGGCGAGCGGATCGTCTTCGTCGCGCACATGGACGAGATCGGCTTCATCGTCACCGAGATCGGCGACGACGGGCTGCTGACGGTGAGCGGACGCGGCGGCTTCGATCCGGGCTACTTCGACGCGCGCGCCGTCGTCATCCGGACGGGCAAGGGCAAGGTCCACGGAGTCGTCACGCCCCGCCCGCCTCCCGAGCGCCCCGCCGCGCAGCCGGGCCAGCCCGCGGCCCCGCCCGAGCCTCAGCCGGTGCGCCTCGAGGATCTGAGAATCGACGTCGGCGCCGACGACGCGGCGGGCGTGAAGAAGCTCGGGATCCAGAAGGGCGACCCGATCAACGTCGTGAAGGAGCTCGACCGCCTCGGGAAGCACCGGGCGAGCGGGCGCGCGATGGACGACCGCGTCGGCTGCACCGCGCAGATCCTGGCGCTCCGGAAGCTCGTCGCGAGCGGCGCGGCGGAGCGGCTTCGCGACAAGGAGCTCGTCTTCGCCTTCGTCGTCGAGGAGGAGGTCGGCCTGCGCGGGTCGGCCGCGCTCGCGCGTCAGTATCTCGCCAAGGGCGGCGCCCGCGTCGTCTTCGCGATCGACAGCTTCGTCACGAGCGACGCGCCGACCGAGGACCCGCGTAGCTCGCACGCGAAGCACGGCGAGGGGCCCGTCATGCGGGTCTCGGACCGCAGCCACATGGCGCGGCCTGCCGACGTCGCCGCCGTCCGCAAGATCGCCCGCGCCCACGGCATCCCGATCCAGATCGGCGTGACCGGCGGCGGCAACGACGCCTCGGCGTGGGTGCCGGACGGGGCGCGCTCGTTCGCGATCGGCTGGCCACTCCGGAGCGCGCACACGGCCGTCGAGACGGTCGACCTGCGCGACGTGTGGAACCTGGCGCGGCTGGTCGAGGCGCTCGCGGAGGAGTTCTAGCGGCGCGGATTGATGGAAGGTGATGGCAGTGATGTCGGCTTCGCCGACGACGATGAATCTCACGCAAAGGCGCAAAGGCGCAAAGCTCGCGCGCCGAGGTGTTGCTGACGCGCCGTCTTTGCGCCTTTGCGCCTTTGCGTGAGATCAATCACCGCGCCTTTGCGTGAGCTCACTCCTCGACGCCCGAGTCGACCCCCGAGTCGACGCCGGAGTCGAACCCCGACTCCAGCCCCTCGCCGAGCTCCTCGATGAGCGCGTCCACCGACGCGCGCATCCCGACCGCCATCGTCGGCACCGCCGCGTCGAGCTCCTGGAGGCACGCCGCGAGCTCGGAGCGGGGGCCGAGGCGGGCGAGGAGGAGCGCGAGGCCGAGGCCGGGACGGCTTCCTCCCTCGTGCCACTCCTCGAGCCAGCGGTCGCGGAGCTTCTCGTCGTCGTCGCGCGCGTCGAGGAACGGGAGGGCGTGGGCATCGAGGAGCGCGCGCACCTGCTCGGCGAGCGCCGCCTCGTCGGTCCGCGCGTCGAGGTCGAAGAGGACGTCGTTCGCGCGCCCCGGCACGAGGAACCCGAGGCGCCGGCGGACCTGCGCGTCGGCGTCGGCGGGGAGGTCGGTCACCGGGTCGAGCGGCTCGAAGCGGCCGAGCTCCTGGTGGAGCTGGCGCGAGAACACGCCGACGTTGACGGTGAAGCGGGTGATCCCCTCGGGCGCGCCGCCGCTCCGTCGAAACCGGATCGTGGCGACGTTGCCCTCACGCTCGCGGTGGAACGCCAGCCCGCGCTCGAGGAAGCCGAGCCGGCGAAGAGCCGGCCCGATCGTTCGGGAGACGAGCTCCTCGAGGGGCACCGCGAAGACCCGTCGGCGGCCCGAGCCTAGGTCTTCGAGGCGTCGCGGCTGCTGGAGGCCGCGGCATCCGAGCCGTCGCTGCTGATCGGGCGGATGTGGTTGAGGCGGGTCTGGAGCTGCTCGAGGCGGGAGACGAGCGTCTCGATGTCGGCCTTGCTCGCGATGTTGAGCGTGCCGAGGACGTCGTGGACGCGCCGCTCGACGAACTCGTCGAACTTGCGCTTGTAGTCGGCGGCGCGGGTCTTGAGATCCTCGCGCACCTTGTGGCTGTCCTCGGCCGAGAGCTCGCCGTCGCTGACGAGCCGGTCGACGCGCTCGTCGATCTGCTCCTCGCTGAGGGTCTCGGCGCCGCCCGGCGCCCACGTCGAAACGGTCCGTCGGACGTAATCGACGATCGAGCTGGAGGAACGCTGGATCAGCTTCGTGAGGAAGGACTTCGGCAGGGCGCCGCTCTTCTTCTTCTCCTGCTCGACGAGGATCTGGCTGAGGGTCACCGTGGTGAGGTCCTCACCGGACTGGTTGTCGATGACCTTGATGTCGAGCCCATCACGGACCAGCGTCGCGATCTGATCGAGCGTGATGTACCGCTTCTCCTCGGTATCGTAGAGCTTGCGGTTGGAGTAACGCTTGATGGTGCGCACGGGGCCCGCCTCCGGATGCGATGTCGTGTCGCGATGCGTCGAATTGTACACGGCGACGCGCCTGGACATCCAGTCCTCGTCGGCGGCGGGAACCTCTCCGACGAATGACCGGGCGCCAGGCCCGCCGCAGTGACTTTGCGAGCTCGGCCTAGCGGCCGACGAGCTCGTCGAGGCGACGACCGATCTCGTCGATCTTCGCGGTGAGCGACTGGATGTCGGTCTTGGTGGGGATGTTGACCCGGTGAAGGACGCGCTCGATCGTCCCGTCGACCTCGGTCCCGACCGACTGGAACGACTCCTTCGTCGCGGTCTTTCTCTTCTCGACCAGGTCGCTGATCAGGTTGCGGCCGTCGCGCTCGGCGATCTCGCCCCGCTCGACGAGGCGGTTGATCAGCTCCTCGAGCTCGTCCTGAGCGAGGACGACCGCGCCAACGCTGGCGAGGGCCACCTTGCGGACCAGCTCGAAGACGGGGTTGTTCCGGCCGTTGCTCGTGGCCTCGCCCGAGCTCGTGCCGACGGTCTCGTCGGTCATCGTCATGGTTCTCCTCCTGCCCTTCGTCTTTCGTCTGCCGAAGCTCCGTCGGAGCGCGGATCGCGCCGCGTGGGGTGTTACGCGGTGCGCCATTTCGCCAGAGTCTAACGCGACGCGTCAGGCTTGTCAACCCCACCCCGCGAAGATCGCTTTCGACCCGCCAACGCGGCTAGAATGTGTCCCCCCGCGGGCCGTCGGGGCACTCTTCCATCATGAAGAACCACCGAAGAATCCCCACCGCCGTCGCGCTCGGCGCCTTCCTCGCCGTCGCGGTCCTCCTTCCCGCGTGCACCCGCGATCCGGGGAGCGCGACGACCGTCAAGCTCATGATCTGGGGAGCGCCCGACGAGGTCGCGACCGTTCAGAGCTACTGCGACAAGTTCGAGGCGGCGAACCCGGGCATCCGCGTCAAGATCGAGCATGCGCCCGACATGGGCTACCGGCAGAAGCTCCAGATGCGGATCGCGGGCGACGACATGCCCGACGTCTTCTACGTCGGCCACGACGACTTCCCCGAGCTGCGGGCGCTGGGCGCCCTCGCCGATCTGACCGACCACCTCGAGGCGGACGAGGGCCTCTCGCGGGAGGACTTCTACGAGGAGGTCTTCCGCGGGTTCGTCGAGGACGACCGCGTCTACGGGATCGCCAAGGACTTCGCGGTCCTGGTGCTGTATTACAACCGCGACCTGTTCGACAAGTGGGGCCTCCCCTATCCCAACGCCGAGTGGACCTGGAGCCCCGAGGGCAAGGACGACTTCGTCGAGGCGTGCCGGCGCCTGACCGTGGACGACAACGGCGACGGCGTCCCCGAGGAGTATGGGTTCGTCGTCGAGACGTGGCTCGGCGAGTGGATCCCGTGGGTCTGGCAGAACGGCGGCGAGATCATGGGCGAGGACGAGGACGGCACCGAGCGGTGGCTCCTCGACGACCCGCGCTACCTCGAGAAGAACGCCGAGGCGATCCAGTTCCTCGCCGACCTGATGAACGTCCACAAGGTCGCCCCGACGCGCAGCGCCGCCAAGCAGCAGGGCACGAGCGAGCTCTTCAAGACCGGCCGGGTCGGCATGTGCACCTACGGCCGATGGATGTGCATGCAGTTCAAGCACCTCGATGAGTTCGACTGGAACGTCACCGTCCTGCCGAAGCGCGAGCGGCGCGCCGCGACCCTCTTCAGCGTCTGCTACGGGATCGCCGAGCGGAGCGAGCACAAGGACGAGGCGTGGAAGCTCGTCAGCTTCCTGACCGGTCGTGACGGGCAGGTCGCCACGGCCGAGAGCGGCCAGGCGATCCCGTCGATGCGCGCGATCGCCACGAGCGACCACTTCCTGGCCGCGCCCGCCCTCGAGGGGACCGAGTACGACCCGCAGCCGAACCTGGACTCGATTCCCTACTCGCGCCCATTCACCGAGACGGTCCACTTTCAGATCATCAACGACGTCCTGACCCGGAGCCTCGACCCGGTCTGGGACGGAACGATCACCGCGAAGGAAGGCATCGCCGCCGTCGGCCGGGCGCTCCGCGAAGACAAGCGGATCCTGAAGGACGACGGAACCTTCGTGACGAACGCCGGAGAGCGGGCGGAGTAGCGCCACCCGCGTCACAGGAGAGCTGTCCCATGTCCGTCTGGAACGTCGTCATCATCGGCAGTGGCCCCGCCGGCCTCACCGCCGCGATCTACGCCGCCCGCGGCAACCTCAAGCCCCTCTGCATCGAAGGCGGCGAGCAGGCCACCAAGAAGAGCGACCCGCCCGGCGGCCAGCTCATGCTCACGACCGACGTCGAGAACTACCCCGGCTTCCCCGAGGGGATCATGGGCCCGGAGCTGATGGAGCGGTTCCGGAAGCAGGCCGAGCGCTTCGGGACCGAGTTCCTGACCGACGACGTCACCAAGGTCGACCTCTCGAAGGCGCCGTACAAGATCTGGGCCGGCCACGGCGACAAGGAGCAGACGCTCGAGGCGCACGCGATCGTCATCGCGACCGGCGCCTCCGCCCGCTACCTGGGCCTCGAGAGCGAGAAGAAGCTCCTCGGCTACGGCGTGAGCACCTGCGCGACCTGCGACGGCGCGTTCTTCAAGGACCTCGAGGTCGGGATCGTCGGCGGCGGCGACAGCGCGATGGAGGAGGCCACGTTCCTCTCGAAGTACGCGAGCAAGGTCACGGTCATCCACCGGCGCGAAGGGCTCCGGGCGAGCAAGATCATGCAGCAGCGCGTGATCGACAACCCGAAGATCGACTTCGCCTGGAACAAGACGGTCAAGATGGTGAACGACGTCGAGAAGAACGAGGTCACCAGCGTGACGCTCCTCGACACCAAGACCGAGGAGGAGAGCGAGATGGCCCTCTCCGGCCTCTTCGTCGCGATCGGGCACACGCCGAACACCGAGCCGTTCAAGGGTCAGCTCGACCTCGACGACGCCGGCTACATCATCGAGAAGAACGGCAAGACGAGCGTCGACGGCGTCTTCGTCGCGGGCGACGTCCACGACACCCGCTACCGCCAGGCGATCACGGCCGCCGGCGCCGGCTGCCGCGCGGCGCTCGAGGCGGAGCACTACCTGGCCGCGAAGGGCATCGGCTAGGAGCGCGATCGCGGGCTCGCCTGCGGCGAGCAGGATGGCACCACGGAGACACGGAGAGCACGGAGGAGACACGGAGCGTGCGCGGGGTCCGGATGAGACCGAGACCCTCGACGCAGCGCCAGCGCCCTCGGTCGTTCTCCTCCGAGGCTACGCCCGTCCGTGAGAAGCGAACGGAGAGGGCTCGGCCTCTCCGTGACATCTCCGTGCTCTCCGTGTCTCCGTGGTGACATCCCCTTCGCCGAAGGCGAAGACGACGCCCACCGTCACCGCTCCTACCAGCGGCGCGCGGTCGACTTCTTCACGATCTTGAACCCCGCCGACGCGAACGGCGCCCCCTCGACCTGCTCGTCCCCCGCGAACGGGAGCAGCTTCGGCAGGCGCTGCGCCGCCTTCTCGGGCGGGATCTCGCGGCTCAGGATCAGGTCGAAGTAGGTGAACTCGATGATCGCGCTCGCGGCCCAGTCGACGCTGGTCGTGTAGCCCGAGATCGGGAAGTGGACCTCGTCGCCGAGGTCGGTCAGGAGCTCCTTGGCGAGGCGGTCCTTCATGATCTCGCACGCGGAGAAGTGGAGCAGGCTGACGTTCTCGGCGTAGCGGAGCTGGGTCGCCATCCGCTTGGTGTCGAGCGTCTCGTTTCCGACGACGATTCCGGACGCCTCGCCGTGGGTGGCGATCGAGAGGACCGTCGGCTCGGCGAGATACGCCGTCTCGGCGCACCAGTTCAGGAGCGCCGCCTCGTTGCTGAAGAAGCGGTGCCGGACCTCGACGTTCGGCGACCGGGCGAAGAAGGCGCGGTTCATCTCGCCGAACGAGTACTCGCGCTCGACGAGGCTCTCCTCCCAGCGCGCCTCGATGATGACGAGCCACCGTCGCCCCGGGACGGGGACGACGCGCGTCCCGTTCCAGCCGGGGCTCTCGGCGCCGCCCTCGGGGGTCCAGGTCCCCGAGAAGCCGCTCCCGTCGGGCGCGAGCTCGAAGCGACCGCTTCCGCGGTCGCTGGTCTCCTCGTAGTCGAACGTGAGCACCTCGCCCTCGACGGTGCCCTTGATGCGACCGTGTCCGCCCGAACCGTAGATGCCCTCGACCGCGTCGCCGATCTGCTGGAGCCGCATCCGACCCCATCGTGTGGTGAAGAGCCCGTCGAAGCTCGCCCGCCCCGAGGAGGCGCCGACGCGCCGCCCCGTCCACGGCTGGAACGCACCGCGCCCGCGCGGTCGCCACTGCCCCGAGAAGCTCTTGCCGTCGGCGTCGAGCTCGAACCAGCCCTCGCCGCGCGCGTCGGGCTCGCGGTAGGTGAACGTCAGCTTCGGCCCCTCGACCGTCCCGACGATCGAGCAGGTCACGCCGGCGATGTCGTAGGTCCCGCGGACCTTGGCGCCGTTCTGCTCGAGGGTCATCTGCCCGAACGTCGTCTCCCAGGAGCCGGCGAACGTGGCGTCGACCTTCTTCGGCGCCTCCTCCTTGCCGTCGTCGTCCCGGGCGGGCGCGGGGCCGACGGCGAGGAACACCGTGACGACGGCGAGCGCGAGGCAGGAGAAGAGGACGCGGGGACGGGAGAGACGCATGACAGCCTCCTGGGCGGACGCGCCAGCTTGCCAGCCCGGAGGCCGGCCCGCAATGCTGTAACCGGCGAAACGCCCGGAGCCGACCGATGATCAGGACCCACGACTGCCCCGGTCGCGCCGGTGGGTAGTCACCGCCACCGCCCGCTCGTCGCGACGACGGCCGCGATCGCGACGGCCGTCGCGGTCGCCGCCGCCACCTCGACCCCGACCCGCGCGTCGCCGCCACCATCGCGGGCCGCCTTCGTGAAACGCCGCGGCGCGCACCTCGAGCTCGACGGGCGGCGGTTCCGCGTCGCGGGGGTCAACTGCTACTTCCTCCACTATCGGAGCGAGGCCGCCGTCGACGAGGTGCTCGACGACGCGCAGCGGATGGGCCTCGACGTGATCCGCTGCTGGGGCTTCCTCGACGGTCCGAGCGACCACGGCGCGCTCCATCCGAAACCGGGCGTCGTCGACGAGGAGGGGCTCGGCAGGATCGATCGGCTGCTCGTCGCCGCGGAGGCTCGGGGGTTGCGACTGATCGTCACGCTCGTCAACAACTGGGACGACTTCGGCGGGATGAAGCAGTACGGCCGCTGGTTCGGGATCGAGCACGACGCGTTCTTCTTCGATCGGCGAGCGCGCGACGAGTACCGCCTGTTCGTACGCGCGCTCATCGAGCGCGAGAACCCGCTCAAGGACGGGCTTCGCTATCGAGACGACCCGACGATCCTCGCCTGGGAGCTCGCCAACGAGCCGCGTTGCAAGACCGATCCGAGCGGCGAGACGATCACCCGGTGGACCGCCGAGAGCGCTCGCTTCATCCGCTCGCTCGACCCGAACCATCTCATCGCGGTCGGCGACGAGGGCTTTCTCCGTCGAGACGGAGCGTCCGACTGGACCGAGGACGGAAGCCAGGGCGTCGACTGGGAGGCGCTCATCGCGATCGACGAGATCGACGTGGCGACCTTCCATCTCTACCCCGACCACTGGGGTAAGACGAAGGACCCGCGCTGGGCCGAGCGCTGGATCGAGGAGCACATCGAGCTCGCCCGGAAGGCGGGGAAGCCGGCTCTGCTCGAGGAGTACGGGATCAAGGGCGAGCGGCGCGATGCGACCTACGCCCGGTGGTGCGAGATCGTGAGGAAGAACGACGGCGACGGCTGGCTCGCGTGGATGCTCGCCGACGACGCCTACCCCGACCACGACGGCTTCACCTTCCACCACCCGGGGAAGACGGCGGAGGTGCTGGCGCGCGAGGCCCGCCGGCTCCACGGAGCACGTCGGGTCTACTGAGCGTTCAGTCGCGCGCGCCCGAGGCTCGCCCGACCGGGCCGTCCCGGCCGAAGCGATCGAGCGCGCGCGAGACGGCCGCTTCGGCACGCCGGCCGCCGAGGCTGACGGCCGCCGCGACGGCCGGGGCGGCCCGTCGCTCGTCGCGCTCGACATCGAGGTAGTCGACGACGGCGTCGACGGCGCGCTCGCGCGCTGCGCGCTCCCCGAGGAACCCGAGCGCCTCGCAGCAGAGGCGGGCGGTGTCGAGGGCCGCCGGGCCGGCGCGCTCGTGCTGCGCCGCCGCGACGATGCGCCGGGCCGCGACACCGATGGCGGCTCGCTCGTCGATCGCGACCGCGCGGGCCGCCCGTCGCTCGAGCCGCTGCGCGGCGCGCTCGAGCAGCGCCGCGTCGGCCGGGTCGATCGGGCCGTCCGCCCCGCCGCCGCGCCGGCGGGCGAGCGCGGCGGCGAGGCCCTCGCTCGGTCCGGCGCCGGCTCGCCGCTCCTCGGGCGTCGCCTCCGCGGCCTCGAGGTAGGTCGCCACGAACGCGTCGCCCAGCACCGTCGTCACCTCGTCGAGGGCCCGCGCGAGCTGGTCGACCACCCTGCCGTGGCGCCCCTCGGCGACGATCGCGAAGAGGGCGTCGTCGAAGCCGTTCGGACGGGCGAACGCCTCGCCGAGCCGCGCGCTCGCCAGCAGCACCGCCACGCGCCGCTCGCGCTCCTCCTGCGCCCGGCGCCGCGCCGTCTCCACCGCGTCCCTCGCCCGGCTCACGCGGGCGGCGTCGAGCTCGAGCGACGCGGCGACCTCGACCGCCCCCGCGCCGATCCCCCAGCTCTCGCCGTCGCGGGCGACCTCGGCCACCACGAGGGCCACCTCGAGGCGCTCGCGGCGCGCGTCGCGGTCGTCGGGCGCGAGGGTGAGCCGTCGGCCCGATGCCTCGAGGGCGTCGAGGCCCAGGGCGAGGAGCGCGTCGGTCCGCTCACGGACGGATCGACGGGCGGCGGCGGGCGGCGGCGGCTCCCGCCTCGCGTCCTCGAAGCGGGTGCGCGCCTCGAGGGCGGCGGCCCGCGCCTCGTCCGCGAGGCTCGACCGCGCGCGCCCGGCCGCCCGCGCGACCGTCGCGACGCCCCACCCGCTCGTCCCGAGGACGAGCGCCGCGGCCACGCCGAGCGCGGCGGTGAGCGCGCGCCGCCGCCGCGACCACCGGGCGGCGCGTCCGAGCCGGCCGATCGGACGGGCCTCGATGACCTCGCCGTCGGCGAAGCGGCGCAGGTCCTCCGCGAGCGCCGCCGCCGAGGCGTAGCGCCGCTCCGGCTCCTTCTCGAGACAGCGTAGCACGATCGTCTCGAGGTCGGGGTGGATCGAGGGATCCGCGGCCCTCGGCGCCTCGGGCTCGGCGAACACGACCCGCGCGAGGACGCTCGCGACGTCGCCCCCATCGAACGGCGGCCGCCCGACGAGCGCCCGGTAGAGGGTCGCGCCGACGCCCCAGACGTCGGTGGCCGGCCCCTGCCGGTCGGCGCGCCGCCCCTCGACCTGCTCGGGCGCGAGGTATCCGGGCGTCCCGACGACCTGCCCGCTCAGGGTGAGCCGCTCGGCGTCGCCGGTCGCCCGGGCGAGGCCGAAGTCGGCCAGCCGCGCGCGTCCGTCGCGATCGACGAGGATGTTCTCGGGCTTCACGTCGCGATGGAGGATGCCTTGACCGTGCGCGTGGTCGACCGCGAGGGCGATCTCGCGGGCGAGGATGACCATCCGATCCCGCGGGACCGGCCCGCTCCGCAGGAGCGCCTCGAGGCTGTCGCCCTCGACCAGGTCCATCACGATGAACGGTCGCCCCGCGTGGCGGCCGACCTCGTGGACCGCGACGATCCCCGGGTGGCGAAGGCGCGCGGCGGCGGTCGCCTCGCGCTCGAACCGGGCGAGCGCTCGCTCCGAGTCCGACCCGGGCGGAGCCCCCGCGCCGCCGAGCGTCTTGATCGCGACGGCGCGGTCGAGCGAGGGGTCCCAACCGCGATGGACCTCGCCCATTCCGCCCCGCCCGATCCGGTCGAGGACGATGAACCGTCCGAGCCGACGGGCCGGGTCGGCGGCCGCCCGCGCGAGGGCGTCGGGCTCGGGTCGCCAGCCGGGGCTCGTCGTCATCGCCCGCCTCCCGCCCCGAGCTCCCGGAGCAGGACGCGCGCGAGGGCGACCCGCGCGTCGTTCGGCGCGAGCTCGATGAACCTCTCCAGGTCCGGCGCGGCCCGGGCGCGGTCGCCGTCCTCGTAGCGCATGGTCCCGCGGAGAAGGAAGGCGAGCGGACTCCCCGGGTCGAGCTCGATCGCCCGGTCGAGGTCGGCGAACGCGCCGGCTCGATCGCCTTGCTCCTCGCGGACGAGGGCGCGGTTGTGAAACCCGGTGCCGAGGCGCGGGTCGAGCTCGATCGCCCGGTCGAACGCCGCCCGCGCCCCGTCGAGCTCCCGGCGCCCGCGGAGGACGGAGCCGACCCCGTTCCACGCGAGGGCGAACTCGGCGTCGAGCTCCACCGCGCGGCGGAAGTCCTCGAGGGCTTCATCCTCGCGGCCGAGGGTCGCCCTCGCCTGGCCCCGGTTGTAGTGCGTCGTCGGCCGGTCGGGCTCGAGGGCGAGCGCGCGGTCGAAGTCGTCGATCGCCCCGGCGGGGTCGCCCATCGCCGCCCGGACGCGCCCGCGCGACTCGAGCGGGCGGCCGGCGCCGGGCCGCAGCGCGACCGCCCGGTCGAGATCGGCGAGCGCCTCCCGGAAGCTCCCCCGATCGCGGTGGGCCTGCCCGCGCAGGACGAGCGCTCGGACCGAGCGCGGGTCGATCTCGAGAGACCGATCGAACGCCTCGAGCGCGCCGTCGAGGTCGCGCAGGAGCAGCCGCACTCCGCCGAGGTTGCACCACATCACCGGGTGCTCCGCGTCCAGCTCGGTCGCGCGCGTGAAGTCGGCGAGCGCCCCGCGGAGGTCGCCCCCGTCTCGACGGGCCACGCCACGCGCGTTCCACCCGACCGAGTCGTCGGGCGCGATCTCGATCGCGCGCGCCGCCGCGGCGACGGCCTCGCCGAGCCGGCGGCGGTCGACGAGGATCATGTGTCGGACGATCCACACGTAGGCGAGGTGAGGGTCGAGCTCCACCGCGCGATCGATCGTCCGGAGGGCGGCGTCGGGCTCGCCCGAGAGGTCGAGCGCCCGCGCGAGGGTCGCCGTGATGTGCGCGTTGTCGGGCTGGAGCGCGGCCGCGTGGCGCAGGTCCGCGAGCGCGCCCCGGAGATCTCCGCGGTCCATCCGGATCGCCCCGCGGTTGTGCCACGCGAGATGAAGGCGCGGATCGAGCTCGATCGCCCGGTCGAAGTCGGCGAGCGCGGCGTCCAAGCGGCCGATGTCCTGCCGGGTCGCCCCGCGCACGTGCCACGCGTACGCCTGCGCGTCGTCGAGCTCGATCGCCCGGGTCAGGTCCTCGATCGCGCCGAGGTGGTCGCGGTCCTCGGCGCGAATCAGGCCCCGGAGATAGAGCGGCCGCGCGTCGGTCGGCGCGAGCTCGCTCGCGCACGTCAGATCCTCGATCGCCCCCTCGAGGTCCCCCTTGGCCGCGCGGAGGGCCGACCGCCGTTCGTAGTCGAGGGCGGTCGCGAGCGGCCCCGAGCCAGGCTCGACGCCGGTGCGCGAGAGAAACGGGCGCGTCCGGTCCCAGAACGGACCCTCGCCGGGGAAGCGCCCTCGCCACGCCGCGAGGACGACCTCCTCGGCGCGCTCGCCGCCGAGATAGCACAGCGCCACCGCGGCGGAGCTCGCCCGGCCCGGGTCGCGCTCGGCGACGAGGTAGCGGACGAGCGGACCCGTCGCGGCGTCGCGGATCCCGATCCGACCGAGCGCGCGACAGCAGAGCCGGGCGACGCGGAGCGCCCCGTCGTCGACCGCCGCGGACTGGGCGCGCCCGAGGACGAAGTTCCGCGACGGGGCGACGCCCGCGGTCGACGAGGCCGCCGCGCTCGCCTCGAGCCGGACGATCGACGCCTCGATGGCGCCCCCGTCCTCGAAGCTCGTCGTCGCGGGCGACGCCGCCAGCGCGGCGAGCTCGGCGTCGAGGGCGGCGGCATCGACGGGAGGGGGCTCGGCTTCGCCCGACGGCCGCGGCGCCGCCGCGCTGCGGAGGGCGGCGGCGAACGCCTCCTGGAGCGAGGCGCTCACCGCGTCGAGCTCGGCGCCGAGGAGGGCGACCGTCGAAGGGTCCGCCAGGGCGGTGAGCGTGAGGACGGCGCGTCGCTCGCCCGCGGCTCCGTCGAGCTCGCCCGCCCGCGCCGCCTCGAGCACCCGCTCGACCGAGCGCCGGCCGGCCTCGTCGCGGCCGGCCCGGGCCGCGTCGACCTCGGCCAGCGCGGCGGCGGCTCGACCATCGTCGAGCCCCGTCGCCACCGCCCGGGCGTACGCGAACGCCGCGACGCTCTCCTGATCTCGGTCGCGGGCGAGATCGCCGAGCGCGGTGGCGACCTCGAACCGGACGCCTCGCGCCTCGTCGTCCTCGGGGGCGAGGGTCGCGAACCGGCCGCTCGTCTCGAGCGCGGCGAGCCCGAGGGCGAACGGCCTCCCTCCGGCGTCGCCGGTGCTCGCGCCGTCGTCTCCGACGAACGCGTCCCGGGCCGCGCGCGCCTGCAGGCGTGCCGCGTCGACGACCTCGCGCCGGGCCGCCCTGGCCGAGCGGACGGCCAGAGCCCACGCCAGCGTCCCGACGAAGATCGCGATCGCGAGACCGAGGGAGCCGACGGCGACCAGGCCCCGGTGACGGCGAAGGGCTCGCCGCGCGCGCGAGGTCGGCCGCGCCGCGATCGGCTCGCCGCCGAGGAAGCGGTCGAGGTCGTCGGCGAGGGCGGCCGCGGTCGGGTAGCGCCGGGCGGGCTCCTTCTCGAGGCAGCGCAGAGCGATCGTCTCGAGGTCGGGGTGGACCGCGGGCGCGAGGGTCCGGAGCGGCGGCGGCTCGTCGGCCAGGACCGCCCGGATCAGGGCGAAGGCCGAGTCCGCCTGGAAGGGCGGCCGGCCGGTCAACGCCCGGTAGATCGTCCCGCCGACCGCGTAGACGTCGGTCGGCGGTCCTTGCGCGATGGCCGCGCCGAGCTGCTCGGGCGCCATGAACGCCGGCGTGCCGATCATCTCCGCCGACCCGGTGAGGCGATCGCCGTCGCCGAGGTCGCGGGCGAGGCCGAAGTCGCCGAGGAGGGGGCGTCCGCTCCGGTCGACGAGGATGTTCTCGGGCTTCACGTCGCGGTGGAGGACGCCGTGCTCGTGTGCGTGGTGCAGCGCCCGGGCGACGTCGCGGATGAGCGCGGCGACTCGTTTCGGGGCGAGGCGCTCGCGGGCGACGAGCGCCTCGAGGCTCTCGCCGTCGACGAGGTCGAGGACGAGGAAGGGCCGCCCCGCGTGCACGCCCACCTCGTGGACCGCGACGATGCCCGGGTGGCGCAGCCGGGCGGCGGCCGTCGCCTCGCGCTGGAAGCGGGCCAGGCCGCGCTCGCCCGCGCGCGCCGGATCGAGGATCAGCTTCACCGCGACGCCGCGGCGGAGCGACGGATCGAAGCCGCGGTAGACGACGCCCATCCCGCCGCGGCCCAGCTCGTCGAGGATGACGTAGCGCCCGACCCGGCGGGAGGGGTCGGCGAGGGCGCGGGCGAGCTCGGGAGACGGCGGCGAGGCGCCGGGCGGTCGGGAGGTCACGGCACGGCGATCCTGACGGGGTTTCTCGGTTTTGTCGAACTCCAACGCCGGTCGCCGGGTGTTCGACCTGGGGGGCTCCGCATCGAGCGCCGCGGCGCCGCGCGGGCCCCGGACGGAACGGAACGGGATCAGGAGACGTGCAGTGAGGGGGCGCCCCATCGTGGCGCCCGCCCCTCCCCGGCCGGTCACGGTCGGGCACGCCGACGACGCACAGACGGAGACTCGCCATGAGACGGACACCTGTCCGCCGCGCCCCCTCCACGCCGGCACGGTCGGCTCTGGCGGCCGGCGTCCTCGCCGTGGTGCTCGCCGTCGGCGGCGGTCTCCCGAGCGCGACCGAGGCGCGCGACGGCGCCGCCGCGGTCGCCGACGACGACGCGATCGTGCACGTGCAGACCGACAAGACCCTCTACCGACTCGGCGAGACGCTCTGGTTCCGCGTCCACAGCGCGGCGACGCCGCGCCCCGCGATCGCCGTCCGCCTCCTCGACGCCGACGGGGCCGAGGTCGATCGGGCGAGGTTCCGCACGAGCCAGGTGCCCGAGGGCTCGTTCTGGCTGCCGCGGACGGCGACCGGCGGCGACTGGCGCCTCGTCGTCGACGCGGACGGCGCGCCCGGACACGAGGCGCGCGTCGCGGTCATCGACGTCGCCGCGGCGCCGCTCGACCTCGCGCTCCGGGTCATTGGCGACAGCCATCATCCCGGCGACACGTTGACCGCGACGTTCGCCGCCCGCGACCCCGAGGGACGACCGGTCGTCGGCGCCCCGGTCCGCTGGCGGGCGACGTTCGGCCCGTTCGTCCTCGCAGGCTGGGCCGACCAGCCCACCGACGTCGAGGGACGCGCGGTCGTCCGGGTCGCGCTGCCGCCCGAGCTCCAGAAGAGCGGTCACCTGGCCGCCGGCATCGAGCTCGCCCCGAAGCGCCGCGGCGCGGGCCGCGCCGCCGAGGCGCGGGCCGCCCGCGACGCCGCCCGCGCGGCGGTCGCGAAGCCGGTCCGCATCAGCGCATCGGTCGGCCGCATCGACGCGATCCCCGAGGGGGGCGCGATCATCACCGGCCATCCCCAGCGCCTCGCCCTGCTCGCCCGCGACCTCGACGGCGTCCCGGTCGCCGCGGAGGGACACATCGTCGACGACCTCGACCGTTCGGTCGCCGTCTTCGCGACCGATCACCACGGCCTCGCCCTCGTCGAGGTCCCCTACGCCGAGGACCGGAGCTACCGGGCCGTCGTCGACCGGCCAGCCGGCGTCGAGCGCGCGTTCCCGCTCCCCGGGGACACCGGGCACGACCTCTCGATGCGGCTGACCCCGCTGTCGTCGGGCGATGTCCGCGTCGCGGTGCGGGCGCGCGACAACGACCGCGCCGAGGTGACCGTCCAGCTCGTCGTCGGCGGGAAGGTCGTCACCTCGAGCGCCGTGAAGCCGAGGCCCGGCCAGGCGGTCACCGTCGACCTCGACGCGTCGCAGCGCTGGCTGGAGGTCGGTCGGGTCGTGGTCGTCCGGGATGGCGCCGCCCGGCTGGCGGCGCCCGTGATGCTCGGTCGGGAGTGGCCGCTCGAGGTGACGCTGACCCCGCGACCGGGCGAGCGCCTGCCCGGCGACGCGGTCGTCGTCGAGGTCGAGACGCGTCGCCGCGGCGAGCTCGCGAGCGCCGACCTCGCCCTCAGCGTCTCGTGCGCGTCGGCCTCCGACGACGGGCGAGCCCTCGTCGATGATCTCGGCGTCCGCGAGCTCCTCGGCGACCACGTCGACGGTCGCCTCGACGGTCTCGACGACCTCTTCGCGCCGGGGGAGACGCTCCCCGAAGCGAACGACGATGCCTCGAAGGCGACGTTCCGCGCCGCCGCGGACCGCCGCCACGCGCTCCTCCTCGCCCGAGGATCGTTCGCGATCCCGCCCGAGGGAGTCGACCCCGCCCTCGCGACGAGCGCGCCGCCCGCGGCCGCGACTCCGGCCGATGCGGGCGAGGCGCTGCCGCGCCCCCGCATCCCGGCGATGACGCCGCGCGCCCCGACGCGCCCCGACGAGGAGCTCACCCGCGAGCGGCCGACCGCCCTCGACGCGGTCCTCGCCCGCGCGCCGTTCACCCGGACGACGCTGCCCCGAACCGGCGCCGACGCCGAGCGCCTCGTCCCCGGGTCGGAGCTGCTCCCGCTCGGCCTCGAGCTGAGCGATCGCCTCTTCGCGCGGGCGGCACCGTCGAGCGCGCTCCTCGGCACGCCGGGGCTCGAGAAGCTGGCGCGGAAGCGCCCGCAGGAGGTCGCCATCCCCTGGAAGACCCTCGACACCCGCGACACCCTCGCGTGGGTCGGGCGCCTCCAGACCGACGACGCCGGCCGCGGCGCCTTCGGGTTCCGGATCGGCCACGAGGTCGAGACGCTCCGCGTGGTGGCCCAGGGCTACTCCGCCGCGCCGATCAGCCGGAAGAAGCGCTCGCGGAAGAACGCCCGGCGCGGCGGCGCGAAGGCGCCCGCCGCGCCGCCACGGGCGACGGCCGGCTCCGCGGTGCTCGAGCTCTCGCCTCGACCGAGCTTCGTCACGCGGATGGCGTTCCCTCGCCACGTCCGCGTCGGCGACCTCATCGACGCGACCGTCACCGTCGACATCACCGGCGACGCCGCCGGCGGGCCGCCGATCGCGCTCACCGTCGTGCCGCCGCCGTGCCTGCGGCCGCTCGACGGCGTCCGGGTCACGCTGCGACCGAGCAAGAGCGCCCCGCAGCACCGCTTCCGCTTCGAGGTGGTCGCCGAGGCGGTCGAGGAGGAGCTCCGGGTGATCACCGAGCGCGGGCTCTTCCGCGAGGTCGCCCGGCATCGCTTCGGGGCGACCTTCCCCGAGCTCGAGCGTCGCGAGGTCCGTCGGGGTCGCTTCGACGGGAAGGGGAGCGACGAGCTCGTCGTGCGTCTCCCCGACGACGTCGTCCCCGGCTCGGTCACGACGACCGTGACCGTCCGACAGCTCGCCCGCGGACGCGGCACCGCGAGCGTCTCGGCCGAGACGGTCGACCGCCTCCTCCGGAAGCCGACCGGCTGCTTCGAGCAGACGACGTCGAGCAACTACCCGAACCTCACGATCATCGAGACGCTCCGGGAGAGCGGCGCCGACGCCGCGGTCCTCGAGCGCGCCGACCGCCTCGCGAAGGCCGGCTACGAGCGGCTGCTCACCTTCCAGACGGCGGCGGGCGGGTTCGCCCTGTGGCCGGGGAAGAAGCCGCAGGTCCACTACACGGCCATGGCGATCGAGCAGCTCGCCCAGACCGGGCGCCTGTATGACGGCCTCGGGAGCGCGCCGATGCGCCGCGCCCTCGGCTGGCTCCAGGACCACGATGGGCGAGGGGCCCAGGCCGGGTCGCTCCTGGCCGCGGGAGCGGTCGCCACCTCGGGGCTCCGCTGGGGCAACGGCGGCGGCATCCTCGGCGCCAAGCCGAAGACCAACTACGAGCGCGCGCTCCTCGCCCGCGCCGTCGCCGCGTGGCCGGAAGACCAGTGGCCCTCGAAGCTCGGCCCTCGCGAGAAGCGCCTAGCGGCGCTCCTCGATGAGCTCGTGAAGGCGCAGGATCCCGAGACGGGCGCGATCGAGAGCGAGGGTCGCGGCATCATGGGCTCGACCGGCCGGTCGCTCGCCGTCGCGACGAGCGCCCTCGCGGCGGTCGTCCTGGCCGACGCCGGCCGCGACGCCGAGGCGCTCGAGTGCATCGACTTCCTCGCGGTCCACGGCCTCACCGGTCCGACCCAGCCGCGCACCCTCGCCCTCCGGGCGTTCCACCGGGTGGCCTGGCCGCTGCCGCCGACCCACGACGCGATCGAGGTCTCCCTCGACGCCGCCGGCCAGACCCGACCGCGGATCGGCGTGATCGAGACCGGCCGGGACCGACCGGTCGTCCTCGAGCAGACGCTCCCCGCCCGCGGTGGCCGGACGGTCCGCGTCGGCGTCACGGCGAAGCCGGCCAGCAGGGCGTCCGCCGCGCCGGCCGCGACCCCGGATCCCTCTGCGACGACGCCGCGCGCGGGCGGCCCCCGGTTCCGGCGGATCGAGCCGCAGCTCGTCTACTCGATCGAGGTCCGCCATCGGGTGCCAGCGTCGAAGACTCTCTCGGGTGCGGCCGACGCGCCCTTCCGGATCGAGACGCGGTTGACGAAGCAGGCGCCGGTCGGCGGCGACGTGGAGCTCCGCGCGACGATCGAGAAGACGAAGGCGAAGCGGTCGGCCGGCCAGATCGTCGCCCTGATCGCGATCCCCGGCGGATGCGAGCCGGTTCACGAGGAGGGCGACTACGGCCGCGCCGACCGGGCCGAGGTCCGCGACGGCTTCCTCGTCCTCTACTGGGAGACCGCGCCCTACGCGTGGCGCGAGGTGCGGGTCGCCCTGAAGGCCAAGGTGGCCGGCAGCTACCGGACCGGCCCCTCTCGGGTCTATCCCTACTACGAGCCCGAGCGGGTCGCGGTCGCCGCCGAGCGGCACATCAAGATCCTCCCCGAGTACGACCTCGAGAAGGGCGCCGCCCGCGAGAAGGGCCTCCTCTCCCCCGGCCAGGCGGGCCAGGCCGGGCAGGCGGGTCAGGCCGGTCAGGCCGGCGGAGCGGCCTCGCCGGGCCCCGCGGGCGCCGCGGGGAGCTGATCAGCCATCGACGAAGCGCCAGGCGTGCGAGAGCAGGTGGGCGGGGCTCACCAGACCGACCTCGCGTCGATCCGCGTCCAGCTCGATGTAGTCACGAAGCCCGACGGGGACCCGAGTGTCCCGGTAGACTTCGACCCAGAGGGTCATGCCGGCCTCGAGAACCTCCGGGGTGTGGAACCTGTAGAGGAGCGGCATGAAGAGCTCTTCCTCGCGTCCGTCGCGATGGACGAGCTCGGCGCGGGCGGTCAGGCGGATCCGCTCGAATCGCACCTCGCGCAGCGCCGCGAACGGGACGAAGCGGACCCCGTCCTCGAGATCGAACAGCTCCAGCGACGCGCGGGTGAACGGGTCGGCGTCGACGAGCCGTCGCCGCCGGCCGTCGACCTCGACGAGCGGAGCCGGCCGACGGGCCAGCTCCTCGCGCCGGGCGTCGACCTCGTCGAGCCCCGCCCGGGCGTGCTCTTGCTCGGGGCCCAGACGATCCCACACCGACCCACCGTCGAGCTCGTTCTCTGCGATCGACTCGACGAGCGAGCTCGCGACGAGCGGAGGAACCGCTCGGACCGAGTCGTGCGCGGCGCGAAGCGTCGCGTCCTCCGGCTTCGGACCGCTCTCGTGCCAGTAGACGCGGCGAGCCAGGCTCGCGAACACGAGGCGGGCGGTCTCGTCGTCGCCCGGCGTCCGCGCTGACGCCTCGCGTGCGAGCCTCAACGCGGCGCTCGGCGAGTCGACGTCGAGGGCAAAGAGAACCGAGACCTCCCAGGCCGCGAGGTCGAGCTCCGGACCGTCCCGGGCTTCACCGAGGAGACGCCGCGATTCCGCGACGCCGACCTCGTTCCGCGGGAGGATCTGTGCCAGGAGGATCTTGAACGGCGCGACGTCCGGCCACGCCGCAAGCGCGTCGCGGGCGATCCGCTCGGCCTCGACCAAATCGCCGCGGCTCATCGCGTCGTGGAAGGCGTCGATCGAAGCCTCCGGATTCGGCTTCCGGCGCCCGAAGAGTCGGTCGAACATGGCTCCCAGGTTACACGATCGCCGGGCGATCGGCCGACAAGGCCGCGGCGCGTCTTGACCTCCGCCGGGCGCTCGCTCCACCATGAGCGCGCCCCGAAGGAGGGTGGGTCGTGGCCGTCCCTTCGGACAGGAAGTTGCCGCTCGCAGGCACGCCCGCCGGGATCTCGCCGGGCGGGCCGTCGCCATTGTTCCGCCGCTCCGAGGCGCCGGAGCGGATCGGGCGGTACGCGATCACCGCCGAGCTCGGTCGCGGGGGGATGGGCGTCGTCTGGCGCGGCCACGACCCCGAGCTCGGGCGTGACGTGGCGATCAAGACGATCCTCGGCGCGGGACGAGCGGGCGACTCGACCTCGCGTGAGCGGCTGCTCCGCGAGGCGCGGGCCGCCGCGCGCCTCCGGCATCGCGCGATCGTCGCGGTCCACGAGGTGGGCGAGGACGAGGCCGGCCATCCGTTCCTCGTGATGGACTTCGTCGACGGCGAGCCGCTCGACGTGCTCCTCGACCGGGCGCGCCGCGAGCGCGCCGACCGGGAGGTGCCTCGGGTCGCCTCGGACTCGGCGCCGGCGTCGGGCCCTCCCGCCTCGGGGGCGGACGACGACGAGCTCGCCCCGCGCCGGATCGCGCGCGTCGTCCGCGAGGTCGCCCTCGCCCTCGACCACGCCCACCGGGCCGGGATCATCCACCGCGATGTGAAGCCGCAGAACGTCCTCGTCTCGCGCGACGGCCGCCCCCACCTCGTCGACTTCGGCCTCGCCCAGGCCGGCGACGAGACCCACCTCACCCGCACCGGCCAGCTCGTCGGGACGCCTCAGTTCATGGCCCCCGAGCAGACCCGCGGCGACCGCGATGCCGTCGGCCCGGCGACGGATGTGTGGGGCGTCGGCGGGATCCTCTACTCCGCCCTCACCGGCAGCCTCCCGTTTCAGGGGTCGTCGGTCCTCGAGCTGGTCCACAAGATCGTCACCTCCGATCCTCCGCCGCCCCGCCGCCTCGACAGGACGATCCACCCCGACCTCGAGACGATCACGCTGCGGTGCCTCGAGAAGGACCCGGCGCGTCGCTACCCGAGCGCGGGGGAGCTCGCCGCCGACCTCGGGCGCTTCCTCCGCGGCGAGGCGATCGCCGCGCGACCGATCGGTCCTCTCGCGCGCGCCCTCCGGATGTGGCGGCGCCACCCGGCCCGGGTGGCGGCCGTCGCCCTCGGGCTCGTCGTCGCGATGGGCGCGCCGAGCGCCTGGATGGCGGTCGTGGCCGCCGACGCCCGGGCGCGCGAGCGGGCGGCCGCCGAGGCGCAGACGCGGCAGGTCGAGGCGGCCCGCGCGGCCGCCGACGCCTCCTGGGACGCCTTCGACGCCCTCGACCGCGACGACGCCGGCGGCCGGGCGACCCTCTCGCCCGAGGCACGCCGCGAGCGCCTCGATGCCCGGCTCGCCGCCGGTCTCGACGCGTTCGCGTCCGCCCACCGACTCCAGGGCGTCGCCCCCGACGATCCGGCCGCCCGGGCCACGATGTTCCGGGCGGCGATGGGCTACGGCGACGTCGCGACGGGCGCGGGACAGTGGAACGTCGCCACGACCGCGTTCCGCCGCGCCCTCGAGCTCGGCCACGAGGACGCCGCGGCGCGCGCCGGACTGGAGCGCGTCGAGGCGGAGCGCCTCCGCATTGCGCGCGAGCATCGCTCGGCCGTCGAGGACGTCCTCGCCGAGGGTCGCGACGGGCGGCTCGACCGGCGCGACGGCGGCTGGGAGGACGCCCTGTTCACGCTCCTCCGCTACCCCGAGGCGCAGACGGTGGAGCTGCTCGCGGCCGAGCTCGACGCGGCGAGCGCGCTCCTCGAAGATGCGGCGGCCCAGGCGCTCCTCGCCGCCGGGCCGCCCGACGCGCTCGAGCTCGCGGCCGGCGAGGGGGAGATCGAAGGGCTCGCGGTCGCCGTGAGCGAGCGCGCTCGGCTGGGCGCCGGCGGCTCGCTCGACCGGGCCTTCGTCGACGTCCTCGGACGGGCCCACCGCCGGCTGGAGACGCGGGCCGCCCGGATGCTGCGGGCGGAGGTGCGCCATCGTGCGCCTCGCTTCCGCGCGATCCTCGGCTCCGCCCAGGAGGTGGCGGCCGGGACGTCCCGACTCCGGACCGCTCGTCTGTGCTGCGAGGCGCTCGGCCGCCTCGGCGTCACCGACGCGCGCGCGGTCGCCGCCCTCGGGCGCTACCTCGCGGCCGAGCGCGACGAGCTCCGCGCCGCGCCCGCGGGCATCGCCCTCTGCCTGATCGGCGGCCCCGACGCGGCCCGACTCGTGACCGAGGCGCGCGGCCGATTCGGCGTGCGCGGCGCCTTCTGGGGCGCGGTGCGCCGCTTCAGCAGCCGCCTCATCGACGACTTCGCCGACGAGGCCTCCGGCGACGGACCGAGCGACGCCGACGCCCTTGGCCATCGCGGCCTCCTCCGGCTCGACGCGGGCGACGACGAAGGCGCCATCGACGACCTGAGCCGCGCGATCGACCTCGCCCCCGGCGATGCTCATCACCGGATCAACCGGGCGGTCGCGCATCTGCGATGCGGCGACGTCGCCCTGGCGCGGCTCGACCTCGACCGGGCGATCGAGCTCGACCCCGCGAGCGCCGCGGCGCACGCGAATCGAGGCCAGATCCGAGGGGGGCAGGGCGACCCGGCCGGCGCGCGGCGCGACCTCGACCGCGCGATCGAGCTCGACCCCGAGCTCGCGACGGCCTGGAGCCAGCGGGCGAACCTCCGCGCCGAGGCGGGCGACCTCGAGGGGGCGATCGGCGACAGCGACCGGGCGATCGATCTCGCGCCTCACGTCGCCGCGTCCTGGGCCGCGCGCGCCAACGCCCGCCGCAAGCTCGGCCTGTACGCCGAGGCCGAGCGCGACGTCACCCGCGCGATCGAGCTCGATCCGCGCCTCGCCCGTGCCTACAGCATCCGCGGAAACGTCCGCCGGAAGCTCGGAAAGCTCGACGCCTCCGTCGCCGACCTGACCCGCGCGGTCGAGCTCGATCCGGGCGACGCCAAGGCCTGGTCCCGCCGAGGCAAGGTGCGGCGCAAGAAGGGCGACCTCGTCGGCGCGCTCGCCGACTTCCTCCGGGCGACCGAGGAGGATCCGCGCTTCCTCGATGGCCCGCTCGGGGCGGCGCTGATCCACATCGACCGGAACGACCTCGACGCGGCGACGACGCTCCTGGCGCGCGTGCGCGAACAGCACCCGCGCAACCCGGACGTCGGTCTTCACCAGGCGACCATCGCGCGCCTCCGCGGCGACCTCGACGGCGCGCTCGCCCTGCTCGCCGAGGTGCTCGCGATCGACCCGGACTTGCCGCTCGCCTTCCTCGAGCGGGCGCAGGTCCGCCTCGAGCGCGGCGAGCGCGATGCGGCGATCGCCGACCTCGAGGCGGCCCTCACCCGGAGCCGCTCGCAGGCGGACGTCGACTCGATCCGAGCGCAGCTTCAGCGGGTGCGCGCGGGCGACTGAGCGCCGCGAGCGGACGAGCGGTCAGTCCGCGAGCGCGCCGGACGCACGACCGCCGGCCGCCGCCTCGAGGCGCTCCCGGAGCTCGCGGAGCTCCCGCTCGCCCGTCACCTTGCGCCCATCCCGCGTCACGTAGAAGACGTCCTCGGCGCGATGCGTCCCGGTCGCGATCCGAGCGGTGTGGATGTCGAGGTCGAGCCTCGCGAGAGCGCGGGCGAGGTCGTAGAGGAGGCCGACGCGGTCGTCGGCGCTCACCTCGCAGACGGTGTAGCGCGGGCTCGCCTTGTTGCGGACGGTCACTCGCGCGGGCCTCGGGCGCGGGCGCGGGACGACCGCGTCGTCGCTGCCGCTCGGCGGGTCGACCCGGCGCGCCTGCGCGTCGATGAGCGCGTCGACATCGATGCGCTCGGCGATGGCGTCGGTCAGCGCCCGCTCGAGATTGATCCAGAGCGCCTCGTCGGCGACCCCGGCCCGGTCGTGCGCGCGGACGACGAAGCGATCGACGGCGACGCCGTCGCTCCGGGTGAACGCGCGCGCGGCGAGGATGTCCATCCCGGCGCCCGACAGCGCGCCGGTGAGCGCGGCGAAGAGGGCGGGGCGGTCGTCGGCGGCGACCCAGAGATGCTCGAACCCGTCGGCCAGCTCCCACGAGATGGCGAGCGCCGGTCGGGGCGCCTCGTCGCCCGACTCCTCGGCGGCCGCCGCGCGGCGAGCCTCGAGGGCCGCGACGAGCTCCACGTGGAGGAGCACCTCCTCGGGATCGGTCTCGAGGAGGTAGGGGCGCTTGGTCCGGACGATGTGGTTGCGGACGTCCTCCGCGCTCAGGTGCGCCGGCAGCAGCGGCTCGAGGAGCGCGACGACCTCCTCGAGGGTGGCCGGCCGCGGCGAGGGCTCGCCGGCGCTCTTCGCGAGCATCTCCTGTCGGGTGCGCTCGTAGAGGCGCGTGACGAGCGCGTCCTTCCAGCGGGGAAACGCGCCCGGGCCGGCGGCGCGGATGTCGGCGCAGGTGAGGAGGTAGAGGAGGTCGAGCCGGTCGGCGCTGCCGGCGCAGGCCTGGGAGAGCTCGGCCGAGGTCTCCGGCGCCTCGATGTCTCGCTTCGTCGCGAGCACGGACATGAGGGTGTGGTGCTCGACGAGGAACCGGAGGCGTCGCTCCTCGTCGAGCTCGAGGTGGAGGCGGCGCGCGAACGGTCCGACCCGCGCGACGCTTCGAACCGTGTGGCCGGCCGATCCGCCGACCTTGCCCGTGTCGTGGAGGAGGAGCGCGAGCCGGAGGAGGTCGCGCTGGGTGATCCGTCCGAAGAGCTCGCGGCGGAAGACATCCTCGCGGCCCGGTCGGGCGGTCCCGAGGAACGCCGCCGAGGCCGCGTCGCCCGTCCTCGCCTCCGACTCGCGAGCCGCCGGGGCCTCCTCGATCGCCTCGAGGGCGCGGAGGGTGTGCTCGCACACGCTGAAGCTGTGGTATCCGTCGCTCTGCACGAGCCCGTCGACGTCGCCGAACTCGGGGAGATACTCGCCGAGGAAGCCGGAGCGGTGCATCGCGCGGACCGTCGCCGCGACCGTCTGGCCCGAGAGGAGCTGACGGAACGCGCGGGCCGAGCGCGTCGAGTGGCGGAATCCGTCGTCGAGGTCGGCGAGGCCGCGTCGGATCTTCTCGAGGGCGCTCGGGCTGACCTCCAGGCCGAGGCGCTGGGCGGCGAGGAACGCCTCGAGCCCTTCGCGGGGGCCGACCGCGGTGCCCTCGGCCGGCCGGGCGGCGTGCAGACCTCCGGTCGGGATGCGCCCCGACCGCCCGGACGCGAAGAACAGCTCGCGCCCCACCACGACGAGGCCGCCGTGGAGGACGCGGCGATGGATGCTGCGGCTCCGGGCCGGGCGGCCGGCCGTCTTCACCACGATCGCGGAGAGGGCGAGCTCCAGCGCCCGGTCGACCAGCGTCGCGCTCCGGTAGATCTCGCGCATGAGGCGCTCGGCGGCGGTTCGTCCGCGGCCGGCCTCGTAGCCGAGGCGGGCGGCGACCTCGCGCTGGCGGAGGAGGTCGAGGCGGTCGTCGCGGACCGCCGGCCCGGCGCCGGGCGCGGCGCCTCCCTCGCCCGACGGCTCGTCATCGATGACCGCGTGGAGGCAGGTGCGCGCCGCGAGGAGGAGGGCGCCGGCCGCCGCCGTCCGGCGCGCCTCGTCGGGGCGGAGGAGGCCCGAGAGGACGAAGGGGTCGCGCTCGAGGACCGCGCCCTCGACGCTCGGCGGAGGGAGCGTCGCGAGGATCCGGTCGCCGGCCGCCGCGTCGTCCTCGTCGTCGTCGGACGCTCGGAGCTCGAGGACGAGGAGGGCGGCGAGGACGCGGGCGAGCTGATCGTCGCGGAGGAACCCGCGGCCCTCCTTGAGGTGCGGCTCGTTCAGCCGGGGCGTGTCGCCGCGGGCCACGTGGCGGCGGCGCGTCTCGTCGACCTTCGCGGCCACGAACGGCCCGAGCCAGTGGCGGGCGTCCGCGGCGATCGCGCGACGAAGCCGCGCGACGAGGTCGCGGTCGCCGATGACGAAGCGCCCCTCGAGGAGCGCCGTCGCGGCGCTCGCGTCGGTCCGGAGGGCGGCGAGGGCGCCGTCGACGTCGCGGACCGAGCTGCCGACGCGCAGGCCGAGATCCCAGAGCGGCGTGAACACCGCCTGGGCGATGGTCTCGATCGCGGGGGCGCCTCGCTCGGCGACGAGGAGGCAGACGTCGACATCGCTGCCGGCGAGGAGCTCGCGTCGTCCGTAGCCGCCGAGGGCGAGGAGGGCCACCCCCGGGATCGCGGCGCTCGCGCCGCCGGCCTCCGCGCGCGCCTGCTCGACCGCGTCGTCGAGGAGCCGGCCGAGGAGCTGATCGGTCAGCTCGGCCAGGGCGCGGGCGGTCCGGGGGCCGGGACCCTCCGCGAGGACGTGCGCGCGCGCCCTGTCCCAGGCTGCTCGCCGACACGAGAGCTCGGCCCCGTCGCCGGTCGAGGGCGTCGCCTCGGCGACGAGCGACCGGAGCAGCTTGGCGGTCCCGGTACGGGCGGAGGGCGAGGGCTCGGGCGAGGGGTCGGCCATGGGCGTCACCCTATGATGCTCACGCCGCGAAGTGCCACACCTCCAGGTCGCGGTCGTGCTGGACGAACGTGAGATCTGTGTTGTGTAATCTGTGAAATCTGTGGATCGTTTCCCCGCGACGGCAATCACTTGTTCGTTCCAGGAACGGGAGTCTCGTGCGGAGTGCCGCGACGCGACGGCAATGGCTCGGCGACGCCCGAATCAATCCGTGCGATCCGCGAA
>JAJDCQ010000011.1 GCA_029260755.1 Planctomycetota bacterium | reverse complement strand
TCCGCTGTTCGACGTCGAGCAGGTAGAAGGCGGTCGTCGCGTCGCACCGCTCGCCCACGCGGGCGAGGCGGACGAGCCGCGCGAGGACCTCGTCGGGATGAAGCCCCGACTCGCACTCGAGCAGGGCGTCGGAGACTCTCGCGGCGTCCGTGAGCGTCGTCGTCATCGTGTCGTTTCCCCTCTCTCTCGTCGTAGAGTTCGTCGCGTTTTCTCTCTCTATATATACGCTCGAGGTGGGGTGTTTGTTTCGTTCTTTTAAGGTTTTTATCGTAGCACTTTGCCTCGCGTCGGCGGGGCGTCATTCACCGCGCGACGAGGTCGCGACCTGGCGGTTCGGCGCGACTCGGCAGTCGAGGCGACCGCGTGAACCGGGCGACCGGACGGCCTGCCTTCGAGGGGGCTTGTCCTCTTGCACTCCGGGAAGCCGGCCGGTCCGGGCTGCGGGCGCCGAGCCTCGGAGGAGCCTTTCGCAGACGCGGCCCTCCCCGCCCTCCATGACCTGCGATGTTCGCCTGGAGGGGAACCTCGAACGGCAAGGATGATTGCAGGAGGCGAGGCTGGGGAGGCGCGACGCGATCACGGCGGAGAGTGCGAGCGCGTCCCTTGTATGGCCGGTCCGTTGCTCGTATCCGGAGGGGAGCTCGCTACTCCTCGTCCGGAGATTCGGCCATTCCCGGATGGGAACTAGCTCGTCTCATCGACCCCATCGTCCCACCGTTCGATGAACGCGCGCACCGTCTCCGCCAGCATGGCCGCCTCGTCCTCGTCGTGGCGCTCGGCGATCTCGACCCAGCCGAGCACGTGGTCGCCCCAGACGCGTACGGCGTGAACCGGGAACGGTCGCGACCGGCGTCGTCGCGGGCCGACGAGCGATTGCGCGAGCCCGCGCCGCCCTCCCAGCACCTCGCTGACGATGCTGACCTTGTCGCGCCCCTCGAGCGTCTGACGCCTCCTCCAGAGACACACCCCGGCGTAGCGCCACTCCTCCCAGGCGACCTGATCCGCTCGGTCGAGCCGCCACACCCAGCGCTCGACGACGTGGACGCCCCCGACGAGGAGCGCGCCGATGCCCAGCGCGATGGCGAGCGAGACAGCGACCTTCGGGCTCTCCTGGACGAACCCGCCCAGCACGACGACCACGCCGAGGGCGCCGATGCTGAAGACGGCGACGGCGTGGAGGGCGGGAAAGAAGCCCCCGCCGGTCCGGATCTCGAGGACGTCGCGACGACGCCGCACCGACAGCGTCGCGCGGGCGCGGGTCCGGCGCGGCGTGAACTTGACCCTCATGGCGTTCGCCGCGCGGTCAGTGCGCGCCGGGCCCCGGAGCCAGGATCGACCGCGGCTCGGCGCCTGCGGCCGACTTCTCGAGGTACTCGTTCCAGGTGATCGGCGCGTAGCCGGTCTCCTCCTCGACCATCTCGATGCATCCGGGCACCGGGCACACCAGGCTGCACAGGTTGCATCCGGTGCACGAGTCGAGGATGCGCGGGACCCGGGTCGTCGGACGCTGCACGCCCGGGGTCGGCGCCGACGCCGCCGGGTCGCGGTCGAGCGCGATGCACTGGTGCGCTCCGTCGTAGCACGCGACGTAGCAGAGCTCGCACCCGATGCACATGTCCTCGTGGATCTTCGCCTTGACCTTGTAGTTGAGGTCGAGGTCGCCCCACTCGACGAAGCCGCCGACGGCCTTGCCGACCATCTGATCGATCCGGTCGAACCCCTTCTCGATCATGTAGCCCTCGAGGCCGTCGATCATGTCCTCGACGATGCGGAAGCCGTAGTGCATCACCGCGGTGCAGACCTGGACCGAGGTCGACCCGAGCAGGATGTACTCGGCCGCGTCGCGCCAGTTCGAGACGCCGCCGATCCCCGAGATCGGGATCGTGATCCGCGGGTCGCGGGCGAGCGACGCCACCATGAACTGCGCGATCGGCTTGACGGCCGGGCCGCAGTAGCCGCCGTTGGTCGACTTGTCCCGCACCCGCGGAAGCGGAACCATCTTGTCGAGGTCGACGCCCATCAGGCTCTTGAACGTGTTCACCAGCGCCAGCCCGTCGGCGCCGCCCTCGACGCCCGCGACGCCCGGGTCGAGGATGTCGCCGACGTTCGGGGTGAGCTTCACGAGCACCGGCTTGGTCGCGTCCTCCTTCACCCAGGAGGTGATCTCCTTGAGCACCCGCGGCTCCTGGCCGACGGCGCTGCCCATCCCGCGCTCGCACATGCCGTGGGGGCAGCCGAAGTTGAGCTCGAACCCGTCGACGCCCGCGTCCTCGCTCTTCTTGACGTACTCGCGCCACTCCTCACGCGACTCGACCATGAGCGAGGCGATCACCGCGTGCTTGGGGTAGCGCTTCTTGACCTCGGAGATCTCCTTGAGGTTGTCCTCGAGGCTGCGGTCGGTGATCAGCTCGATGTTGTTGAGCCCCGCCATGCGATGGTCGTGGTAGTCGATGCTGCCGTAGCGACTGAAGACGTTCCGGATCGGCTGCCCGAGCGTCTTCCAGACCGCGCCGCCCCAGCCGGCGTCGAACGCGCGCATGACCTGATCGCCCGAGTTGGTCGGCGGGGCGCTCGCGAGCCAGAACGGGTTCGGGCTCTCGATCCCGGCGAAGTTGATGCTGAGGTCGGGCATGGGACTCTCGTTCTCCTGATGAGGGGCGCGCCGCGTTCGGCCGCCCCGGTCGTTCGGTCTCGTCGTGTGCTCGGGAGGGCGGGGGCGGCTCAGGCGCCGGAGCGGCGGACGCTGCCGTCGCGCATCGCCCCGTCGATCGATCGCGCGGCGAGCTTCCCCTCGGCCGCCGCGTTGACGACCTCCTTGCCGCCGTTGGCGCAGTCGCCGCCCGACCAGTAGCGCGGGTTGCCGGTGCGCCCGCTCGCGGCGTCGACCTTCACCCGGCCCCAGTGCAGCTCGAGCCCGGCGATGCTCCCCAGGAGCGTCTCGAGCTTCTCCTGCCCGGTCGCGATCGCCACGAGCTGCGCGGGCAGCTCGTGCTCGCTCCCGTCGACCGGCTTCGGCCGCCGCCGGCCGCTCTCGTCGGGCTCGCCGAGCTCCATCCGGACGAGCCGGACGGCGCCGACGCGCGAGGCGTCCTCGGCGTCGGGGACGTAGGCCGTCGGGTTGGCCCGAAGGTGGAACTGGACGCCCTCGCGGCGAGCGTAGGCGACCTCGTGGTCGTAGCCGGGCATCTCGTGCTCGCCGCGGCGGTAGACCATCGTGACGTTCTCGACGTCGAGCTTGCGGAGCTCCCGGACGACGTCGATCGCCGTGTTGCCGCCGCCGATCACGACGGCGTTCTTCACCCGCGCGGCGTCGTAGCCGACCTCGTCGCGGCCCGAGTTCTTGATCCGCTCGATCAGGGCGCACGCGCCCCAGACGCCCGCCAGGTCCTCGCCCGGCAGCCCCTGGCGACTGTCGGGACCGAGCCCGACGCCGATGAAGATCGCGTCGAACTCGCGCTCGAGCTCGGAGAACGCGATCGTGCTCGCGGCGCCGAGCGTGCCCGCCGTCCCGTCGGGGACGACCTCGACGCCGGTCCGGATCTCGAACCCGATCTCCTTGATGTACTCGACCTCGCGGATCGACATCTCCGCCCGCATCTTGTAGGGCGCGACGCCGGTCGTGTTGAGCCCGCCCGGCAACGCGCGCCCCTCGAACAGGACGCACTCGTGCCCGAGCACGGTCAGCTCGTGGGCGGCGGCGAGGCTCGCCGGGCCGGCGCCGATCAGCGCGACCCGGTGCCCCGTCGGAGCGCCCTTCTCGAAGAAGCGCAGGCCGCGGTCGTAGGCCCACTCGGTCGAGAAGCGCTGGAGCAGCCCGATCTGGATCGGGGGCTCGCCCTTGTCATTGAAGACGCAGTCCCCCGCGCAGAGCACCTCGACGGGGCACACCGCGGCGCACGAGAGCCCGAGGATGTTCGCGCTCAGGATCGTCCGGGCGGAGCCGCGGTAGTTGCCCGAGGCGATCTTGCGGATGAACTCGGGGATGTCGATCCCGGTCGGGCAAGCCCCGATACACGGCGCATCGAAGCAGTAGAGGCAGCGGCTCGCCTCGGCCCGTGCCTGTCCCTCGTTGAGGGCGGGCTTCAGGTCGGCGAGACCGCTCTCCGCGCGGTCGGCCGGAAGGCGGGCCGCGAACTCGCTTGCCATGGGGTGATCCTCGTCGTCGACGGTCCGGGGCCCGCTCGCGCGGGCCGGCCCACCGTCTCGACTCCTGGTGAGAGGGAGACTTGTGCGATCAAGGCCGCGTATCGTACCACAGCCCCGGCGGCTCCCGCAACGACCATCGGGTCGGGCTTGCAGGGGGGGTGCGGCGTCCGTATAATTCGCCGTCCCGAGACGATACGCCTGTCTCGACCTTTGCAGGAACGGGGAGAACCGGTCTTCCCACCCGGGCCATCGCTCCACTCCACGGAGCTCGCTCGTTCGTCGGGCCGGTCGAAGCGCCCCGAAGTAGGAGATTCGTTCGTTGCCGATCAAGATCACGGTCAAGGATGACGAGCCGCTCGAGACGGTTCTCAAGCGGTTCAAGCGTATCTGCGAGAAGGAAGGCATCCGCAAGGCGGTTCGGCATTACAGCTACTACGAGAAGCCGAGCGATCGCCGTCGCCGCAAGGCGAAGGAGCGGCTGCGCAACCTTCGTAAGCAGCTCAAGAAGCGCGAGCGCAAGCAGAAAGAGCGGCGCCGCTAGGCAGCCGTTCCTGGGTCGCGGTGACCCGCCCAGCCGACGTTCTCGGCATGGTCGCGAGGGGCGCTAAACTCAAGGTTGGATTGACCTCGGGCGCCCTCAGGTGTACAATCTCTCGGCACTAGCGGTACGTCCGCACCCTCCGTGAAACCCTGACGCTGGGGCCTCGCGGGAGGGGGGTCTGAACCTCTTTCGTCCTCCGCTGTTGGGCGGGCGAGGGTTCTGCGCGGCCGCGACCGCCGACGAGGCGCACCGATGAAAGAGACCAACGACGCCGCGCTGTCCGATGTTCGCCAGGCCATCGAAAGAGGCACGGCGAAGGTCAGCCTCCGAGACCTGGAGAAGAAGGGCTATCGCCAGGTCAAGGTCCTCAAGGCTGGGGACATCGACAAGCTCGTGCACCAGGCGGTGCTCAGCGTCCTCGCCAAGCGGGGACACAAGCTCGTCGACGAGAGCGAGCGCGAGAAGTTCGAGCAGGAGGCGAAGGCCGAGTATCAGAAGCTCCTGAAGGCGCGCAACACCGCCCAGGGAGACAACACCGAGCTCAGCAGCAAGCTCCAGAGCTACAAGGAAAAGGCGAAGGAGATCGCCAAGGAGCGCGACGAGCTCAAGGAGAAGGTCGGCAAGCAGCGCGACAAGCTCCTCGACCTCGAGACGCGCCGACAAGAGGCCGAAGCCCGCGCCCTCCAGTTCGAGAAGCAGGCCAAGGACGAGCGTCACCGCTCGGAGAAGGCCAACGACGGGCTGAAGGACGAGCGCGAGAAGCTCGAGGCCGAGATCGAGCGCAAGCTCGAGAAGGAACGCCGGCGCCTCCGGGACGAGAAGGAGGAGCTCCAGAGCCTCCAGAACCAGGGCGCCAAGGAATTCAAGGCCGAGCGCACGGCGCTCGAAGACAAGGTCGAGAGGTCGCGCGAAGACGCCGACCGTCGCGTCAAGGAAGCCGAGGAGAAGGCCAAGGAGCGAATCAGGGAGCTGAAGGCCGAGAAGGCGGAGCTCGAAGACGAGAAGAAGGCCATGTACGAGAAGAACATGGCCGGACAGCAGAAGCTCGTCCAGACCTACGAGCGCCAGATCGCCGACCTTCGAAGGGAGAAGGAAGACGCGGTCCGGGACGCGGCCAACAGCGAGGATCTGGCGGACGCACAGGCGTCGGTGGCGCGGGCGAAGGCCCAGCACGCCGCGCTCACCACCCAGGTCAAGACGCTCGAGAAGGAGAAGGCGGACGCGGAGACCGAGGTGGAGCGCCTGCGGGCGGAGCTGGCCGAGGAGCGCCTCGGCGCGAAGGCCGGCAACGTCAAGATGGAGCAGATGCTCGCCGGTCTCGCCGAGATGATTCAGAGCCGACCCGCGCAGGCGGACACCAGCGCGCTCGGCGGCGACCTCGAAAAGATGTTCGACAAGTTCTCGAACAGCATGAGCGAGAGACTCAGCCGACGCATGGTCGACGACAAGGGTGAAGTCATCGACGCCGACCAGGCGGCTGCTGCGGCCCTCACGGGAATGATGCTGGACGAGGCAGCCGGGAAGCAAATGGAAACGAACCTCGAAAAGGTCGAGGTTGTCGGGACGAAGACCAAGGGCGACGTCAAGAGCAAGCTGGCCAGGCTTCGGAGCTTGAAGGGAGGGAAGTAGGGATGGCGAACGAGGAGAAGAGGCCGGACGTCACAATCGACTTCGGACGCAACCCGGCCGGGCAGGATGCCGCAGCGCCGGCTGCTGCTCCTGCCGCGCCAGCGCCCGTGCCCGCAGCTCCCAAGGCGGGGGGATCGCAAGGAATGGCATCACAGGTCAATCTCAAGCCCGGTAAGGGCCTCGACATCGGCACCGCGAACCTGCTCAGCGCAGTTCGTGACGTCGACGAGAACGTGATCGTCAAGCAGCAGCGAAACGCGTTCATCGATATCGAGCAGAACGACTTCACGCGCAACATGCTCACCAAGATGGGTGTGCAGTACGTCGTTCTGAACAACAAGATGATCGTCATCGGCGATCCGGCGTTCGACCTCGCGAACATCTACAACCGCGAGACGCGTCGGCCGATGAAGCACGGCATGATCAGCCCGGACGAGTCCGACGCGCTGCCGATCGAGAAGCTCCTCATCGAGCGTCTCCTCGGCCAGCCGGTCTGCAAGGGCGAGCATGTCTACTTCTCGGTTCCGGCCGAGCCGATCGACTTCGACATGAACGTCGTCTACCACGAGAACATCTTCAAGGGTCTCCTCGAGAAGCTCGGCTACGTCTCGAAGCCGATCCCCGAGGGTCTCTGCGTGGTGCTCTCCGAGCTGGCGGAAGACGACTTCACCGGCATCGGCATCTCCTGCGGTGGTGGTATGTTCAACGTCGCGGTCGCCTACAAGGCTACCGCGCCGCTGCGCTTCGCCACGAGCCGCGGTGGTGACTGGGTCGACCGCAACGTCGCCATGGCGCTCGGTATCAAGGCGTCTCGCGCGACGTACCTCAAGGAGAAGGCCCAGGATCTCCGCGCGCCGAAGTCGCGGGAAGAGCAGGCGGTCGACATCTACTACCGCGAGCTCATCCGCTACACCCTCACCCAGATCAAGGACCGGTTCGAGAAGGGCAGCGACATGCCCAACTTCCCCGATCCGATCGACATCGTCTTCGCGGGCGGCACCTCGCTCATCACCGGCTTCATCGAGGTGGTGAAGGAGGAGTTCGAGAAGATCCAGTTCCCGATCCCGGTGAAGAACATCCGTCGGGCCGAGGAGGCGCTCACGAGCGTCTGCCGCGGCGCGCTCGTCGCGGCGGCTGCCGACGACGACAACCCGGAAGAGTAGCCCTCGACCGGACCAGGACGGAACGCGAACGGCCCGCCTCGGCGGGCCGTTTCGCATTGGGGAAGGCGGGTCGCCGGGCCGCGATCATGACGAGAAAGCGATCGGCTCACCGAGCGCGCCGCGGAGTCGCGCTCCTCGTCGCGGCGCTCGCGCTCCTCGCCGCGCCCGGCGCGGCGAGCGCTCAGTCGGTCGTCGTCGAGCACGACGACGTCATCATCGAGCACATCCCGGCCGACGCCGCCCGGGCCGCATCGGCCCTCTCCCTCTACCGGGCCGGTCGCGAGGTCGTCCGCTCGAGGCTCGGCCGCGACGTCCCGGGGCGTCCGCGGGTGCTGATCGCGCCGACCGACGCCTCGTTCCAGGCGTGGGTGCAGCGTGAGGCGCAGGGCGGGATCGCCCCGTCCTGGTCGGCGGCGGTGGCGATCCCGTCGCGCTCGGTCGTGATTCTCCGCGGCCCCGCGCTCGATGCCCGCACCCGCCCGACCGCCTTCGCGATCTCGCTCACCCACGAGATCGCCCACCTCGCCCTCGAGGCGGTCTCCCTCGCGCGCGGCGAGCCGATTCCCCAGTGGCTCGAGGAGGGGCTGGCGTCCTGGGCGTCGGACCAGTCGATGGACCCCGACGAGCGGAAGATGCTCCGGGCGAGGGCGCGCGGAGGGGCGCTCCTCCCGCTCGCCTCGCTCGAGCACCGCTTCCCCGAGAATCCGACCGATGCGAGCGCCGCCTACGCCCAGACCCACGCCCTCTGCCTCGAGCTCGAGCGGCTCCACGGCCGGGAGGCGATCGTCGCCCTGCTCGCCCGCCTCGAGCGGGGCTACACCGTCGACGGCTCGCTCCAGGTCATCGCCGGCATCACGCTCCTCGACCTCGAGACCGAGCTCGAGTCGAGCCTCGTCGGCGAGCGGTCGTGGTGGCTCGACGCGCTCCTCTCGATCAGCGTCTGGCACATCATGGGACTGCTCGCCGTGGCGGCCGTCGTCCGCTACCTGTTCAAGCGCCGCCGCCTCCTCCGCGAGATGGACGCCGAGGAGCGCGCCGGGGGCGCTTGAATCGGCTCCGCGCAGCGACGACCATCGGGCACCTCGACCGATGCCGACCCCGCCCACGCATCCCGACCTCGGCCCGCTCGGCTCGACGCCGCGCCCCGGCGCCACCCCGCGCCCCGGGGCGCCGCCCGCGGCGACGCCGCGCCCGGGCGTGACGCCCGGGCCGACCGCCCCGATCTCGACCCGGATGGAGCCCGTCCCGCGACCCGCGATGGGGGCGACCCACGGCGCCGGCCCGACCCCGGTCGACCTCGAGGGGGCGCGCCGGGACCCGTCCCGGAGGGTCGGCCGCTACATCCTCCTCGGTGAGATCGGTCGCGGCGGCATGGGGCACGTCCACCGGGCGTGGGACGAGAACCTCGGCCGGTTCGTCGCGATCAAGACGGTCGCGGAGGCGGCGCTGAGCCAGCCGCGCGAGCTGGAGCGGTTCGCGCGCGAGGCGCGGGCCGCGGCGCGCCTCCGGCACCCGGGGATCGTGAGCGTCCACGAGGTCGGCGACCACCAGGGGCGGCCCTACCTCGTCATGGACCTCGTCACCGGCCACTCGCTCGAGCAGGCGCTCGCCGACGATCCCCCGACGCCGCGCCGGATCGCCGAGATCGTCCGCGGCGTCGCCCTCGCCCTCCAGCACGCCCACGACAACGGGATCGTCCATCGCGACGTGAAGCCCCAGAACGTCCTCCTCGACGAGAGCGAGGAGCCGCATCTGGTCGACTTCGGCCTCGCCCGCGACGTCTCGCTCGACGACGCGAGCCTGACCGCGACCGGGCAGCTCATGGGCACGCCCTACTACGTCTCGCCCGAGCAAGCGCGGGGCGACCGGGCGAACACCGGCCCGCGCTCGGATGTCTACTCGCTCGGGGGCGTCCTCTACCGCGCCCTCGCCGGACGCCCGCCGTTCGACGGGGCGAGCGTCGTCGAGGTGCTCGGTCAGGTGTTCAACGCGGAGCCGACCCCGCCGCGTCGAATCGTGGCGACCGTCCACCGCGACATCGAGACGATCACCCTCCGCTGTCTCGAGAAGGAGCCAGGGCGTCGCTACCCGAGCGCGCAGGCGCTCGCCGACGACCTCGCGCGGTTCCTCGCGGGGGAGGCGATCCTCGCTCGACCGCCCGGTCGGCTCGAGCGCCTCGCCCGAGCAGGTCGAAGGAGTCCGTTCCTCGCCGCGGCCACCGCCGTCCTGGTGCTCGTCGCGCTCGGCGCCGTCGCCACGATCGCCACCTTGATCGCCCGGGAGGGGGCCACCGCAGCCGCCGCGGCCCGAGACGAGCGCGCCCAGCTCGTCGAGGCGGCTCGTGAGCGGGCCGACACGGCGTGGCGGCGCCTCGAGGCGGCCCGCGCCGACGACGCGCGGCTCGCCGGCAGCGAGGCCGACGACGGCAGCGACGACCCCCGCGAGGACCGCCTCCTCGCCCTCGGTCTCGAGGCGCTCCAGACCGGCGCGAGCCTCCTCGCCCTCGCGCCGGACGACGCCGACGCGCGCCGGGCCCACTCGCGCGCGTCGTTCGCCGTCGGCGAGATCGCCCTCGCGGCCGGGCAGTGGAGCGTCGCGGCGAGCGCGTTCGACCAGGCGCTCGACATCGGCGTCGAGCCGGCCCGCGCCCGGGCGGCCCGCCAGGCCGTGACGTCGAGCCGGAGCCTCGCGACCGAGCGCCGCCGTCGCGAGGTCGAGGACGTCCTCGCCCGGGCGAGCGCCGGGGAGATCGACGCGGCCGCCGGCGGCTGGAACGACGCGCTCCTCACCCTCGTCCGGCACGATCACCCCCGGACGATCGAGACGCTGTGCGCGACCCTCGGCGAGCTCACCGCGGCCCTTCGCGCGGCGAGCGCGGAGGGGGAGGCATCGCGCGGCCCGAGGGCCGGCCGCGCCGGGGCGCAGGAGCGGAGCGTCGGATCGGCGCGGCTCCGCACGGCGCAGCTCTGCAGCGACGCGCTCGGTCAGATCGGCGCCCGTCACCCCGCGACCGTCGAGGCGCTCGCCGCCCACCTCGCGGCCGAGGAGAGCCCTCTCCGCGCCCTCGGACCGGCCGTCGCCCTCTGCCGGATCGGCACGGAGGCGGCCGTAGCGCACGTGCTCGAGGCGATGGAGCGGTTCGGCGCCGCCGGCGCGTTCGCCGAGCGCATCGCGGTGCGCCTCCGGCAGACCGACGTCGACATCCCGAGCTTCGACGAGACCGCCGAGGGATGGACGCGCCGCGGCCTCTTCCACCTCCGCAGCGGCGACATCGAGTCCGCGATCCGCAACCTCGACGCCGCCATCGCCGCCGACCCCGACCACGCGCCCGCGTGGGTGCACCGCGCCGAGGCGCATCGGCGCGCCCTCCGGCTCGACGCCGCCGACGCCGACGCCCGTCGGGCGGTCGCCCTGGCGCCCGAGGACGCGTCGGCGCACGCCATCCTCGGCCAGCTCGCCTTTCTCCGTCGCGATCACGCGGCGGCGCTCGCCGCCTTCGCCCGCTCGCTCGAGCTCGACCCCGGCGTGTCGAAGACCTGGGCTCGACGCGGCGTCTGTCACTACACCCGCGGCGCGCTGAACGACGCCCTGGCCGACCTCGAGCGGGCCGTGGAGCTCGACCCCGACGACCCCGACTCCTGGCGCGACCTCGGCACCGTCCAGCACGACCTCGGCCGCCCGGACCTGGCGGTGGCGTCCGCGACCCGATCGATCGAGATCGACCCGAGCTGGTCGGCGACCTGGTACAACCGCGGGAACGCCCACTACCTCCTCGGGAAGCTCGACCTCGCGTTCACCGACTACGGCCGCGCGATCGAGCTCGATCCCCGCGACGCCCAGGCGTGGCACAACCGCGCCGTCGTCCGCGAAGCCCTCGGCGATCAGCTCGGGGCCATCGCCGATCTCGACCACGTCATCGAACTGGACCCGGCGAGCGCGACCAACTGGTTCGCCCGGGCGGGGAGCCGCGGACGAGCCGGCGACCTGAAGGGGGCGATCGACGACTTCGATGAGGCCATCGCGCGGACCCCGCGCGTCGCCCAGCTCTACTTCGAGCGCGCGATCATCCGCGTGGCCCAGGGCAAGGGCGAGGAGGCGCTCGCCGACTACGCCCGCGCCCTCGAGCGCGACCCCCGCCACGCGGGGGCCCTCAACAACCGAGGGCTGCTCCTCTGGCGGCTTCGTCGGCTCGAGCCGGCCGAGCGCGACCTGACGGCCGCGATCGAGCTCGGAGACCCCGGCGAGCTCCCGACCGCCCTCTACAACCGCGCTCTCGTGAGGATCGATCGAGCCGACCGCGCGGGCGCGATCGCCGACCTCGAGCGCCTGCTCGAGATGGTCCCGACCGACCACCCGGTCCGCGCGCGCGCGGCCGCCAAGCTCGCCGGGCTCCGCGGCTAGTCAACTGCCAGCGCGATCGCCAGCGACCTCCCTCACGGGAAGTCGGACCTACTCGCGGCTCTCGAGGTGCCGTCGTCCGAGCGCCCAGAGGTACTCGTCGGTTCCGATCGCGACGGTCGCGAGGCAGGCGTCGTAGTGCTTCCTCGCGAGCTCGGCGTTGCCCTCCCGCTCGGCGCGGAGGCCGAGCTGGCCGAGGGCCACCGTTCGCCATCCGCCCCGGCGATGGGGCGGCAGCGCGTCGATCCGCGCGAGGAGCGCGGCTCCCTCGATCCGTCCGATGGCGAGCAGGCTCAGGTCGTGCTCGACCTTCAGGCTCGCCAGCTCGTCTCCGATCTCGACCCGCTCCATCGCGGCGACGTCGGGCTCCCCGGCGAGCTCGTCGAGCTCCTTCGAGAGCGCCGCGATCTCGGCGCTCAGGTCGGCGGCGGCCGCCTCGATCATCGCGAGCGCCTTCTTCGATGTTCCGGCGTCGCCGAGGGTGAGCGCCCACACGCCGCCCCAGCGGGTCGCCAGCAGCGCCTCGTCGTCGACCTTGCCCGCGAGCGCGTCGACGAGGAGCGCCCCGAGGCCGTCCTCGGACTCGCCGAGCGCTCGCCGGGCGGCGGCTGCGTCGCCGAGACCGATGTGCGCCCGCGCCTCGAGCGCGGCGACGCCCATGGCGTATCCATCGTCGTCGAACGAGAGGCTCGCCGGCCCCTTCCCGGCCTGCGACGCCTTCAGGCGTCCGACGGTGGCGAGGGCGGCTTCGAAGGCGCCGCTCGCGATCTCGGCCTTCGCCCGGAGCCGGAGACACGCCTCGACCCGCGCCCGGCTCGGGGCGTCGCGCCCGGGGATCTCGGCCATCGCCCGCTCGAGCGCCGCGAGAGCCTCGGGCTGCCGTCCGAGGCGATGAAGCGCCTCGGCGCGGCCCCGCTGTCCCGACCGGACCCGGCTCGGGTCGTTCTCGATGTAGCGATCCCATGTGGCGAGCGCCTCGTCCCACGCCGCGGCCCGCGCGTGGACCCCGGCCCGCTCGGCGAGCACCTCGGCGAGGACCGGCGCGTCCGGCCCGCGAACGACCGTCGCCGGATCGATCGGGGCGTCGTCCTCGTCGGCGCCGTGGCGACGCCGCGGCGCCTCGCCGACCCGGAGGGCGAGGTCGGTCTCCCAGAGCGCGATGTCCTCGCCGCGGAGGTAGCCCCGGATCACGCTGACGTAGGGCACCTTCACGCCGACGCGGTTGTCGAGTGACGCGTAGCGACCCTCCTTCTCGGCGGTGAGCTGAAGCGCGTCGAGGGCGTGCGGAAGCGGCATGTAGCGCCCCTCGCCGTAGAGGTCGTCGGGCAGGCCCTCGAAGGGGTCGGTCTGGTCGAAGAAGACTCCGTCGTCGAGGTCGTCGAGGTCGTCGCCGTCCATCTCGCCGCCGCCTTCGAAGCCATCCTGCTCGTCATCCCCGTCGTCGTCGTTCTCCTCGGGCCCGTCTTCTTCGGGCTCGGGCCGCTTCGAGGTCGGCGGCGCGTCGGTGACGACCCAGAGCTGGAGCTCGAACTCGCCCTGATGCGTGCTGAACTTGAGCGGGTAGACGATCTCCTCGCTCGCAAACGAGATCCGGAGCGGGCGCCAGGTCCCGCTCGCATCGAGGCTCGCCTCGGCGCCGGCGTTCACCCGGACGCACAGCCAGACCCACTCGCGCTCGACGTAGTAGCGGGCGTTCTCGAGCGGCACGGCTCCGAAGCCGTTCCCGGTGAGCCAGTCGTTGAGGGCGGCGGCGCCGTCCTCCCCGGTCGCCCGGACGGGCTGGATCTCGTAGCGCCCTGCCGTCACGGGGGCGAGCAGCTCGACGCCCCCGCCCTCCTCGCTGTCGAACGCGAGCACCCGGCTCACCCCTCGAAAGCGACCGGTCACCGCGTCGCGGTGGAGGTCGTTCTCGGCCGCGTAGTGCTCGTAGAGCGCCTCGAAGACGCCGGGGTCGACCTCGCCGTAGGCGTCCGGCTCGGTCGGCACCGGGATGACCCACGCGAGCGAGACGGGCAGCGCCTGCCCCTCGTCGGGCCGGAGCTGCCACGTGTTGCGGAGGATCAGCTCCTCGCGACCGGCGCTCCAGAAGACGATCGCCTCCTGGCGCGCCTGGCCGACCTCACCCCGGAACGACTCCGGGCCGTGGAGGCAGGCCCGCGCCGCCGGCACGGCGAGCGTCGAGACAATGACGGCGAGGCCCGTCGCGACCGCGACGGTGCCCGAACGAATCGAGTCGTGCATCGAATTCCCCGTTTCCCATGAGGAGGGCTGCGAAGATCCCTCTCTCTCGCGTCCACCCCGAGGGCCCGGCCAGAGTTCCCGGAGATTCGGCCGGGAGCTTCGGCCGGGAGCGTTGGCGTCGACCGAGGTCCGACCGTCAGCCGGACGCCTGGACCTTCTCGGCCATCGCCTGGAGCTCGGCCGGGCTGGCCTGCGTCCGCTCCGGGAACGGGAACTCGGCGAGGGCGTTCATCGGGATCAGGTGGACGTGGGCGTGAGGGACCTCGAACCCCCAGACGCCCACGACGACCCGGGCGCAGCCCGTGGCCGCCTTGAGCTTCGCGGCGACCTTCTTGCACGCGAGCATGAGGCGCGCATACCCCTCGTCCTCCATGTCGAAGAGGTAGTCGACCTCCTCCTTCGGGATGACGAGCGTGTGGCCGGGCGCGACCGGCATGATGTCGAGGAAGGCGTAGAACTCCTCGTCTTCCCAGACCTTGGCGCTCGGGATCTCCCCGGCGACGATCTTGCTGAAGATGCTCGGCATGGCTGGCCTCCGGCCGCTCCGTCGTCTTTGGATTCCGTTCGGGTGCGCGGCGACGACGCTCGTCGCACCCCGTCGGCGATCGGACCCACCGTAATGGCGCGCGGCGAGGGAGGCAACGTCGACCACGCCAGGCCCGTTGAACGCCCCCCGGCCACGCGCCTAAGATGCCTCCATGCTTCGCGAGTTCATCACCAACGCCATCGCCAGCGTCGCCCTCGACCGCTCCCGGATCGAGCAGGAGATCCAGGGGCTGATCAGCGACGGGTTCCTCAACGAGAAGGAGGGGGCGCAGATCCTCTCCTCGCTGACCGAGGCCGCCGGACGCGTCGGCGAGCACGCCAAGCGTCAGATGGGCGGCGTCGGCAGCGCCGTCGGCCGGTCGGTCCGAGATCTCCTCGACCTGCCCGCCCGCGCGGATCTCGCCGAGCTCCGCGCCCGCCTCGACGCCCTCGAGGGCGCCGCCGGCGCCGCGACGGCGGTCGATGTGCCCGAGACGGCGCCGACCGGGACGGCGCCGACCGAGAAGCCCTCGGCCGACGACTCCGACGGCGGCGACGCTCCGAGCGGCGAGGGCTCCACCGGCGCCGCGTCCGCGAAGAGCGACTGACCGCGCGCCGCGGCGGACAGGCACGACCATGCGGGACAAGCTCGACGAGGACGATGGACTCCTCCTCGACTACCTGTACCGCAGCCGGACGGTGCCGCTGGACCAGGTGGACGACTGCCTCGACGAGTACCGGATCGGGCTCCGCCGCGGAACCCGGACTTCGCTCCGCGAGATCATCGTCAAGCGCGGAATCCTGACCTCCGCGCGGACCGGCGAGATCATCGACCGGGAGCGGAACCCGCCCTCCTCGAGCGCCGGCGACCGGCCTCCGTCATCGCGCCGCGCGCCGACCCGCGCCGCCTCATCGCGACGTCGCGGCGCCGCGAGCCCCACGCGCGGCGCGGACGACGAGACCACCCGCGTCCCCGCCCCGACCGGACCCGAGGGGAGCGCGCGCGGCACGGTGCCCGACGACGTGATCGAGACGGCGCGAGTCCCCGCGCCGACGCCGCGTCGGGTTCCGGCCGCGCGCGAGCGCGACGCCGCCTCGTGGGTGTGGTCGGTCCTGGGCCTGATCACCCTGCCGGCGCTGATCGGTCTCGGCTTCATCGTCACCCGTCAGCTCAAGCGGCCGCCGCTCGACCCGCCCGACGTCGTCCAGAGCAGCGGCGGCCACGGGGGCGGGCAGCCCGACGGCCCCGATGACGCCCCCGACCCGGTCGACGACGACGATGACGCGCACGACGACGACGACGACAGCGGGGCGGGCGGAGGGGACGCCGCGACCGCCGGGCCGGGCGGCGGCGCCGAAGGCCCCGTCGAGGTCGACCCGCCCCCGGTGCCCGACGACGACGACGCAACGGGCGATGACGACGACGGCGGCGACGGCACGGACGGCTCGCGACGCCCGACCCTCCGCGAGACCGATGCCGACGCCCTCGCGGAGAACGTCGACCCGATCGCGCGCGTCCTCGAGATCGCGGCGAGCAGCCCCCCGGAGGCGCCGGCGATCCGCCGCGAGCGGTTCGACGACCGGCGCGCCCTCGCCAAGGAGCGCTACGAGCAGGCGCTCGCGCGGATCGACCGCGCCGCGCGCCTCCGGAAGGATCGGTTCCAGCGCGAGGCCGCCCGCGCGATCAGCAAGTCGACGCGCCGCCCGTTCCCCGTCTCGCTCGCGACCGGCATGGCCGAGCAGCGGGTGCGGGTCACCCGCTACGACGAGGACGGGTTCACCCTCCGGACGGTCGACGAGGGCGGCAGCGTCGAGCGCGACTACCGCTGGCACGAGGCGCCGAACGAGACGGCCCTCCGGGTCAAGCGCGTCGCCCTCGACAAGAAGGACGCGCGCGACCTGATCGAGCTGGCCCGGTTCTGTCTGGGCCGGCGCCTCTTCGCCGAGGCGGCCGCGGCCGCCGACGAGGCCTACGCCGCCGACCCCGCCCTCCGGCGCAAGGCGCGCCTGCCCGATCTCGAGGAACTCGCCCGCCGCGCGCAGCCCTTCCGCGGCCGGTTCGAGCGGCTCGGCGGCTCGCTCATCCGGCTCTCCTACGACTTCGACACGGTCGAGGAGCTCCACGACTTCCTCCCGCTCGAGGCGGAGGCCGGGGTCGGCGACGGCGCCCTCGTCCTCGAGGGCGACTCCCTCTACCGGATACGGCTGCGCGACATCGAGTTCGAGGACAACCTCGTCCTCGAGGCCGAGCTCCGGGCGACCGAGGAGAGCTCCGCGGTCGTCGGCGTCCTCCTCGGCGCGGTCGACGGCAAGAGCGACCGGAGCAGCTACATAGCCTTCTACTCCCCCGACCAGGGCGCCGTCGTCCTCGCCGAGGCGGGCCCCGACGGCCTCCGCGAGCTCGCCCGCGGGGCGGGCGGCAAGCGCGGCCATCGCATCCGCCTGACGGCGAGCGGCGGGCGGCTCGGTCTCTGGCTCGACGGACGCAAGATCGGTCGGAGCGTCGTCCCCCCGTTCTCGGGGGTGACGGTCGTCCTCGGCGGCCTCGTCGTCGGCGGCGGCTTCGGCCGGGTCGGCTTCGACAAGCTCGAGATCCGCGGCCGCGCGAGCCGCGACTGGGTCCGCAAGACGTTCGCCGAGGTCGACGCGATCGTCGCCCGCGAGCTCGACGAGGACATCCTCATGGAGGGCGAGCTCGCCTCACGCGAGCTCGGCGCGACCGACACGCCGGAGTGGCTCGGGCCCCTCTCCTCGGAGGACCGCCACGGCCTCGCCGCCGGCGACCCCGAGACGCTCCTCGCCCTCAAGGCCGGGCGCGACTTCCTCGCCCGCGGCGACGAGGGCCTCGTCCCCGCCCTCGAGGCGTTCCACGACGCCGTCCAGCGCAGCCCCGACCTCGCCGCCGCCCGCTATCTCCGGGCCCTCGCCGCCCGCATGATCGGCGAGCCGCTCCTGGCCGCCTTCGACGCCGCCCGCGCCTGCTCGCTCGTCGCCGAGTTCCACGAGGCGCACGCCCTCCTCGCCCTGGCCCTCGCCGACCTCGGCCGGGCGAAGGAGGCGCTCGAGGCCGCGCGCCGCGCCGTCCGCATCCGCCCCGACTCCGGCTGGGCGTACGTCGTCCTCGGCCGGGCGCTCTTCGAGAACCAGGATCTCCGCGGCGCTCAGCAGGCCTACAACGTCGCCGTCGCCCTCAACCCGGGCGACCTCGAGGCGCGGAGCCTGCGTCGACACGCCCGGCACGTCCTCCGCGGTCCACCGTGGACCCGGAGCTTCGAGTCCGAGACGGCGCACTACGTCCTGCGGAGCAACATCGACGCGACCCGCTGCCGCTTCTACGCCGACAAGCTCGAGGCGGTCCACGCCTACTACGTCTCGCTCTTCGGCCGCGCGGAGGACGACGACCACGGCAAGAGCCAGGTGCTCATCTTCGACACGGCGGAGGGCTACCACACCTACGCCGAGCTGACGACGGACGACCGGGTCGAGAGCACCCTCGGCTACTACCACCCCAAGTACCGGCAGCTCCTGCTCTACGAGGACAAGGACGACACGGCCGGCGACGAGACCCTCCGCGTCCTCTACCACGAGGGGTTCCACCAGTTCATCCACGCCCACATCCCCGAGATCCCCTACTGGCTCAACGAGGGGCTCGCGGAGTACTTCGCCGCGACGACGGTCGAGGACGGCCGGGTGAAGACGACCGGCGGCATCCTCGAGGGGCGGCTCGACGAGCTCCGGCGCGGCCTCGCCGCGGGCCAGGCGCTCCCGTTCGCGCGGATCATGACCGAGTCGCCCGAGGAGTTCTACAGCGGCTACGTCTCGCTCAAGTACGCCCAGGCCTGGGCGATGATCCACTTCTTCATGAACGGCGACGGCGGGCGGCTCCGGCCGATCCTCGACCGCTACGTGAACCTGCTCCGCCGCGGGGCGACGAAGGAGGAGGCGTTCGCCGAGTCGTTCGGGAAGGTGGACCTGCGCAAGGCGCAGCGGGAGTGGCAGAGCTACGTCGGGCGGCTCGGGCGCTGAGCGGAGAGCTGGCGCGCTGGCTCGCCTTCGGCGAGCGGGATGTCACCACGGAGACACGGAGAAGCTCTGGGTGCGCCTGATCGCCGTCGAAGAAACGGGCGGAAGGGCGGAAGGCCAAGCCAGCCCCGGATGAGCTACTCGCGTCTTCCTCCGTGAATCCTCCGTGTCCTCCGTGTCTCCGTGGTTTCATCCTCTTCGCCGAAGGCGAAACCCACGGCTCCGCCGACGAGGAGGCGACGACTACTCCTGGACCGTCTCGTCGGTCCGGACGCCGCTGCCGTCGTCGTCGATCCCGCTGCCGCTGCCGACGCCGCTCTCGTCCTTCTCGTCGCGCGCCTTCGTCAGCTCGAGGAGGAGCGCCTGAAGGCTGATCGGCTCGTCGCGGGGGCGGTCGGGCTTGCTCGCGTCGATGAGCTCGAACGCCCCCTCGCGGAGCTCGAGGAGGAGGCGCGCGGCCTCGACGTCCTGTCGGTCGCCGGCGTCGGCCTGGATCAACCGGCCGTCGCGGAAGTGGATCCGACCGGAGTGCTCGGAGCCGGTGATCTGGAGGACGCCGCTCTTGCTGTTCAGCTCGATCAGCTGGACGATCTCGAGCAGCTCGGTCCGGGCGAACTTGCCGGCGAGGCGGCTCTCGCTGCCCTCGGGCACCTCGTCGTGCTCGGCCATCGCGACCGTCTCGTCGGCGTCCGCCGCGGCGGCGGCCTGCGCGCCGAAGAGCATGCCGAGGTCGCCCGACATCACCCGGAACCGGAACTTGAACGTGCCGACCTTGATCAGGTCGTCGTCGTTGAGGAAGTGCCGCTTGATCTTGCGCCCGCCGACGCGCACACCGTTGCGGCTGCCGAGGTCCTCGAGCATGAAGCCGCCCTCCTCGGCATCGATCCACAGCAGCAGCGCGTGACGGCGGCTGACCGTGTTCGAGTTGAGGTGGATCCGGGCGCGAGGGTCGCGCCCGACGACGTACCGCTCGAACGGTACGAGCCGCTTCACCCCGTGCTGGAACACGGGGGAGACGAGACAGTAGCTCTTCACGCCTTCGGCGGGATCCAAGTGAGCTCGCGCTCCTCGTCGGTCAGAAGTCGCCCTGCGTGTCGCCGGCGGGGTCGAACGCCGGATCGCCGGCGCCGCTGTCGCCCTGCGTGTCGCCGGTGGGGTCGAACGGCGGCTCCCCGACGCTGCTGTCGTTCGCGTTCTCGTCCCGCTGCCGCATCAGCTCGAGGAGGAGGCCGGCGACGGACGTCCCCTGCCCTTCGCCGCCGCCCTGGGTCGTGCGGAACTCGAAGTGGCCACCGGATTGCCCGAGCAGGGCTCGAGCCGCGTCCAGACCGGTCGTCTCGCCAGCGCTCGCCTCGACGAGGGCGCCGTCGCGGAACTCGATGACCCCCTCGAGCTCGCCGCCGTCCACCTCGAGGCGGCCCGAGCGCTGGTTGTGATCGATGAGCTGGCAGATCTCGAGCAGCTCGGTCCCCGAGAAGCGCCCCGCCAGAGTCGAGTCGGGGGCGACGGCGTCGACGGTCAGCTCGCGGGTCTCGCCGCCCTCGAAGTCCTCCCCCTCCCCGTCGAGGAGGACGCCGACATCGCCGGTCATGACGCGGAACCGAAGCCGGAACGTGCTGATCGTGACGAGGTCGTCGTCCTGCAGGACGTGCCGGGTGACCTTGTCGCCGTTCACGCGGATCCCGTTCCGGGAGCCCTTGTCCTCGACGACGAAGCAGCCCCCGTCGGCGCCTCCCTCCTCGATCCAGACGATCGCGGCGTGCTGGCGGCTGACGGTGTCCGACGGGAGGTGGATCCGGGAGCGCCGATGGCGACCGATCGTGTAGAGCTCCCGCTCGCTCAAGCGCTTGACGCCGAGCTTGAACACCGCCGAGACGAGGCAGTAACTCTTCCGGACGTCCGAGGATGCGCCCACCGACGTGCCGACCCCCGTGGCTGCGCGGGGGTGGTCCCCCACGGCGATTCTACGAGCGTGAACCCTTGTCGAGCTTCAGGGTAGCACACTCGCATCACCCCACGCAATTTGGGCCGCGGGCGCCGGGAACGCCTCAGGGACGGACGCGCAGCCGCTCTCCGTCGCCGCTCGTCGGCGCGGCGCGGAAGACGCCCGGCACCGCTCCGCCGCAGCTCCGGCAGAGCCCGCCGGGTGCGATCCCGACCGGATCGACCGCGTAGAGGTCGCGCCGGATGAGCGGCTCGCCGCAGTCGTGGCAATCGGTCTGGCGGGCGGCGTGGCCGGGGACGTTGCCGAGGTAGACGTAGCGGAGGCCCTCCTCGAGCCCGATCGCGCGCGTCCGCTCGAGGGTCTCGACCGGCGTCGGGTCGAGGTGGGCGAGGTCAAGGTAGGGGAAGAACCGGGTGAGATGCCACGGGGTGAGCGGACCGAGCTCGCGCGCGATCCACCGGGCGAGGCCGCGCATCTCGACCGGGTCGTCGTTCACCCCCGGGACGAGGTTCGTCACGCACTCGACGTGGATCCCGAGGTCGTGCCTGGCGCGGGCCGTCCCCTCGAGGATCGGCTCGAACCGCGCGATCCCGCCGGTGACGGCCTTGTAGGCCCGACGGCTGAATCCCTTGATGTCGCACCGATACGCGTCGAGCACCGGCCCGATCAGGTCGAGCGCCTCCGGCGTCGCGTAGCCGTTGGTGACGTAGACGGTCGCCAGCCCGTGGTCCTTCGCGAGCCGGGCGGCCTCGAGGGTGTGCTCGAGCCAGATCACCGGCTCGTTGTAGGTCCAGGCGAGCCCGTCGGCCCCGTGCTCGAGGGCCAGCTCCACCTGTCGCGCCGGCGAGAGCGGCTCGAGGTTCGGCTCGGTGAAGCTGGCCGGGCTCCCGCCTCCGCCGCCCGGCGCGAGCACCGGACGGTCGTGGGCGATCGCCCCGTTCTGGCAGCCCGGGCAGGCGAAGTTACAGCCGCGCGTGCCCGCCGAGAGGAGCTTGGCGCCGGGCAGGAAGTGATAGAGCGGCTTCTTCTCGACCGGATCGATCACGACCGACGAGGTCAGCCCATGGATGAGGGTGTGGAGGACGCCGTCGCGGTTCTCCCGCGTCCGGCACCACGCCGTCCTCCCCGGCCGCACCCGGCACCGGATCAGGCAGACGTTGCACACGACCGTCCCCGGCTCGCGGGCGGCGTCGTCGGGCTCCCAGAGCATCGCTTCCATGGAAGGCGATGCTCGCGGTCCCGAACGGCGCCGTCAAGGCCCGCCCGCGCCCAAGCCCGGCCCGCAGGACGGACGCCCCGTCGAGGGACCTTTACCCCGCCTATGGGCTATCAACTCCGCTCAGGTCCGATGGGCTCGCCTTCGGCGAGCAGATGTCACCACGGAGGCACGGAGACACGGAGAAGCGACTGAGGGCGCCGAATCCCGGCTCGCACGAGCCGACCGGCTCCAGGCAGGGATGGCTCCCTCTCGGTCTCGGTCACGCGAGGCGACGGGAGCCAAGAGAAGGAGCGCCGGGATCGGTCCGCGACGGGGCATCATCCGAAGCTGCTCCGTGCCTCCGTGCCTCCGTGGTTTCATCTCTTCATCGACCTGAGCGAAGTTGATATGCCCTATGCGGGCTAGCTCGTCGCCTCCGCACCGACATTTCGTGATCACCTCCGGCCGGCCACGAAGAGCCGGTGAATCACGATTTTTCGTGCCCCCGGTCCGAGCGTCGACTCTCGCTCTGAATCCATCCTAGGTAACGACTTACCTCCCTCGACCGTCTTCCGGCACGCGGCGTGCATTCGGACCGATCGATCCGAAACAGCACTCCAAGAGCCGGAGGACGAGATGACCACGACGACGAAGACCCAGCCCAAGCGTGCGCCGCGTCCGCCGATCGCGCCCGCCGACGCCGAGGCGTTCCTGCAGCTCCTCGAGGCGAATCGGGACACCCTCTACCGCCAGGCCCGGCGTCACGTCTGGGATCAGAACGCGGCCGAGGACGTCCTCCAGGAGGCGATCTTCGAGGGGCTCCGGAGCTTCCACCGGTTCGAGCGCGGGACCAACTTCGGCGGCTGGATGATGCGGATCCTCACCCGGACGGTCTGGGCGGCGAACCGCAAGCACGGCCGTCGGCTCGAGGCCGAGACGCCGGTCGAGGCGACCGACCTCGAGGCGCTCGCCACGAATCAGGTGACCGAGGAGACGCCGGTCGACGAGCGAGCCGCCGGTCGCGGGACCGAGGGCGAGGTCGCCGTCGAGCGCTTCCTCGAGGAGACCTCCGACGAGGTCGTCGCGGCGCTCGATGAGCTCACCCCGACCCAGCGCCGCGCGTTCCTGCTCCGCGGCGCGCACGAGCGAAGCTACCGCGAGATCGCCGAGGAGCTCGGCATCCCGGTCGGGACGGTGATGAGCCACCTCGCCCGGGCGCGCCGAAAGCTCCGCGAACGGCTCCACGAGCTGGCGACCGACCTCGGCCTCGCGGGCGGACCCCGCCTCGCCCTCGCCACCGCGGGGCCGGCGTCCGAGCCCGAGGTGGCCCGGCCGGGTCAGAGCGACGATCGAGCTCGAGCCGCCCGCATCGGAGCCTAGCGTCTAGCCCAGCCCCACGCCGAGCGGGCCGAGGGGAGCGTTCAGCGGGTGAGGGCGGCGAGGTGGATCAGGGTGCGGCGGCCGGAGGTGCTCTCGAGGAGGAGCTTTCCGTCGCGGGCGACGAACGTGATCTGGACGAGCGGCTCGGGGAGCTCGATCACGGCGTGGTGAGTGAGGTCGGTCGTCCCGAGCAGTCGGAGCCTCTTGCCGTGGGCCACCGCGGCGAGGCGCCCGTCGGTCGATCCCGCAACGGCGTCGGCGGACCCGATGTGGCGGCGGGCGACGAGGGCCTCTCCGCCCGGGCCGCTCTGCCAGACCTCGAGGTGATCGCCGGCGACCTTGATCGTCCGGGGGTCCGACGCTGCCTTCGGCGCCACGCTCGGCGAGGTCGCCGGCGCCGCGGACGGGGCGCTCGGCGCGCTCGGGGCGGGCCTCGTCAGCTCGACGCGCTCGACCTTCGCCGCGGCCGTGGTCACCTCCGCGTCCGAGGCCCGGGCGACCGCTCCGACGAGGCAGAGGGTGCTCAGGACGGCCGCCGCGACCGTGCCGCGGAGGCAGCGGTGGGTGGCGCTCGATCGGGATTCGCGGGTTCGGACGTTCATGACTCTCGCTCGGTTGGACTCGACCGTTTGCGTCGGGTTCCGAGCAAGTTGACAGGGCCGGCGGGACGATTATTTCCGAGAACGAGAGGTTCGGGTGATGTCAGACCCCGCGCGCCTCTCCATCCTCATCATCCTCATCGACGTCCGAGTCGAGCCCGCTGAAGCCGGGGCCCTCCTCGTCCTCGTCCTCGTCGGCGAGCCGGCGCTCGAGCGCCCGCGCGGCGAAGTCGCTCGCGAGCGAGAACTCGCGTCGCTCCTCGAGGAAGTGGGCGATCTCCTCGAGCGTCTGCGGATCGGCCCGCTCATCCGAGCTGACCCGCTTGAGGAGCTCGTTCGCCTTCCCCTCGTCGCCGAGCCCGGTGTAGGCGCGCGAGAGGAGGAACAGCAGCCCCGCCTGAGGGACGCCCGCCCGGCCGCGGAGCGGCTCGAGGACGTCGCGCGCCTCCCGGTGGTGCCCGAGACGGAGGTGGACCAGCCCGATCGCCATCGGGTAGTCGGGGTCGTTGGGATCGGCCTCGCGCGCCATCCAGAACTGCCGGAGGGCGTCGTCGTACCGGCCGAGCTCGTAGCAGAACCGCCCCAGGGCGTAGTGAGCGACGTCCCGACCGCGGCTCGCGCGACACGCGCGCCGGTAGGCGACCTCGGCCTCGCGGGCCAGACCGCTGCTCTCGAGGATCCGCGCCGGCAGGAGGCGATAGCGGGCGTCGCCGCCCGGCGCCCGGCGCAGCAGCTCGCGGCACGCCTCGAGCGCTCCCTCGCGGTCGCCGGCCGCGTCGAGGGCGTGGGCGAGGTTCCAGTAGAGGAACGGCCGCCGCTGTCGCGCCGCGCCGACGGCGAGGATGAACGCGTCCTTCGCCGCCTCGGGCTGCCCCTCGGAGAGCGCGGTCAGCCCCTCGAGGGTGTGGATCAGGTCGCGGTCGAGGCCGCCGTCGTCGCTGACCTTCTTCCACCAGCGACGCCAGCCCGCCGGTCCGCGCGGCGTCGCGTCGTCCTCGGGGCCGCGGAGCGCGCGGAGGACGCGGCTCGCCTCGAAGGCGACCTCCTCCTCGTACGCCCCGTAGAGCTCGAGCACGGCGCCGATCGACCGCTCCTTCCGACGAAGGAAGCCGGTCACCTCGGCGCTGCGCTTCATCACCTCGCCGCACAGCGGCGTCCCGTACTCGAACGCGCCGCAGTCGCGGGCGACCACCCAGAGGAGCGGCTCGAGACGCCGGCGCGCCTGATCGAGGGTCAGCCCGCTCCGGAGCTCCTCGGCGAAGCTGTAGACCTCGAGGATCGCGTCGAGCCCCGCGAGCATGCGCCGCGCGGCCCGATCGTCGGGAACGGCGCCGACGCCCTCGCGCCGCGCCCGCCGCCAGGCGATCCGGGCGAGCGGCTCGGCGCCGCGCTCGATGAGGCGACACGCCGTCAGGACGAACCCGCGCCCGAGGTCGCGAAGCCGCCGCGCCTCCTCCCAGTACGGACGCGCCCGCGCCGGGGCGAGGGTGAAGAAGGTGCGTCCGGTGACGCCCTCGAGGAGGCGGTCGGCGATCAGCCGGAACGGGCTGCGCGGGCTCTCGACCGCCCGGACGATCGCGTCGCCGACGGCGACCTGGAGCTCGGCGAGGCGCGCGAGGTCCCGCCCCCGGATCGACTGGATCTCGCGCGTGAGCGAGCTTCGACGCTCGGCGACCGAGTAGTCGCGCGTCAGCAGGAGGAGCGCGATCTCGGGGAACTCTCGCTCGGCATCGGCGACCTCGCGCGGATCCTCGGTCTCGCCCGCGAGCGTCGTCGCCATGTCGAGGCTGATCCCGTCGGGGATCTCCATCTCGAGGAGGAGGTCGGGCGGCCCGAGGTCGTCCGCATCATCGGCGTCCGCTTCGGTCGGCCGGGGCGGCTCGGCCGTCGCCGCGGCGGAGCCTCCGTCCGTCGCCTCGTCGCCGTCGTCGCCGTCGGGCGCCTCGCCCGAAGCCTCGACAGGAGCTTCGCCCGGAGCGACTTCGGCGTCGTCGACGGTGGTCGGGGCAGCACCCGTCGAGGTCGTCGTCGGCGCGTCGTCCGCCACGCTCACGTCGGTCGATCGCGGCTCGGCGCGAGGGTCCCCGCCTCCCGAGGCGCGCGCGCGGTGCGGAGTCGGAAGCGGCGCGACGAGGACCGGCCCCTCGCGCTGCGCCCTCACCGCGAGCGCGCGCGTCAGCAGGATGAAGTCGTGGAGCACCTCGCCGGCCGCGCCCTCGTGTCGAGCGGCCTCGCGCGCGGCGGTCACCGCGTCCTCGAGCCGACCGCCGCGGAACGCCGAGACGGCGCGCCGCCAGGCGTCGCGCGCGGGCTCGCCCCATCGATCGAAGCCGTGCGGGCGCGCGTCGAAGAGTCGCCGGAGCAGCCAGCGCTTCAGGGCCGGCTCGAGGGCGAGGACGATCGTCGCGAGCGCGGCCATCGCGAGGAGCCGTCCGAACCCATCGGCGACCGCGAGCGCGGGCAGGAGGACCACGACGAGGAGCGCCCGCGACAGCAGCGGCACCGAGAACAGACGGATCAGGCCGCGCGCCCGGAGGCCGCCGTCGCCGATCGCGATCCCCGGCGGGAGCGCCGGCGCCGGCATCTCCCCGAAGAGCCGCCGCGCCGGCGCGAGCCCGAGCAACACGCTCCCCCAGATGATGACGAGCAGCTCGAGGACGAGGACGAGCGAGGCGCCGCCGACCCACACCTCGGTCGTGACCAGGCCCGCGGTGAGCATGCCGACCGCGACGGTCAGCCGGCGCATCCGCGGCCGCCGGCCCGACCCCGTGAGGACGAGGAACGACAGCAACCCGAGGAGCGCCCGCGCCGCGAGGGACGCGGCCGCGACGGCGGCCACGGTCGGGTCGAGCGGGGGAGGCGGCGGCGCGCCCTCGAGGGGCAGCGTCGTCACGATCGCCGCGATGACGCGGATCAGAGCCGCGGCGGCGAAGAAGAACAGCACCACGCCGAGGTCGCCCGGCAACGGCAGGCGCCGACTCGGCGGGACGGGGGGCTTCCGAGGTTCGGTCACCGGGACTTCCAGAGCGTGCCTCTCCACCGTGGTTATACCACGCGGCGACCCGCTCGGCCCGTGACGCCCCGGCGAGAAGGCCGGAACGGGCCCCGTCAGCCGGCGCACTTCGCGATGATCGCCATCACGAGAAGGGTGTAGTAGCCGGCGACGGCCAGGGCGGCCAGCCCGACCAGGATACCCTCCCCGACGTCGTCCCAGTCGATCCCGCCTCCGCTCGCCTCGGCCTCCTGGAGCGTCCAGGTGAGGTCGGCGGTGAAGGCGACGTCGATCGCCTCGTCGCGGCTCAAGCCCGCGACCCAGGTGGCCGCGTCCTCGCGGTCGACGCCGCCGTCGGTCAGGAACTGCACCGCGATCCGCCGTGCCACCTGATCCTCGGTTCGACGGGTGAGGACCCGGTTCTCGGCGACGCGTCCCTGCCGACGCACCTGGCTGCCGATCCGCCCCGCGCGGGCGACCCCGGGGGCGAGCACGAGCGATGCGAGGGTGACCCCGACGATCGCGCCCGTGATGAGCGTTCTCCGCATGGACTCTCCTCCTCGGCGCGTTCGACGCCGCGTTCCGCATGGGGACTTCGCAAAGAGAGGACCGGCGGCGACGACCGGGGCACGGCACTCGAAGCCCTCCCCTCACCGAGGGATGCGCCGATGCCGGCGCGGCGCGGGCGGCCGACGGTCGCCGTGGTCGATCCCCACACCGTCGCGGATCCACACGGGTTGCGCGTCGGGACCGCCCGCGGTACAAGCGTGCTCCGTTCGCCCCCGGAGCCCGACGACCTTGTCGCGCAGCCCGCTGCACGCCGTGACCGCCCGCGTCAGCCGCTCGTTCTCGCTGAGTCTCCGCTTCCTCCCGAAGGCGAGCCGCGAGCCGATCTCGACGGCCTATCTCCTCGCGCGCGCCGCCGACACGCTCGCCGACACCGACGCCCTTCCCGGCGCCGATCGGCGCGCCGAGCTCGCCGAGCTCGAGGCGCTCGCCGCCCTCGTCGCGTCGGACGGATCGACCGCGCCCGCCCGCGACCGGGCCGCCGCCCTCGCCGCGCGCGCCGTCGGACCGACGATGATCCCCGAGGAACGCGAGCTGCTGGAGCGGCTCGGCGAGGTGCTCGACGCGTTCGGCGCCCTCGACGCGGGCGACCGCCGACGCACCGTCGAGGTGCTCTCGGTGATCGTGAGCGGCCAGCACCTCGACCTGGCCCGCTTCCCGACGTCGGCCCCTCCACGCGCCGGCCGACCGACTCCCATCCACGCGCTGCAGTCGCGCGACGATCTCGACGACTACTGCTACCGCGTCGCCGGCGTCGTCGGCGCCTACTGGACCGCCACCCAGCTCGCCCACGGCCTCCGCCTCCCGGCCCGTTGGCGCGGGCGGCGCGCCGAGCTCCGCGACCTCGCCGTGCGCTTCGGCAAGGGGCTCCAGATGGTGAACGTCCTCCGCGACGTCCCCGCCGACCTCGGCCGCGGCCGCTGCTACATCCCCGAGGACGACCTGGCCGCCCACGGCCTCGATGCCGACGCGCTGCGGAGTCGCCACGAGGCGCGGCGCGCGATCCTGCCGCTCTACGACGAGCTGCTCGACGTCGCCGTCGGCCACGTCCGCGCCGGCTTCGACTACATCGACGCGCTCCCCCTCGGCGCGCCGCGCCTCCGCGCGGTCTGTGCGCTGCCGCTCGCGATCGCGGCGGCGACGCTCGGCCTGCTTCGCCGCGCCCGGAACCCGCTCGACCCGAGCTCGCCTCGCAAGATCACCCGGCGCCGCGTGAAGTCGCTCCTCGTCGGCGCGCTCCTCCGCTCGCCGACGACCGCCCTCGGACCCTGGCTGCGCCAGATCGACGCCCGCTCCGGGATGGGGTAGCCCGCCCCGCGACGCCCCGCCCGAGCCGCCCCGAAGAACCCACAAGTCGCCCCGTTGAAGTCGTTTGCCGCATCGCCACCCAACACGATCGCGAGGCCTCCGTATAGATCCCAGACCGCGCCGTCCCCGCCTCGGCGGAGAACGGCCCGTCCGTCGACGTCCGCACCCGCCAGGAGATCGAACATGAGAGCCTTCCGTGTGTCCTTCGCCGTGGTCACCGCCCTCGCCCTCGTCGCGAGCGCCGCGGTCGCCCCCGCCCCGCTCGCCCGCGCCGCCGAGACCGCGACGGCGGCCGACAACCCCGCCTTCAAGACCGGGCAGCGGGTGGTCGGCGAGGTGATCACGAAGCTCCGGAGCAACCACGTCGACGGCTCGAAGTACACGCCGGCCCAGTTCCGGAGCGGCGCGATCGCCGGCCTCATCGAGGCGGTCCGCAGCCACGAGTTCGACCTCCTCGAGCCCGCCGAGAAGCCGGCGCTCATCAAGGATCTCTGGGCGCTCGAGGTCGACGGCGGCGCCGAGATCGCGCCGGTCTTCGCGACCCTCGAGAAGCACTTCCCCGGGCTCGGCGAGACCGACAGCTGGAAGCTGATCGACACCCTCGCCAACGGCGCGATCGCCACGACCGGCGACCCGTTCACCCGCTACTTCGATCAGGCGAGCATGCAGAAGCTGATGCGGATGATGATGGGCGGCAAGCCGCGCAGCTTCGGCTTCCGTCCCGCGAAGGGGCCCGACGGGCTCTGGCGGATGAACCACGTCGTCGCCGGCTTCGACGCCTACGTCGCCGGGCTCGAGAAGGGCGACGTCGTCCTCGAGATCAACGGCCGCCCCGTCTCCTCGATGACGATGAAGGAGCTCTCCGCGATCTTCGGCGGCGAGGGCGAGGCGGCCGACGAGAAGCCCGTCCGCTTCCGCATCTGGCGCGCCGGCTGGAGCGAGCCTCACGAGGTCGACCTCCGCCACCGCGAGCCCGAGGACAGCAACGTCACCTGGACGATGCTCGAGGGCGGGATCGGCTACATCCGCCTCGGCAACTTCCTCGGCCAGGCGGCGACCGACGTCCAGCGCGCCCTCGAGGATCTGAGCGAGCAGGGCCTTCGCGCGCTGATCTTCGACGTCCGCGACAACCCGGGCGGAGCGATCACCACCTGCACGGCGATCACCGAGAAGTTCCTCGCGCCGGGCAAGCTCATCGCCACGACCAAGACCCGCGGCGCGGGCGGCGGCGGCGGCGCGATGGGGATGCCCGCGCCCCGCGACCAGACGTTCAAGTCGACCGGTCGCTCGACCCAGCCGCGCTACCCGATGGCGATCCTGATCAACGGCAGCAGCGCGAGCGCCTCCGAGATGTTCTGCGGCGCCCTCAAGGACCACGACCGCGCCGTCCTCGTCGGCCAGACGACCTACGGCAAGGGCGTCGGCCAGGGGCCGGTCTTCCTGAGCACCGCCTTCGGTCGTCGCTTCATGATGATGACCCAGCTCACCTACTTCAATCCCGACGGAGCGACGCCGCAGCACGTCGGCGTGAGCCCGCACCTCGAGGTGCCGGTCGAGACGACGAGCCCGAAGATCTCGGAGCGGATCTTCGTCCTGCGCGAGAGCGGCGCGATCGGCGACTACGTCGCCGACGAGCTCCTCGCCAGCCGGATCGCGCTCGCCCGCAAGCTCGCCGTCGACGACGGCGGCCGCGCCGACCGCTGGCCCGGCCTCGCCGCCCTCGCCGGGGACCGCGCCGATGCCGGTCTCCTCACGGCGCTCCGCGGCGTCGTCCGTGACAGGCTCCGGAAGGAGCTGATCGAGCGTGGCGACGAGGTCGCCGACCAGCTCATCGTCGACCGGATCGACGACGGGTGCCTGCAGACGGCCGCGACGGTCGTCGGCGAGAGCGTCGCGTCGGGCTCCTGGCCGGTGCCGAGCGGCGGCGGTTCGCCCGCCCCGAAGCCCGCCCCGCGGGCCGGCAAGCGCGGCGTTCTCTACTAGGAGAGCGTCGATGGGCCGACAGCTTGACAGCGCTCGGACCGCAACCTAGTCTTCTGGGACGGGTAACGTCCCGGGGGGCATAGCTCAGCGGTAGAGCAGCGGCCTTTTAAGCCGTTGGTCGAAGGTTCGAATCCTTCTGCCCTCAGCACCACAAAGCACGACCCTATCGTCTAGTTAGGTCTAGGACACTGGGTTTTCAACCCAGCAACAGGGGTTCAAATCCCCTTAGGGTCGTTCGCGCCGTCGGCGAAGAGTCGGCGGCGCATGTCTTTGTACCCCTCCGTCGGGGCGACGGGCTCTCGCCGGGCAACGCTGGCGCCGAGGCCCCTGACTCCTTACAATCCAACCCTTTCCGACGTTGCCGGCCGGGTCCTGCGCCCCGAGCCGGAAGAAAATGGACGGCCCGCGTGACATCGGAACGCGCTCGTTCGACTCCTCAACGACGGGGGGCAGCATGACGCCCGACGCTCAGCTCGTCGAGGCGGCCCGCGGCGGTGATCGCGACGCCTTCGCGACCCTCGCGGAGCGATACCGGGGGCGGGTCTACGCGACCGCCCTCACGCTCCTCCGAAACGAAGAGGACGCTCGCGACGTGGCGCAGGAATCCTTTCTCCGAGCCTACCGGGGTCTCGCGACCCTCGATCAGCCCGACCGCTTCGGCAGCTGGGTCGTCGGGATCGCGGCCCACGCCTCGCGCGACGTGCGCCGGCGCAAGGGCATCGAGCGCGGAGCCCTCGAGGAGGTCATCCGCCGCCGCCAGGAGGCGCAGAAGGCGATCCTCGACGCGGCCGCCGCCCACGCGCCGGCCGCCGCGGGCGTCATCAGCGCCGGCGGCCTCGATCCCGAGATCGAGCGGCGCTTGACCGGTCTCGTCGGTGCGCTGCCCGACCAGGCGCGCCGCGCGATCAAGCTTCGCTACGAGGTCGGGATGACCTACAAGGAGATCGCGGAGGAGATGGAGGTGCCGACGAGCACGGTGCGAGGAATCCTCCACCGGGCGACGAGCACCCTCCGCAACCGTCTCCGTCCGCACCTGCCGCCCGGCGTGGCGACTCCCACCAAGACCAAGACCCAGCCCTCGGTGTCGACGCGCGGAGCAGAGCTCGACGACAGCGCCGAGGCGACGACGGCCAGCGCGGCCGCCGGCGAGCGTGGCTCGCGGCGCGCTCAGCAGGCCGACGCCGAGCACTCCGGCTCCGACTCGGAGGAGGTGGTCTCGTGATCAAGTGTCAGGACGTCGACTCGGTAGCGCAGGCGTTCCTCGACGGAGAGACCTCGCCCGAGGACCACATCTCGGTCCAGGGTCATCTCCTGACCTGCCCCCGGTGCACCGGCGTCCTCGCCGAACGCGTGCTGGTGACCGCGAGCCTCGCCGAGGCGCTCGGCCGTGAGGTCGTTCCCGACGGGCTCGGCATCACTGCGATCATCCACGGCGACGAGACGATCGTCCCCGACGATCCCTTCGCCCCGACGGTGGCCGGCGAGGACGAGGACGAGGACGACGACGAGGTCTCGGCGGTCGCCGGCGAGGCCGAGGCCGAGGCCCCCGGCGAGGTCGACGACGAGATGGAGACGCGCCCGGGCGTCGAGGCGATCCCGCTGCCCGACCTCGACGTGAAGCGGACGCCCGCGACCGACGCGCCCGGGTTCGAGAAGGTCGAGGCGACGACCGACGCGCCGCTCGCCGAGATCGGCACCGAGAACGTCTCGAGCGGCGACCTCGACCTCGCCAGCTCGCTCGACAGCGCGGCCGACTCGGTGAGCACCGACTCGGCCAGCGCCGACTCCGCGAGCGCGACGCCGCGCAAGAAGCTCAAGCGGAAGAAGAAGAAGCGTCCCGCGAAGACGGCCGGCGAGGAGCTCGTCGGGGTCGTCCTCGGCGGCTACCAGATCATCGACCTGCTCGCGAAGGGCGGGATGGGCACGGTCTACCGCGCGAAGCAGCTCTCGATGGAGCGGGTCGTCGCCCTCAAGGTGCTCAGCCCCCGACTCGCCGCGCGGGAGAAGTACGTCAAGCGCTTCCTCCGCGAGGCGCGCGCCGCCGCCGCGCTCGAGCATCCGAACCTCGTCCGGATCTACGACATCGGCGAGGGCCGCGGGCTCTCCTACTACTCGATGGAGTTCATCGAGGGCGAGAGCCTGGCCGACGCGATCAAGACCCGCGGCGCGCTCCCGCAGCAGGACGTGATCTCGATCGGCGCCGGCTGCGCCCGCGCCCTCGAGCACGCCCGGAGCCAGGGGATCGCCCACCGCGACATCAAGCCGCCGAACATCCTCCTCCGTCCCGACGGGCAGGTCTTCCTCGCCGACCTCGGGCTGGCGAAGTGGATCGACGCCGAGGGCGACGCGAGCGGCAGCCTCACCAGCGCGGGCACGATGATGGGCTCGCCCAACTACATGTCGCCCGAGCAGGCGCGCGACCCGCGCAGCGCCGATCACGTCTCCGACATCTACGCCCTCGGCGCGACCCTCTACCACGCCGCGACCGGCGAGGTGCCGCACCGGGCCCGCGGCGCGCTCGAGGTGATCGCTCGCCTGATGAACGAGCAGCTCCTCGGTCCCGAGGACCCCTTCGGCGGACGGATCCCACCGGCCCTGCGGACGGTGCTCCGGAACATGGTCTCGCTCGAACGCGAGGATCGCATCCAGACGGCCGAGGAGCTGACCGCCGCCCTCGACGCGCTCAGGCGCGGCGAGGTCCCGCGCCTCGCCTCGGGTCGCGCGACCGGCGCGCCGGTCGCGCGCCTCACGGCGAGCCCGAACGCGGCCAGCAGCCACCGCGGCCTCGCGGCCGGCACGAGCTCGCGAGCCCAGCCCGGCTCGGGCGCGCGAGCCCAGCCCGGCGCGAGTGGTCGGCGGCGGCCGAGCGGTCGGCTCGCCCAGCCCGCGTCCGGCTCGGTGCCGGCGGCCCACGTCGCCCGACCGCGCGGCGTCCCGCGCCGGAGCAGCGGAGCGTTCGGCTTCGTCGTCGCGGCGGCGGTGCTCGTCGGTCTCTCGCTCGCGTTCCTGTGGGCGCTCGGGCAGACCGAGCAGACGCCGCCGACCGACGACGGCGGCACGGCGCGCGGGGGCTCGACGCCCACCCCGAACGGCGGCTCCGGCTCGCCGCTCGTCATCGACGATGATGACGACGGAAGCACGAGCGGCGGCACGACCGGCGGTGGAGGCGACGGATCGGGCGGCGGGAGCGACGGTCCCGACAGCTCGACGATTCCGACGCCGCCGGAGCCGGCCGGCGACCTGACCGAGGACGAGCTCCTCCGGAAGGCGCGCGAGCTCGTCGGCGCCGACGGAAGCGGCGACGGCTCGGGAACCGGCGACTCGGGCAGCGACCCCGACGCGACCGAGCCCCCCGACGACGGCGGAGCGGGCGAGGCGACCGTCGCCGACGGCGGCGGCGCCGATTCGACGCCCGATCCCATCGAGCCCGACGTCGGCCCGAGCGAGGAGGTCCTCCTCGCCAGCCGGATCGACGCGAGCGTCCGGGACGTGCTCATCGGGCTCGGCACTGGACCGTCCACCGATGCTCGGACGGCCCTCGCCGAGCTCGTCGGCTCGGGCGCGCTCGGCGACCACGCCCAGCTCGCCTCGACCGCGTCGGGCGTCCTCGACGCGGCGACGATCGTCGCCAAGGTGCGCGACGAGGCGTGGAAGGCGATCAAGAAGCGCTCCGATCGCGGCGGCTGGAGCGCGACGGTCGGCGACCCGATCCCGCTCGCCGACGGCTCGGTCGTCGACCGCGGCCGCGTCACCGGCACGGCCGACAACCCGCACAAGATCATCCTCACCGGCGGCCCGACGGGCTACCGCGAGGTCTTCCTGACCGACGTCGCGCCCGGCTACATCCTCACGACGGTCGAGGAGGCCAAGGCGCCGGTCAGCGTCGTCGAGGGCCAGCGGGCCCGCGTCCTCCTCGCTCTCGCGAAGGGCGACCTCGGCCCGGCGAAGGGCGAGGAGGCCGCGATCGCCGCGGGCGAGCGCGGCGGCGACCTCGACGCGAGCTGGCGTCTCGGCTTCGCCGCGCTCCTGGCGGCGCAGCGCACCCTCGCCGCGGAGCTCGCGGCGGCCGAGCCGGACCGCGGCGAAGGCGACCCGAGCACGCCCGAGGACGGCGGCGCGGTCGTCGCCGAGGGGCACGATCCCGACGGCGGCGAGGCCGCCGGAGCGCTCGGACCGCCGGCCGACCCGGCCGACGAGAAGGCGCTCCTCGCGATGCTCGCGACCAAGGATGTGAAGCGCCTCCCCGACGGGCGGTGGGAGATCGTCTACGACTTCAGCGACCCGGCCCAGCGCCGCGACTGGGAGATCGTCAGCCCGCGCGGGCTCGAGGACCGGTGGATGGGGTGGCTCAACAAGGGCCGCTTCACCGAGCGCGACCTCGAGCAGGCGTGGACGGTGCCGCCCAAGCAGAAGGCGCTCTTCGGCCTCGGCTGGAAGCGGCTCGCCTGGCGTCACCAGCTCCTCGCCGGAATGGAGGCCGAGGTCCGCGCCGAGGCGAAGGGCCAGAACGCCGCGATCACGATGTTCGAGCAGCTCGGCGAGAACCGCGACCGCGGCCGCGAGGGCGGTCCGATCGTCTGCGCCGCGAGCTTCCAGCTCGACCCGTTCACCGGCCGGAACGAGGAGATCGAGAAGCTCAACGAGCGGATCGAGCCGTTCGGCCATCCGCAGCACGTGATCCTGCGCGAGGAGGGCTTCCTCCGCTTCGAGGACCTCGCGTTCGCCGAGGTCGGCAAGAAGCGCCCGCGGAGCTGGGATCTCCTCGTCCGCGCCCGCCGCGGAGCGAAGGGCGCCTACCTCCAGTTCTTCCCCGAGGGCGACGGTCGCGGAAAGCCCTCCCTCGAGGCGAACGTCGACTGGATCGCCGGCGGCGGCGTCGGCCTCGCGACCTACGGCAAGACGGCCGGCTTCAACGAGGTCCGTATCCGAGGCCACATCCGGATCGGCAAGACCGAGGAGGAGCGCCGGAGGTGGTCCGAGGAGTGGCGCAAGCGCTACGAGGAGTGGCAGCGCGGCGAGCGCGAGCGCGCCGGCGGGAACGGCGGCGGCGAGGGTGAAGGCGTCGGTAGCGGCGAGGGTGAAGGCGGCGAGGGCGAAGGCCCGATGAACGGCGGCGAGCGCGGCAAGGATGGCGAGAGCGGCCGCGACGGCAACGACCCGCGCCGCGACTTCGATCCGAACGACCCTCGTCGCCCGGGCGGCTTCGACCCGAGCCAGATGACTCCCGAGGAGCGTCGCAAGGCGGCCGAGGAGTTGCGGAAGCGCTTCGGCGGCGGCGGAAGCTGATCCGCCTCTCGTCGGTTCGCGACGGCAGCGACTTCGCCCGACCCGGGTCCGTCCGCGCAATCCGCGAAATCCGCGGTTCCCGCTCTCGCCCTCGAACGAGTGGGAACCGCGGATTACGCGGATTTGCGCGGATTGCACATTGCCGGTTCTCGGTTCACCACTGACGCACCTCTTCCCGAGTTTGCGTCCGGCCGTTTGTGGTAGGTTGATCGCCCCCCGCATCCCAACCGCACGACCTGGAGCGAGCGAGCCGATGTTCGAGTGGAGCCAGACCCACGCCCAGATCCGCACCATGATCCGCGGCTTCATCGAGGCCGAGATCAAGCCGAACCTCGAGGAGCTCGAGCACGGCGACACCCCGCCCTACGAGGTGCTCCGGAAGTTCGCGAGCACCTTCGGCCTCGAGGACATGGCGAAGGAGCGCTTCGACTCTCAGATCGCGAAGGCGCGCGCTCGCGAGGCGGGAGAGACGATCGAGAAGAAGGAGCTCGACCCCGAGTCGGCGATGAACATGGCCGCGATGCGGCTCCTCCCGATCATCGAGCTCTGCCGTTACAGCCCCGGCATGGTGACCGCCCTCGGCGTCAGCATGGGCCTGACGGCGAACGCGATCATGGCCCGCGGGACGATCGCCCAGAAGGAGCGGTGGGCGCTCGACCTCATGACGCTCGAGAAGATCGGCGCGTGGGCGATCACCGAGCCCGGCTCGGGGTCGGACGCGTTCGGATCGATGGCCGCCACCGCGCGCCGCGACGGCGAGGGCTACGTCCTCAACGGTCAGAAGACGTTCATCACGAACGGGCCCTACGCCGACACGATCGTCTTCATCTGCAAGCTCGACGAGGGCAACCCGCCCGCCGAGCGGAAGGTGCTGAGCTTCGTCCTCGAGGGGATGCATCCCGGCGTCACCCGGAGCAAGCCGCTTCGCAAGATGGGGCTCCACTCCTCGCCGACCGGTGAGCTCTTCTTCGAGGACGTCCGCGTCGGCAAGGATCAGCTCCTCGGGGAGACCGAGGAGGCCGGCGGCGGCCGCTCCGGCGCCAAGGAGACGTTCACCGACGAGCGCACCGCCGTCGCCGCGATGGCGCTCGGGATCGTCGAGCGTTGCCTCGAGCTGAGCGTCGACTACGCGCGCACGCGGGTGCAGTTCGGCAAGCCGATCGGCGAGTTCCAGCTCGTGCAGCTCAAGCTCGCGAAGATGGAGGTCGCCCGGCAGAACATCCAGAACCTCGTCTTCCAGCAGATCGAGATGGCCGGCGCCGGCAAGACGATGTCGCTCGCCGCCGCGTCGGCCTGCAAGCTCTACTCGGCGCAGGCCGCGATGGAGTGCGCCCTCGAGGCGGTGCAGCTCTTCGGCGGCAACGGCTACATGGCGGAGTTCGCGGTCGAGCAGCTCTGCCGCGACGCCAAGGTCCTCCAGATCTACGGCGGCACCGACGAGATCCAGATCACCCACATCGCCCGCGATCTCCTGAGGGTCTGACCGGCCCGTGGCCGGGCACGACTCGCCCGAACGTCCCCGGACGGCCACACCTGCGGTTGACGAAGCCGCCGCCGCATCTTGGAATGGCACGGCTTGCGACGCGGCGCGTTCGGCCCGCCGCTTGCGAAGAGACGTCCGGTTTCCATGTCGCCTGCCCGGGCCCCGTGGTCCGCCGGGCGACGAACGAAGGGCGAACCCCGTTGCCCGTCTCGTGCCGCGACGTCGACTCCGTCTCCCAGGCCTTCCTCGACGGGGAGGTCGCGGACGAGGACCATCGCGCGGTCACGGCCCACCTCCTCGCGTGCCCGCGCTGCGCGGCGCTCCTCGCCGAGCGCCTGCTCGTGTCGGAGGCGATCGCCGAGTCCGGCGCCCGGGACCACGTCCCGGTCAAGCTCGTCCGACCGACGAGCGGCCGCGAGGCGGCGCTGCTGTCCGACGACCCGCACAGCGGGAGCGTCGTCGGCATCTACGACAGCGTCGAGCTCGGGGCGAGCGGCGCGAAGCTCGTCGCCCTCGACGCGAGCATGGTCGATCGGATGCTCGCGTCCGAGGAGCGCCGGGCCGATCAGCCGCCGCCCGCCGCGAAGGCGAAGAGGCGAAGCGGACGGCGGCCGGCGACCCGCCCGGTCCCGGCCGCGAGCAAGCCGCTTCGCCCCGCGACGGGCCGCCGCAAGCGACCGCCCTTCCGGACGGCCGGCTCCGAGCTCGTCGGCCAGCTCATCGGCGGCTACAAGATCCTCGCGCCCATCGCGCGCGGCGCGCAGGGCACGGTCTACCGGGCGAAGCAGGTCTCGCTCGAGCGCGAGGTCGCGTTCAAGGTGCTCGCCCCGCACATGGCCGAGCGCCCCGCGTTCGTGAAGCGCTTCATCCGCGAGGCGCGCGCCGCGGCCGCCCTCGACCACACCAACATCGTCAGGATCTTCGAGGTCGGCGAGGACGACGGCCTCTACTGGTTCTCGATGGAGCTGATCGAGGGCGAGAGCCTCGCCGCCGAGATCGCCCGCGCGGGCGCGATCTCCGCGAGCCGCACCGTCGAGATCGGTATCGGCGTCGCCGAGGCGCTCGTCGCCGCGAGCCACACCGGCGTCGTCCACCGCGACCTCAAGCCGGCGAACATCCTCATCGACACGGCGACGCGCGGCGTCCACCTCGCGGACCTCGGCCTCGCGAAGTTCACCGACGACGCGGTCTTCGCCGACAGCGGCAGCCTCACCCAGGCCGGCGCCACGATGGGCTCGCCGAACTACATGTCGCCCGAGCAGGCGAAGGACCCGCGGGCGGCCGACGCCGTCTCCGACATCTACGGCCTCGGCGCGACCCTCTACCACGCGGTGACCGGCGAGCTCCCCCACCGGGCCGACCACCCGATGGAGGTGATCGCCCTGGTCCTCCACGACGAGCTGCTCGGCCCCGAGGACCCCTTCGCCCAGCGGATCGCGCCGCCGGTGCGCCGGGTCCTCGAGCGGATGGTCGCTCCGCGCCGCGAGGACCGCTTCCAGAGTCCGGCCGAGGCGCTCGCCGCGCTCGCCGCGATCGACCGGGACGCCCTCGACGCGACGCCGACGCCGACGCCGACGAAGCGAGTCGCGACGGCGGTCGTCGCACGGCCGCCGCGGCGCGGGACCGCCAAGCTCGGCAAGTCGATCGCGCGGGCGCGCGAAGGCCACGGCACGCGTGGCCACCGCCGCGACGCGATCGCGACGCCCGCCGGCGACGGGTTCTCCCGCGGCGTCGCGTTCGGCGCCGCCATCGTCGCGGTCGGCGCGGCCGGCCTGATCCTCTGGGTGGCGAGCCAGGGCGGGCAGGACGTTCCGGCGCCGGCTGGCGGCGACGACGGACGCCCGCGGATCGCGGACGCCGCGACCGACCCGGTCCGCCCCGACGTCGATCCGTTCGATGACGACCCGTGGCCTCCCGATCCGGAGCCCGACCGCGATCCGGAGCCCGATCCTCTCGATCCGTTGCCCGACGCGCCCGATCCGGAGCCCGAGCCTCCGGATCCCGATCCGGAGCCGGATCCCGATCCCGGACCCGGACCCGCAGACCCGGAGCCGGATCCCACCACCGACCCCGGACCGGACGGCGGCGACGACGCGACGCCGGCCGTCGCGACCGAGCCCGACCCGCCGGCGGTCGACCGCGACGCGCTCCTCGCCCGCGCCCTCGAGGCCTTCCGCGGCGTCCTCGAGGCGCTCATCGCCGACGGCCGCGCCGACGCCGCCCGGGCCGCGCTCCAGGAGCTCGCCGCGCTGCCCGCGCTCGCCGCCGACGAGGAGCTCCGCGCGACCAGCGCTGGCGTCCTCGCCGTGGCCGGCCTCGTCGCCGACCTGCGGATCGAGGCGTTCGCCGGGCTCCGGCAGCGCGCCGAATCCGGCGGCGGCCAGATCGAGCTCGAGCTCCGCGAGGCCGGGGAGCTGAAGGGACGCATCATCGGCGCGGCCGGAGCCGACCAGATCGTCGTCGAGCCCCGGGGCGAGGCGGCGTTCCAGGTCGACGCGGCGGACCTGACTCCGCGAAGCGTCTTCGCCCTGACCGAGCCCGACGCCGACGCGCGCGATCCTGCCGCGCGCCGGCGCCGCAAGATCGCGCGCGCCGCCCTCGAGCTCTGCGCGGGCGAGGTGAAGCTCGCGCGACGCGAGGCCGACCGCGAGGCCGACGGCGAGGACGACGCGTCCCTGCGAGCCGGGCTCGGCGCGCTCGTCGAGATCGCCGTCGAGCTCGCCGCGGAGCCGAGCGACGTCGGCGAGCCGACCCGCCCCGACGCGGGCGCCCCGCTCGCCCGCAAGATCGACCCGAGCCTCGTCGGCCTCCTTCACGCGCGCCGCGCGATCGTCCGGGCCGACGGCGCGGTCGAGGTGACCTACGACTTCAAGGACGAGGAGCAGCGGCTCGACTTCGTCGCGCAGAGCCCGAAGCGCTGCCCCGACGAGGCGCTCGCCGTCCTCAACCACGGCGTCGAGGCGCCCTGGACGATCGCGCGGTCGGGGCTTCGCGGCGCGGGGTTCCAGCGTCTCCTCTGGCGCCACCGGGTCGCGCCGGGCACGCCGTTCTCGGTCCGCGTGCGGGCCAGGAGCGAGCGACCGGCGAGCGTCGCGGTGAGCGTCTTCGACGGCCCCGACGCCGAGCCGATGATGGGCGCGAGCGCGTTCCACATCCTCGAGCTCGAGAACCCGAGCGTCGACCCGAAGGTGCGAGGGCTCGTCGATGCCGCCAACGAGATCGTCGCCCGGAACCGACCGCCCCAGCACCGCCTCATGCTCGAGAGCCGCCTGCTCCGATGGGAACCGATCAAGGTGGAGGCGGCGACGCCCGGTCGGATCCATGCCCTCGACATCGAGCTCACGCTCGGGGCGCAGCCGCGGCTGTCGTTCTGGCCGACCGGACGCGACGGCGGCGCCCCGCTCGAGGCGGCCATGCTCCAGGGTCGCCTCGCCGCCGGGCAGATCGGCCTCGCGACGTTCGGGCACGAGGTCAGCTTCACCGAGCTCACGATCGTGGCGCACCTCGAAGCTCCCCCCGGCGGCGATCGCTAGCTAGACGACGAAGGTCTCCCACCCATGCCGCGACTCCTGATCGTGAACGCCGACGACCTCGGCATGAGCCACTCCCGCAACGCCGGGATCTTCGCCGCCATCACCGGCGGCGCGGTCCGGAGCGTCAGCGTCATCGTCAACCTGAGCGAGGGCGCCCTCGAGGATGCGACGAGCTGGCTCCGGAGCATGGGAGCCGGCGAGCTCTCGGTCTCGGTCGGCGTCCACGGCAACATCTCGGAGGGCGCGCCGGTCCGCGACGACCACGTCACCCTCACCGGCGAGGACGGTCGCTTCTTCGGGAAGGCCGAGACGCGGCGGCGCCTGCTCGCCGACGAGATCGACCCCGAAGAGATCCAGCGCGAGCTCGAGGCGCAGCTCGATCGCCTCGCCGGGCTCGGGTTCGCGCCGACCCACGTCGACGGCCATCAGCACGTCCACGTCCACGGCGCCGCGACGAGCGCGTTCGCGAAGGCCGCCTCGTCGCGTGGCGTCCCGTGGATCCGCGTCCCGGCCGAGCCCGACGACGCGCGGGTCGACCCCGAGGACCCGACCGACGGCCTCGGCCAGGACGTCGGCGCGATCACCGAGCGGGCGCGGCGGGCCGCCCTCGTGTTCACCGGCGCCGGGCTGCGGGTCGCCGATGGGTTCATCGGGCTCTCGCTCGTCGACCGGCTGACGACCGAGACGCTCCGCGACGTGCTCGGCCGCGGGATCGTCGGCGACGGCGTGACCGAGCTCATGTGCCACCCGGGCTACCGCGACCCGCTCGGGACGCCGTTCTGCAGCGAGCGCCGGGAGGTCGAGATGCACGCCCTCACCGCGCCCGACCTGCAGCCGCTCCTCGACGAGCTCGGGATCACCCTGACGAACTTCGCCGCCGTCGACGGCGCGCCCGCGTGAGAGTGCTCATCGTCGCGCCCGGGCGCCCGGCCACGCCGACGGGAAACGTCCGCACGGTCACGCGCCTCCGCGATGGGCTCGCCTCGAGGCTCGCGCCGCCGCCGGCGATCGCGTGGCTCGACGAGACGCCGGACCTGCCGGCTCGGCTCGAGCGCGACCGGCCCGAGGTCCTCCACGCCTATCACGCGCGTCGGGCGGGCCGCCCCTGCCTCGCCGCGCTCGATGCCCTCGCCGCCGGGGACCGGCCCGCCTTCGTGGTGACGCTGCCGGGGACCGACGTGCAGCACGACCTCGACGACCCCGACCGCGCGGACGCGGTGCTCGCGACGCTCGAGCGGGCCGACGTCGTCATCGCCACCTCGAGCGCGGTTGGCCAGGAGCTCTCCCGCCGCCACCCCGAGATCGGCGCGCGCACCCGCGTGGTCCGCAAGGCCGTCACGCGCCTCGACCGGGCGGCCGCGCCCGACCTCGACATCCGCGCCCTCGCCGGAGCGAGCGGCGACGACGTCGTCTTCCTCTTTCCGGCGGGGATCCGCCCGGTGAAGGGAAACCTCCGCCCGATCGAGGCGTTCGCACGGCTCCGACGAGGAGGGCTGCCGATCCGGCTCGTCCTGGTCGGACCCGACCTCGACGCGGACTACGCCGCCCGCGTCCGAGAGGCGGCGGCGGCGAGCGAAGGAGCGGTCACCGTCGCCGGCTCACTCGAGCCCGAGGCGATGGGCAAGGCCTACGCGGACGCCGACGTCGTCGTGAACGCGAGCGAGACCGAAGGGCTCGCCAACGTGCTGCTCGAAGCGATGGCGGCCGCGAAGCCGATCCTCGCCTCGGCGATCCCGGGCAACCGCGAGGTGGTCGAGCCGAGCGGCGGAGGCGTGCTCTTCGACGACGAGGCGAGCCTCATCGGCCACATCGAGCAGCTCACCCGCGACGCCGACCACCGAGCGAGGCTCGGCGAAGCAGGAAGGAGATGGGCCACCGAGAACGCCAGCCCGGACGCCGAAACCACCGAAACCCTCACCGCTTATCGAGATGCGATCACCCACCACAAAGCTAACCACTCCAAAGACATACACCCATAGGGGTCAGGTCCAGTATTTTGATCATTTCGCCGACGCGGGGACCGCTCGGAAACCGTCAAAATACTGGACCTGACCCCTTTTGTTGTAAGTCTCTGTGGGCCTTTAGATTCGGCGGATGGCGATGACGCTCGCGGGGCGCCCTCCGACGAGGGCTCGCTGGGCGTTGAGGGCGTCGAGGAGGGCCGCCGGGTCCTTCTTCGCCTGGGCGCGGATCCAGTTGCCGATGGTGGCGAGCTCGGTCTCGGCCGCCTCGGCGCTGACGAGGCCGGCGCTCCCCAGGAGGACGGTGTCTCCGGGGGCGAGCTGCAGGCTCGGCGCGTTCGCGATCGGCTCGCCGCCGGGCCCGACGATGGCGACCGCGCTCGACTCGGCCGTCGCCCCGATGTGGTGGATGACGACGACCAGCCCCGCGCCGGCGAGGTCGAGCCGCCCGCTCCCCGGGTCGAAGCGCCCGACGACGACGCTCCCGTCCTCGGCGAGCCCCGTCGAGGCGACGACCCGCCCGACCTCCCTCACGATCGTCGCCGGCGGCAGACCGTACGGCGCCAGCCCCCGGATCGTCGCGTGCGCCTTCACCGCGCCGACCGCGTTCTGGGGGCTCTTCCCCACGACCTCCCCCGCGCCGACGACGAGGGCGACGTTCCCGCCCGCGTCGCGGAGGGTGACCGCCTCGGAGAAGAGACCGGTGCTCGCCGCGTCGCCGAGCCGCGTCGCCGCCACGCGGAGCGGCCCCGCCTCGAGGGTGTCGCCGCCGGGCGTCGCGAGCCGCGCGGCGCCCTGAAGCGTCTCCCGGACGCCCCGGCCGACCTGCGCGGCGAGGTCGCTCGTCCGCTGCTCCATCGCCTTGAGCGCCGCCGAGACGTTCTTCGCGACGGCGGTCACCATCGCCATGTCGGAGAGATCGAACCGACGCAGGCCCGGGGTGTCGAGGTGGAGGACGCCGGCGACCCGCTTGCCCGACAGGATCGGGACGCAGAGGACGCTCTTCATCCCCTTGATCACGACGCTGCGACTCTTCGCCAGGCGCTTGTCCTCGGCCGTGTCGTGGCTCAGCACCGCCTCGCCCGTCTCGAGGACGTGGCGCAGCACCGTCCGGCTGAAGCGCACCTCGTCGTCGCGCCCGCCGAGGCGCGCCACGAGGCGGAACTGATCGCCGTCGCCCGCCCGCCAGAGGACGCTCCCGAGCGACGCGGGAAACCCGTCGCCGAGCTGCTCGAGCACCTGCGCGAGGAGCGAGGTCGGGTTCGCGGCGAGGAGCGACGCGTTGGCGATCCGCTGGAGACACTTGATGTGACTCTTGAGCTTGTCGTCGTCCTCCTGCGACATGACGCCGCTGATCTCGCCCGACTCGGTCGCGTTCGCGGTCCCCACGAGCTCGCTCGCGACCTGGCTGTCGTCGCGGATGCTGCTCCCCTCGACGTCGAACGAGCCGGCCGGGGCGATCGCCACCCGCACGGCCAGGCCGTGGATGACGATCACGTCGCCCGAGCCGAGGACGAGGAGCTGATCCTTGTCGAGGCTGCGCTTGCCGTTGATCGTGATCGCGCCGCTCGGCGCCATCCCGCGGACGTGGAGGACGTCGCCGCGGCGCTGGATCTCCGCGACCCGGTTGTCGGCGCTCGCCTGGTCGGTGAGCGTGATCCCGGTCACGGCGCCGTCGCGGACGACCGCGAGGAGGTACCGCTTCTGGCCGGGGAGCTCGAGCTCCGCGCCCGCGTGCGAGCCGGTGAGGACGACGAGGTGTGCCTGCATTCACCGTCGAGGATAGAGGCGCCCGCGAGGCCGTGCAACCCGAGTCGGGGAGAAGAGATCAGCCGCCGGCCTCGAGATCCCACGAGCCGCGGCGCGTCGGCGATCGGAGCGCCGCGGCGAGCCGCTCGAGAAACTCGTCTCGGGCGATCACGAACGCGCCGAGGCTCTCGAGGTGGTCGTTCGGCATCTGACAGTCCAGGAGCGGCATCTCCCACGCGACGAGGCGCGCCCCGAGCGCCACCAGGGCGACCTTCGACGCGTCCGAGGCGCGCGAGAACATCGACTCGCCGAAGAACGCCGCCCCCAGGCTCACCCCGTAGAGGCCGCCGACGAGCTCGCCGCCGCGCCACGCCTCGACCGAGTGGGCGAGGCCGCGCGCGTGGAGCGCCTCGTAGCCCGCCCGCATCGCCGGCGTGATCCAGGTGCCCTCGGGCCGCGCCGTCGCGCAGGCGCGGATCACGTCGGCGAACGCCCGGTCGAAGGTCACCTCGAAGCGGCCCTGGCGGACGGCCGCGCGGAGACTGCGCGAGACCCGGATCCCGTCCGGGGCGAGGATGCAGCGCTCCGGCGGGCACCACCACAGGATCGGCTGGTTGCGGCTGTACCACGGGAAGATGCCGCGCCGGTAGGCCGCCTCGAGCCGCTCGGGTCGGAGGTCGCCGCCGATGGCGAGGAGGCCCTCGGGATCGGCGTCCTCGGGGTCGGGAAACTCGAGCTGGTCGCGATCGAGCCGGGCGACGGGCATCGGCCTTTTCCGGAGCCTGGGCGAGACGTCTAATGGGCGCTCGATGAGATAGCACGCCCCCGCGGCCACGTCCACGGGGCCGCCGCGACCCGGAGAACAACCATGCGATCGATGCGACCGACCCCGCTCCCGCTCGGCCTCCTCGCCCTCCTCGCCGCCCTGACCGCCGCGCCGCGGTCGGCCGCCGCCGAGGACATCCAGTTCGCCCGCCACCCGGCGCTCACCCCCGACGGCGGCGAGATCATCTTCAGCCACGCCGGCGACCTCTGGCGGGTGCCGCGGGCCGGCGGGAAGGCGCGCCGGATCACGGCCCACCCGGCCGACGACCGCTACCCGGTCGTCAGCCCCGACGGGCGCTGGCTCGCGTTCGCCTCGGCCCGCGAGGGCGCCGGCTCGACCGACGTGCACGTGATGCCGCTCGCGGGCGGACCGGTCCGGCGCGTCACGTTCGACTCGAGCCTCGACCGGCCGGTCTCCTGGAGCCGCGACGGCGAGACCGTCTTCTTCCTCAGCACGCGCGCGAACCGCTACCGCGAGCGGGTCGTGATCTTCGCCCAGGACGACGTCGTCTCCCCCCGCGAGCCGCGCCGCGTGAGCACCGCCGAGGCCTCGCAGTGGCAGCCGATCGGCGGCGCCGGCGACGCGCTCGCCGTCCGCGGCGGGCAGCGCTGGTGGCGGAAGGGCTACGACGGCGCCGCGAGCGCCGACATCTGGCTCGCCCGACCGCGCGGTCCCTGGCGGCAGCTCACCGGGCACCGAAGTCGGGACCACTGGCCGATGCCCGACCCGCGCGACGCCGGGCGGTTCTACTGGGTGAGCGCGCGGAGCGGGGCGGACAACGTCTGGTCCGCGGATGTGGCCGACGGCGGCCGCAAGCGCCAGATCACCCGGTTCGAGGACGACGGCGTCCGCTACCCGGCGATCTCCGCCGACGGCGCGACGATGGTCTTCGAGCGCGGGTTCGAGCTCTACACCCTCGACCTCCGCGCCGATCGCCCCGAGCCGCGCCGAATCGCGATCTCGCTGTTCGACGACGCGGGCGAGGAGCCGATCGCCCGGCGGCGCGTCCGGTCGGCCGACGCGGTCGCCGCCTCGCCCGACGGCTCGGCCATCGCGTTCACGGCCCGCGGCGAGCTCTACGTCCGCCGATCCAAGGACGGCGTCGCGATCCGCCTCACCGACTCGCCGACCCGGCAGTCGAGCCCGGTCTGGGCGCCCGACGGCAAGAGCCTCTACTTCGTCACCGACGAGGCGGGCCAGCGCGACATCCACCGGATCCGCGCGGCCCCGGGCGAGGACGAGCGTCTGCACCGCGCGCTCGCGTTCGTCGAGGAGCCGTTCATCGCCTCCCCCGAGGACGATCACGCGCCGACCATCTCGCCCGACGGCAAGCGGATGACCTTCATCCGCGGCCTCGGCGACCTCTGGATCATCGATCTGCCCCGGCCGAAGAAGGAGCCGAAGGAGCCGGAGAACGAAGAGAAGGAGAGCCCCGACGAGGACGAGGACGGCGAGAAGGACGACGGCGCCGAAGACGGCGAGAAGGAGGATGACGAGAAGGAGGATGAGAAGGACGACGACGAGGACGACGAAGAGAGTCCCGACGAGGACGACGAGGGCGACGAGACCGACGACGCGCCGCCGCCCGAGCCGCGGCTCCTCCACGAAGGCTGGGATCCGCCAGGCGTTCGGTTCTCGCCCGACTCGCGCTGGGTCGCGTTCGCCCAGGAGGACGACGACTTCAACGCCGACGTCTGGCTGCTCGAGATCGAGAGCGGCCGCCTGATCAACGTCAGCCAGCACCCGGACTCCGACGGGTCGCCCGCCTGGAGCCCCGACGGGCGCAAGCTCGCGTTCGTCTCGCTCCGCCGCGGCGACGAGCAGGACGTCTACTACCTCTGGCTGCGCCAGGCGGACCACGACAAGAACGCCCTCGACTGGGCCGACGCCGAGGAGGACGAGAAGCTCAAGAAGGTCCAGCAGGCGAAGAAGGCGAGGGCCAAGGCGAAGGCCAAGAAGCCCGCGCCCGAGCCCGAGCCCGGAGCGGAGCCAGATCCCAAGGCCGACCCGAAGAAGGACGACCCGAAGAAGGCCGACCCGGAGCCGAGCGGCGGGCCGCAGAAGAGGGACGACGGCGCCGAGGGGGACGACGCCGAGAAGAAGGCGACCGAGGAGAAGAAGGACAAGGAGCCGAAGAACCTCGTCAAGGTCGACGAGGACGAGATCTGGGGTCGCATCCGCCGGGTGAAGGCGATCCTCGGCTCGCAGGGCTGGGTCGGCTGGACGAGCGACTCCGAGCGCCTCCTGATCCGGAGCGACCACCTCGACCAGACCGACCTCTACTCGGTCAAGCCCGACGGGAGCGAGCTCAAGCGCCTCACGACGGGCGTCTCGCCCGGCGGGATCCGCTTCCACCGCAAGACCAAGTCGCTCTACTTCCTCCGCGGCGGCACGCCGTCGAAGATGGCCGAGACCGGCGGCAAGATCGAGGCGTGGCGCGTCGACGTCCGCCAGGAGCACCCGCGCCGCGCCGAGCGCGCGCAGGTCTTCCGCGAGGCGTGGCGGGCGATGGCGACCCGCTGGTACGACGGGCAGTTCAAGGGCAAGGACTGGGACGCGATCTACCGCAAGTACGCCCCGATCGCCGAGTCGAGGCGCAACCACGAGGAGTTCCACGAGGTCATCGAGCTGATGCTCGGCGAGCTCAACGGCAGCCACCTCGGCGTGAGCGGCGGCGACGACGCGCTCGGCCGGGGGGGCGCGCCGGCCACCGCGCGCCTCGGCGCCGAGCTGCAGCCGGGCGCGGACGGCTGGGTCGTCCGGTCGGTGATGCCCGACGGTCCCGCCGCGCGCGATGCGAGCCCGCTCCGGCCCGGCGACCGCATCCTCGCGATCGGCGGGCAGCGCCTGACCGCGACCTCGATCCTGGCCCACCACCTCGCGGGTCAGTCGGGCGAGCGCCTCCCGCTCGAGGTGATCCGCGCCGAGCCCGGCGAGGACGGCGCGGAGGTGCGCGAGCGGGTCGTGATCCGACCGACCTCGGGCGGCGCGATCCGCAGCCTCGACTACGAGCGCTGGATGCGGCAGACGCGCGCCCTCGTCGAGGAGCGGAGCGAGGGCCGGGTCGGCTACGTCCACATCCAGGGGATGAACGTGCCGAGCCTCGAGCGGTTCGAGGCCGAGCTCTACGCCCGGTGCAACGGCCGCGCTGGCCTGGTGATCGACGTGCGCGACAACGGCGGCGGCTGGACGGCCGACTACCTGATGGCGATCCTCGCCACGCCCGAGCACGCGTACACGATCCCGCGCGGCGGCGGCAAGGGCTACCCCCAGGGGCGGCGCCCGCTCGCCTCGTGGACCAGGCCGGTCGCCGTCATCTGCAACGAGCGCAGCTTCAGCAACGCCGAGATCTTCAGCCACGCGATCAAGACGACGAAGCGCGGCATCCTCGTCGGCCGCGAGACGGCCGGCGGCGTGATCTCGACCGGCAGCACGACGCTCCTCGACGGCTCACGCCTCCGGATGCCGTTCCGAGGCTGGTTCGTGAAGGGCAGCGGCCAGGACATGGATCGGATGGGCGCGGTGCCCGACATCCCGGTCGACCTCGTCCCGGGCGAGGACCGCGACCGCCAGGCCGAGGCGGCAGTGGACGCGGTCCTGAGGCAGCTCGCCCACTGACCTCGACGCGTCGGAGGCTTCGCCTTCGGCGAAGAGATGAGACCACGGAGGCACGGAGCCACGGAGGATCCTCGGTCTGGCGCCATCCTCGACGGGCTCGAGGCGACCACGACACGACGACGGGGAGACGTGGTCGGACCGAAGCCTCTCCGTGTCTCCGTGCCTCCGTGGTTCCATCCTCGTCGCGGAGCGACACCAACCCCGTAGGTGCTGCCCGCGCTTCTCCGTGATCCTCCGTGTCCTCCGTGTCTCCGTGGTGACATCCTCCTCGCCGTAGGCGAGTGAGCCCGCGGGCCGTGTCTCCGCGGGGCCGGTTGCCTCGGGCGCCTCCCGGGGCGACGATGGGGGGGATGACGGAGCCACCGACGCCCCCGTCCCCGACCTCGCCCCCGGACCCGACGCCCCCGAGCGGCGAGGTCCCAGGTCGCTCTGCGTCGCCCCGACGCTCGAGCTCCGAGCGGCGCCGGGAGAGCTCGGAGGGTCCGATGCCGGACCCGGCGCTCGCCGCCGAGATCGCCGCGGCCGAGGCGGACCCGGCCCTCCACCTCGGCCGCTACATCCTGCTCGCCGAGATCGGACGCGGCGCGATGGGCGTGGTCTACCGCGGCTGGGACCCGGCGATGTCACGGGTCGTCGCGATCAAGCGGATCCAGCTCAAGGCGGGCTCGGGGCCGGCCGAGGTGGCGCGCTTCGTCCTCGAGGCGCGCTCCGCCGGGCGTCTCCGCCACCCGGGCCTGATCGCCGTCTACGACCTGGTCGAGGGCGACGCGTCGCCGTTCATAGTCATGGACTTCGTGCCCGGCACCAACCTCGAGAAGTGGCTTCGCGAGTCGCGTCCGATCGGCGAGGTCGTCCGGGCGGTCCGCGAGGTGGCCGGCGCCCTCGATCACGCGCACGCTCGCGGCGTCGTCCACCGCGACGTGAAGCCGGGCAACATCCTCATCGGCGAGGACGGCCGGGCGGTCCTGACCGACTTCGGCCTCGCCCGCGACGTGACCGACGACGGCGCCAAGCTCACGAACGCGGGCGAGACGGTCGGCTCGCCGCACTACATGGCGCCCGAGCAGGTGCGCGGGAGCAGCGTCGACCCGCGCGCCGACATCTGGGCGCTCGGCGCGATCCTCTACCGGGCCTGCTGCGGCAAGGCTCCGTTCGTCGCCGAGACGCCCGTCGAGACCTTCCATCTCATCCTGGGCCAGCCGCACATCGCCATCCGGAAGGTCAACCCGTCGGTCCACCCGAGCCTCGTGGCCGTGATCGACCGCTGCCTCGCCAAGGACGCCGGCGCCCGCTATCAGAAGGCCGGCGAGCTCGCCGAGGAGCTCGACCGCGTCCTCCGCGGCGAGCCGACCCTGGCCGAGGGGGGCGCGCCGGCGGCCGGAGCCGATCCGACCCCGGTGAGGAAGCAGAGCGCCCGCGTCCGGGCGCGCCGGAGCTCGACGGGTCGCATCCGGACCGCTCCCGTCCGGCGGCGATCTTCCGAGCGGATTCCCGCCACGAATCGCGCGGCGCTCGCCGCGGACGGATCGCCGGCCCCGCCCGGGTCATCGATCGACGGTGAGGACATGCCGAGCGTCGCGGCCACCGTCTCGCTCTTCGCGGGGGTGGGCGCCGGCGTGGGCGCGGTCGCGGCGATCGCGATCCTCGCCGTGAGCGGCGCCGCGACCGAGCCGACCGCCAGCGCGTCGGGCGCCAGCTCGGCCGCGGCGACGACGCCGGGAGAGGTCGCGGCGGCCCCTCCGCGGGTGACGATCGAGGCCCCCCGCCCCGGCGAGGTGCTCGACAGCCACGACGTGGCCGTCGCGGGCCGGGTCGTCGTCGAGGGCGACGCCGCCCTCCCCGCGACGCTCGACGTCGCTGGCGAGCCGGCGACCGTCCACGACGACGGGTTCTTCGCGGTCGTCGTCCATCGCGAAGACGGCGACCACGAGCTCACCATCCGCGAGGGCCCGGACGGGCCGCCGCTCGCGAGGGTCCGTTGCATCGTCAGCGCGGCGGCCGGCTCGATCGCGTTCACCGAGCCTGCCGTCGGAGCGCTCGTCGGCGCCCGCCCGATCGTCGTGCGCGGGCGCGTCCTCGGCGCGGGCGCCGATCACGTCGCCGTGACTGGCCACGCCGCGGCGAGGGCGCCCGTCGGGGAGGACGGCACCTTCGAGCTGAACGTTCCGGTCGAGGCGCTCTCCCGGCTGCGCGAGGGCGACGACCGGCTCGAGATCGAGGCGGTGATGCCGTCGGGGGCGCGTCGCAGCTCCAAGATCCTGCTGATCGTCGACCGGACCGCTCCCGAGATCATCATCGACGACCGCCGCCCGACGGCCGACGGCGTGATGGTGACCGGCCGGGTCGACGACCTCCGCCCCGCCGAGCTGCTCGTCGACGGGACGCGCCACGAGCTCGGAGCCGGCGGCACGTTCCGGCTCCGTGTCGATCCGAAGCTCCGCGACGGCGCGCCGGTTCAGTTCGAGGCCATCGACGCCGCCGGCAACCGCGGGTTCCTCGCGCTCGTCGTCGTGGGCGACACGACGCCGCCCGCGATCGAGCTCACCGAGCCCGCCGACGACCTGGTCACATCCGAGCCGGAGGTGACCCTCCGCGGCCGCGTCGAGGACCACGATGACGCCGGCGAGCTCGGCGCCGTCCTCGGGGTCGTTCTCGGCGACGGCCGCCCGCTCGAGATCGGCCCCGACGGCCGATTCCGCGTCGAGGTCGGCCTCGACGACGGCCCGAACGAGATCGTCGTGACCGCGACCGACCGGGCGGGCAACGAGACCCGCGCGGTCGTCCGGGTGACCCGCGACCGGGCCGGCCCGTCGATCACCCTCGACGCTCTCCCGCCGCACCTCGTCGGGCGATCCGGCCGGCAGGTGACGGTCACGGGCCGACTCTCGGAGCCGGCGGCGCAGGTCACCGTCGGCGACGCGCAAGCCGATCTCGACGCCGAAGGCGCCTTCTCCGCGACCGTCGCCCTCGAGCTCGGCGCGAACGTCATCGCCGTCGAGGCCGTCGATCGGGCGGGGAACGCCAGCCGGGCGGAGACCTCGGTCTGGCGCTTCCGGAAGAGGCCGAAGAAGCCGCCCCGCGGAACGTGGTGGGAGCCGACGATCGAGCAGCTCTACGCGATCGACGCATCCGACGGGCAGCTCAAGCTCTGGATCAAGAGCCGCTCGACCGGTCTCAAGTTCGTGCTCATCCCTCCCGGCACGATCACGATGGGCAGCCCCGCGTCCGACGAGTACCGCGCGGCGGACGAGGTGCCGACCGAGGTGACGATCACCCGCCCGTTCTACCTCTGCGCGACCGAGGTGCCGAACGCGGTCGTCCGGATGAAGGACCCGCGACGCAGGACCCTCGACGCGAACGGCCTCGGGCTCGACGACGACGCTCGCCCGGCCGCCGGGATGAGCCACGCCGAGGTCGTCGCCTTCTGCGACTGGCTCGGTGACGCCGACGGCGCACGGGGGCACTACCGACTGCCGACCGAGGCCGAGTGGGAGCTCGCCGCTCGCGCGGGCGCGAAGACGGCCTATCCCTGGGGCGACGACCCGGCGCCGGCGATCGACCGGGAGAACGTCCTCGACACACGCACCGTCGATGAGCTCGGCGGCACCCACGCGAACCTCAAGACCGGGCGAACCCCCTACGAGGGCGACGACGGGCACCGCGCGAGCGCGCCGGTCAGTAGCTACGAACCGAGCCGGTTCGGCCTCTTCGACATCCTCGGAAACGTCTCCGAGTGGTGCGCCGACGAGTGGATCGCGCTCGACGGCGACGCGGTGAGCGACCGCCGGATCCCCAAGACCGGAGGCTACTCGGTGATCCGCGGCGGCTCGTGGGAGCTCGGCAAGCGGTACGGCCGGATCCCCACCCGGAGGAAGGGATCGACGACTGGCTACCCGGACGTCGGCTTCCGACCGATGCTCCGGATCCGCCGGTGATGATGAATGATGCGGACGAGGCCGCCCCTCCTCGGAGGAACGGCCTCGACGGTGCGACGGACGATCGATGATCGACCGGGTCGGGTGTCGGTCGATCGGATCGGATCAATACAGACGCGCACCCCGCTCGCCGAGCTCGCGGCGGACTCGCTCGAGCTCCTGCATCACCCGGCGCATCCCGCCGCCGAGCTCGCGCATCTGACCCTCGAGCCGCTCGAGCCGCTCGCGCAGCTCGCGGTCGTCGCCGCCGCGGCCCTCGCTGCCACCGCGCCGCTCGTGCTCGCGGCGCTCGGCGCGCTCGCGCTCCTCGTGCGCCCGGCGCATCGCCCGCTCGCGCTCCTGCTCGGCCCGGCGAAGCGCGTGCTCCCGCTCGCGCATCGCGTGCTCGCGGGCACGCTCGGCGTCGGCGCGGGCGCGCTCGGCCTGCTCGCGCGCGCGGTGACCCTCGCGCTCGCGCTCCTCCTCGTGCCGGCGCCGCTCGTGCTGCTCCCGCTCGCGGCCGTGGTGCTCCTCGTGAACCTTCACGAGGAACTCGGCGAGCTCGAAGCACTGGTGCGCCTTCTTCTCGTGGCCGTGCTCGGCCCAGAGCTCGCCGGCGTGGCGTAGCAGCTCGGCCTGCTCGCGAGGCGAGGGCGCGCTCTCGATGATCCGGCGCGCCTCACGGTCCGTGCGGTGCTGGAGGTGGGCGAGCTCCGCCGCGTGGATGCCCATCTCGAGCCGGTGGGCGGCATCGCGCTTGCCGAGCTCGAGGAAGATGTGCATCCCCGAGCGCATGATCTCGATGTGGCGGCGGACGGCGGCCTCGTCGAGCTCGCCGTGCTCGCCATGCTCGCGGCTCTCACGGTGCTCGCGGTGCTCGCGCTCGCCGCGATGGTGCGTCCACGCCTCCTTGAGATGCGCGAACGCCCGCTCGAACTGCTCCACGAGCGGGCCCGGGGCGTCAGCCTTCCGGAGCAGGTTCAGGGCGGCGCCGGTGTGCTCGAGCGCCTGGCCGAGGTTGCGGGTGCGATCGTCGGGACGCTCCTTCTCCTTGCGCTCCTTCTTCTCGCGGGCCTTCTCCTTCTTCTCCTCGGCCTTCTTCTGCTTCTCGATCGCCTTCTTCTTCTTCTCGATCGCCTTGCGATCGTCGTTCCGCTCCTCGAGCTGACGGGCGAACGCGTGGAGCTCCTTCGCGAACCCCTCGGCCTTGCGCTCGAGGTCGCGCGCCCTCTCGCGCTCACCGTTCTCGGCGGCGCGCTTCGCCTCCTGCAGCATCTCGTGGAGCCGGCGCTTGCCGTGCTCGAGGCGCTCGCGGCCCTCGTCGGTCCGCGCCGTGGCCTTCTTCTCTCCGCCCGCTCTGGCTCGCTTCTCGTGCTCGAGCTTCTCGAGCCAGGCGGCGAGCTCCTTCTTGAGCGCCATCGCCTTGTCCTTGAGCTCCGCAGCCCGCTCGTGCTGGCCCCGCTCGTAGGCCCGCTCGGACTCGGAGAGCAGCTCGTGGAGATGCTCCTTCGCGCGCTTCAGCTTCTCCTCGCGCTCATCGTCGGCCCGCGCGCCGGGCGCGGCCGCAGCGAGGATGACGCCGACCACGCCCACGGTGAGGGCGGTCAGCAGGGTGCGGTGTCTCATCGGAGATCGCCTCCGTCTTTCTTCTTCGGATCGTTCGGTGGGCTCGACCGGACCAGGACCGGGGAGCCGCGGTGCCCCGCCAGAGTAGCGCTCCGCCGCCTCGGCGGTGGCAGAGATCGGCGAGGAGAATGCGAGATTGTTGCGAGCGAGGCCGGCCGCCATCCAGCGGGTCAGATCAGCTTGCGCCGCCGGAAGACGACGAGCAGCCCGATCGTGATGAACGCCATCAGGCCGAGGACGACCGGATAACCGTACACCCACCGAAGCTCGGGCATGTTCCACCCGCTGACGCCCGGGTCGAAGTTCATCCCGTAGATGCCGGCGATGACCGTCAGCGGGAGCATGATCGTGCTGACGACCGTGAGGATCGTCATGACGCGGTTGACCTCGTGGAGGTCCTTGTCGGCCAGGCTGCTGGCGAGCTCGCGGGCGCTCCCCAGCTCCTTCTCGAGCCCGGTGACGACGTGGCCGACGTCGTCGATCCGCAGGACGAGGTCGGTGATCCGGCGCTCGATCTCGAACCGATCGAGGAGGCCGACGACGATCGGCTCCGAGTCCGCCCGCAGCTTCGTGTACACGTCGCGGCACTGCTGGAGGCTCTCGCGGACGAGCCCGATCACGCTCTCGAAGAGGTTCAGGTCGGCCGCGATCTGCGAGAGCGCCTCCTGGATGAAGCGGAGCGCCTCGGTTCCCTCCGTTCGGATCCTCCGCTTCACCTCGGCCAGCCGATCCCAGGTCTGCCACATCCGGCTGAGCGTCGCGTCGAGGAACGCGGCGATGCTCTCGAGCGTCGCGATGAAGCGAAAGACGTTCTCGTAGCGCTCGGCGTCGTCGGTCAGGACGATCGCCGCCGCCTTCCCCCGGAACACGCGCGTCCCGTCGTCCAGCTCGAAGCAGTCCTCGGCCCGGAACTGCATCAGGACCTGCTTGAGCTCGGCCCGGAGGGGGATCTCGCGGTGGTAGGCGCCCACGTCGGCGCGCTCGGGGGTCATCCCGCTCGCGATCAGAACCGCATACTTGTCGTGGGCGTCCCCCCGATCGGAGAAGATCAACCGGATCAACCGCCGCTGGAACGCCGAGAGGAGGGTGTCGATCAGGACGGTCGTGTCCGCCTCGATGTCGGCGACGACCCGGGCGAGCGCGTCGAGGGCGTGGCGGCGGGCGGTCGCGCCCGACCGGTCGAGGAACAGCGAGTAGGTGACGCCGCCGAGCCGCGTCACCGTCGTCCCGAGGCGCTCGACCTCGAGCTTCCCGCGGGTGCGGTAGCGCACCTCGGCGACGAAGTCGATCCAGCTGTGCCGGCGGTAGCCGGTCACGGCGACCTTGGCCTCGGGCTCCTCGATCTCGAGCACCCCGCGCTCGGGGTCGGCGTCGGTCTCGTCGGTGAGGTGAATCTCGCGAAGGCTCTCGGTGCACTCGAGCCGATCCTCGAGGAGGGCGAGGTTGTTGGCGCCGAACGGGAGGTACTCGGTCAGGAGGAGGAGCGTCTCGCCCGACAGCTCGACGAGCTGTTGACTGGAGCTCGCCGCCGCGTCCGTCCCCGGCGGAGGCGCATCCCCGGTCGCCGTGAACGCCCCCGGGTCCTCGTCCTCGACGAGGGGGACCGCGACCGCGGGGTCGCCGGCCGGCTCGGTCGCGTCGGTCACGAGGTCGTCTCCTCGGGGGCGTCCGCTCCGGCCCCACCACCGCCAGGTTCGGTCGCTTCCGCCGGCTCGTCGTCGAGCTCCTCGAGCGTCCGGACCCGCACGATCCCCGTCTCGACGAGCGGTCGCGCCGACTCGGGCCCATCGGCGACCGTCCGATCGACCGCCACCGGACGACTCGCCGAGACATCGCCGTCGGTGCGGGTCGGGAGATGGGGACGGGTCAGGAAGTGGACGCTCTCGAGGGCGAACACGAGCAGCCGATCGCGGGAGGGGCAGGGCTCGCACAGGCGCGGGTCGAAGGTCCGCACCGGTCCGCGAGCGAGGCACCGCCCGCAGCACTTCGGGCAGAGCCAGATCGCCTCGTTCCGGTCGTCGTGGTCGTGGCCGACCGGCGGGCCCGCGAACGCCATCGGCTCACGGTAGGTCGAGCAGCGCCGGCAGCGGAGCTTGTCCCGGAGCGGATCGATCAGGTTGCCGCTGGCCTCGCGCAGGGCGCGGGCGCCCGCGCGCGAGATCCGGAAGGCGCCGACGATCTCGTGATAGTGGGTCGAGAGCTTGACCCGATCGATCAGCCGGAGCTTCCGGAGGTAGCGGAGGTCGTTCCACGCCTCCTGGCTGATCTTGGCGAACTTCTTGACGCCGTGGACGTTGATCAGGACCGGCGCGAAGTCGTAGTGAGTGAAGACGCCGCGCGTGATGAGGTCGAAGATGACCATGTGGAACGCCAGCTCCTTGAGCCAGCGCTTCGGGGCCTCGCCGTCGCCGCCTGCGGTGTAGCAGTCGAGGACGGCGAGCAGCCGGTACTGATCGTTGGTGAGGGCAGGCGCGCCCGCCGTTCGACGGGTCGCGCCGGGAGAGCTCGCCATGGCGGGCCATGATAGGGCGAGGCGGGCGGTCCGGGAAGCGAGTCGCGGCGGCGATAGTGATCGGCGACGCCGATCGATCTCTCACGCGGCTCGGTGGAGGCTCTGCGGTCTTGCGTGAGGCGGCGAGGGCGTGTTCCAGGAAGGGCCCGCGCGACGGCAATGAACCCGGACCCGGCAACTCGCAATCCGCGTAATCCGCGTAATCCGCGGTTCCCACTGGGTTCAACGCCGAGAGAGACCGAACCGCGGATTTCGCGGATTACCCGGATTGATTCGGGCGTCGCCGAGCCATTGCCGACGCGTCGCGATGCTCCGCCCGAGACTCCTGTTCCGGGAACGGCGGAACACGTGCGTGGGCAATGAGCTCGCGAGCCTCCAGCTCGCACTCCGCGTAATCCGCGTAATCCGCGGTTCCAACTCGTTGTTTGTTCTCCGCCGAAAGAACGAAACCGCGGATTACGCGGATTGCGCGGACTGTTC
>JAJDCQ010000002.1 GCA_029260755.1 Planctomycetota bacterium | reverse complement strand
CCCGTCGCCTCGCGTGACCGAGACCGAGAGGGAGCCATCCCTGGAGCCGGTCGGCTCGTGCGAGCCGGGATACGGCGCCCTCAGTCGCTTCTCCGTGTCTCCGTGCCTCCGTGGTGACATCTGCTCGCCGAAGGCGAGCCCATCGGACCTGAGCGAAGTTGATAGCCCATGCCCGGACTAGAGGGCCGCCGCGCCCCCGGCGTCGCGCCCGGAGGCCGCTCGCAGGGCGGCGATCAGCCGCCGGATGAGGTCCGCGGCGTCGAGGTCGCCGTTGTGGCGCACGCTCCGCCGCGACCGGGCCGCGCGGCGGCTCGCGCGGTCCGGCTCGCGCCCCCGCTCGGTCCAGGTCCGGGCGGTCGCCACCCGGACGACCAGCGCGCCCTCACGCGCGGCCAGCTCGACGAGCTTGACCCGCTTGGGGAGCTTCAGGCCGGTCCGTTCCAGATCGACCGAGGCGAGGCCGCCTTCCGGACGGAGGCGGACGTCGATGGCGAGGTTCACATCGAACCCGATATCGTAGCCCGCGACGGTCCGGTCGATGTTCTTGTTCACGGGACCGTCGCTCGTCGATGTGAGGATGCGCTTCCGAATCCGCTCGGACGCGCGGATGGCGAGCTCGTCCCCGTCGGGGAGGGTGAGCTCCATCGAGAGCCACGGGTCGGTCCACCGCGACGATCCGAGGTCGGTGACGAGCGGCGCGACGTGCGGCCGCTCGGGATCGTGGTCATCCATCGCCAGCCCCGCGCGAACGGTGACGGGACGATCGTCGAGCATCCCATCGAGCGCACGCCCGAGGAGGCGATCGATGAGCTCGTAGCGCCGGTTCTTGACGTTGAGCGACTCGGGCCGGACGAGGTGATCGGAGAGGATCTTCGCGCCGACGAGGCTCGCGAGGAGAGCGAAGAACGACCCGAACGCCATGAACAGCGTGCGCGCGGCGGCGGGGTCCCCCTCCATCTCCGAGAGGTCGAGCACGCCGAAGATCACCACGGCGAGGAGCAGGATCGCCCCGGCGAAGATCGAGACGGCGAGCTTGAGGAAGACGGCCGGCCGGTGGCGCGTCTCGACCGCCTCGGCCGCCGCGTCGATCCGCCGGATCGCCGCCACGTCGTCGCGAATCGCGGCGACGGGGCCGCGCGCGGCGTACACGAGCGATCGCCGGAACCGCGAGACGGCCTCACGACCAGCCGGAACGACCTTCTTCCCGCGGTTCGCCTTCACGGGCCGATCATCGACGATGTCGGCCGCCCGCGCCACGCGCCGAGGTGGTCACTGGCCGAGCGTTGCCGCGGCCGACCCTCGTCCTGAACCGAGGGGCCCCGCCGGGAGTAGGATGGTGGTTCGAGTCCTCCTCGCCGGAGTGATCCTTGTTCGACCTCGTCCTGGCGACCGTCTTCGTCCTCGCCCTGGCCACCGTCGCCTTCGCCGGCACCGCGCGCGCCGCCGCGCGAGCCGCCGCGCGCCTCGGTCGGCGCGGCGCCGCGGCCATCGGGGCGCTGGTCGCCGTCGCGACGGTCGGCGGACACGTCACGCTCGGCGACTCGGTCTGGATCGTCTGGGCGCTCCCGGTCTCGAGCGTCGTCATCCTCGGCAACTTCGTCCCCATCGGCCTGGGCGTGGTCGGCGGCCTCGCCTGGAGCCAGATCGAGGGGCGTCACGCGCCGGCGCGACGGGCGAGCGTGACCGTCCTCGTCGCGACGATCGCTCTCTACGCCCTGCTCGAGCCGGTCGTCGGCTCGCGGCCGGCCGCCCGGGACCGCTGGAGCGACGGCGTCTGCCTCCAGACGAGCCCGGTCTCGTGCGCGCCCGCGGCGGGGGCGACGCTCCTCGCCGCCCACGGGATCGCGTCGAGCGAGTCGGCGATGATCGAGGGCTGCCTCACGACCCTCGACGGGACGACCCTCCACGGTGCCTACCGCGGCCTCGCCCGAGGCACCGACGGGTCCCCCTGGACGGTCGAGGTCGTCCGGTGGTCCGTCCCCGAGCTTCTCGCCGACCCCGGCCCCGTCGTCCTCAACGTCGTCCTCGAGCCCGGCGCGACGGACGACCCTCGCTACGAGCGCGACTGGGGCTGGCAGCCGGGGCAGCCCCACGCCGTCGTCTACCTCGGCGCGGTCGACGAGAGGCTCGTCGCGATCGCCGACCCTTCGGTCGGGCGAGAACAGTGGAGCATCGACGACCTGCGCGTGCTCTGGCACGGAGAGGGTCTGCGGCTCATCGATCGCTGAGAGAGAGCCCGCCGAGAGCCCGCCGTCAGGCTCCTGCTACCGCTCGCGCGAGCCGAGCTCGCGGAAGATCGGAAGGGCGTCGAGCGCCTGGACCCGGAAGCCGGTCGCCCGCCAGACCCGGTCGACGAGCTCGTCGGCGGGCTCGGCGCCGGCGCCTTCGTCGATGTCCCAGACGTCGATCAGGTTCCCGCCGGCGCGCACGACCGCCGCCCGAGCGCCGTCGCGCGACACGGCGAACCGGATCGGGAGGTACTTCAGGCCGGCGCCGCGGACGACCCGCTCGCCCGAGACGATCGTGACGATCCGGTCCTGCTCGGTCGCCCAGACGGCGATCCGACCGTCGGCGTCGGCGACGATGATGCGGTCCTCGGCGACGAACCCGACGCCGCTCACCGGCCCCGGGCGGACGAGCCGATCGACGCGCGCGCCGCCGGCGTCCCAGCGCGAGACGATCCCGTCCCGGCCCGCCGTCACGAAGCTCCGTCCGTCACGGCTCCACGCGACCACGCTCACCGGCCCCTCGTGCGCCTCCGGGATGACCTTCACCTCCCCGTCGTCCCAGAGCCGAAGGGCGCCGTCGGCCCCGCCGACGAGGAGGATCCGGCCCTCCGGCGCGAACGCGACGGCTGTCGCGCCGCTCGCGATCTCGACGCGGTCGACCTCCTCGCCGCGCGCGACGTTCCAGACGCGCGCGCCGCCGTCGCGGCCCGCGCTCGCGACGAGGGCACCGTCGGCGCTCCAGGCGACGTCCAGAACCGCGGCCCGGTGCCCGCTCAGGAGCGCGACCGAGGCGCCGTCGGGGAGCGACCGGATCCGGAGGTCGCCGCGCAAGACCCGCTCGAACGGCGGCTCCATCAGCTGCTCGATGTGGTTCTCGGCGACGAGCAGTCGCCTCCCCTCCGGCGAGACCGCCAGGGCGGCCTGCCGCGGCGGGTCCTCGACGCGGCTCGTCGCCACGGCCGTCCCGAGGTCTCCCGTGCCCCGCTCGTGCATCCGGATCCCGTAGGCCTCCGCCGCGACGAGGCGCTCGCCGCTCGGGTCGAACGCGATCGCGAGGGCGCCCGTCGGCGCGATCATCGGCGCGCCCTCGTCGCCCGGGAGCTCCCAGACGTGGACATCACCGCCGGCCGAGCCCGTGGCGACGCGGCGGCCACCGGGCGCAAGCTCGAACGCGGCGATCGGGCCGGCCGGATCGGTCACGGCCGCGATGCGCCGATAGCGACGGGCATCGTGGACGAGCAGGCCGCCGCCTCGCATCAGGCTGCCGATACGCCGCCCGTGCCCGTCGAGCGCGACGGTCACCCTCGGGACGGTCGGGAGCACGATCAGCCCTCCCCGACCGACGGGGGGCGGCCCCTCCTCCGAGCCGAGGTCGGGCGCGTCCTCGTCGGGCTCGAGGCCCAGCCGCCACGGATCGAGGTCGCGCTCCTCGGGGACGCCCGAGGCGCCATCGGGAGCCTCGTCCGGCATGAGGATCATCTCGCCGATCTGAGACGTGACGAGCTGTCGCCCGGTGGCCGCGTCCCAGAAGAACGACCCTTCGGGCCCGACCGTCACGATCCGTCGCCCATCGGGAGCGACGGCGATCCGATCACCGCCGCCATCGGCGGTCCAGAGCGGCCTCCCGCTCGCCACGTCCCAGGCCCGCAGGCCGACCGCGCCGCTCGTGATGAGCTGGGTCCCGTCCGTCGAGAACGCCACGTCGATCGCGCCGCCGACCTCGGTGAGGTCGAGGGGAGCGACGACGTCGCCGCCGGCGGCGTCGATGATCAGGACCTCGGGGCCCGTCACCGCGGCGAGGAGCGCCCCGTCGGGCGAGGCGCCGATCCGGACCGCGGCGTGGCGCAGATCGAACGACCACCGCGGAGCGGCCGACCCGACCGCCCACGACCAGAGGGATCCGTCGAGCCCCGAGACGGCGACGGCGCGGCCCCCGTCGAGGACCGCGAGCGCGGCCACGCCGCCCGCCGGACCGGCGAAGCGGGCGAGGAGCTCGCCGTCCTCGGCCCGCCACACGATGACCCCGCCATCGCCCGCCCCGCTGGCGAGCGTCGCGCCGTCCCGGCTCCACCCGAGGGCGACGACCTCCGCGGTGTGACCGACCGGCCCGGGCCGGGCGGCTCCGTCCCGCCGCGCGAGCAGATCGACGGCGCCGTCCGCGAAGACGCGGACGATCTCATCGTCCCGGGTGAGCGCTGCGGCGAGCACGACGCCGGCGTCGACCGACGACGCGATCGAGCGCGCCGGTCCGCCGTCGACGGGGAGCTCGTCGACGCTCCCGTCGGCGCCGACGACGATGAGCGCCTCGCCGCCTCCCACGAACGCGACGCCGACGACCGGGCGACCGACATCCCCGACGGTCCGAGGGGCGCCATCGCCCTCCCGCTCGCGCACGCGGACGGCGCCGGTGGGCGAGGCGATCGCGACGCGGCGACCGTCGGCGCCGACCGCGATCGCCGCGACGGCGCCGGCGTCGATCACCTCGGGCGCCGCGGCGCCGTCGTCCCAACCGAGGAGGCCGCGCTCCGATCCCAGGACGACCCGGCCCCCGGCGAGCCCGACCAGGCCCGTCGGGGGCGACGATTCGGGCGATGGCGCGTCGGCGCGATGCTCGCCGAGCCTCGCGCCGGTCGCCGCGTCCCACCGCAGCAGCATCCCGGCCGCGTCGGCGCTGACGAGCCGTCCCCGGCCATCCCAGGCGACGGCGACGACGCGGCTGACGTGGCCGCGGCCCTCCGCGAGGCGCTCGCCCGTCGTCGCGTCCCAGACGATGACCGCGCCGTCGTGGCTCGCCGTGGCGAGGCGCCCTCCCTCCTCGTCGAACGCGACCGCCGAGACGGCGCGCTGGTGGCCGGCCACCGAGCGGAGCTCCCGACCGGTCGCGAGGTCGAAGATCCGCGTCACTCCGGACGCGGTCCCGAGCGCGAGGAGCCGCCCGTCGGGCGACGCGGCGACCGCGCGCGCCTCCAGCCCGCGCCCGCTCACCCAGACCGAACGCCCGGCGCCGGCGAGGGCGCGCTCGAGACCCCAGCGGGCCTCGACCCCGTCGGTGACCCGCGCGCTCTCCGCGTAGAGGGCCGCCGCCTCGGCGAGGCGGCCCAGCCCGCCGAGGCGCTCGGCCCGTTCGCGGAGCGCCCGGGCGAGGAGGAGGTCCTTCGCCCGGCTCCCGGCCTCCACCTCGGACCGCGCGCTCGCCTCGCGGTCGGCCGCCGAGCGGGCGTCGGCCTCGGCGGCGACGGCCCGCGCGGTCTCGCCGCGGGCGAGGTCGCGCTGATGGCGGATCGCCGCGAAGCTCCAGACGCCGAAGACGACCGCGGCCACCGCGCTCACGGCGGCGACGACGGCGGCGGAGCCGACCGCCCCCGCGAGCGCCCGGTGGCTCCGGGCCCAGCGCCACATCCGCTCTCGGCGCCCGATGGGGCGGGCGAGGATCGCCTGCCCGTCGATGAACCGCTCGAGCTCCTCGGCGACCTCGCGCGCGCTCCGGTAGCGTCGCGCGGGCTCCTTCTCGAGGCACCGCATCGCGATCGTCTCGAGGTCGACGTGGATCTTCGGGTCGATCCGCCGCGGGAGATCCGGGTCGCTCCGGAAGACCTTCGTCACGACCTCGATGATCGTCGCGCCGGTGAACGGCGGCCGACCGAGGAGGACGTGGTAGAGGATCCCGCCGAGCCCGTAGACGTCGGCGAGCGGGCCGGTCCCCTCTCGATCGCCGCGGGCCTGCTCGGGCGCCACGTAGCCGGGCGTGCCGAGGAGCTGACCGGTCACCGTGAGGGCGCGGTCCTGACCGAAGTCGCGGGCGAGGCCGAAGTCGGTGAGGTGGGGCCGCCCGTCGCGATCGATGATGACGTTCTGCGGCTTCACATCGCGGTGGATGATGCCAGCCTCGTGGGCGTGATGGAGCGCCTGGGCGACGCCGCGAACGACGGCGGCGAGGCGACGCGGGCTGGGCGGGACCTGCTCGACGGCCTGGTCGAGGGTGACTCCGTCGACGAAGTCCATCACCAGGTACGGCCGCCCGTCGTGCTCGTCGATCTCGTGGACCGGAACGATCGCCGGATGCCGTAGCTTGGCCGCGGCCCGCGCCTCGCGGAGCAGCCGCGCGACCTCCTGCGCCCGGCTGCCGCCGCCCGGGAGGATCATCTTGATGGCGACCGGTCGATGGAGGGCCGTGTCCCATCCGCGATGGACGACGGCCATGCCACCGCGGCCGAGCTCGTCGAGGAGGACGTACCGATCGCCGAGGCGACGGGACGGATCCTCCATGGCGCGGCGTGCCTCCTCCGGCATCACCGCCGCATCGTCGGCGGCGGCCGCCGCCTGGAGGCGTTCGGATGGGGACGCGCCCGGCGGAGGGCTGAGCTCCGTCGGGGCGCGCTCCAGATCGGATCGGTCGGTCATGACGCGAAGCGATGATCGTCGCGAGGGCCGACCGACGCAAAGAGGGTCAGACGCCGGGGCGCAGCTCGTGGTGCGCCAGCGCCTCGAACCCGATCGCCCGGGCGGCCTCCCGCGGATCGGCGAGGCCGATCAGGACGACGCGCGGGCCGCCCTCCTGCTCCGACGCCGGCCAGCCTCTGGGCCCCTCGAACCCGACCGGTGCGAGATCGTCGACGCCCAGCCAGACGGCGACGGCGCCCTCCAGCGGACTCTCGGCGACCTCGAGCGCCTCGGGACGAGGGAGCGAGTGAACGTGGAGCTCATCGTGGTGCCGGACGATGATCCGGCCACGGTCGGTCAGGGCGTAGCACACCCGGTTCCGGAACGAGATGGCGTCGTGGAGTACGAAGAGGAGGATGAGGCCGGCCCAGCCGATCGCGAACGGCTCGATCATTCCTCGGGCCGTCGCGACGGCTCCGTCGATGAAGAGGCCGACGATCGCCGCGACCGGCCACGCGACGAGGAGAGCGAAGCCGAGGGTGAGGAGGTAGACCACGAGGAGGGCGATCGCCGCGCCGAGCATCGCGCTGACCGAGACACGGCCCGTCACGAAGCCGGCCAGGACGCCCCGGAGACCGCGCGGACGGTCGGTCCAGGTGATCTGCTCGCCGGGCCTCAGGGCGTGGGCGATCGGTCCGAGGTGGACCTCGTCGATGGGGACGGCCGCAGCGCCGGCGGCGAGGGAGGTGGCGTGAACGGGGGCGTGGTCGTGCATGTCGAGCTCCGATCGTGTGCCCCCCATCCCGGGGAAAGGGATGACGGGCGGCGGAGCATCGGCGTTTCATCGGAAACGAGAGCAGACCGCGCCGGTGACTCGAGGGATCAGCCGCCGCGGAGCCGAGAGAGCCGCTCGCGGGCGTCGCCGGCCCGCGGGTGCTCGGGCGCGATGGCCAGGAAGCGCTCGAGGTCCGCGATCGCCCCGGCCCGATCGCCGCTCGCCTCGCGGGCGAGGCCGCGCCCCCGGTGCGCCAGGGCGAGCTCGGGATCGCGCGCGAGGGCCCGATCGTAGTCGGCGATCGCCCCATCGAGGTCGCCCGCGCGGCGCCGCATCGTCGCGAGGTTGTGCCACGCCGCGGCTCCCGCGGGGGCGAGCTCGGCGACGCGCGCGCAGTCCGAGACGGCCCCCTCGAGGTCGCCGAGCGCCGCCCGCGCCTTGCCGCGCCACGCGAAGAGGGTCGGCCGCTCCGGGGCGAGCTCGATCGCGCGCGAGAAGTCCTCGACGGCGCCGGCGGCGTCGTCGAGCTTCTGGCGAGCCGACCCCCGATTCGCCCACCGGGCGTAGTCGTACGGGTCGATCGCGAGGGCACGGCTGAAGTCGTCGCGCGCCGCCTCCCATCGCCCGCGCCTCAACCACGTCGCTCCTCGCGCGTCGAGGCTCCGGACGTCGTCGGGCTCCAGCTCGAGGGCGCGCTCGAAGTCCTGCAGCGCCCCGTCGGGGTCGCCCGCCGCGGCTCGCGCCATCCCGCGGTTGGTGAGGTGGAGCGCCCGCCCCGGGTCGAGCGTGACCACCCGGTCGTAGTCCTCGAGGGCGCCGAGCGCGTCTCCGAGCCGCAGCCGCGCCTGGGCACGGTTGCTGAGGAGGGCCGGGCTCTCGCCCTCGATCCCGAGGACCCGCCCGAAGTCCTCGGCCGCCCCGCGAAACTGCCCCAGGTGGAGGCGCGCGACGCCACGGCAGTTCAGCGCCTGGGTCGACTCGGAGTCGATCTGGAGGGCGGCGGTGCAGTCCACGATCGCGCCCTCCTGATCGCCGCGCGACCCGCGCGAGCTCCCTCGCTGCGCCCACGCCGCCGCGAGCCGAGGCGCCAGCTCGATCGCGCGGTCGAGGTCGGCGATCGCCCCGTCGAGGTCGTCGGCCCGGTCGCGCAGCCGTCCGCGCAGCAGCCAGAGCTCGGCGTCGCGCGGCGCGAGCTCGATGGCACGCGAGAGGTCGGCCATCGCGTCGGCGGGGCGACCGGCCCGGCGGCGCACGTTCGCGCGCGCGGCGAGGGTCTTCGGGTCATCCGGCGCCAGCTCCACCGCCCGATCGAGATCGCCGAGCGCGCCGGCGAGGTCGCGCAGGTTCGCGCGCACGTTGCCTCGCGAGATCCACACGTTGACGTTGCCGGGGGCGATCGCGACGGCCCGGTCGAGGTCGACGAGCGCCCCGGCGTGATCGCCTCCTCGCTGCCGGAACGTGGCCCGCTGGATCCGGGCTCGGGCGAAGCCGGGGTCGAGCTCGATCGCCCGCGTCATCTCGCGGATCGCGCCCTCGAGGTCGCCCATCCCCTCGCGCAGGATCGCCCGGTTGCAGACGACCCGGGCGTCGTCGGGGGCGAGCTCGCCGGCGCGGTCGAGGTCTCTCTTCGCGCCCTCGAGGTCGCCCATGGTCGCCCGGAGGATCCCGCGGTGGCTGAGCCCGTCGGCCGCGTCCGGCGCGGCGTCGACCGCGAGGCCGTACTCCCGCAGAGCGCCCTCCCGATCGCCCCGCGCCTCGAGCAGCTTGCCCCGCTCGACGTGGCTGCCCGCGTCGCCGCCGACGCTCGAGAGCTCGGGAACATCGACGCCGTCCTCGGCGAGCATCGGCACGACCCGGCTCCAGAGCGGCCCCTCGAATCCGAAGCGGCGCCCGGCCGCGACGATCAGCCGATGCGCCTTCGGCCCGCCGAGACGCCCGAGGGCGACCGCGGCCACGGTCGCCCGACCCTCGTTTCGATCGGCGAACAGGTAGCGCCCGAGCGCGTCGACCGAGGACTCGTGCCGCCCGAGGTGGCCGAGCGCGTCGCTGCACACGCGGGCGAGGGCGAGGCGATGCCGGCCGACCGCGCGCTCCTGGGCGGTCGCGACGAGCTGCGCCCCGCGCGCCCACGAGCGCCCCTCCGAGGATCGCTCGCGCGCCGCGCGCTCCACCATCCGCTTCGAGGCCGCATCGAGCGCCCGATGAGTCTCCTCGTCGGGCTCCTCGCCCGGCGCGAGCGCGAGCCAGCGCTCGATCGCGTGGTCGAGGCCATCGATCGGCCCGGTCCCGGCGCGAGCCTCGGCGGGGGTCGGCGTCCCGGCGGCGCGGTAGGCGTCGGCGGTGCCGCGGCGCAGCGCCTCGCTGACCTCGTCGAGCGCCTCGCCGAGTTGCTCGACCGTCTGCGCCTCGGGGTAGCGCACGATCGCGAAGACCGCCTCCTCGAGCCCGCCGGCGACCTCGGCCAGCTCGCCGCCGCGGATCGCGTCGAGGATCGCGCCGACCTCCTCGCGGTGCTCGCGCGCGATCCGGAGACGCTCGGCGTCGACGCGCACCAGGGCCGCCCGCGCGCGGGCCGGGTCGACGTCGGTCTCTACCGCCTTCGAGAACGCGCTCGCGGCGACGCTCCACTGCTCCGCCTCGAGGGCGGCCTCGCCCATCGCCATCGCCACGTCGAACGCGCCGCGGGACGCATCGTCGTCGCGGACCAGGCCGCGCAGCTCCATCGCCGCCGCCAGCGCGTCGAGCCCGAGCGCGACGACGCGGTCGCGCCGGCGGAGCCGGCCCTCGAGCGTCGCCTCCCCCGGCGGGCTCGCCAGCTCGGCGCGGAACGCCTCGTTCGTCCGCTCCGCGCGCTGCCGCACAGTCTCGACGAACGCCCGTCGCTCGTCGTCGACGCGGCGCGCGAGCTCGAGCCGGGCCAGGCCGCCGACGACGGCCGCGACGACCACCGCGATCGCGACCCCGCCGACCGCGACGGTCGCCAGCCGGTGACGCCGCGCCCAGCGCCGCGCCTGCTCGACCCTCGAGAGAGGACGGGCGGCGATCGGCTCGCCCCGGCAGAACCGATCGAGGTCCTCGGCGAGCGCCGCCGCGGTCGGGTAGCGCCGCTCGGGTCGCTTCTCGAGGCACCGCAACGCGATCGTCTCGAGGTCGCGATGCACGATCACGCCCGAGCCGCGCAGCGGCGCCGGGTCGTCGAGCATCACCTTCCGGATCGTGGAGAGGAGGTCGCCCCCGGCGAACGGAGACCGCCCGGCGAGCGCGCGGTAGAGGACGGCGCCGAGCGCCCAGACGTCGGTGGCCGGACCGATCGGCGCGTGTCCGGGGCTCGCCTGCTCCGGCGCCATGAACGCGGGCGTGCCGACGAGCTGGCCGCTCAGGGTGATGCGCTCGTCGGTCGCCGGCTCGGCGGCGAGGCCGAAGTCGGTCAGGACCGGCCGGCCGTAGGGCGAGGCCGGGGTACGGTCGCCGGGACCGGCCCGGGGTCGCTCGATCAGGATGTTGCCGGGCTTCACGTCCCGGTGGACGATGCCGTGGCCGTGGGCGTGCTCGAGCGCCCAGGCGACGTCGCGGGCGACCTCGGCGACCCACCGGGGTGAGGGCAGGTCGCGATCGAGGAGCGTCTCGAGGCTCTCGCCCTCGACGAGGTCCATGACGATGAACGGCTGCCCCTCGATCTCGCCTACCTCGTGGACGGCGACGATCGCGGAGTGCCGGAGGCGACCGGCGGCCCGCGCCTCGCGCACGAAGCGCTGCCGCTGGCGCTCGTCGACCGGCCCGCCGACGCCGAGGCGCTTGACCGCGACGTCGCGGCGGAGCGAGGGGTCGAACGCCCGCCAGACGACCCCCATCCCGCCGCGACCGAGCTCCTCGGTGAGGAGGTAGCGCCCGAGCTGCCGGCCGAGGGGCGCGGGGACGGCGCCGGACCGGCCGGCCATCGGATGGCTCGCCGGATCGTTGGCGCGGAGACGCGCCGACCCCTGGCTCGGACGTCTCGAGTCGCCCGGCGGACCGGGCTGCGCGGCAGATGGAGGTAGAGACACGGCGCGTCGCTCGGAGCTTCCCCGACCGCTGGCAGCTTAGCCGAGTCGATGGTGACCGACCAAACCGCGGGCCGCCGCTGGCGACCCTCCATCTGGACAGCCGGAGCCTCGCGGACCACCATCGACGCCATGACGCCAGCCGTAGACGAGACGCCCCCGACGATGACCCGCCCGCGCCACGGGCTCGCATCGGTGGCGGCGGGGGCGATCGCGGTCGCGGGGTACGGCATCGTGAACCTGGCCGTCGATCTGCGCTACTCGCTCCTCGCTTCGTTCGGACCCTCCCACGCGACGTGGCTCCCGCACGCCGAGCTCTTCCACCGCGAGGCCATCCTGCTTCACGCGAGCATCGCCTGGCTCGCGGTCTCGACGTTCCGCCGGGTGGCCCGTCCCCGGAGCCGGGCGGGCGACCGAGGCGCGAGCCGGAGCGCGCTCGGGGTCGAGCCAGAGCGGCCACCGCGACCACGCCGCGCCCTCACCCTCCGCGGTGTCATGACGGGGATCGCGCTCGGCGGCGGGCTCCTCCTCGGCGCCGCGCGTCTCGTCCTCGCGGAGCGCACGATCAGAGATCGGGCGCGCGCCCTTCGGGTCGAGCGCCTCGGGATGCAGTTCGCGGACGCGGCGGCCGACCTCCACGGCGCCGGGGAGCCGCGCGGCTCGAGCGAACCGCTCGGCGCGGTGATCGACGCGGCGCGCGCGGGCGATCGGACGGCGGCGATGGAGCTCCTGGCGCTCGTGCGCGCCCGGGAGCCGGGCTTCGCACGGGCGCTCCCGGTGCTGTCGGAGCTCCTGGGCCTCGGAGAGGTTCCCGCTCTCGTCGTCGAGAACATCTCCGAGCCGGACAGCTGGTGCGGGACCTGCGCGGCATTCTCGGAGTTCGAGTACTACGGCGCCGACCGCCTGGCGACCACGAAGCGTGACCTCACCCGCGAGCGGCGCTGCCTCGCGAAGGCCGACGAGGTGAGGCTGGCGGTGATCGCGGCGGCCCGCGACTGGTGAGCGCTCTTCTGGGCTCGTCCGTCGGTCTTGCCACCGGGGGTCGACCGCTCTAGCGTCGGGCGCATGACCGACACGCCGCCGCCCGAGCCGCCGCCCGCCGAGACGCCCGACGACGAGGAGGGCGCGCCGTCCGACGCGGCGGCCGAGCCCGAGCTCCGGCGACCCACCTGGGTCGACCGGATCCCGCGGATCGGGTTCGTCGAGCTGTTCGAGAAGTACCGCAAGCGGATGGTCGACCGCGAGACGGGGCTGCCGTTCAGCTCGGATCGCCCGGCGGGCGAGGATCCCGATGTCGGCAGCCTCGCGTTCGCGACCGGCGTCGGCATTGCCCTCGCGCTTCGGCTCTTCCTCCCGGGCTGCCTCCTGCTGTTCGGCCTCTCGTTCGTCTGGGACTTCCACGGCCTGATCCGGTCGTGCTCGGTCGCCGGCATGATCGGCTTCGGCACGAACTGGGTCGCGATCAAGATGCTCTTCTGGCCGCGGGAGCGCCGGCCGATCTTCGGGCACGGGCTGATCCCGCAGCAGCGCGATCAGCTCATCGAGAAGGTCGCGGACGAGGTGCTCGGCAAGCTCATCAACGAGGAGCTGATCTTCCGAAAGATCGAGGAGACCCGGGTCGTCTCGCGCTTCACCGATGGCGTGATCGAGAAGCTCAAGGTCGTCGTCGAGGACCCCGAGCTCAAGGCGGACCTCCGCAACATGATCCTCGGTTACATAGGTGAGCTGACGAGCGACCCGGCCTTCCGCGATCGCGTCGCGAGCGTCGCCGCCGAGCGGCTCGAGGAGTTCGCCGGATCCTCGTTCCGCGCCTGGCTCGTCGGCAAGCTGAAGGACGTCTGGCAGCCGCCGCTCGTCGCGGCCATCAACCGGGAGGTCGAGCAGCTCGACGTGACCGCCGACGCCATCCTCGGGCAGGCCGACGGCGTCCTCGAGCGGCTGCCGCTCGCCCTCGAGGCGCGCCGCGAGCAGATCGACCGCGTCCTGACGAGGATGCTGATCGGGCTCGTCCGCGAGGTCGACATCCGCGCGATCGTCCTCGAGCAGCTCTCGAGCGTCACGAGCGAGCAGCTCGAGAGCGGCTTCCGCGAGTTCTCCGACGACAAGCTCTCGTTCATCACGCTGCTCGGCGGCGTCCTCGGCCTCGTCGGCGGCTTCGTCATCATCTGGCCGCTCCCGAGCATGGCCGCGATCGGGGCGCTGGTCGTGACGGTGACCCTCGCCGACCTCGCCCTGCACGCCCTGCGGCCCGCCCGGGCCGAGACGACATGAGCCGGGCGCCGGGCGCCGTCAGGGGGCGCCCGCCTCGGCTGCGACGCTCAGGAAGACGAGGAAGTAGACCATCATCAGGATCGCGAAGAGCGCGAGGCAGGTGAACGCGAGGCCGCGCGACATCGACGCCATCGGGCCCCTCTTGCCGTGCGCCATCAGCAGGGCGATCCCGGCCAACAGCGGAAAGCACAGAAAGAAGCTGAAGATCGCGAGGGCGAGGGTGACGCCGTCGGCATCCTGGGGCGCCGCGCGGCGCGCCCGGGAAGGTCTCAGGCGGTCGCTCGAGCGCGAGCTGCGTCGTCCGCGACCCGAGACCCGTCGGTCGCGACCCGAGACCCGTCGCTCGCGCGACGAGGTCGACCGGACCTCACGGGCGCGCCGGCTGACCTCTCTCCGCGAGCGGGCGCGCCCGGACGAGCGCCTCCGCTCGGGCTCGGGCTCGGGCTCGTCGTCCGGCTCGATGTCATCACGGCTGACGACGTCGCGGAGCAGCTCGCACGTGTCGCACCGGCGCCCCCGACTCCACCCGTGCTCGGGGCAGCCATCGGGGAAGCCGTCGGCTATGTCGGCGCACTCGTCGCACTTCCAGGGCTTCAGGCGACCCTGGTGATCGGGGCAGCGCTCGGCCATGCCCTACCTTCGCCGCGGCAACGTCGAATCGCAACGAGCCGAGCCGCTCGTCGGAGCCGGCCGACGCTCGAGGTCCGCGCGACGGTCTCAGCCTCGCGCGCGGGCCGGCGGTGGCCTTCCGGGCGACCCGGGACGGCGTCGACGCCGGGGAGGGGTCGACCGGCCCGGTCGGCGTCCGGGCGAGACGTCCTCGCGCTTCGCGTCGGCCGATTCGAACGACACGCGCCCGGCGACGTCTCCGAGCGGCCACGCCAGGCTGACCGCGATCGCGATCCCGATGACCGCGCCGAGCGTCATCAGCCCGAGCCCGACGGTGAGCGGGAAGCCGCCGCGGCCGCCGGCGATGACCGCGATGAACCCACCCGCGGCGAGGCCCGGAGCGGCGGCGGCCGTCGCGATGAGCGCGACGCGGAGCCAGGCCCGCGTCCACGCCCCGCCATCGGCGTGTCCGCACGCGGGACACGCGACGAGCTCGAGCAGTCGTCGGGCGTTCTTCGACGCGCCGGCCGTCGCGGCCGCCCCGGCCCGCCGGGCGGCGCCGTCGACGTCCAGATGCATCAGCGCGACGCCGCTGCCCTGACCACGACCGAGAACGACCGCCTTCGCCTTGTGGTCACACGCGTCGCACCGGAACACGAGCCGGAGCTCCTGCTCGCGGGCGGCCTGGACCCCGGTAGCTGGGATTCCCATCGGTTCGCCTCCACATCGCGCGAGGCGCCCAGGCTAAACCAAGGTCACCGAGGCGTCCATAGAATTCTAACGCGATGCGTCAGCCGATGCGTTGGCTGGCCGGGGGAGGCGGATCACCCGGCTGATGGAGCGCCCGTCCGCAGCGCGCCGAGGTCGTGCTCGACGAGGCGGTCGGCGGGGACGGCCTCGCGGGCCAGCTCGGCGATCCGGGCGTGGTGGGTGAAGATCATCACCTGCGTCCTGGCGGCGAGCTCTCCGAACGCGGCGAGGGCGGCGCGGGCGCGCTCGTCGTCGAAGTGGATGAGCACGTCGTCGACGATGAACGGCAGCGGCTCGCCGCCGTCTAGGTGACGCTCGACGCTCGCGAGGCGTAGGGCGAGGTAGAGCTGGTCGCGCGTCCCGTCCGAGAGCGCGTCGACGCCGACGCTCGCCCCGTCGCTCCGCACGCACCGCAGGACCGGCTCGTCGCGCTCGTCGAAGCCGGTGCCGAGCCGGGCGTAGGCGCCGAGCGTCAGCCTCCGGAAGAGCGTGCTCGCCCGCCGCAGGACCGGCCCCTGATGCCGCTCGCGGTAGCGCTCGATCGCCTTCCCCAGCAGCGATGCCGCGAGCCGCGCGACGACGTGGCGGGAGACGTCGCTCCGCAGCTTCGCGACGATGCTCGATGCGGCCGCCTCGGCGGTCGCCGCCTCGCTCGTTCCGTCCATCGCCGCGAGGGCGGCCTGGCGTCTTCCGTCCGTTCGCTGGAGCTCCGCTTCCTCCTCGGCGACCTCGGCGAGGCGCGCGTCGACCGCCTCGAGATCGGCGCCCAGCGCGTCGGCGTCGAGGCGCTCCCCCTCGCGGACGAGGTCGGCCACCGTCGCGCCCCCGCCGAGATCGAGGAGGCTCTCCTCGAGGCTCGCGAGCTCGCGCCGGGTCTCTCGAACGGCGCGCGCTCGCCCGAACGCCTCCTCGAGGTCCTCGACCCGGGCGCACTCCGCCCGCTCCCGGAGCTCTTCCAGCGTCTCGTCCGCGAGTCGATGCTCGGTCTTCGCCGCCTGCCACGCCCGCCTCCGGCCGGCCAGCTCACGACGAAGGCGCTCGCGCCGCTGCTCGCCGGCGGCCGCGTCGGTGACGCGGACGTGGAGCTGCTCGGCCGCCTGCTCGGGGAACAGGCCGGTGAGGTCGGGCGCGAGCTCGGCCACGACCCGCGCCACGTCCTCGCCGAAGCTCGCCGCGTCGCGCTCGATTCCCGCGAGGCGCCGGTCGAGCTCGCGGCATCGGCCCAGCCGGTCGAAGAGATCCTGACACCGCCCGAGGACCGCGTCCGCCTCGGCCGGCGTCGCGTCGGCGCAGAGCCCGAGCGGCGCGAGCAGCTCGGCCCACCGCGCCCGCGCCTCCGCGAGCGCCTCCTCGTGCTCGGCCCGCGCCCGACGCTCGGCGGCCACCTCGACGTCGAGCGCCTCGACCGAGCTCTCGAGCTCCGCCCGCCGGCGGGCGCACCCGTCGAGCCTCGCCGCGATGCGCCCCGCGCGATCGATCCGCTCGGCGAGCGACTCGCCATCCGGTCCCGGCGAGGTCGACCCGTCCGGGTCGAGGGCCGCGAGCCGCGCCGCGAGCGCCGCGCCGAGCTCGGCCACCCGCGCCTCGAGGCCGGCGACCTCCGCCGCCGCCGCGCGCCGTCTGCCGACCGCGTCCCGGAGCGAGGCGAGCCGACCGAGCCACGCGCGCATCTCGACCGGCGGAAGCGGGCGGGCGATGCCGACGTCTCGCCACACGTCTCGCCACGCCGCGTCGGTCGCGTCGCGTCGCGACGCGAGCTCGTCCATGCGCCCCGCGAGCTCGTCGCGCGCCCGCCGGGCCGCCTCCTCGGTCGCGACGAGCTCCGCGCGTCGGGCGACCCGGTCCGCCTCGCGGCGGAGCCGGTCGGCGACCCCGTCCGCGGCGGAGATCGCGTGCGCGAACGCCTCGGGGAGCGCCCGCCCGTCGTCGTAGCGAGCCGACTCCTCCCGGACCACCTCGTCGTCGCCATCGAGCCACGCCCGTCGCACGAGCGCCCAGCCGACCGCGCGGCGACCGCGCGCCGCCTCGAGCTCGTCCTCGGTCGGCACCTCCCCGCCGAGCCGCAGCTCGGCGAGCCGCCGCCGCGCCAGCTCGAGTCTCTCGTGCAGCTCGCCCGCCCGCTCCTCGAGGCGCGCCCGGGACACGTCGGCCGCGGAGAGCTCCCGCTCGAAGCGGGCGACCGTCTCGAGCGGCGGCACCGCGAGGCGCGCGAGGTCGTCGGCGTCGCCCTCGATCAGACCGAGCCCGGCCCGCGCCGCGGCGACCTCGTCGTCGAGCACCGCGAGCGCGCGGCGGCCATCGGCGAGCCGCCGCTCGAGGTCGCCCTCCGCCTGAGCGCGCGCGAGGGCGGCGCGCAGGGGCGCGCTCGACGCGGGCTCGGGGAGGGCATCGAGCCCGGCCCGGGCGCGCCGCCGCCGCGCATCGAGGCGACCGGCCGCCCGCCGGCTGGTCCGGACCTGCTCGGCGAGGACGGAGAGCTGCCGCGACAGCTCGGCGATCCGGGCGTGGCGCGGCGCGCCGGTCAGGAAGTCGCGGCGGAGCTCGCTCGCCCGCTCGTGCCACGCGAGCGGGCGCGGCCCGAGGTCGTCGGGGCCGCCGTCGGCGCCGCCGTCGTCGGGGGGCGGCCCGCCCGCGCCGAACAGCTCGCCCTGGCGTCGAGGTGAGGACGCCTCCGCGCTCCGGTCCCACCCGAGGTCGGCGAGGATCCCGCAGGCCTCTTCCTGCAGCACGCGCCGCTCGCGCGTGAGCCGCGGCACGTCCCGGCTCGCCTTGCGATGGCTACCCGCGCGGTCGCGCAGGTCGCGCACGACCGCCTCGTGCTCGCCGAGGACGCCGGGGGCGTCGAGTCGTTCGAGCTCGCCCTCGAGCTCGGCGATCTCCCGCTCGAGCCCCTCGATGCGCGGCCCGCCCTCCCGGAGCGCGCGAAGGGCGTCCCGGCGCCGCCCCGCGTCCGCCTCGTCGAGGGCCGCGGCCGCGCCGAGCGACTCGAGCCGCTCGACGAGCTCACGCCGCTTCGCCAGCAACGGGAGCAGACCGCGCTGTCGCTCGAGCCGATGCCGCTCCTGGCGAAGCCCGCGCGCCTGCTCGCCGAGGCGGGTGAGCTGCTGCCTCGTCGCGGCGAGCTCGGCCGACGCCTCCGCGAACCGGCGCGGCGGCAGGGCGAGCTCCCGGATCCTCACGCGCGCCTCGCGGAGCTCGCGCAGGGCCAGGTTGACGGGCTTCTTCTGGGCGCCGCGACTGTAGAGCTGCGCCGCCTCGGCCTGGAGCTCGCGGAGGACGCGGTGCACGCCCGGACCGCCGAGGCCCGCGTCGAAGAGGCTCTCGCCGACCTCGCCGCCGCCCTCGAGGAGGGCCCGCGCCCCGCGCCGGAGGGCGTCGTGGTCGATGCCGAACATGCTCGCGAAGAGCTCGGCCGAGACGCCGCCGAGGAAGCGATCCCGCAGGGTCGCCTCGGGGATCGGTCGCTCGTCGGCGTCGAGGAGCGTCTGCTTCTTGCCCTTGCGGCGGCGGATCTCGATCTCCGCCCCGGCGGCGTTCCGCAGCCGCGCCCCGATCCGGAGCTTGGGCATCCGGTGGCGATGCGCGTCGACGGTGCGGACCGGGACGCCGTGGAGCAGCGCCCGGACGGCGCGGAGCGTCGTCGTCTTGCCGGCCTCGTTCGGACCGTAGATCACGTGGAGCCCACCGGGGTCTCCCCCACGATCGAAGCCGAGACGCACGCCCGCGAACGGGCCCCACGCGATCAGATCGAGCTCGCAGATCCTCACGGCGCGCCCGCCTCGTCGTGGGCGAGGAGCCGCGGCAGGAGCATCCGTTCGACGTCGTCGAGGAGCGCGGCGAGCGTCGCGCCATCCTCGAGGTCGAGGGCATCCTCGCCCTGACGGAGCTCGGCCGGAAGGCGGAGGCGGAGCTCGGCGAGCTCGTCGGCGACCTCGGCCAGGCTGGCCACCGCCGGTTCCCGCGTCCGGTCCCCACCATTGGTTGCATCAGATGCGTCGAACGCATCGGATGCATCGGATGCATCCGATGCATCGCCGGGCGCCGACGGTGGCCGGCCGGCGCCCTCGGCCCCGTCGCGCGCGATGTCGTCCCGGAGCGTCCGGATCGTCCGCACGACGCATCCGAGCGGGTCATCGCGCGCGGCGACCGCCTCGACGTCGATCGGTGGCCGCGTCCGCAGCAGCACCTTCTCGAGCCAGACGTCGTCGCCGCCGACCTCGCCGGCGGCCGCCCGGAGGTCGGCCGTCAGCCGGGCGACGTCCGCGTGCAGCGCGCCGTGCGCCGCGCTCGCCCCGGCGAGCACGACGCGAGCTGCGAGCGCGCGACCACCGGCCGCCTCGAGCGCCGCCTCGACCGCGCCGCGAACCAGGCCCGCGACCTCGGAGACACTCGCCGCCTCGGCCGCATCGACCTCGAGGACCGCCCACCTCACGACGTCGAGGTCGTGGTGATCGACCGCGCGGACGCGCCCGTCCTCGACGGTGACGACGCTCGCGCCCTTCGGCCCGGTCTCGCGAGCATGGCGCCCCTGGATGTTGCCGGGGAAGACGACCCACGGGTCGCGGTGGAGGACCTCGCGGGTGTGGACGTGGCCGAGCGCCCAGTAGTCGTAGCCCCGCGCGATCAGGCCCTCGAGCCGGCACGGCGCGTAGCGCTCGTGGCCGGGCCGCCCGCCGACGCAGGTGTGGAGCAGCCCGACGTTCCAGAGCCCCGGCACCGGGTCGGGGTAAGTCGCCGAGAGGTCGTCGGTCACCGCCGCGCGCGCGAACCCCTGGCCGTGCACCGCCACGCCGAGCTCGTCGAAGAGGACCGTCTGCGGCGCGTCGGTCGACAGCACCGTCACCGAGTCGGGCAGGAGGAGATGCCGCGCGATCCGGCTCGCCGCGTCGTGGTTGCCGTGAATCATCACGACCGGGATCCCGGCCGCCCGGAGCGCCGCCATCTGCTGCGCGAAGAAGAGGCCGGTGTTGTAGTCGCGCCAGTCCCCGTCGTAGACGTCGCCCGCGATCAGGAGGAGGTCCGCCCGCTCGTCCTGACAGAGCCCGACGAGGTTGCGCACCGCCTCGCGCGTCGCGCCGCGGAGGCGCTCGACGGGCGCCCCCTCGTAGCGCTCCAACCCGCGGAGGGGACTGTCGATATGGAGGTCGGCAGCATGGACGATCTTCACGCCGGCGAGTCTATCAGAGAGGTGTGACAGGGACGGGCACAGCGATCGGCCCGTCAGCGAGTAAGATCGTCGCCGCCAGGACGTCCCACCCCGAGGAGAGCAACGCCTTGGCCGTCCGTGTCTGGAGTCCCAACGCGACCAACGCAAGGTCCGCCGACGCCGCCGCGGCCGTCGCGGCCATCGCCTTCGGGTCGATCGCCGTCCTCGCCGTGGTCGCCGTGGCGATGGTCTTCCTCGGCGCCGCGTTCGTCCCGACGATCGTGGCCGGGATCGCGACGACGGCGCCGGCCGTGACGGGCGGCTCGCTCGGCGCGAACCTCGTCCAAAACGCCGCCTGCGGCCTCGCCCTCGGCCTCCTGTGCGGTCTGCTGGCCGCCTGGCGCTGGCGCTCGCGGCGCGGCGACCTCGCCCTCGAGACCTCGCTCTCGCCCGATGTCGTCGCGGCCCTCCCCCTCGGAGGCTCCGCCATCCTCGCCTGGGCGGCGATCGGCGCGGCGAGCGGCGCGATCGTGAGCTTGCTCGGCGGGTTCGGCCCGGTGCAGCTCCTGCTCGACAGCGTCGACGCGATCGGCGCGACACCGACGCTCTCGCTCCTCGCCGAGGCCGGCTACCTCGGCGGCGTCGGCGGCGGATCGCCGCCGCTCCCCCACTCCGCGTTCGGGCTGCTCGCGGCGATCGCCTTCGTGATCGTCGGCGGCTCGGCGATCGTGGGCGCCATCGTCGCGGTCGGGCTCGCCTCGCTCGGGGCGGCCCTGGCCGGCGGCGCCCTCGGCGGTCTCGGACGGTCCGCCGGCGAGGCGCTCGTCCTCGCCGTCACCGGTCACCCGCGCGAGGAGGGGGGCTGGCTCGTCTGGTCGATCCTCGGCGGGATCGGAATGGGTCTCCTCGCCGGCGCGATCAACGCGACCCTCGTCGCGATCTGCGTCGAGGTCCACGCCCGCGGCGCCGCCGCCCGCGCGGCCGAGGATCTCGGGTTCGAGCTCGTGGCGTCCCACGCGGCGGCGGACGAGCCGCCGCGCGTGAGCGCGGTCGACCGAGGCCGGGGCGGACGACTGATCTTCGACGAGGCGCACTTCCGGGCGCTCGAGCCGGTGCCGCTCGCCGGCGCACGGACCCACACGGTCCCGCCGAACGCCCCGACGGCCGTCTCCCCCGACGGGCGCTGGGGCGCGGGCCCGTGCTGGGACGGGCTGCACCTCGACTCGCTCGATGACGCCTCGCCCCGCGTCTTCGAGCCGATCGCGCAGAACGTCGACGCGCTCGCCTTCGACGCGGACGCCGGCGTCCTCGCGCTCGCGTGGGACGGGATCGGCCCGCCCGACGGCGGTCGCGTCACCCTGCACCGCACGAGCGACGGAACCGAGCTCGACGCGCTCACCGCCAGGGACCTCTTGCTGTCCATCGACTGGATCTCGTTCGGGCCGAACGGCCGCCACCTCTTCGGTCGTCAGGGCCATGGTCTGATCGTCTGGCGAATCGAGGACGGAGCCCGGATCGCCGAGATACGCCGCGAGATCATCGACGCCGTCTGGCACCCGAGCGCCCCCGTCCTCGCCGTGCTCCGGTATCCCGACGAGGTGCTCTGGGTCGACCCGGAGACCGGTGGGCACGCAGCACCCCGGATCCGGCTCGGCGCGAAGGCGAACAGCCCGGCGACGCATCCGGTGACGATCGACGCCGAGCGGGGACTCGTCGCGATCGCCACCGAGGCCGGGATCCGCGTCCACGAGATCGGGACCTGCGCCGAGCTGCAGACCGTCGGCGGCGAGGTGAGCTACGTTGCCGCGGCTTTTCATCCCGACGGCTGGCTGCGGGGCGAGCGCGAGGACGGCACCGTCGAGCTCTGGCGGGTCACGCGCCGCTGACCGGGCGCCCGGACCGGCCCGGTCCCGTCGAGAGGGCCGGTTGCCCGCGTCGAGCCGGGATCGATAGACTCCCTGAGCCCATGGATTCCTCCGCGAGCTCCGCCCCGTTCGGTGACGAGGAGCAGCCTCCTCCGAAGCTCGGTCCCTACCGGATCGAGTCCACCCTCGGCGGCGGCGGGCAGGCGATGGTGTACCGGGCCGTCGACGAGCGCCACGGCCGGGCGGTCGCCCTCAAGGTGCTCTTCCCCGGGCGCGCGTCGCGGACGGACCCCAAGTATCGCGAGCGATTCCTGCGCGAGGGGCGCCTCGCCGCGAAGCTCCATCATCCCAACATCGTCGTCGTCCACGACGTCGGCCAGGACGGGAAGTGGGACTACCTCGCGATGGAGATCGTCGAGGGGGCGAGCGTCGACGACCTCCTCAAGAGGGAGCGGCGCCTGCCCGAGGCGCGCGCCCTTCCGATCGCCCTCGGGGTCGCCCGCGCCCTCGAGGCCGCGACCGGCGCCGGGATCCTCCACCGCGACATCAAGCCGCAGAACATCCTCATCACGCGCGACGGGACGGCCAAGCTGGCCGACCTCGGCATGGCGAAGGAGTCCGGCGACGAGGAGAGCACGCAGCTCACCGCGAAGGGGATCGTCCTCGGCACCTCGCTCTACATGTCGCCGGAGCAGGCGATGGGCGAGCTGACGCTCGACGCGCGGGCGGACCTCTACTCGCTCGGCATCACCCTGTTCCAGATGCTCGCGGGCGGCATCCCGCTCCAGGGGGAGAACGCGACCAAGACGCTGCTCCGCCACATCCAGGAGGACGTCCCGCCGCCGTCGCGGTGGGAGCGGTCGGTCTCGGCCGAGACCGACGCGATCGTCCTCGGGATGACCGTGCGCGATCGCGACGACCGATACCCGAGCTTCGGAACGCTGGCGGCCGACATCGAGCTCGTGATCGCGGGCCAGCCGGCGGCGTGGGCCCGGCAGAACGTCCCCGGGCCCGGAGGCGCCGCCCCGGACGCGAGCGACGCGAGCGGCGCGACGGTGAAGGGCAACCTCGGCGCGACGCAGGTCGGCGGGCTCGGCGCCACGGTCGTGGGCCGCCTCGATGCGACGCCGGCCGGGGGCGCGCTCGACGCGACGGTGAGGGGCGACCTCGGCGCCCCGCCGATCGGCGGGGGCGGGGCGCCCGCGTCGGTTCCCGTCGCGCCAGCCCCCCTCGCGCCAGCCCCCGTTCCCGCGCCGCCACCCGTTCCCGGACCCCCGACCGACGCGCCGGCGCCGACCGGAGGAGCGGGCCTCGCCGCAGCCGCGCTCGGCATTGCGCAAGACTCGTCCGCGCTCCGCGCGTCGGCCGCCGCGGGGCCGCCGCAGGTCGCGTCGAGCATCCCGCCTCCCGCGGCGCCGGTCACTCCACCGGTCATTCCACCGGGGCGCGTGCCGACCGTCTCGTCGAAAGCCGAACCCCGATCGGAGACCGGCAAGACCCGGCGCCCCCCCACCCGTCCGGTCACACGACGGAAGACCCACAAGGTCGAGGCGCGACCGGCGAACGGATCGGCCGCGCCCGTGGCGATCGTCGTCGGCGGCCTCCTCGTCGTGCTCGCGGCGATCGGCTTCGTCGCGGCGTCGTTCCTCGGCGGGTCGACCGACCCCGTCGTCGCGCCGGGCGGCACGCGCGGACCGAGCGTCGCCGACCGCCTGCGCGGCCACGGCGACGACCCCGACCCCGGCGTGGGCGCCGCCGCCGACGAAGACGACCACGACGACGACGACGACGAACCGGGGGTCCCTCCCGCGGGCGACGACGACGCCCCGGACCCGACGGCTCCTCGCCCGGATGCCGAGACGCTCGCCGCCACGCGCGAGCAGTGGGGCCAGCTGAGGAACGGTGACGAGCGGGCGCTCGCCAGGCTCTCGATGAGCGAGCGCCTCGCCGCCCTCCCGCACGTCGCCGACGCGGCGAGCGCGCGGGTCGCCGCCGAGATCATCGAGACCCGCCGGGCGCTCTCGCGCTGGCTCGTCGACGGCGAGCCGGTCTCGGCGCTGACGAGGCTGGAGGCTCGGCTGATCGCCACGCGCGCGGCCGCCGAGGCGTTGCCCGGCGGGGAGACGCGGGAGGCCCTCGTCGAGCTGGCGACCCTCCAGCGCGACGCCATCGCGCCCTACATCGCGGGGGTCCAGAACCTCCGAATCATCTCCGTCCCGTGGGCGACCGCGCGCGAGGCGAGGCGCCTCTCGCGCGAGAAGAGAAGAGGCGCGTGGCGAAACGTGCCGGGCGGCGTCGTCACGACCGAGCCGGTGACGCTCGAGCTCCCGGGCCTGGAGCGGCTGTCCCACTTCGAGATCGAAGGGCTCACGCCGGGCTCGGTCGGCGTCGAGCTCCGCGCCGCCGACGGCTCCGGGCCGGCCATTCACGCGATCATCGAGCCGGGCCAGCCGCTCGTCACCGGCGTGGGTCCGCTGCCGGCGCTGCCCCCGCCTCGACCGGGGGCCGCGATGAGCGTCTGTCACGTCCAGATCGGTGCGGGCGAGCCCGAGAGCGCCGAGCTCTCGATCCAGGGCGTCCCGGTCGAGGTCCCCGAGGCGCTCCGAGGCCGGGCCATCCTCGGCATCATCAGGCTCCCCACCGACACCCTGATCCGCCGGGTGCGCGCGTTCGCGGTCGCCGAGCGGAGCCCGCTCGCGGCCGACCAGCTCCGCGAGCGCGAGGGCGGCGCGGCCCGCGAGGCGTTCACCTTCTCGGTTCTCCCCTCGGGCGAGATCGAAGGCAACGTCGGCGATGTCGAGGCCGAGGAGGCCATGATCCGCGGCTCCGGCGGCCATTCCTTCGTCTCCATGCCCGTGGCCGGGGCGAGCAAGGTGAGGTTCCGGTTCCAGGCGAGCGCGGCGCCGGCGACCGCGAGCCTCTGGCTGATGGGGGCGGTGATGACGATCGAGGGGCGCCAGGGCTACGGCCCGATCTCGGTCCGGGTCAACGGCGCGCCGGCCGCCCTCCGCCGCGATCTGCGGATGGTCCACTGGCACTCGTTTCGAGTCGAGCTGAACGACCTCGTCCGCGCCGGCGAGAACGTGATCGAGATCGGGCTGCACGAGGACGCCAGCTCGGGCATCTGGATCAAGGACGTGTGGGTGTTCCTCCGATGACGACGACCGACCCGGCACCCGACCCGATCGGCGCCTCGACCGAACGCTCCGCCGCGTTCCTCGTCTCGGCGACGATCGCGAGCCTCGCCGGCGCGCTCGCGTTCGTCGCGGCGTTGATCGGAGGCGGCGGCGACGGCGGATGGATGAACCTCCTCCTCTTCCCGCCGATCGCGCTCTTCCTCGTCTCCCTCGCGACGTGCGGCAAGCTCGCGGTCGACCTCGCCCGGCGCCGCCCGGCGCAGCTCGTCCTGCCCGGCGGACGCGTCCTCCCGCCCCGGATCGCGCTGCCGGCTGCCATCGGGCTGCTCGCGGTGATGTCGCTCGCCCGCGAGGGATGGCTTCCGCTCTCGTGGGATCTCGTCCTCGCCCAGTCGCGCCTGGCCCACGAGTCGCGGAGCGAGCAGACCGCCGAGGGCGCCGGTTCGGTCGCGCTCGGCACTCTCCCGGTCACCCTCACGATCGAGCGCTGGACGGGCACCATCGGTCGAACGATCGAGCGCCTGATCCGACCGGCGAGCACCGAGGCGCCCCATCGCCTCGAGGTGACGATCCTCGTCGACGCGCCCGACGCCTGGGCGTGGATGCCGCTCTACAAGAACGGCTCGGTCGACTACGAGGTGATCGGCGAGCTGCGATGGACCGTGCCCGGCGCCGAAGGCCACGCCCGGATCGTCGTCTCGGGGCGCGTCACCTATCGCTCCGTCGGGCTCTCGTCGTGCCGCGCCGTCAACGAGGCGATCGGCCGGACGATCGGCGCGGAGGTCGCCTCGAAGCTCAACGCATTCATCGCGCAGCCCCACTGACCGACCGCAACCACGTCGACCTCGGGTGTGAAGACGGTGCACGCCTCGCGGCTCGGTCCGTGTCATCGTGAGCCGAGCGGGCGGTGCAACGTTTCGGAAGGCCACGACCACGTAGGGCCTTACGTCGATCGACCGGCCGCGGAACGGCCGTTGCTCTCTCCCGGGCGGAGTCGCCGACGACACCGACGAGGGAAGGAGATCCCGATGGCCCACGAGACCGAGCAGCTCGCCCCGATCGCGCCCGCGAGCGACGAGATCGACGAGGGCGCCACCGAGTCCATGGAGGTCGACGAGCTCAGCTTCCCGACGCCGGTCGCGCGTCCATCCTTCCGCCGGGGCGCGGCCTCGCCGCCCATCCCGATGCGAGACGGCGCGCCGACCGAGGCGGAGCGCGCGGCCGCGACGATGCCCGCCGCCGACGACGACCGAACGAGCTCCCGCCGCGTCGTCCCGGCGCCGCGCCCCGCGGACCAGATCGCCTCGATCGCCGGCAAGATGGCCCGGGCCACGCGCCGCGGCGGGCGGATCTGGGTGCTCGGCGAAGCCCACCTGCACGGCTCGCTCGCGCGGGTCGCCGTCCGGATGATCCTCGGCGCGGGAGGCCGCCCCCTGCCGGCCACCGCGCTGGAGACCTGCGGCGGCCGTCCGATGCTCCCCGACGAGCTCCGGGTGCGCGACATCCTCCTCGTCCTCGCCTCGGACGGACGCAGCCGCGAGCTCGGCAGCCTGATCGACCTCGCGAAGCGACGCGGCGCCCGCGTGATGGCGATGCTCGGCTTCGGCGACCGCGGCTTCCAGACCGACCTCGACGCCGTCCGCGAGATCGACGCCCTGACCCGCGAGCTGCTCCGGCCCTCGCGCAAGACCAACGTGGCGTAGCCGATCGCGAGCCGCGCCGCGCCTACCGCGTCCCCTCGGCCTTCTTCGCCACGATCGCGAGGCGGACCTCGTGGATCCTCGCGCCCGGCGGGATGGAGATCTCGACGCCGGGGCGGGCCCCCGCCGGCAAGTTCGAGATGAGCCCGGGGAGACCGAGCGCCCCGAAGCCGACCCGCGTGCCGTCCGCGGACGCGGAGAGCTTCACGCCGAGCGTGTCGCGCAGCCCGACGCCGAGCTCGACCGGCGCCATCACACTCGCGCGGAGCTCGTCGGGGGTCCGCGTCTGCGCGCCCTTGAAGCGGGTCCGGTCGAACGAGCTGATCGCGTAGCCGAGGACGCGCCGATCCGCGACGAGCTCGAAGAGGACGGGCGCGTCGGCGGGCGCGGTCAGCTCGACCTCGATCCGCTCGAACCGGAGGGCGATCGGGATCCGGAGACGGAGCGGATCCCCCGGCGCCGGGGCGGCCGGGTCGGGCGTCCAGTGGAGGCCGCGCCCCGGCTCGACGGTCCAGCGCTCCGGTGACTCGACGCCGAGCGCGCTCGGCGCCGCGCCGTCGTCGCCGCGGATCCGGACGATGCGCTGATCGACGAGGAGGCGCATGTCGTCGGCGAGCCGGGCGACCGGATCGCGGGCGAGCTCGTCGAGCTCGGGGGGCGCGAGCGATCGGTGCATCTGCGCCCGGATCGCGTCGACGCTCGTGACCGCGAAGGGGAGCCACTTCTCGGGCGTGCGGGTGTGCTCCTCGATGATCGCCGCGGTCATCTGACCGCGCGGCTCGGCCCGGACGATCGCGGGCACGAGCGCGCGCGCGCGGGCGAGCTCGAGCATCGCGATCAGGGCGGGGTCCCGCGATGCGCGGCCCGCGTGACGGAGCGACTCGGCCTCGCGGAGGGCGTGGTGCGGGTCGCCGGCGCGGGAGGCCTCGATGAACCCGAGGAGCTTCTCGCCGAACTCGGTCCGCGCGCGCTTCTGCTGGAGCTCGGCTACGGACGGGACCCGGCCGGGCGGGGTGTTCAGCCGGATCCGGCGGTCGAACTCGCCGATCGATCGCTCGAAGCCGGCGCGGTCGCCGACCGACGCGCGCTCGGTCGAGGCCCACCCCCAGATCCCGATCGCGATCGGCGGGTCGATCAGGTTGCTCGCGGTGGCGAGTCGGTCGAGGTCGCCGCCGACGCCGAGCATCCGGTAGCAGGCGACCGCGCCGGCGTGGTCGCGGTTCGCGACGGCGGCCGCGACCGCCCCGCTGATCTCGAGGAGGCGCTCCGCGGTGAGCTCGGGCGCGGGGGTCGGGTCGAGGACGGGGAGCTCGAACGCGGACGCCGGAATGCTCGACACGACGGGCGCGGGCTCCGCCCCCTCCCCGGCTCCGGGCTCGGACGACGACGGATCGGGCTCGGCCTCGCGTCGGGCGAGGCGCGCCGCCGCGCTCGAGCCGGCGTCGGCGGAGCCGCTCGCGACGGCGGTCGTCCGCGGCGCCGTCTCGGGATCGCCACCCATCGTGATCGCGACGACCACGACGAGCCCCACCGCGACGACGAGCGCGGCCGCGCTCGCGGCGAGCACCGGACCGCGCGACCGCCGGGACGAGCGCGCCGCCGCGCTCCGCTCGGCGCGCGTCGGATCGCCGAGGAGCGCGCGGTCGAGCTCGTCGGCGAACGCGCCGGCGCTCGGGTAGCGCTTCGCCGGGTCCTTCCGGAGCGCCCGCGCGCAGACCGCGTCGATCGCGGCCGACCGGGGCGGCCCCGCGCCGAAGGTGCCGGGCGGCGCGACGCGCGAGGCGGGCGGCGCGTCCTGGCTGAGGATCGCCAGCATGGCGTTGGCGGGGTGGCTCGCCGTCACCGCGAGCGGCGTCCGACCCGTCACCACGTCGAACAGGGTCGCCCCGAGCGCGTAGACGTCGGCGGCGGGGCCGACCGCTCGCTCGCCGCGGACCTGCTCGGGCGCCATGTAGGCGAACGTGCCGAGGATCGCGCCGGACTTGGTCAGGCTGTCGGCGCCGACGATCTTGCCGATCCCGAAGTCGAGGACGCGCGCGCGGCCGTCCCGGTCGACGAGGACGTTGGCGGGCTTCACGTCGCGATGGAGGACGCCGTGGTCGTGCGCGTGCTGGAGGGCGCGGGCGGCCTCGGCGACGAGGCGGACCCGGTCGGCGAGCGCGATCGTCCCCTTCGCGAGCGCCCGCTGGAGATCGACGCCGTCGACGAGCTCCATCGCCAGGAACGGTCGGCCGTCGTCGGCGCGCCCCGAGTCGTAGATACGGACGATGCCCGGGTGCTCGAGACGGGCGATCGCCTTCGCCTCGCGCTCGAGGCGCGCGACCGCGGTCGGGTCGGCCGAGGCGCTCAGGATCTTGACCGCCGCGAGCCGGCCGATCTCGACGTCGCGCGCCCGGTAGACGACGCCCATGCCGCCGCGTCCGAGCTCGTCGATGATCTCGTAGCGGCCGAGCCGGACGCCGGCGAGGAGGCGCCCCCGCTGCGAGCCGAAGCGCGAGCTCCCGCCCGAGCCGGGGGTGAGTCGGGCGCCGGGCGTCGGGGGATGCGCGGGCGTCGGCGGATGCGAGGGCGCCGGATGGCTCGACGGCCGGAACGGGCCGGGCGGGCTCGGGTGCGCAGGGGTGACGGGGTGCGCCGGGGCCATCGGCGGGGGCGGTCGCCGCGGCGGACCGGACGGCCGAAGCGGGGCGACCGCCGGGGGCGGCGGCCGCGGATGCTGGGTGCTCCGCCGGCCCGAGCCGCCCGGCGATCCAGGAGTGGCGCCCGTCACGATCCTGAGCTCCTCACGCCCCGATGCTCGCTTCCGGCGCGCTCCGGTGCAAGCCACGCCCCCCGCTGGGGATTCGTCGTCGGCGCCGCTATACTCGATGCGACGACGGCCCGGAGGAGTCCCCGTCTTGATCGACGGCCAGAGCGTCCGGCTCGCCCTGAAGAGCGGCAGGCGGTTCCAGCCCAAGCCGGACACCGCGCTCCAGTTCGGTCGCTACCGCGTCGAGGCCGAGGTGGGTCGCGGCGGCATGGGCGTCGTCTACCGTGCCCGCGACACCAAGCGCGGGCGGACGGTCGCCCTCAAGGTGATGGTCCGCCAGCCCCAGGGCGACGGCGAGATCCAGAGCGCGCGCTTCGAGCGCGAGGCGCGCGTCCTCAAGCACCTGCGCCACCCATCGATCCCGAAGGTCTACGACTACGGCGAGGACGCCGGGCTGCTCTTCCTCGTCACCGACTTCCTCGAGGGCGAGACGCTCGACCAGGCGGTCCACCGGCCGGCGTCGATCCGCGAGCTGCTCATGGCGCTGCGCGAGGTCGCCAAGACGCTCCACTACGCGCACGGCCGCAACATCCTCCATCGCGACGTCAAGCCCGAGAACATCATCCTCACGCCGGCGCGACCCTTCCTCGTCGACTTCGGCCTCGCGAAGGACGTCGAGATCGACGCGGGCAGCCTCGTCACCGGGCGGAACAAGTTCGTCGGGACGCCGGCCTACCTCGCGCCCGAGCAGATCAATCCGGACATGTTCGGACCGGTCGGACCGCTCACCGACGTCCGGTCGCTCGGCGCGACGCTCTTCTACTGCGTGACGGGGCGCTACCCGTTCGAGGAGAAGTCCCCCGGGGCGCTCTTCCGCAAGATCGTGACGAGCGACCCGGTCCCGCTCTCGGAGCTGGCCCCCCACATCCCGAAGCCGATCGACGACCTCTGCCGTCGCGCGCTCGCGCGCCAGCCCTACAGCCGGCCGAGGTCGGCCGAGGAGTTCGCCGCGGCGCTCGACGTCGTCCTCGAGCGCGACGCCGAAAGCAGCCGGAGGATCCGCCTGAAGCGCGACTCCGAGAGCGTCCGCGAGCCGAAGCCGAGCGCGGAGCGCGAGGCGGCGCCGGCGCCCGGCTCGGACGCGCCCGACCCGCCGCCATCGGCGTTCGGCTCGATCCCGCCGCGGGCGACGGCCGACGGAGGCGGTCCGCCGTCGGCCGGCGGCGTCGTTCCGCCCGGATTCTCGAACGCCCCCGCCGAGGCGGGCGCCCCGGCCGCGGACGTCAACCCGGCGGTGAGCGCGCTCCACGTCGACATGCCGAGCAGCGAGGTCGAACCGAGCAAGGACCCGCTCGGGGTGAACCCGGTCGTGAGCGTCCTCCATCTCGACATCAAGGACGTCGAGCGCGCCGACGCCGCCCGTCAGGACGAGCGGCGCCGCCGCGAAGGTGCGGACGCCGGCGGAGCAGGCCGACCGCCGGAGAACCCGCGGGCGACCGCGGCGCAGGGGCCGCACGGCACCGTGCCGGGAGGGCCCTCCCCGATCACGCAGCCCGGCGGCGGACCGATCCCCTCGCCGGCCCATCCGCCGCCCTCGGCGGGCGTCGCCGCGCTGCCGCCCTCGGCGTTCTCGGGAGGCTTCGGCGGCGGGGCGCCCGAGGCCCGCGGCGGCGGCGAGGCGCCGGCGCCGGGCGGTCGAGGATTCGCCGAGGACACCTGGCGGGACGGGCCGAAGAAGGACGACCCGTTCGAGGTCGGGCGAACGGCGCGCACCGGCGACACCGCCCCCGAGAGCGAGAGCGACGCGCCGGGCGACGGACGAGGCGACGGACGAGGCGGGCGACGCGGCCGCCACCCCCGGATCCCGCGCGGCGGCAGCGGCGCCAAGGGCGCCGGCCGCGGCGTGCTCATCGCGGGCGTCGCCGCGGGGGTGATCGTCGCCCTCATCGTCGTCCTGGTGCTCGCGCCACGCCACGGCCATCGCCAGGCGCCGGTGAGTCACCCGGCGATCGGACCCGAGACGACGATCGATCAGCTCGCCGATCTCCTCCGCTACGCGCGCAGCGACGAGACCGACGCGAAGCGCCTCATCCGCGCGTTCGCCGACAGCCACCGCCCCGAGACCGGCCAGACCGACCTCATCTCGAACGACGGTCGCGTCCACATAGTCATCGGCGCGCACGGACGCGACGGCGCCCCCGACGGCAAGAGCGTGCGTCTCTCACCGCGTGGAACGGCCTGGAGCATCGCCGTCGCGGGCGACGGCGCCGACGCGCTCTGGCTCGGAGCGGGCGGTCGCGGAGGCGATGCCCGGAGCAGCCGCGGCCCCGACGGCTGTCAGGTCGTCGTCGTCGCGGGGCTCGGCGGAAGCGGCGCCGACCCCGGGAAGCTCGACGCGCCCGCGGACGCGTGGACCGAGACGCGCTGAGGCGCTACCAGCGGGCCACGTGGTGCTCGCACACCCCGGGGACGCCCTCGATCGACCAGCTCGCTCCCGACTCGTCGCGGAGCGTTCCCGAGAACGCGCCGATCGGCTGGCGGAAGCGGCTCGCCACGATCTTGAGGTCGATCGTCTCGGCGCGCTCGCCCTCGGGGCGGAAGACGAGGTCGACCCGTCCGTCCTCGGTGACGATCCGCCAGGTCTGGTCGCTCGCCCCCTCGGCCGGTCGGTCGAAGCGGGTCACCCCGACCGGGACGCGCCGCCCGTCGATCCAGAAGGCGTTCTCGTTCCACACCGGGTGGTGGATCGGCGTGACGAGGTTCAGGCCGACCGGCGTGCCGGCCGCGTCGGCGGCGAAGCCGGCGAGCGACGCCCACTCCCACGTCGTGTCGTAGGCGGGGTAGCCGGCGGTGAAGTCGATCGCCACCCGGTCGCGGGACGGGTCGAGGGTGAGCTCGCGAACGCGCCGCCCGCCGGCCGCCCGCACGACGATGGTGCCGCGGACGGGCAACCCGGCCGCCTTGTGGGTGAAGCTCCAGGCCTGGGTCGCCTTGTCGCGAGGGCGGACGACCTGGAGCGGCACGACCGCCTCGAGGTCGTCGTCGATGACGAGATCGATCGCGAGCTCCTCGCGCCCGACCGGGAGCCGGCCGTGGACGCGGCGCTGCCCGACGCGGTCGTCGCTCTCGATCACGAGCCGCTCGGCGCCCCGCTCCCAGCTCACCAGCCCGTGGGCGGTGTGGCGGTCCACCCGGACGGCCATGGCGAGCGGCGACTGCCCCTCGAACCCGCGAAGCGTGCGGTCGGCCCGGTCGAAGAGATAGGCGAAGCTCGTCCCGAGGTAGCCGGCGTCGACGACGGCGAGGCCGCTCACGAGGTCGCGCCCGTAGATCCCGAGGTAGACCCAGGCCTTCTCGCGGAGCCGCCGGCGGAGCGCGCCGAGCGGCCCCCGTCCGGCCGCGGCGCTCGGATCGGCCTCGCGGATCGACCCGTCCGAAACGCCATAGAGGGGTCGGCCGTCCCAGGAGACGATCCGACTCGCGCCGTCCGCGGGCGGGGCGACCGACGACGCCCGGCGATTCGCCGGGTCGCCCGGCGTCACAACCCCTTGCGCGATGGCAGCATCGCGGCGACCATCGGGGCGCCCGCCGTTGGACTCCTGCCCTCGGGGGATGCTATCATCTCGGCGCTCACGAACGGTGCTCATCGGCGTTCCCCGCCGGCTCTTGCGTCTGCGACGCGTGCCGGCTCTGGAGCCCTACGGGACGAACCATGCCTGTCATACTGATACTCAACGGTCCCAACAAGGACCGTCAGTATCCCCTCAGCGGCGGCGAGATGGTCGGGCGCGATCCGGCCAACGCGATCCAGGTCTTCGCGCCCGGCGTCAGCCGCGTCCACTTCCAGTTCGTCAACGAGAACGGCCACTTCGTCGTCGAGGACCGGAACAGCAGCAACGGCACCTACGTCAACAACGAGCGGATCACCCGTCGGCCGCTCATCGAGGGCGACGTGCTCACGGTCGGCGGCGTCAACATGCGCTACTGCGTCGGCAGCGGCGCGATGCCGGCGCTCGGCGGCGGCGACGGCCTCCCGTTCTCGAGCGGCATGGTCGCCGCGACGATCCCGGGCGGGCCGGGCGCGGCGCCGACGGGCAGCGGCGCCCACATCGCCGCCGCGGGGCTCGACCCGGACAAGAGCGTCGTCTTCCAGGACGGAGCCGAGGAGGACAGCCTCGAGGACTACGCCCTCGACGCGAGCCTGATCTTCACCGACAGCACGCGCCTCGACCCGAAGGCGGGGAGCGCCTCGGCGGTCGCCAACCTCGAGAAGCGGCTCAACCTCTACCACCGGATCAGCCAGAGCCTCGCCCAGATCCGCGACCTCGACGATCTGCTCAGCGAGATCATGACGAACCTGTTCGGCAGCTTCCCGCAGGCCGACCGCGGCTTCATCATGATGGGCGACCGGTTCGACACGCTCGAGCCGCGGTGCATCCAGAAGCGCGACGGGGAGGCCGGCGACCAGGTCACGATCAGCAAGACGATCGCGAAGCGCGCCTACGAGCAGCAGCGCTCGATCCTCTCGAGCAACGCGATGGAGGACTCTCGCTTCAGCGGCGGGATGAGCATCCTCAACTTCCGGATCCTGTCGATGATGTGCGTTCCGCTGATCTACCGGGACGAGGTGTTCGGCATCATTCACATCGACACCCAGGACCGGGCCAAGAAGTTCACGCCGGACGACCTCAACCTCCTCACCGGCATCGCCGCCCAGGCGGCCACGTTCATCAAGAACGTCAAGCTGATCGACCAGGTCCAGAAGGACACCGAGGCGCTGACGAACATGCAGCGCTACTTCAACCCCGAGCTGGCGAAGAAGATCATCAGCAAGGAGATCGACCTCAAGCCCGGCGGCTCCATGCGCGAGGGGACCGTCTTCTTCTCGGACATCATCGGATTCACCACGATGACCGAGAAGATGGCGCCCGAGGAGGTGGTCGAGCGGATCAACCGCTACTTCCGGATCATGGTCGACATCATCTTCAAGAACAAGGGCACCATCGACAAGTTCGGCGGCGACGCGATCATGGCCGAGTGGAACGTGCCGATCCCGGTCGACGACGAGGCGCTCAAGGCCTGCGAGGCCGCCCTGGAGATGCAGAACCAGCTCTACGTCTTCAACTTCGACCTGAAGGAAGAGGACAAGACCCAGATCAACATGGGAATTGGGCTCAACTCGGGCTCGTTCATCGCCGGCAACATCGGCTCCGAGCGCCGGATGGAGTACACCTGCATCGGCGACAACGTGAACCTCGCCCAGCGCGTCGAGAGCAAGGCCGGCCGCGGGCAGGTCTACGCGGCCGAGACGACGTTCGAGCGGGCGCGGCACGGGCTCTTCGCGATCAACATCGGCAAGACGCCGGTGAAGGGCCGCCAGGCCGAGGTGACGATCTACTCGATCCGCGGCACCCGGACGGCGGACCCGAACCTCCACGTCTCGTCGCTCCCGATCCACGCGGGCGGCCAGGACGGGCTGATCGTCAAGCTCAAGAAGATCGACCCGGCGAGCGAGCGCTACGCCGCGCTGGCCGTCTTCTTCGACGAGCCCTCGCCCGCGACGGAGTCGGCCACCCTCAAGGTTCAGGAGCTCGACGAGTACGAGCTCCCGTTCACGATCCGCAACCTCAGCGCGATCCCCGGCCACCCTGGCTTCAGCGTCCAGGCGGTCGTCGACTTCACCGGAACGAAGCTGGCGGTCCTCTACAACGACGCGCTCATCGACAGCGACAAGTCGCTCGACGAGATGAGCCGGAAGTAGCCGCCGGGCCACCCCTCCCCCTCCGAGCGAGGCCGCCATGTCGAGCGCACCAGCCCCGGCCGTCGTCGACGCCGACGCGGCGGCCGGCCGCGCCGCCACGCCCGAGGAGGTCCGGGCCCACCTCGAGGAGCGGAGCCACCTCGCGCCGCGCCGAGGCGTCGGGAGCAACCGCCGGACGGTCCCCGAGATCCTGCGCCGGCGCCTCCGCGAGAGCCGCGTCGACACCCTGAGCTGGCGCAAGGTGCGCGAGCCCGACGCGGGCGACGGGGCGGCGGGGACGTGGGTCCCCTCGACCGGGTCGGACCTCGAGCGCGAGCTCCGCTGGGCGACCCTCGGCCTCGCCGAGCTCGGGATCGAGCCGGGCGACCGGGTCGTGATCCTCTCGAACACGCGCCCCGAGTGGGGCCGGGCCGACGGGGCGATCCTCTGCTGCGGCGGGGTCACCGTCGGGATCTACCCGACGAGCTCGCCGGCGCAGTGCGAGTACATCGTCGAGCACAGCGAGGCGCGGCTGGTCTTCTGCGAGGATGACGAGCAGCTCAAGAAGGTCGAGGCGTTCGCGACGAAGGCGGGCGCGTGCCCGAGCCTCGAGCGGCTGATCGTGTTCGAGCCGGCGCCCGGAGCGATCCGCGACCCGGAGCAGGCCCGCGCGGCGCGCGTCCTCTCGCTCGAGGCGCTCAACGCGCTCGGCGCGGCCGCCGAGGCGAAGGACCCGAAGCGCTTCGACGCGCGCTGCGACCAGGTGCGCGAGGGCGACCTCGCCACGATCATGTACACGAGCGGGACGACCGGGCCGCCCAAGGGCGTCATGCTCACCCACGGCGGGATCTACGCGATCGTCGAGAGCGCGTGTCGGGTGCTCCCGTGCTACCCGAGCGACCGGAGCCTGATCTTCCTGCCGCTCGCCCACAGCCTCCAGCGGATCGCCAGCTACGCCGGCGCGTGGATGGGCGTCCCCGGCGCCCACTGTAGCTCGCTCGATGTGCTGCTCGACGAGATCCGCGAGATCCGTCCGACCGTGCAGGCGAGCGTCCCCCGCATCTGGGAGAAGTTCTACTCGCGGATCCAGACGACGGTGAGCCAGGCGCCGGCGCGCCGGCAGCGGATCTTCCACTGGGCGGTCGGCATCGGGCGACGCGTCGCGGCCCTGAAGCGGCAGCGCCTGCCGATCCCGCGGTGGCTCGGGCTCCAGCACCGGGTCGCCGAGACGCTCGTGTTCCGGAAGATCCGTGCGCAGCCCGGATTCGACCGCGTCCGCTACCTCACGAGCGGCGGCGCGCCGATCTCGATCGAGATCCTCGAGTTCTTCCACGCGATCGGGATCCTCATCGTCGAGGGCTACGGCCTCACCGAGACGGCCGCGCCGGCCACCCTGAACCGGGTCGAGGACTTCAAGTTCGGCACCGTCGGCAAGCCGATCCCCGAGGTGCGGATCCGGATCGCCGAGGACGGCGAGATCCTCATCCGCGGCCCCGGCAACATGCGCGGCTACTACAAGAACGAGGCGGCGACGACCGAGGCCTTCACCGAGGACGGCTGGTTCAAGAGCGGCGACATCGGCGAGGTCGACGCCGACGGGTTCCTGAAGATCACCGACCGCAAGAAGGACCTCATCAAGACGTCCGCCGGGAAGTACGTCGCGCCGCAGGTGGTCGAGAACCTGATCAAGCAGTGCCCCCAGATCAGCCAGGCGCTCGTCTTCGGCGACAAGCGCAAGTACTGCGTCGGCCTCATCACCCTGGACGAGGAGGAGCTCCGCCTCTGGGCCCAGACGCGCGCGCTCGAGCTGCCCACCGACATGGCCATGGTGATCGACAACGAGATGGTCAAGCGGCTCGTCGACGAGGCGATGGAGAACGCCAACCGCGACCTGAGCCCACCCGAGCAGGTGAAGCGCTGGACGATCCTGCCCGAGGACTTCACCCAGGACGCCGAGACGCTCACCCCGACGATGAAGATGCGTCGCAACGCGATCGCCAAGGTCTACCGCGAGCAGCTCGACGCGATGTACGACGACGAGACGTTCGACTAGAGTGAGGGTCCCCGCGTCGTGAGCCTCATCTGCTACCGAGCCCGCTACCTCGACCTGGGGTGAACGGCCCGCGATCAGCTCGGGAGCAGGTGGCGTCGTCCTCGACCCGTCGCCGCCCCCTGCCTCGCATCGAGCCGGTCAGGTTCGATCCGCGGTTCACCCGCGGGCGTGGCGTCCGGAATGCTATCCACTCGCGGTCGCCCGGGGGCCCGCGCCGTCTGCGTTGCGCCGCGCACCGGCGCTTGCCGAGCGTCGGAGCCGTGCGAACCCAGCCTCTCGCACCGTGCGAGAGTTGTCTGGTGTGAATCGAAGGGGTCAGGTCCAGGAATCACACGAGCGAATCTGTCGCGGCGGCTCGTGTGACCCGGCCCTCTGGTGTCGATCCTGGACCTCACCCCTGGAATCCGTCGTTGCGCGCGCGCATCTTGTCCGCCGGGCAGCGGGTCGATCAGACGAGAGCACAATCCCGGGACTCCCGCGGTCGCTCCACGATGAGGGTTCCGTCGGGCGCCTTCCCCGAGATCTTGATGATGCCGTCGGTCTTGAGCCGGTGATGGCCGCGACAAAGGGGAGCGACGTTGTCCGGGTCCCACCGCCGCTCGGGAGCTCGGGATCGCGGGACGATGTGGTCGACCTCCAGGTTGACCCGGCAGCCGCACCCGGGGATGGCGCAGATCCAGCCGTAGCGTTGCAGGACGTCCTGGCGGAAGAGCCGGTCCCGCTCGAGCTCGGCCTCAGGGGCGGGTGCGCCGCGCAACTCCGATTCGGGAGCGTCCCGCGCGGCCGAGGCATCGACGGGCGGATCGAGGACCTCGGACTCGTCGAGGGGGGTCTCGAGGTAGTTGTGGGCGATCACGTCGAACGCCTCGGCGAGGCCGACCTCGGCGCCGCCGACCCGACGGACCTTCTCGATGGCAGCCTGGATCCGGTTCCACTGGTCGGCCTCGACCTCGAAGCGGATGATCCGGTTCGGCCCGTCGGGCGGGAGGAACCGTTCGTCGCGGTCGATCCCCTCGCGGAGGACGTCGCGCGGTTTCTCGCGGGCGAGATCGAGCCAGCGCTCGATGTCGTCTCCGCGGGAGAGCCGGGCGATCTCGTCGACCTTGCCATACGAGATCTCGCCTCGTTCGAACGCCTCGCGGACGATCGTGGAGCGCTCGCAGGCGCGGGCGGCG
>JAJDCQ010000001.1 GCA_029260755.1 Planctomycetota bacterium | reverse complement strand
CCGCGGCGAGCGCGTCGGCGGCCGCGTCGGCCGGCCCCGACTCGAGCCCGGCCTCGGCGCGGAGGACGAGGGCGAACGCGCGCTCCGCCGGCGCGAGGGCGTCGTCCTCGAGGGCGGTCGTCAGACGCCCCACGACCGCCCCGTCGTCGTCGCCGAGCTCGAAGAGGTGGGCCGCCTCGGCGAGGACCAGACGCCCCGAGGCGACGCCGCGGCGCTCGGCGAGCCGGAGCACCCGCTCGAGCTCCTCGCCCCAGCTCGGGAGGCGCGTGCGCCCGGCGAGCTGGCCGACCTCGACCGCGCGGCGCGCGAGGTAGGCCCGCGACGCGGCGCTGCCCGCGGTCGCCCGCTCGACGGCGTCGCCGAGGCCGAGGGGGGCCGCCTCGATCCGCGCCTCGTCGAGGTCGCGGGCGGCCTCGACGTCGCGGCCCGCGTCGCGGTGGAGGCGCGACCGGACGGCGCGGAGGACCGGCTGGCCGACCAGGGTGGTGTCGTCGAGGAGGGCGCGCCAGCGTTCCTCGTCGCCGGCGAGGGCGGCGAGCTCCGCGCGGAGGGCCCGGGGCGCCGGGTCGGCTGGAGCCGCGCCGAGGCGGGCGACGGCGGTCCGGATCGATGGCTCGACGCCGCGGAACGCGTCCGCAGCGGCGATGAGCGTCGCGTGCACGCCGAGCTCGGGGGCGGCGTCGCCCTCGCGATCGAGCGCGATCGTGATGTCGCCCGCGGCCAGGGCGGCGGCCTGCGACGCGGGCGGCGAGGCGACGACCGGCGGGACGCCGTCTCCGTCGCCGGCGGGGCCCTCGCCCCGTCGGCCTCGTCCGAGGGCGAAGCCGACGATCCCCGCGGTGGTGACGAGCAGGAGGACGGCGCCGGCGAGCCCCAGCAGCCGCCGCGCGCGCGGCGACCTCGGGGCGGCGACGTGGACCGCATCGGGGGTCGCCGCCCCGAGGATCCGATCGACGTCGGCGAGGACCGCGTCCGCGGTCTGGTAACGCGCGCGCCGGTCCTTCGCGAGCATGCGGAGGCAGACGTTCTCGACGGCGGCGGGGATCTTCGGTCGGATCGTGCGCGGCGCCGGCGGCTCGGTCTCGCGGATCGCCTCGAGCACCTCGAGCGGGGTGTCGCCCGAGAACGGGAGCTGACCGGTCAGCATCTCGTAGAGCATCACCCCGAGCCCGAAGACGTCCGCCTCGGGGCCGGCGAGGTCGGGCTGGAAGCTCGCCATCTCGGGGCTCATGTAGAGCGGCGTCCCGACCGCCTCGTCGGTGTGGGTGAGGGTTCGACCCTCGTCGGCGAGGCGCGCGTAGCCGAAGTCGGTGATCCGCGGGACGCCCTCGGGGTCGATGATCACGTTCTCGGGCTTGAGGTCGCGGTGGAGCACCCCGTGGGCGTGGATGTGGGCGAGCCCGCGCGCGATCCCCGCGACGAGGGTGACCGCGCGCTTCGCCTTGACCGGCTTGTCGTCGAGGCGGTCCCGGAGCGAGCTCCCCTCGACGAACTCGAGCAGGATGTAGGGCTCGCCACCCGGCGTCTGCCCGACGCCGTGAACGCCGGCGACGTTCCGGTGCGGCGGGACGCGCGCGAGCGCCCGGCCCTCGCGGGCGAACCGGCGGCGGGCGACCTCGGCCGCCTCGGCGTCGGTGTGCGGCTTGAGTCGCATGACCTTGAGGGCGCACGTCTTGCCCGTCTCGAGGAGCTGGACGCGGTAGACCGCACCCATGGAGCCGCGGCCGATCTCGGAGATCACCCGATACGGAAGTCCATCGTCGCCCGGAGTGGGGGCGTGGTCAGGCGTGGCAGGGGGGTCTTCGGACGACATGAAGCGGGGCTCGCTACCCCCCCTTTTACCGCTCCAACACGGTGAAGATCAAAGGACTACCGGTGACGGCCCGATGACAGCGGCCGGCTCCGATGGGGGGGCGACGGAACGAACGCGGGGACCCATCTCGATGTTCGGGAGGGGTTCCGGACAGCCAGACGCGCGGTATAATGCGCCTGCCGCGGCGTCGACCGGATCCTCCGGGCGTCCGCGCGCGTGCAGAGCAACGGGTCGGCGGATCGGATCGAGGCGCGACCGCCTCCGCCCCGCCGACCGTTTCGGGAGCCTCCCATGAGATCGACGTCCACCGATGCACAGCTGAGCTCGCGTGGAGCGCGCCGGGCCCGTGGGCTCGCGGCGATCGCCGCCGGGCTCGCCCTCCTCGCGCTGAGCACGGGCGAGGCCTCGGCCGACACGGTCACCCTCAAGGACGGGCGGGTCATCAAGGGCCGGGTCGTCGACAAGGGCGACGCGATTCACGTCGAGCAGAAGCACGGGGGGATGGACTTCTCCAAGGACGACGTCCTCAAGGTCGAGTTCGACGACCCCCTCGCCGGTCTCGCGCCGCGCGACGACATCGACTACGTCGTCCTCAAGAACAACAAGGTTCTCCGCGGGACGGTCTCGAAGAAGGGCCGGAAGATCTACATCCAGCAGGATGTCGGCGCGGGACACGTCACGGTCGAGCTCGACCGCGACGAGGTCAAGACGATCCGAATGCGCGGGAAGGAGAAGCCCGAAGGAACGGCCGGCACCGAGGGCGCGGGCGGCGCCGAGTCGGCCGCCGAGGCCGAGGCGCGCCGCGCTTCGGAGGCGGCGCGGCGCGAGGAGTCGCTCAACTCCGAGGTCGCCAAGCACGTCGACGTCCTCGTCGGCGAGGACGAGGACGCGGCCGAGCAGAGCCGCGTGGCCCTGATCCAGCTCGGCATCTACGCGATCCCGCATCTCGAGCGCGAGGAGCTCCAGGGGGGCGTCCGCGGCCTCGCCGCGACGCGCGTTCTTCGGGCGCTCCAGATCCGCGAGGTCGTCAGCAGCAAGCTCGAGACGGCCGTCCCCAACCTCCTCCGACGGATCACCGACGGGCTCGGCGACGACCCGAGCCTGACCGAGGATCGGCTCGAGATCGCGAAGATGGACCGGCGCGCCGAGCGGCGCCGCGACGCGATCCGCGAGGCGGTCCTGATGAACGCGGAGGACGCACCGCCGCTCCTCGTGCGACTGCTCGCCCTCGAGAGTCACCCCGAGGTGAAGGCGTTCACGGTCAGCCAGCTCGCGGCCCTGCGGGCCTACGACCCGCTCCTCGAGCTGCTCCGCACGACCGACGGGCAAGTCCGGATGGCCGCCGCGCTCGCCCTCGGCGACGACGGCGTCTACGTCGGCATCCCGGTCGTGATCGAGGCGCTCCACCTCAACCGCCCCGAGATGCGGTCGCTCGCGATCCGCAAGCTCGAGGAGTGGACCGGCGACACCCTCGGCTTCGACCCCGCCGCCTCCGAGGAGCGTCGCACCGCATCGATTCAGCGGTGGGAGGAGTGGTGGCGCAGCACCGGCGAGGCGCGGGCGATCCGGAGCATGCGCGCGGCGCGCGACTCCGAGAGCGTGTCGGCCGAGGATCGCGCGACCGCGCGCCTCCAGTGGGAGAGCGGCAACGAGATCCTCGACGACCTCGCCCGGAGTCGGTCTCTGACCGCGCCGGAGCGGCGGTTTCAGCTCGAGAAGGCGATCTGGCACTTCCGGAAGTCGCTCGACTACGACCCGACCCTGGCGACGGCGCGGCTGTCGCTCGCGATCATCTACCTCGAGGAGTTCGGCCGGGCCGACGAGGCGCGGCGCGAGCTCGAGCTACTCCTGACGCGGTTCGCGCCGCGTGGCGAGGAGGTCGCCCGGAAGACGATCCTGCTCTACCTCGGGCGGACGAGCCTGGTCGAGGGCGACCTGCCCCGGGCCGAGGTCCGGTTCGCCGAGGCGCTCAAGCAGGACCCCAACTTCATCGCCGCGCACATCGGTCGCGGCGAGGTCGCCTTCGAGCGGGCGACCATCTCCGGCACCGACATCGAGGACGCCGGAGCGGACCGTCCCGCCAACAACCGCCGCGAGTTCCTCGGGCAGGCGGTCGATCGCTACGAGATCGCCCTCGACGTGATCCGGCGCGAGCAGTCGGGCCTCCACGAGCTGATCCGCGACGCCCAGGGCCCCGAGGGGCGCTCGGGCGGCCTGACGGCCGGTGAGGTGGTCCAGAAGGCGCGCCGGAGCTACGACGCGCTCAACCTCAAGGCGGCCGACGTCCTCGCGCGCCAGGGCCGCGCCTACGCGGCGCTGGGCGACCGGACGAGCGCGCTCCGCGCGTTCCGCGAGGCGAAGAAGCTCGACGACGAGAACCCGGCCTACGCGGCCGCGATCGACGTCTTCAGCTCGCCGCTGCCCGAGGGCGCGGAGGGCGAGACGATGGTCGCGCGGGCGGAGGACGCTCCGGACGCGAAGCGCCCCGGCCCGAACGGGGCCGGCGGAGCGGGCGGCGCGACGCCGGCCGCGCCCGACGCGCCGGCGACCGCCCCCGACGATGAGGCCGACGACGGCGACGCCCTGATGCGGGCCGCGGCGGCCGAGGCGCGCCGCCGGGCCCGTCGGACCGCCGGCGCCGCCCTCGGTGGTCCCGCCCCCGCCGCGACCGTCCCGCCTCGCAAGAAGAGCGGCGACTGACCCCGACCCCAGGGGGAGCGAACCCGTGCGCTCGACCCCGTTCGTCGCGCTGACGTTCGCCGCGGTGGTGGCGGTCGCCGGTTGCGCGTCCGCGCCGTCGCCGTCGACGCCGCTCGTCACCCGCCTCGATCCGGCGAGCCGCCCCGCAGGCGACGCGCCGGTCGCGGTGCGCGAGCTCCACCGGACGAGCCGGGTCTCGACGCACGAGGTCGTCGTCGTGGGAGAGATCCGGGCGCATCGTCACGAGCGCCACGACGAGACGGTCACGATCCTCGAGGGCCGCGGGACGTTCGTCCTCGACGGGGAGGAGCACCTCGTCCTCCCCGGCACCGTCCTCCACGTCCCCGCCGGCGCCGTCCACTCCTACCGCCACGAGAGCCCGGGCGCGACGCGGGCCGTCTCGGTCTTCAGCCCGCCGTTCGACGGGGAGGACCGGGTCCTCGTCGATGAGAGTGGGACGGGCGCCGCGGCGACCGACGAGTGACCGGCCGGTTCGGACGCCGAGTGATAGGCGAGGCAGGGGCTATCACGCTCGCTCAGGCGGTTCCCCGGGCGCTCGGTGTCCCTGCGTGAGCTTCCCGTTCCTTGAACACGCGAACGGCATCTCACGCAAAGGCGCAAAGGCGCCAAGGATCGTTGCTCTGATCCGAGATCTCGACCTGGCAGAGCCCCTTTGCGCCTTTGCGCCTTTGCGTGAGCTAACTCGTTCCTGGAACAGCGTTCTCTTGCTCTGCGAGAGGGCGTCGGTGCAGCCGGGTTAGGCCACAGATTACACAGATGACACAGATTGCCGCGGACTGGTCCGCATCGCTGCCGACGCCAGCGCGCGGCGAGTCCGCGCACGCGAGGAGCCGCCGCCTTCGGCAGCTCGTAATCTGTGCAATCTGTGCAATCTGTGGCCTCTCTCTCGACCGGGCAACCACGCGGTCGCCTGAGCGAGCTTGATGGCCCCTGGCGAGGCTCGTTAGCCCCCGGGCTCCCGCGAGCGGATCGCCTCGAGCACCTCGGCCGGCTTCAGGCCGTCGGTCAGGGCGGCGACGTCCTTGTCGCCGCCGAGGCGCTCGGCGATGAAGCGCAGCAGGTCGAGGTGCTGCACGGCGCTCTCGGTCTGCGGCTTCGAGAGCAGCAGGATGATGAGGCGGGCGCCGCCGTCCTTGGCGCCGAAGTCGATCCCGCCCGGCGCGACTCCGATGACGCTCAGGAAGCGGGGGATCCCGTTGAGCTTCGCGTGCGGCATCGCGAGGCCGTTGCCGACGCCGGTCGGCGACTGCGACTCCCGGAGGAGGATCGCGCGCGCGGCGTGCGCGCGCCGACCGGCCGGGAGGTCGCCGGTCCGGACGAGCACGTCGAGGAGCTCCTCGATCGCCCCCTTCCGGGTCGTCGCCGAGAGCACCACGATGTGGTCCTCGGTGAGGAGCTTCGAGAGCGGCTGCGTCTTCAGCATGGGAGCGGTCCTCATTCGGCTACTCGCTTACTTCGTCCGGGTCCCGGCGTCGCGCTCAGCGGCGACCGAGGAGCCGCCCGATCAGTCCACGGATGAAACCGGCGTCCGCTCCGTGAGCATCGACGGACGACCAGGATGCGGAGTTCTCGGATGCCTGGTAGAGCTCCCCACCGGTGAGGAGGTTGATCCCGCAGGTGACGCAGATCTTCGTCTGGTCGATGAAGAAGACCTCCTTGCATCCCGGACACTCTCGCGTGCCCGACACCTGGAGGCCGTCGTGATTCGCCGGCTTGACCTCGCCGCCGACCCGCGGCGTCTTGACCCGGATGACCTTCTGGCAGGCCATGCATCGGATCTTCTTCCCGATGATCGCCGCGGGGACCTCGTGGTCCTTGCCGCACTTGCAGATGATCTTGATGGCGCCGATGGCGCACCTCCCACCGCGACGCGCGGGTCCTGGGAGCGTCATCTTAGCACGGGCCACGAAACCGCCTCAACCGGGGGCGTTCGCGGCGCCCCGCCCGCGCCGGAGCGGCCCTCCGGACGGGGCCGCCCGGCGCGGTTCGGCCGGGACCGGCCTCGCTTGACGCCCCTCGATCCGCTCCCTATCATCCGTCCGGCCGACGACGTAAGCCCGTGTCACATCGGGGCCTGCTCGACGGCGCCCGGCCAGCCGGCCTTCGACCCCCGAGACCCCGACGAGAGAGCTCATGGATCCACTCCCGATCGAGCCGAACGTCGTCATCGACGGCTACGACCTCACCGCCGAGAAGGCCCGCTACCGGTTCCCCGACGTCACGATCGGCAGCCGGACCCTGAACCGAGGCACCGCGAAGGCCGAGGTCACCGGAGCCGAGGACGACGGGCACGCCGGAGCGCGGGCCGAGCACGCGTCGCAGATGTTCGTGACGACGCACGATGCCGGGTCGCCGGTGATCGAGCTCGGCCACCCGGTCGCCGGCCCCTACGTCTCGTCGAGCGCGGGCGTCTACCTCGACCTGATGCTCGGCTGCGCCCAGAAGATCGTCGACGAGAACCACCCATTCTTCCGCGACGCGGTCCGCCACCTCTTCCAGCAGGGGATGCTCCTGCGCCGCGAGATCAACACCGACGACTACATCACGGCCGAGGCCGCCGAGGGCGTCCACGGCCCGCAGGAGCTCGCCGCGCTCCTGAACCGGGCGGCTCGCGCGCGGTTCGTGTCCGTGAAGGGCTGGCGGAGCTTCTTCTGCAACAGCGGAACCGAGGCGGTCGAGGCCGCCATCAAGCTCTGTTGCCTCGTGCGGTGGCGGCGACTCCTCCAGCGGGTCGGCGCGCCGACGATCGAGAAGGTGATGGCCGACCTCGGGATCGAGCGGGTCGCCTTCGACCGGGAGCCGGATGGCGAGGAGGTCTGGGCCGACTACCCGATGTTCCTCGTCGCGACCGACGGCGCCTTCCACGGGAGGACGCTCGGCTCTCTCGGGCTCACGCGGAGCAAGCGCGCCCACCAGATCGGCTACCCGAAGAGCCGCTGGGTCCGACACGTCGCCTACAACGGCGGCCCCGACGCGCTCGAGGCGATCCTCGATTCCCGCCCGCTGGCCGAGATCCTCGAGGCCGACGGCGGCGTGGCGAAGGTCATCGCCGACGGCAAGATCCCGACCGACCTCTGCGCGGGGTTCGTCGCCGAGGGCTTCCAGGGCGAGGGTGGCTACGTCCCCGGCGAGCGGGCGTTCTTCGAGGGGGTCGCGGCGACCTGCCGGCGCGAGGGGATCCTCTTCGTCGCCGACGAGGTCCAGTCGATGGGTCGGACCGGGAAGCTCTTCAGCATCGAGCACCTCAACGTCGCGCCCGACGTGATCGCGATGGCAAAGGCGAGCTTCCTCGGAATCTGCCTGGCGCGCGCCGACTTCGAGGCCTACCTCCACGCGGGCTGGCACAGCAACACGTGGGGCGGCGGAAAGATCTTCGACGTCAACATGGCCTACGCGACGTTCGACGCCCTCCTCAACTACGAGGACGCGATCTTCGACGGCAACGGCTACCTCGAGAACATCGCGATCAAGGGCGAGTACCTCCGCCGGCTCCTCGAGAAGGTGCGCGAGCGCCACCCCGACACCCTGAAGGACGTCCGCGGCCGCGGCGGGATGATCGCGATCTCGGTGAAGCGTCGCGACGAGGTGCTCGAGACCGCCTGGCGCCACGGCCTGAAGATGCTCGGCTGCGGCCCGGACGACGAGGTCGGCAGCATCCGCCTGCTCCTGATGGCCGACACCTTGACCAAGGAGGTCGAGGAGATCGCCGTCAAGATCGATGAGGTGTTGACGGTGGTCGAGGCGGGTTAGCCTACCTAGACACCGTCGATCCTGAGTCTTCCTGCGACGCGCGCGTGCGGCTGCCGGCGCGAGAAACGATCCACAGATTACACAGATTACACAGATCGCCGCGGGCGATTCGCAGGACCTGGCCGAGCGCGAAGCTGGCCTCTGCCATCGGCGAGGGATGGCCGCCTTCGGCAACTCGTAATCTGTGTAATCTGTGTAATCTGTGGATCGTCAGACCGAGACGGTCGCCCCCGGGCCCGACGACGCCGCTGCGCCCTCGGAAGCGCCGTCGCCGGCCTCTCCGTCGTCGCTCGCTGGCGGCTCGGTCCACATCCCCTCGCGCTTGATCAGCTCGACGAGGCGATCGGCCGCGTCCGCCTCGGGGACGCCGTTCTCGACGCACTCCTTGCCGACGAAGAGGTTCACCCGGTCCGGCTTCCAGCCGACGTAGCCGAAGTCGGCGTCGGCCATCTCGCCGAGGCCGTTCACGATGCACCCCATCACGGCGATCTTCACGCCGACCAGATGCCCGGTCCGGTCCTTGATCCTGGCCGTCGTCGTCTCGAGGTCGAAGAGCGTCCGACCGCAGCTCGGGCACGAGATGTACTCGGTCTTGCTGCTGCGGAGCCGCACGCTCTGGAGCACGTCGTAGCCGAGCCCGACCGCGTCGGCCGCCGCGGCGAGCCCTCCGCCGGGGAGCTCGATGCGGATCGCGTCGCCGATCCCGTCGACGAGGACGCTGCCGGTCCGGAGCCCGGTCTCGGTGACGGCCGCCTCGCCCTTCCGGGAGAACGCCGACCGGTCGCGGATCAGGATCGGGAGGTCGGAGCCGGCGCCGGCGAGGGCGGCGGCCACCCGGCGCGCGCGGAAGGTCGCGGTGGCGTCGTCGGTCGCGTCGAGATCGAGGATCGCGTCCTCGAGCTCGGAGGTCGCCGCGGCGGCGCTCACCTCGACGGCGCGGCTCGCGGCGGTGGAGTCGTCGAGGCCCTGGAGCGGCGCGAGCCAGCACGTGCCCGCGAGCGACGCCGCCCGGGCGATCGCCTCGAGGACGTTGCGCCGGACGCCGTCATCGACGCCGGCCGGCGGCGATGCCGCGACGCGGTCGGCGCCGGCGAGGGCGCTCGAGAGGAGCTGCGCCTCGAGGAGCAGCCCCGGCCTCGCCTCCCGCACCTCGATCGCGACCGGCGCGCCGAGGGCGCGGACCGCGTCGCGGATGGCGGTCGCGGCGCGGAGCTCGGTCTCGGTCTCGACCTCGAAGCTGGCGAGCTCGAGCGTCCGCCCGGCGTCCCTGGTGCCGAGCTCGGCGAGGCGCGCAGCCGTCGCGTCGACCGCCGAGGCGGCGGGGGGTCGACCGGCGTCGACCTCGACGCGGACCGGCCAGCCCTCGCCGATCCGGATCGGACCGACGGCGACCGACCGGGTGACGCGGCGGGCGTAGTCGAACGGGTCGAACGAGAGCGGCGTCGTGGCGGCGGCGGGCGCCGCGGAGCTCGGCGCGGACCCCGCGATCCGGGCGTTGTAGCGGGCCACCAGATCGAAGCCGACCGGCACCTCGCGGACCGGGTCCTCGGTGAGGCTCACCCGGACGGTGTCGCCGATCCCGTCCTCGAGGAGCGCCCCGATCCCCGCGGCGCTCTTGAGGCGCCCGTCGACGCCGTCGCCGGCCTCGGTCACGCCCAGATGGAACGGGTAGTCCATCCCCTCCTCGGTCATCCGCCCGGCGAGGAGACGATAGGCGGCGACCATCACGCGCACGTTGCTCGCCTTCATCGAGAGGACGATCTCGTGGTAGTCGAGCCTGCGACAGATCCGGACGAACTCGAGCGCGCTCTCGACCATGCCGAGCGGCGTGTCGCCGAAGCGGTTGAGGATCCGGTCCGACAGCGAGCCGTGGTTCGTTCCGATCCGCATGGCGACGCCGCGCTGCTGGCACTTCTCGACGAGCGGGGCGAAGCGCTCCTCGAGGCGTCCGAGCTCGGCGTCGTACTCGGCGTCGCTGTACTCCAGCTTCTCGAAGCGCTTGCTGTCGGCGTAGTTTCCGGGGTTGACCCGCACCTTCTCGACCCAGTCGGCCGCGGCGAGGGCGTGCTTCGGGCTGAAGTGGATGTCGGCGACGATCGGGACCCGGAGGCCCTTGCTCTTCATCGCCTCGCGGAGCTTCGGCAGCGCCATGACGTCGGTGTTCGTCGGCACGGTCCAGCGGACGATCTCGCACCCGGCCGCCACCAGCGCGGCCGTCTGCGCGATCGTCGCGTCGACGTCGTGGGTGAAGCTCGTCGTCATCGACTGGACGCGGATCGGCTCGGCGCCGCCGACGCCGACCTCGCCAATGGCGACCCGGCGGGTCGGGCGCCGATGCCAGGCGTAGGGATCGGGGACGTGCTCCATGGTGCTCCTCAGCTCCCGTTAAGACCCGAGCGAGCCGTATCTTAGCACACGCATCGGTCCGCGCAACGACTTGGTCGGACCGAAGCCCCTCCGTGTCTCCGTGCCTCCGTGGTTCCATCTCTTCATCGAACCTGCGAGGTCGATCGCTAGCGGGTCTCGACGTCCGCCGTGAGCTCCTTGAGGCGGTGCTCCTGCATGAGGCGGAGCTGGAGCTGGTAGGTCCGGTCGTTCGCCCGGGGCGGCGCGGCGAGCGGCATGGTGACGACCATCGTCTCGCTGCTGCCCTCGAGGTGGATCTTGGCCGTCACGCTCGTCCGGTCGGGCTTCCCGCTCTTGCCGTCGACCTGCTGGAAGTCGAGCGTCACGGTGTACTCGCCGGGGACGAAGTCACGGATCCTCTCGAGCGAGACGTTCTTGGTCTCGGCCAGATAGGCCGCCGAGGAGGTGAGGAGGGTCTCGTCGGGCGCGCCGACCCAGAACCCGACCTTGTCGTAGCAGAGGAAGAACGTCACCCAGTCCGAGGTGAACGTCATGATCGGCGCGCGCGCGCCCCGCTCCTCCGCCGAGCCGGCGACGCCGACCTTGAAGCTCGCCGAGAAGGTCCGCTTGACGCGGCTCTGGTAGACGAGCGCCTTCTCGATGAACGCCTTCACATCGCCCACGCCGGGGTTGCTGACGCCCTCGCCGTCCCAGTCGAAGCTCGAGTCCTTGAACTCGCCCGACGAGAGGCCGACGGTGACCGCCTCGCCGCCGCCGCGCGGCGGCCGTCGATCGCGTCCGCCGCCCGACGGGCTACCTCCGGAGTCGGGCGGCTTCGGCGCCTCCACCTCCACCGAGACGTCCTTCAGGTGGTGGGGCCCCATCATGTGGATCGAGGTCCGCCCGGTCCGGGACGTCGGCGTCGTCGCGGGGTGGGTCACCGAGGTGCGCGCCGAGGCGCCGGCGCGGCTGACGTGGGCGGTCACCTCGACGGTGTCGGGCCGGCCGCCCCGGCCCTCCTTCTCCTTGAAGATGATCCGGACGTCGTAGGTCCCCTCGCGCATCGATGCCATGCTCTTGACCGGGATCCCCTGAGTCTGCTCGAGGAACGCGGCGGCGGAGGCGAGGAGGAACTCGTCGGGAGGACCGGGTCGGATCCCGACCTTGTCCTGGCAGAAGAAGACGGTCACCCAGTCCGCCTGGACGGCCGCGACCGGCATGCCGGCCTTGTTGAGCTGATCGACGACGATCTTGAGCTCGATCTGCTTGATCCGCTCGGTCTTCTCCTTGAAGACGAGCGGGTCGGCGAGGAACGCCTTCCGGTCGGTGCAGTCGGCGTGGGCGACGCCGGCTCCGTCCTCCCACTCCCAGCCCGAGCCGCCGGTCACCCCGCGCATGTCGCCGCGCGCGACCAGCTTCAGGGTGGTCGCCCCGGCCGCCGCGCCGCCGCCGGCCGGAGCCGGGTCGGGAGGCGCCGGCGTGGGATCGCCGCCCGCGACCGGCCCGGGGGTCGGGTCGCGCCCGCCGGCGGCGTCGCGGACCAGCCGGGTCAGGGTCGAGATCTCGCCCTGGTAGGCGCGGCGGAAGTCGCCGGTGATCTGGAGCTCGACGATCGCCTGGAGCTCGCTCATCGCCGGCTCGAGGATCCCCGCCTGGAGGTGCTTGATCGCCCGGGCGAACGAGCGCAGCCCGGTGAGGTCGTTCCAGACCGCCTCGGCGTAAGGCGTCTTGAGCTCGTTGCCGTTCTCGGGCATCGCGATCTCGAGGGTCGAGAGCGCCTCGTCGGCCTTCGCGCTCGCGCCGCCGAGATCCCCGCTCGCGAGGCGACGGCCGGCGTCGCGGGCCGCGTCGACGGCCGTCGCGTGGGCTCCGGCCTGATCGAGGGTGCGTCGCAGGGTCGCGCCGAACGGCCCCGAGGCCGACCCGGCGGGCGGCGTCTCCTCGGCGAGGACGCGCGCCCGCTCGATCGCCTCGGCGATCGCGTCGGGATCGCCGGCGATCGCGCTCTCCGCGATCGCGGCGAGGAGACCGGCCGCGCGCGCGTCGCGGTACTCGCCCGGCCACAGCGCCCGCTCGTCGAGCTCGGGGGCGGCGCTCGCCGCGTCGCCCCACCGCTTCGCATCCCAGGCGGCGAACACCTTCGCCGCGCTGCGGAGCGAGGCGAGGCGGCGCTTGCCGGCGTCGCCGAGGCCGTCGATCTTCCACGCCCCCGCGAGCGCCTCGCCCTCGCGGACCGCGTCGCCGGTGTTCGCGAACAGCCGGGTCGCCGACTGCGCGAGGCGGACGCGCTCGCCCGCCGCGCTCAGATGCTCCGTCGCGATCCGCTCCGCGAGCGCGACCGCCGCGGTCACGTCGCCGCTCCGGAGGGCGAAGGCGACGACGTCGGGGTGACCGAGGATGATCCCCGCGACGATGGCCGCCTCGAGGTCGCCGGATGCCGGCCCGTTCGCGATGATCGCCGGCTTCGGCCAGACGGGCCGGCCGCCGCGGACGACCTTCTCGGGGCCGGCGAGCGGCCCGAGGCCGAGGCCCGGCTCGACGCCGAGGCTGATCTCGGCTCGCCCGAGCGCCTCGCCGATCTTCGGCGCCGGCTTGCCGGCCACGATGCCCATCGCCGGCGCGAGCTTGCGCGCCCGGGCGATCAGATCGCGGAACGCGAGCGCGATCTCCTGTCCCTTCTCGCTCGTCAGGGGCGCGTCCGCGACCGCCTTCTCGGCCTGATCGAAGTAGAGCTGCCGGCACAGCTCGGGCACCTGCGTCACGAGGCGCTCGATCGCGGTCGCCTCGGCCGGCGCCGCCGACGCCTTGATCTTGGAGATCAGCCGCGCGGAGAACGTGGAGATCGGGTCGTCGGCGCCGTTGGTGCCGACCGACGCGATCTCGAGGGCGCGGTCGAGCCGTCCCTGCTCGATCAGGCCGTTCACCTCGCCCTCGAGCTGGTCGAAGACGCGCTGGCGCTGCATCCCGAGGAGTCGCTCGCCGCCCGGATCGAGGGCGTGCTCGGACTCCTGGTCACCGATCGCGTCGAGGGCCGCCTCGTACTTCCGCCTCTCGACCAGACCCGCGACCTTTCGGTCGAGCTTCCGATACCAGGCGGGCGCGTCGATCGTCACCGGGGCGGTCGTGCCGCCGCCGCTGGAATCGTCTCCGCCGTTGCCGGCAGTCGCGCCGTCGCGGACGCCGCCGGCTCCCGTCGTCTCGTCGGGGCCCCGGCCCGCGAGATACCCGAAGAAGCCGATCACGGCGGCCGCGATGATCGCGCCGGCGACCATCAGCGACGATGAGTTGCGACTCTGGCGCGCGACGTCGCCGCCGTCGCGCCCCACCCGGATCCGCTGCGAGGAGCTGCGCGCGGTGCGGAGCCGGCGGGACGATCGGTGGATCGGGCGACTCCCCGATGAGCGCCGCGCACGCTTCGCGGGCGAGCCGGCCGCCGCGGCCGCCGCCGATCCGGGCGCGGGCGCGGGCGCGGGCGCGGGGGCGGGAGGCGGCGCCGCGGGCTTCACGCTCGACGGACCGGGTCGAACGGGAACGACGACCGGCGGTCGGGCCGGGGCCGCCGGCGCGACGACGGTCGGCGCGGGTCCGACCGGAACCGGAGGGCCGACCTGGGTGGGGTACGGAGCGGGGCCGACGCCGGGCCCCGCGGTCATCCCGGGCGCCATCATCGCCGGCGCGGCCGGACCGAAGCCGGTGGAGGCGCCCGGGGCGCCGGCCGCATACGCGCCGAGCTGCGGCGGCACCGCGGGGCCGGCGCCGGTCATCCCGGCGACCATTCCCGGCGCGAGCAGGGTCGTCCCGTGGACGGCGCCGTCGGCATACCCCGGCGCGAGCATCGTGGTTCCGGGGGGGGCGGGCTGACCGTAGGGCATCGCGCCCGCGGGCGCGACCGGCGCGAGGTGCGGAACGGGGCCGGGAGCGCCCGGAGCGCCTGCAGCGCCCGCGCCGAGGGTCAGGGCGGCGATGGCGCGGTCGCAATCGATGAGCGCCTCGTCCGCGTTCGGGTAGCGATGCTCCCGGTCGCGCATCGTCAGGTGCTGCAGGAGCAGGCTCGTCCCCTGCGAGATGTCGGGGCGCTCGAGCGCCGGGTCGGGGACGTCCTCGTTCACCCGCATCGTCAGCACGACGATGGCGCTCTCGTGCTGGAAGGGGACGTGGCCGACGAGCATCTCGTAGAACGTGATGCCGAGCGCGTAGAAGTCCGCGCGGCCGTCGAGATCCGTCGCCCCGGTGGCCTGCTCGGGCGCCATGTAGTTCGGCGTGCCCATGACGAGCCCGGCGCTCGTGAGGTCGCCGCGGTTGGCGTTCGCCTGGACGTCCTTCGCCAGGCCGAGATCGGAGAGCTTCGGCGTGCCGTCGGGCGCGATGAGGATGTTGTCGGGCTTGATGTCGCGGTGGACGATCGCGCTCGCGTGGGCGAGCTTCAGCGCGTCGAGGCAGGCGCGCGTGATCTGAAGCGCCTCGAGCTCCAGCATCGGCCCGGTGTGCGCGAGTCGATCGGCCAGGCTCGGGCCCTGGACGGCCTCCATGACGAAGTAGTGGAGCTGCTTGCCGTCGACGTCGACGGCGCCGGTGTCGATCGCCTGAACGACGTTGGGATGGTTGAAGCGCGCCGCCGCCCGCGCCTCGCGGTGGAAGCGCTCGACGAACTCGGGGTCGTCGGCCGCGACCGGGCTGAGCACCTTGAACGCGACCTCGCGGTCGAGGCTGGTCTGGCGGGCGAGGAAGACGCTGCCCATCGCGCCCCGCCCGATCACCTGCTCGAGGCGGTAGCCCGACAGCTCCCGGCCGAGGAGGACGTGGTCGAGCTCGTCGAGGTCGGGGCGGTCCGAGATCGGTCCGTCGGGCGGCGCGGTCGCGAACGGCGCCGGCGCCATCCCGTCGTGGGTGGGCGGCGCGCCGTCGAAGAACTCGGCCACGCCATCGGCCGAGTGCGCGGGCGCGGGAGGCGCCGACGGGTCGGCCGGGGAGTAGGGCTCCGCCGTGGCGTAGGGCTCTTCGTCGGCCGGATAGGGCTCGGCCGTGGTGTAGGGCTCCTCTTCGGCGGGATAGGGCTCCGCGGTCGGGTAGGGCTCGTAAGGCTCGTCGGTCGGGTAGGGCTCCGCGGTCGGGACCGGCTCCGCCGTCGGGACGAGCTGGGCCTCGGCGGCCGCCGCCTCCTCGTAGTAGTCCGACGGCGACCACGCCGTAGCCGCGCCCCCGTCGTCCGCCTCGCTCACGAGCTGCGCGACGACCGGGGCGGACCCGCTGTCGTCCGCGGCGACGACGGCGGCCGCGCGCCGCTCGGTGCCACGCTTGACCTCCTCGGGCGTCACGGGAGTCGTCCCGGGCTCGGCCAGCTCGGGAGCGGTGCCGCCCCCGGCGGCGCGGACCTGCTCGGCGGAGAGGTAGCCGCGCTCGATCGCGACCTGGGCGAGGCCCAGGGCGACGCCGCGCGCGCGCGCCTCGTCGCGGAGGCGCCGACACTCGGAGAGCTGCTCTTGACTCAGGAGCCCGCCCGCGAGGACGCGCGCCTCGAATCCCGAGTCATCGAAGAAGCGCGCGCTTCCGAAGCTCGTCACCGACTCCTCCGTCGTGGGTGCGGTGAGTCCGCGTCCCGCCGAGATCGTCGCCCGGACCTCCGTAACCAGTTACCGGAAGGCCCTGTAGACGCGATCATAGCCCTCAGGTGGAACCCTTTCAACGTCGCGGGCTCGCCGGCGGCCGCGCGATCGCCCGGCCAAGTTGTTCGGCCTTCGGGCAGGTGCTATAACCGACTCGGAGACACGAGCACTCTTTGGACGATCGGGGCGCCCGCGCGGAGCGGCAGCCCGGTCACGCCGAGGACCACGCGGGAGAGAACCGACCGACACATGAGCACGCGCATCTAGCACGACAACTGGACACCTTCGGAAGTGGAAAGAGGTAAGAGGGAGGCATCGTGGCACGAGCGGTCGATCGCAAGGTAGCCCTCTTCGTCGATCTCGAAAGCATCTGTTCTTCACTTCACCGGGCGAACGCCGGCGCGCCCGACCCGGAGTCCCTCCTCGACCGAGTGGGACGGTTCGGGACTCTCCAGAAAGCTCTCGCATACGCCGACTTCAGAGATGAGCTCGCCGATCTGCGAACCGCGTTCGAGGACGCCGGGGTCGCGACGGTCCAGACGAATCATGTCCTGACCAACGGCATCCCGGGGCGTCGCGTGATGCGCGACGGCGCGGTGGTCGAGCTGGTCATCGATCTCCTCGAGACGTTGCGGGGCGACGGCACCGACGTGGTCATGATCGCGAGCGACGACGTCCGTCTCCGCCGCGCGATCGAGGTCGCCCGGACCTCGTTCGGCAAGGACGTCGTCCTCATCACGGTCGACGGCGCGGCGCCTTCGGACCTCTCCGGGGCAGCGACCGAGGTCGACGTCATCCCGGTCCCCGCGGCGCCGGCGAGCGACGACGGCGGGGCCGCCGAGTCGGATCCTCGCGACGAGGACGAGGACCGCGTCGTTCGTGGCGTTCGTGACGATCACGACGACGACCTCGAGGAGGACGACGAGCCGGGCCTGCGGGACGACCCGGAGACGGACTCGCCGTTCGACACGCTGATCCCGGCGCTCGCCCACCTCGAGACGCGCAAGCGCTACCTCAACTTCAACTACATCCGCGAAGGGCTCCTCCGCGAGCCCTCGCTCAACCTCGGGACGCGCGATCGCGCCGACCGCTTCCTCTCCGAGGCGATCGACGACCGGGTGATCCTCAAGCGCAAGATCGAGGATCGCTACCACCCGGGACAGTTCTTCACGTGCTACGTCCTCAACCGGGACCACGAGCGGGTGCGCCCGCTCCGCCCGGACCTGCCGCCCGCGGCGATCGAGCGCTTCCGCGCCTCGGAGGACGGATACGACGAGGAGCCCGAGCCAGAGCCGGAGTCCGGCGAGCTCGCGCCCTGGATCCCGCCCGGGCTCCCCGCCGACCCCGAGCCGAGCTACGGCGGCGGTCGAGGCGGACCGGGCGGTCCCGGCGGCCCACCACCCTACGGAGGCGGCGGCCGAAGGTTCGGCAACGAGCAGCCGGGCTACAACCGACGGGACGCCTACGCGCGCGACGGCTACGGGCGCGGCGGCGGGTACCCGCCTGGCGGCGGCTACCCGCCCGGCGGCGGCGGCGGACCGCGCGGCGGCAACTACGCGGGCGGTCGCGGCGGCGATCGCCGCCAGGGCTCGGGGCGCCTGCCGCGCGCCGGCAGCGGCCGCTACGGAGAGCAGCCCGGCTACCAGCGCGGCGACTCGCGCCGGACCTACGGCCCGGGACGGGGCGAGGGCCCGGCCGGAGCCGAGCGAGGCGGCTGGCGGGGAAGCTCATCCTCGGGCCGGCACCGCGGGAGCTCCTCGGGTCGCCTGCCGCAGCCCCCACGGGGAGGCTACGGTCGACCGCCGAGGCCTCGGTCCGACGACTACCGCGATCCGCCCGAGGATCGAGAGGATCGTCCGAGTATGGAGGGCCTGCCGGAGGACGTCGAGGAGTAGACCGCCGTCCGGGAGATCGGCCGAGATCGAATCGAAGTCACTGACGAGGGGGATGCTCGACGAGCGTCCCCCTCGTTCGTTGGTGGAAGGGCGGACGGTTGACGGTTGATGTCGACGGCAGCGATGTCGGCTTCGCCGACGATTTCTCAGTCCGCGCAATCCGCGTAATCCGCGGTTCCCACTCGTTGGAACGTTCGAGAGAACGAAACCGCGGATTACGCGGATTGCGCGGATTGCGAGCTGCCGGCGCCGGGTTCATTGCCGACGATGTTGCAGGAACGACGGAGTCTCACGCAGCCAAGGGGCCAAGAGGCGCCAAGGGCGATTGCCCGTGCGATGGCTTCGGCGACTCCCGCAACGTACGACGGGGCGTGAGGGAAGTCAGATTTGCGGAGGGAACTCGAGCCGGTTCTCGTCCCACCAGCGCGCCAGGACGGCGTTCAGCTCGACGCCGGACCGGCGGGCGTGGCGCGCCTCCTCGAGGATGGTCGAGAGGTCGCCTCCGGTGAGGAGGACGATCCGGATGAGCAGCTCGAACGGATCGTCCGAGCGGCGGCGTCGCCGCCGCGTTCTTCGCTGGCCGTCGAGCGCGGCGATGAGACGACGGACGACGCGGCGGTCGCCGCGCCGGCCGAGCTCGAGGGCGGCGACGCGCCGGGCGTGCAGGAGTCGCTGGGTGCGACCCGGGATCCGCGGCTCGTAGAAGAAGCGCGCCATCGCGGCGACCCGCGCGTCCTCGTCCTCGGTCAGCGACAGGACGAGCTCGCGTTCGCGCTGGCCTCGCGGGGCGAAGCGGAGGACGACCTCGGGGAGGGTCCGGCGCACGAGCGGGTCGTCGGCCGCCCGGCGGAACGCGACGTCGACGTCGCGCGACCGGGGCCAGCCCTCGAGCCACTCGCGCCAGGAGGCCTCCCACGGCTCGGGGTCGGCCGCGATGCGGTCGGCGAGGGCGATCACGTCGCCTCCGTCGCGGATCCCGCCGACGCGCTCGCCGATGAGGTAGCCGATGAAGCTCGCCGCGAGCTCCTTGTCGTAGGGGATCCGGTAGAAGACGTTGAACGACGGCGTCAGCAGCTCGCTCAGGCGCGGCAGCGAACCGTCCTCGAGGGCGGCGCGCGCGATCGCGTCCGAGACGGTGTCGCCGACGGGCGCGACGTCGCGGACGACCGCCAGCTCCTCGGGCGGGATCGTCTCGAGCAGCCCGGCCATGCCCTCGTGCACCCAGGGCGCCGCGTCGGCGTCGGTCGCGTGGACGAACCGATGGGCGATCTCGTGCGCGAGGACGCGCTGCTCGAGCGGGCCGGCGTAGAACAGGATCTCGTCGTGGAACGAGGAGTGGCAGCCGCGGGTTCGCGACAGGACCTCCCAGTCGAGCTCGCTCAGGAGGTTGCGGTAGTCGCGGAGGAAGCTCTGGTAGGAGCCGCGCTCCGAGAAGATGCAGATGGTCGTCTGGCCGGTCGTCTCCGTCGCGAAGAACCGCTCGAAGCCGGCGTGGAGGCGCTCGGCGAGGCGAGCGTGGCGACCGACCTCGCGCGGCGCGACGTCGCCGCGGACCTCGTAGTTGGTCGTCGGGATCGCGGTGCCGTCGATGAACTCGGGGCTCTGGAAGTAGGCGCAGCCGGGGGCGGCGAAGGCCGAGAGGAGCAGCGCGAAGATGGGCAGAGGCGACCGCGTCACGTTGCAATGCTAGCGCGCGCGAGACGCCCGCTCAAGGCGACGAGTCGCCCGCGGCGACCGAACGGACGCGGCCTGCGGGCGTTGGGCCCCAGGTCCCCGAGGGCTTTCTCGGGAGTCAATCATCGGCTGAGCGTTCGTTTCTTCTCGGGGACGCCGGCGGGCCCCATCATCGGGGCGGAGGTGCCAGAGTGCCCACGCCCCCTCGCCGCGCCTTGCTTCTCACCTCGGTCGTCCTGCTCGTCATCGGGTCGTCGACCGGATGCGCGACGACGCTCTGCATCGTCGAGGAGGTGACGGGCGACCCGCCGGGATTCCTCAACCCCGGGTTCGTTCCGTTCTCGGGGACCGGCACCGACCTGGTCTGCCTCCTCTTCGCGGTCAGCGAGCCGAGGCTCGTCATCTTCCTCCCGCTCGTGCTCGCGGATCTCCCCCTGAGCCTCGCCGCGGACGTGGCGCTGCTGCCGTTCTCCGCCGCGAACGCGATCGGTCGGTCCCGGCGCCGGGGACGGCGGGTCGCTCCCGACCCGTCACCGCAAGCTCCGCCGCCGCGAGCGCGGCCGCCGCCGGGCGCTCATCCCTGGGACTGCGCCTGCTCCGGGTGCGCCTCGGGGATCGCTCGCCGGGGGCCGGATCACGGTCGTCGGTGCCTCTGCTCGCGTTGCCGCGGCCCTCGCGTCGGGCGGTGAGCTCTCTCGACGGGTGCGGGGGCGACCGCTAAGATCGCCCCGATGGCACCACGCGCCGAACGAGACCTGATCGCGCGCGTCAAGCGGACGATCGCTCGGCGCAAGCTCCTGCCCCCGGCGACGCCGGTGCTGGTCGCCGTCTCGGGCGGGCCCGACTCGACGGCGCTCGCCCACGCCCTCGCGACGATCGCCTCCGAGGCGCCCCGGCGGGCGAGCGATCCGGAGCCGCCGCGGCTCGCCGGGCTCGCCCACTTCCATCACGGCCTGCGCGGCGCCGACGCCGACGCCGACCTCACGGCGGCCGAGGCGCTCGCCGGCACGCTCGGCGTTCCGCTGTTCGTCGAGCGGATCGCGCCCGGCGCGCTCGAGGCCGAACGGCGGCGCGGGCGTGGGTCGCTCGAGGCCGTCGCGCGGCGGGCCCGCTACCGCTTCCTCGAGCGGGCGGCGGGCGAGGCGGGCGCGAGCGGGGTGGCGGTCGGCCACACCGCGACCGATCAGGCGGAGACGGTGCTGCACCGCCTCGTGCGTGGGGCCGGGCTCGCGGGGCTCGCGGGGATGCCGGCGCGCCGCCGGATCGCGTGCGGCAGCGGCGTGCGAATCGTCCGACCGCTGATCGACGCGAGCCGCGCCGCGATCGTCGCGTTCCTCGCCGCGAAGGGCCTCGAGGCCCGCCGGGACGCGACCAACCACGACGACCGCTTCACCCGGAGCCGCGTCCGCCACGAGCTCCTCCCGCTCCTGCGGGAGCGGTTCAACCCCTCGATCGAGCGCGCGCTCCTCCGGACCGCGCGGGCGGCCCGCCGCGCCCGCCGGGCCGTCGAGCGCCCCGCCCGGCGCCTCCTCGACGGCGCCGACCGTGACCTCGCGAGCGCGGTCGACGGCGCCGAGTTGTCGGTCCCCATCGCCGAGCTCCGGAGCGCACCTCCCGCGGTCCGGGACGCGGCGCTGGCGCGGCTCATCGCGGCCCTCGCGCCGGATCGGGTGTCGGCCGGCGCGGTCGCCGGCCTCGCCGCGATCGTCGCGGCGAGCGAGGACGTTCGCCGTCACGGTCGCCGGGTCGACCTGCCGGGCGGCGTTGTCGCCGAGCGGCGGCGCGACGAGCTCTTCCTCGGGCGCCCGTCACGGGCCCCCGACCTCGAGGAGGACGGAGCGTGAGCCGGATGCATCGCGCCCTGATCGGTCGACTCGCGACCGGGTCCGCGGCGGTCGTTCTCGTCGTCGCGGGGGTCGTGACGGCGACGAAGCTCCCCGCCGCGCGCGCGCGCTGGACGATGGAGGCCGACGTAGCGAAGGTCGCTCGGACCGGCGACCCGCTCCGGGTGGCGACGTCCTGCTGGGGCGGCCCGGAGCGGTTCATCGTCGGCCACCCCCTGGCGGAACGTCTCCAGGCGAGCTCGGACCCGGCGCTGGTCCTCCGCGCGATCGGCGCGGAGCTCGCCCGGGCACGGCCGGGGTCGAGCGAGCGTCGGAATCGGTTGACGCTCGCCGGGTGCGTCATCGAGCGCGCGATGAGCGAGGACGAGAGCGGGTCCACCACGATTCCGGACGAGCTCCGAGAGCACGCCCGGTCCATTCGGCGCCAGGATCCATCGCCGGCCGTCCAGGACGCGGCGGCCGAGGTCCTCGCCTACCTCGACCGCGACCAGGAGCCGCAATGACCGAGCGCCTCTACCACGAGGACGCCAGCCTTCGCCGGTTCGACGCGCGCATCCTACGCGTCATCGAGGACGTCCAGACCGCCGGCGCCGCGTTCCTCCACACCCACCGCCCGGGCGTCGTCCTCGATCGGACCGCGTTCTTTCCGACCGGCGGCGGGCAGCCGAGCGACCGCGGGAGCCTCGCCGGCGTCGGCGTCCTCGAGGTGCTCGAGCTCGACGCCGCCCAGGTGAGGGGCGAGGAGGAGGGCGATGAGGACGGGGATGCGACCTCCCGTGGCCGCGTCGTCGTCCACGTCGTCGAGCGCCTGAACGACGGCCTCGCCGAGGGCGCCTCGGTCGAGGGCGTGGTCGACTCGGTCCGCCGCCTCGACCACACCCAGCAGCACAGCGGACAGCACGTCCTGAGTCGGGCGTTCGAGGAGACGGCGGGCGCGGAGACGGTCTCGTTCCACCTCGGCGGGAGCGAGTGCAGCATCGACCTCGACCGGGTCGACCTCGACGCGGCGGCGATCCTCGAGGCCGAGCGGCGGGCGAACGAGGTCATCCAGGAGAACCGACCGGTCACCGTCCGCGTCGTGACGCCCGAGCAGCTCGCGACTCTCGCGGACGAGGTCGGCGGCGTCGAGCTCCGGAAGCCGCCGCCCGACGTCGTCGTGACCGGCGGCAAGATCCGGCTGATCACCGTCGACGGGTTCGACACCAACCCGTGCTGCGGGACGCACGTCGAGCGGACGGGCGAGCTCGGCCTCGTCAAGGTGATCGGCGCCGAGCGGACCCGGGGGCGGACGCGGGTCCGGTTCGTCGCCGGGCGGCGGGCGAACCGCGACTACGCCGAGCGAGTCCGCGTCGTGAACGACGTCGCCGCGTTCCTCTCGGTCGGCCTCGAGCAGGTGTCCGATCAGGTCCGGAAGATCCACGCCGATCTTCGGCGGAGCGAGCGCGAGAAGAAGCGGCTCGAGGACGAGCTCTTCCCGCGTCTCGCCCGCGCCTGGCTCGATGAGGCGAAGCCGATCGAGCGGGGACCGTTTCAGGGCTGGCGCGTCGTCGTCGGCGAGATCTCCTGGGGCGACGGGACGACGCTCGGCCGCCTCGCCGAGACGCTCCACGTCCTCGGGAAGGAGAGCGGCGGCCGCCTCGTGACGCTCCTCGGCCAGGACGACGGCGGCGGCCGGGTGGGCGTCCTCTTCATGCGTCGCCCGGCCGGTCCGGACGGACCCGACGTGTCCGACCTCGTCCAGGCGGCCGCCCAGACCCTCGGCGGTCGCGGCGGGGGCAAGCCCGACCGGGCGCAGGCCTCGGGGACGAACCGGGAGAAGCTCGCCGGCGTGCTCGAGGAGGCGCGGCGGTCGATCGTCGAGGCCTGAGCCCGGCGCCGCCCAGGTCGAGGTCGAGGTTCTCTCTTCCTCCCGCCGTATCAGCTCGCGCCAGGCTCCGGGAACGGGAATCTCGCGCCCACCGCAGCGCCGCGCCGCGTCCGCAACGGCTTGGCGCCGTCCGGTCCAATCCGCGTAATCCGCGTAATCCGCGGTTCGGTCTCTCTCGGCGTCGAACGAGTGGGAACCGCGGATTACGCGGATCACGCGGATTGCGAGTTGCCGATTCCGAGGCCATTGCCGTCGCGCGAGATCTGTTCCAGGAACACGTTCGTCGGACCGCCCCGAACGGGTGACGATCCACAGATTACACGGATTACGGGCTGCCGAAGGCGGTCATCCGTCGCCAAAGCGCGGAGGTCCGTTTCGGTATCGGCAAGGACACGGAACCGCCCGCGGCAATCTGTGAAATCGGTGTAATCTGTGGATCGTACATCGCAACGGCGATCGGCTGCGCGCGTTCCCGGAACAACCACCGCGCTCGACTCAGTCGCCCTCGCGCTCGCCCTCGCCCGGACCGAGTCGATCGAGGATCGCCCGCGCCTCCGCGGCGATCGCCCCGCCCGGAAGGGCGGTCGCCGCCGCGACGGCCGCCGCGCGGCGGATCTCGCCGGCCCCGCGCCCGAGCTCCCCGAGCGCGCGCGCCCGGAGCAGCCGCGACCGGGCGTCGAGCGGCGCCAGGGCGATCGCCCGATCGAGCTCGCGGAGCGCGCTCTCGGCGTCGTTCCGGGCGAGGAGCTCCGCGCCGAGGGCGCGGCGAGCCTCGGCGAACGAGCCATCGAGCGCGACGGCGCGCCGAAGGGCGAGGAGCGCCAGGGCGCGGTCGCCGTGGACCGCGAGGATCGCCGCCTCGGCGAGGGCGAAGCGCGCGTCGCGGCCGAGCCCCGCGCGCAGCTCCTCGACCTCGATCCGCCCGAGCCCCGCGGCCCCCTGCGCGACGCGCTGCTCGAGGCCGGCGAGCTGGGGCAACGACCGGCTCCGGGCGCGGATCGGCTCGACCGTCTCCTGGAAGAGGGCGAGCCCTTCGCCGACGACCGGAGCGGACGGCGTCGCCGGATCGGCGTCGCTCTCGAGGGCGCCGATGAGGTGACGCTCGACCAGCGGCCGCGCCAGCTCGGGGGCCGCCTCGGCCGCGCGGGCGAGCGCCGCGAACGCGCGCTCCAGGCTGCCTGGCGGCGTCCCCATCCGATCGAGCGCCTCGCGGGCGCGGGCCCGCGCGGCGATCTCCTCGCCGGCGGTGAACCGGATGCCGCGCGCGGCCCGGGCCCAGCGCACGAGGGCGCCGAGCTCCTCGGGGTGAAGCCGGTTCCAGCGGTCCTCGCCGGCGGAGTTCCCGCCGCCGTCGGCGCTCGGTGCGCCGGACTCATCCGGGTTCGCCTCGGCGTCGGAGTCGGGGCTGGGGTCGGGGTCGGCGCCGTCGCCGATGAGGCGGGCGGCCGCCTCGCGGGCGACCGCGACGCCCGCCTCGCCGAGGGCGCGCGTCATCGCGGCCCGGACGTGACCGAGGTCGTGATGCGCGCGCGCGAGGACGGCGAGGGCGAGCAGCTCGGCGCGCGACTCGCAGCGGCCGATCAGCCCGACGCTCCCGACCACCCGCCCGTCGACGAGCGGATCGAGGCGGAGCTCGGGCGTGTCCCAGAGTCGGTCCATCGGGGCGAGGGCGGAACGGAGCGACGCGCCGCCCTCGTCGTCGGCCGGACCCACGATCGCCCGGGCGGCGTCGAGCCGGCCGGCGCCGTGGAGCAGGACGACGCTCGCCAGGACGCGGTCGGTCCGCTCGGGCTCGCCCGAGCCGCTGAAGGCGGGGTCGCCGCCGGCCGGCGTGCTCGCGCAGCCGCCGGCCGTTCCCAATGCGAAGACGGCGAGGACGACTCCGGCGCGAAGCGCCGGCCGTCCTCGCCGCCCGGGGGTGCGGTCGATCGTCACGTCCGGACCGGGTTCGGCTAGTACTTCACCCGCTCCTTGATCGCGATGATGACGCCACCCTTGAAGCCGAAGTAGAGGATCCCGCCGCGATTGGCCTCGGCCTGGATCGGCGAGAGCGGGTCCTGGTCGTTGGTGACGAAGTAGTCGACCGTCTCGGCGATCCGACCGTCGTCGTCCCAGCGGACGAAGCCCTCGGCCTCGTCGAGCGCCACGAGCTTCAGGCCCCGGCTCCCGGCGACCTCGCGCTCGGCGAGGATGTAGACGTTCTCGCGGCCCTTGGCGAGCACCTGGCGGCCGAGCGGATAGCTCCACTTGACCTCGCCCTCGCGGAAGACCTTGCCGTCGCGGGTGCGGCCCTTGCGACGGTGGATCGCGTCGAGGCGGTTGTTCTCGCTCACGACGTAGATCGTGTTCCGGATCGCCGAGGGCGCCCGCGCGATCGGCGCGCCGGTCGGGTAGCGCCACTCGAGCAGCCCGTCGAGGATGCCGATCGAGTAGACGTTCATGTCATCGGAGCCGACGTAGAGGCGGTTCCGGTAGAGGAGCGGATCGTGACGGATCGACCGCTCGCACTGGAACGTCCAGGTCGGCGGCCCGCCCTTGACGGCGTCGAACGAGTAGACGATCCCGTCCTGGCTGCACATGTAGACGTTCGGGCTCTTCTCGACGCTGCGGGTCGTGACGTCGTCGTCGGTCCGCCAGAACCACTGGCTCCGCTGGTCGTTCTTGTCGATCGAGTAGACGCGATCGTCCCAGCTGCCCACGTAGACGTAGCCCTGACTGGCCGTCGGGCCGGCCGACGCGCTGAACGGGACCCGCTTCTTCCAGAGGAGGCTGCCGTTCTGCTTGTCGATGGCGAAGAGGTGGTCGCGCGAGATGAAGAACACCTCGTCGTAGACCGCGAGGCGCTCCTTCTCCTCGGTCGGGTAGTTGTAGACGCTGAGCGGGAAGCTCAGCTCATCGCCGACGTCGAACTTCCAGCGGACCATGCCGCTGTTGTAGTCGAACGCGTAGAGCGAGAAGGCGTCGGTGAACACGTAGAGGGCGTCGTCGATCAGCTCGAAGTAGGTGATCGTCTCGCCCGCGTCGCGGAGCACCTTGGTGTCCCAGTAGATCTCGAAGAACAGGTCATCGAGCGTCTCCGGATCGAGGCTCGGCGCCTTGCCCGCCGCGAACCGTCGCTTCGGGTTCTCGAGGATGTCTCGCCGGGTCGTGAACGTCCGGCAAGCGGTCACGCCGAAGGTGAGGATGGCGAGGGCCGCGGCCGTCACGACGAGACGGGGGAGAACGGATCGGTGAGCCATGAGTTTCTCCTGGACGGAGGGAACCGGAACGTCGGGGGATCGACTCGCCCATGCTGACCCGACCGGGTCAGCGAACGGTCATCGCCGCCCCTCGCGGGACGGCGACGACGGCGCCGCGAGAACCGTCGACGCGCCTGCTACCGGAGGTCGCTCTTGATCGTGCGGGTGACGTCGATCCACTTGCGCTCGACGAAGTCCATCGTGTCCTCGGGCGTCCAGAACTCGTCGCCCGGACGGTAGTACTTGAGGGTCAGGACACGCTCGGTGAGGGTGCGCTCGTGGGCCTTCTCGGTCTTCGAGATGATGTCGTTGGTGAGGCCGTTGATGCGAACGGTGAGGTAGTCGGCCTCGTTGTCCCAGCGGTTGAAGATCGCGACGCAGTTCCACGTCTCACCGGCCTTGATCACCGGCATGTTGATCGTGCGCGGGATGCGCAGCTTGCTCGCGAAGATACCCGGCCGGCCGTTCGGCTTGAGCTCGGCGCCCGGGTCCTTGCTGACGTCGCGCTCCGGCGGCGGGTTGAGGTCGTCGTAGCGCTGGGCGGATCCGCCCGGGTCGGCCGCGTCGACCGGATCAGCCTCGTCGAGGGCGAGGCTGACCTCGCGCTGGGTCTTGATCTCGTGGCGCTCGACCCGCTTGCGCTTGGCGAGACGGGAGATCACGCGCGGGTAGTAGCCGTCGTGATAGGTGTAGCCCTTGTCGCTGTCTGCTCGGATGTCGAGCATGAACTTGTGGTCGTCTTCATCCTCGTTGGTGATGGTGTAGTACATGTACCAGTAGACCTTGAAGTCCCTGGTGTCTTCGTCCATCTGGATGCGCTTGGGATGCTCGTGCGCGAACTTGAGGATCCAGATCTTCTCGCCCGCGTCGGCGGGCGCGGCCGAGAGGCCGACGAAACCGACGAGCGCAACGGCGACCACGACCGCCACGAGCGTGGCGGTGAGAACACGACTGACGAGGCTCACGAACCCTACCCCCAGGGGAGGAGCGCCGGCCCGCGCTCGAGCTCCCCGTGCTGACTCTTCCTCACGTCGGGCCGAGAGAGGCCCACCCGATTTGGAGATGTTCGCTCATTATAGGGGGCCGGGCCGGCGGCCATCAAGGCGTCCGACGACGAGGGTGGGGTGGGTCCGTCGTGCCCGATCGCGGGGGCCGACCACCGGCGGGCGGACGAGAACGAAATTTACGAAATCCCTGGATGAAGGGTGGGCGACCCCCCTAGAATCCCGGCCGGGGGGCGAGCACACGCCCGTTTCCTCGGGGCGCGCGACCGTCCGGTCGATCCGCGCCGGTGTGATCGGGACCGACCACCGGTCCCCGATGAAGGGAGTCGACAATGCTCGGAAGTTCTCACGGCGCCCGCGCCCGTTGGGGGGCCGGCGTGCTCCTCGTGGCCCTCGTTCTGGTCTCGGCTCCGGCGATCGTCGCGGCGGACGCGACGGAGGCCGTCAAGGAGCTCCAGAAGGCGGTCAAGGCCAAGAACGCCGATCAGGCGCGAAGCATCCTCGAGAAGATTGCCTCGGCGGGGATCGACGAGAAGGCGCTCGGTCGCCTGATCGGGCTCGCGCCGAAGTGTGCCGGGCTCGACATCTACGACGACCTCGCCAAGGCGCTCGGCAGCCCGGCCGATGACGCCGCGTTCGCCGCCCTCACCAAGGCGTTCTCGCGCGAGAAGAAGCAGCCGATCCGCTTCCTCCTGGCCGACGCGATCGGCCAGACGAGGCGCGAGGAGGCGGTGGACGCCCTCGCCGAGGCGCTGACCGACAAGGACGACATCGTCGCAAGCGCGGCGGCCCGGGCGATGGCGCGGATCCCGAGCCCGCTCGCGATCGACGAGCTCATCAATGCGCTCGGAGACCTCGAGAAGGCGAAGGGACGTCGCCGCCAGATGCTCGAGGTGCTCGCCGCGATCCGCAACCTCACCGGCGAGGACATGCAGGACGCGGTCGACTGGCGCAACTGGTGGGACGGCAACCGCGACAGCTGGAAGGCGCCCGGCGAGGCGAGCGAGGGCGGCGACGCGCCCAAGAAGGGCGGCACGGTCGTCGACCGGCTCAAGCGCGAGCGTCCGTCCGAGTTCCACACGATCTCGGGGCTGACCAAGGACGACATCGTGGTGGTCAGCGGAGCGTCGGACAAGGTCCAGGACGTCCTGAAGGCGATCGACATTCCCTACACCTACGTCCGGCGCGACGCGTTCGACGGCCTCGAGCTCGATCCGAAGCAGGTGCTGATCCTCAACTGCGCGGGCAACGAGAAGCTCTCCGAGGAGGGGATCGCGAAGATCCGCAAGTTCGTCCACGAGGGCGGCTACGTCTTCTCGTCGGACTGGGAGCTCCGGAACACGCTCGTGAAGGCGTTCCCGGAGATGCTCGAGTTCTCGAAGGAGTCGCCCCGCGAGGACTTCAAGGTCGAGATCGGTCCGGGCGTCAAGCAGTCCGGGCACCCGCTCCTGCGGGACGTCTTCACGAACAACCCGTGGGAGACGATGACCGGGTCGGGGACGCTGACCTGGGAGATCGCTGGCCGGAGCCACATCATCAGGATCAAGAAGGGCGTCACCGTCCTGATCCGGAGCCCGCAGCTCCACGAGAAGACGGGCAACGGCGACGTCGCGATCACCTTCCAGGTGACCGGCGGCCGGATCGCCACCGGGATCGCCCCGGCGCGACAGATCGGCGCCGTGCTGCACGTTCTCAGCCACTTCGAGAAGCAGAAGAACCCCGAGGGTGACGGCTTCGCGCTTCAGCAGCTCCTCCTGAACTACATCCTCGAGAAGCAGGAGGGCCGGCGGCGGGAGATGCGCAAGTAGCGCGCACCCCCCGATCGCGCCGACCTTCATTCACTCACGGCGGCGAGCGACGGACTCAGGCGAGAGGGGCTCGGGCCAGCAAGGCTCGGGCCCGTTTCGTGTACCTGTGCCGGCTCTCCTGTTCCTGGAACGCGCGCAGCCGATTGCCGTTGCGATGTCGTACGATCCACAGATTACACAGATTTCACAGATTGCCGCGGGCGGTTCCGTGTCCTTGCCGATACCGAAACCGACCTCCGCGCTTTGGCGAGGGATGACCGCCTTCGGCAGCCCGTAATCCGTGTAATCTGTGTAATCTGTGGATCGTCACCCGTTCGGGCGGTCCGACGGACGTGTTCCTGGAACGGAAGCGTACGTAGGACGTCGGCAATGGACTGGGCGCCTGGCAGCTCGCAATCCCAGTCCATCCGACAATCCGCGGTTCCCACCCTGGTTCAACGCCGAGAGAGACCGAACCGCGGATTTCGCGGATTTCATGGATTGCTCTCGGACGTCGCCGAGCCATTGCCGACGCGTCGCGGTGCTCCTCGCTCGACTCCTGTTCCTGGAACACGCGCGCGCGATTGCCGCCGCGAGAAACGATCCACAGATTTCACAGATTACACAGATAGCCGCGGGCGACTCGCGGGTCTTGCCGAACGCGGACGGGCCTCGGCCGACGGCGAGGGATGACCGTCTTCG